>JAGXRF010000110.1 GCA_018335925.1 Flavobacteriales bacterium
AGGGTAGTTGTTTGCATGTCTATCACTTGCCAGTGTTACTGGGTAAAGCCTCGACTAAGTCGGTAATCGTCTGCACCAACTGCGTCACCGTCCGTTGCCCGACGTAGAGTTCAGTGTTGGTCTCATCCAATTTCCGAGTGGCGTTAATTAACAACACACGAGTAACCCGGTAGCAGCCTTCCTTTGATTTGGGGCTCAACTGCGGGTCCGTGCAGTCATTCGCCTCCAAGAAAGCATAGAGCTTACTTAGGAGGAGGGGTGGTGGCTCCTTCGCCGTTGTCAAGAGCTCCGGTGGCACTTCGGTCAACTTTGATCGTAACCCGGTCATTTGTGACTTGTACAGATTTAGCTGGACCTGTTCCGCCTTTACTTCCAGGTATGTCGACCCCTCCGAGACCTTTGGATTGCTCGAACATGCTGTTAACGACAGCATTAAAAGGATCATTAGCATCGAGACCGTACCGCCCCAGAAGCTGCTGATTAAGCGAATTGATTTCATTACGACTCCCTTGCGCTTGCGCTAAAAGAACTTGATGAAGTTCGGCTGTAGACTTGGCGATCTTCTCCCAGTTCGCCGCAGATTGCTTCATGCTATCAGCCACTTGACTGATGCCTTCCATGCTTTCTTTCGACAGACTGGTTTGACGCGGCCAGACAGTGTTAAGAAGCATCAATCCCAATAAGGCCAACAACAGCCCGATGATGATTGTCCCTTTAATACTTTCCTTCATGCCAGTTTCCTCTTCATCGCTAATAGCCATGAGTTAGTTCTCTTGTATCACACTTCGAATCGAGAGTAAGTAAGCAGTGTTGAGCTTACTCGGTTTAAACCGGTTCGTATAACCGTGATGAAGATCACCACCGTTACCAGTGCCCGTTGTCCAGTTGAGGTAGAGCCGTTGATTACCTAAGTCAGTGTTGAGTATCCTTCGGTTAATGATGCGGTAAGTGAAGTACTTGGGAAGCATCCCATCCGCGGTTAGCAAAGGCAGTGCTTTGGTTTCCCGGGTTTCGTACGTGAAGGGTGACTTGTACGCTTGGACCGGATCCAGAGAAACGTACAGGTGCGGGTTGTCAGCTACGATTAAGAAAGTCGACGGATGAGAGAGCAGAGCTTTCCAGAACTTCTCGGTACTGAAGAAGTCTTTACCTACTACTTCACGATCCTTATCGATAACGCCTTCCAAATCGATGAAACGTTTCGAATCGAAGATACGAGTAAACCAATCCACTCGTTCAGTCCGAATAGCCAACATCTTTTCAGACACCATGTTAATGACGTCGTTCAAGTACAGGCGACCACCGATGCTCATCCACACGGTCTTGTTCAGAAGAGAGACCGGAGTCTTCAAGTGAACGAAGATGTGAGTGTCAGCATTCTCAAAGATAACGTCTTCTGGTTTGAAGCCGTAGGTCTTGAGCTTGGTCATGGTGTTCAGGTTGATGCAACACGCATGACAGTTATCGTTAATACGGAAGTTCTTACCCGCATTCAGCAAGTACAGTCCCGTCTTATCCGCAACAGCCCGCGTTAAGTGTCCGTTAAACGTCCACAGGCAGCGCTCAGCCAACGCAGTGTAGTCAACCGCAGAGTTATCAGTCTTGTAGACCCGAATGTCCTTAGCGCTTGCTATATCCAAATGTTCTTGCCTGTCCATCGCCATCCCAGCATCACCCGGATACAGGGTGAACCACTTGTACTGGATATCGTGCAACGTGGCCCAGCGGTATTCTGTTCCTGGGAGAGTGTTACTGGTTTTCAAGACTACTGTAGCCTTGGTGTCCAGCCACTGTTGAATAGTCCCAGTAAACGAAATCAGTTCGTTAACGTAGTCCAACATATCAATGGAAACGTCACGGTTATACAGTGAATCTGTAACAACAATAATCAGCTCGCTGAACGTAATCGGCAGCGCTTTGGTCTGAAGGGCCGAAATGTCAACGATCTCTTGCCCTTCTGGGACCAGCTGGTTGATCCCAACAGCCCGTTTATACGTGTACATAAAGGACAAACTCCTGGACGATTCTATGAAATCCTGACCCCCTATAGCTCACTATAGGAACCTTTTATATGGGGTATTAGTCATAAAATACCTTTAATGCCTTTCTTTGGAGATAGTCTCATGGCCTTGGTTACTTACCCTTGGAACCCCTTCCAGGAACGTGTTGACTGCATCATCACCCCGCCAGAAGTGATTAAACCTTCGGCGCAGGATGTTCGTCGTGAATTCGTTCCTCGTTATGCACCGTTCTTCGCTAAAGATTTCAAGCTGTATAAGCAAGGCAGTAACACTCCACTGGTTCTTGGTGTTGACTACGCCTTTGCTCACCCGTTCGGTCAGTTCGTTAAGAAGTACAACCGTAACGTCTACGGTTCTGTTGTCATGCTTAAGCAGATCGACGCTGTTCTGACGGCCACTTACTCGACCATCGGCGCACCGTTCGTTCTCAATGAGGCTGCGTACGCCACACTGGTAGCCAACATTGTTAACAGTCCACGTCAAGCGTACTGGAGTGACTTGACCGGAGTCCCGCCTGCGTTCCCGTCGGATCCACATGATCACCCCGCTACATTGTCGTACGACTACCTGGACATGATGTCTCACCTCGAGAACTTGATCCTGGTAATGTCGGGTACTGATACAGGCGCAGGCGAACTGACCCTTAAGCAGTTGGTGGAAGAGCACATCGCTAAAGGCCTTCCTGAGGCCCACAAAGCGACACCTGACTCTATTGGTCTGGACTTGGTGGCTAACGCCCCTAAAGCAACACTGGAAGACCTCCTGGGTAACAGCGATAACTCCATGGTGAGTGTTAAGGTCCTCAAGGAAGCCTTCCGTCTGTACGCCCAAGATAAACTCGATTTGAACTGAGGTATTGGCAATGCAGACTCCAATCGTCAGAGAGTTTCGTGACGACATTCTGAATAAGAATATCGAGAACCAAGTCCGAGGGGAACCATTCACTACGGAAACCCCTGGACTGTACACCCGGATTATTGTTCCGGTGCATTCGCCATTCTTCATCAAGAGCTTGAAACTGTATTTCAAGAATGGCGAGCCAATGACTGAAGAGCATTGGGAAATCTTCAAGATCATGCCTGGACTGACAGCTCTTGCGGCTCAGGGTGTTGCGTGTATGATCCGTTTGAAAGACCCTGCTATTGTAGAAGGTCTTTTGGATTATGATGTAGTGGGTGAGTTTACGTTGTTCGATACCGCCATGATGAACCTGGTGACGTCGACAACTGAAGATGACCGGATGATTGACTTCTTCAACCTGAAGGATCGTCCGCTTGTTTTCCCGCCTACACTTCACCCCCATTCGTTGCTGTACGACATCATGGCGTTTCAGGATACGATCCACTTGCTGGATTCGCTCAGTGAGTATTCCCGTTTTCTAGGAACTCCGTTGATCGAGACCAAGATCTCGCAATACTTCTCGAACTTTAACCATTACCTGGCGCTGTACAAAACCCAGTTGATGAAGTTCCTGGCTGATCACAAGAATACCTACAACGAACACGGGATCAAGGCGATCCAAGTGGGTCTGGAAAAGGTTGATAACTTTGAGACAGCAGTAGAACCTATTGATCTGTTGAGTGGTCGTAAAGACATGCACCTGACAGTTCAAGGGTTGGCTACTATTGTTAACCAGACAGGGTTCGACTCGGGAGAGTATCTGGCTAAGGGTACACTTCCAATCAGTCAGTTCGGTAACGCCAACTTCATTCCTCCGTCTATTGACGGTTCGTTCGAAGGGTTTGGTGGGATAACCGAGACCGCAGCAATGTGTCTCGAAGATGATGGTTCGATCACCTTCCTGTGGAACCGCATGGATGGTCGGGTTACTGGTTTGTATTACAGTGTCATGACTAACGCTGAGGATTACACCAAAACCCTCCTGAGGT
>JAGXRF010000111.1 GCA_018335925.1 Flavobacteriales bacterium
TATACTTTGAGAACAATGAATTACAAGGAGAACAAAAGTACTATTTTAGCAATAGTACCCAACAAAAAGAAACCACCATTTACCAAAAAGGAAGCAAAGAAGGAAGAAGTATTGATTACTACAAGAATGGGCTTATTAAAAATGAAGAAAACTATACAAACGATAAACTCAATGGAAAGCTAACCAATTACTATTCTGTTGGAGGTAAATTCTGCGATTTAGAATATGTAGATGGTGAGTACAATGGAATGCAAACATGTTATTATTCCGATGGCACTAAACGACACGAGATAAGCTATTTAAATGGTGAATTACACGGTGTTTCCAATTATTATTTTACAGATGGTACGTTATCTAAATCCATAAATTACAGCAAAGGTAAATTAGATGGGGCTTGGAAAGAATATTTTGAAAATGGAACACTCAAATTAGAGACCTATTATAAAAATGATGAACCCATCAACCAAACCAAAGAATATTTTGCAAACCAAACTGTTTACAGAACAAAGGATTTTGCAGCTGATTTAAGTGCTGTTGAAAAAATATACTATCCAAACGGTCAATTAGAAAATATTTACCAATACAATGCCAAAGGTCAATTGGAAAAATCTGAACATTTTGATGTGAATGGCAATAAATACTTAGAAGAGATTTACAAAAATGACGAATTAAAAAAATTGGTTCAATACGGTAGAAATAAAAAACCCGTTGAAATAAATATCAACAAACCATATGTGCTTTACGATTTTGAAGGAAACAAAACCGTTGAAGGAGGTAATGTAAATAGCAAGAAAAATAACCGTTGGAAATATTATAGAAAAAACGGAACGGTTTCATTAGAAAGAGATTTTGTGAACGGAAGCAATACTGGTATCAATACTAGATATACCATCAACCAAAAAGTATATAGTCAAGAGCCAGTTGAAAACGGAAACTTACATGGCAATTATCAGAATTTTCATTTAAATGGCAAACTGCAACAAAGTATTTATTATCAAGAGGGCAATTTAAGCGGGCCGCTTACTAATTTTTATGCAAACGGGAATAAACACATAGAATCTTATTATGTGAATAACGAAAAAGAGTTTTTTGAACATACCTATTGGATGAAAGGAAACAGAAAAGAAACTGTTGAATTCTTAGGTGCTGAGGTAATTAAATCGACCGTTTACAATGAATTAGGAGAACCAATCAACGAATTTGATTTTACCAATAAAACCGGAACTTTCAGTTATAATAAATGGTCTGAAAACCATCAAATGGAATTGAAAAACGGAAAATACAATGGCAAGTACACCATTAAAGACAATGAGCAAATTTTAATTTTAAATGCTCTTTATGTAAATGGTGTTTTGCACGGCAAATACGAACTTTTTCACCCTAACGGAATGCCTAAAATTCAATCAACTTTTCAAAATGGTTTGTTGCAAGGCGAAAGAAAATCATATGATTTTGCCGGAAAGCTAAGATTAATCGAAAATTACATCAACGGTATAGAAAATGGTAAAATAGAAAGATACTACAATACCGGAAAATTGATGTACTCTTACGAGACTAAAAATAACAGTAAATTCGGAGAACAAGTATTTTATAACATGCAAGGAAATGAAGTTGCAAGCATCGTGTATGAAGCTGATAACATTATTGGTTATAAAATTTTAGAAAACGATAAATTAGGAGAAATGAAAACAGTTTCTGGTAACATGGAAATTGTTTCAAAATACAATAATGGTGTTATTGCATTTAAAGTGAATATTCATTTTGGAGCTTTTGACAAAGTTTTAGAAATTAATTCAGCAAACGGAAATAAAAATTTAATCATTGGCTATTTGCAAGATTATTTTCATGGCGACAGAATTGAATATCATGAAAATGGAAAAGTATACAAACATGAAAGATTTGACCATAATGACTTTCACGGAATTCAAGAATATTTTGACCAAAACGGATTACCAACTTATTCTATAGAACATGAAAACGACGAAATGAATGGATGGGTAAAATTTTACGACAAAGGAAAAGTAGTTAAATCTAAACGAATGGCAAGCAATGAGTGCATGGAAACAAAAAAATAGGTTGAATTGGTTGATTTTATTCTGTTTGGCATTTGCTTTACAAGCCCAAAACTCTAGTTATTTTTTAGAAAAATACAATGGATTTTCGGAAGTAAAATCTTTCGAAAAAGTACAAATAAAAATGTTTTTCGAAAAAAATGAATTAAAAATTCATCAATCAGAAACTGAAGAATACATCACAATTAATGAACAGGGATTAAAATTTAACACCTTACAATGTTATTATGCAGAGTTATCTCCATTAATTTCCTCTGAAGCTTTTATGGTGGCACCAGAATCTGGGAAAAATAAAAAAACCAAAATCACCAACTTTGTTGATAAAAAACCAACAGATAATAAGGTGTTTTACGACGATTATATGACTCGAAAATATACCTATCAAAATATCGAAATTGGGGCAAGAAAACAATTAAACCATACCAAATGGATAAAAGACCCGTATTTACTAAACAAACATGTTTTTTTTGATAGCAATCCAATCGAACAAAGCATTTTTGAAGTGGAAGTGGATGCCAATATCAAAATTGGATACAAAACATTTCATCTTGACGAAAAAAAGGTACAATTTGAAAAAATAGAGGAGAAAAACAAAATTATCTACCGTTGGATCTACCGAGATATTTTGCCAATCAAGTACGAAAGTAATCATCCAGGAATATTACACTTTATTCCTCATGTAATTATTTATATTGAAAGTGTTCAAAAAAATAAAGAGAGTATCCCCTATTTAGGTAATGTAAATCTTTTATCTAATTACTACAATAGCTTTGTTAAAGAGTTAAATCAAGATACTTGCGAAGATTTAAAAGAAAAAACGCTACAAATTATCGAAGGATTGACCTCCGAAGAAGAAAAAGTAAAGGCAATTTACTACTGGGTAAAAAGCAACATCAAATACATTGCTTTTGAAAATGGTTACGAAGGTTTTATTCCTAGAAGTGCCAAAGTAGTTTATGAACGAAAATTTGGAGACTGCAAAGATATGTCGAGCATCCTAACCAAAATGGCCAATTATGCCCAATTACCAAATGTATATTTAGGATGGGTAGGAACAAGATCAATTCCGTATGGCTATAACGAAGTCCCAACTCCAGCAGTGGATAATCACATGATAGCTGTGTACCAAAAAGGAAATGATTTTTTGTTTTTAGATGCAACCAATAAAGAAACACCTTACGGACTCCCCAATTCCTTTATTCAAAACAAAGAAGTTTTGGTGAAAAAAGCAGAAAACTTCGAATTGGTAAAAGTTCCAATTGTTGATGCAGAACAAAATAAAGTTCAAGAAAAAATATCCTTTACAATTGATCAACAAAAAATTGTTGGAAAAAGTAGTATTTCATTTTTTGGATTGTCGAGAGATAGAGTGATGAATGAAATTGGAGATAGCCAAAATAAAAACAGATTTGAGGTAATTAAAAAATTGATTCAAAAAGGAAACAACAAATTTTTACTGCTTCAATTCACCGAAAATAATATCGATAATAAAGACATTGCCTACCAACTTCAATATGATTTTGAATTAGGAAACTATTTGGTGAAAACAAAAAATGAAATTTTTGTAAACATTTGCCTCGACAAACCTTTCGAAGCAGACTATATTGAAAAAGATAGAGTTACCCCTTATGAAATTGATCACTTAACTTTTTTTGATTATACTTTTGAATGTAAAATACCAACAGGTTATCAAATTTCAAGCATGCCAAAGTCAACAAATAATAGCGATGCTTTTTTTGATTATGAATTGCATTACACCCAAGATGTGGGAGAAATTAAACTTCATTTAAAAGCCAAGAATAAAAAAATACTAATTCAACCAAACGAATTTGAAGCTTACCAAGAAGCCTATAAAAATTTAAAACAAAGACTAAACGAAACCATTGTGTTTCAACAGAAATAAAACACAATAAAAATACTATAACATGAAAAAACTTATCATTTTATCATTAATTCTATTTTTCTTTTTAGGAAATGCACAAACTGAATTAATGCAATTTACTTTTACCAATCAACCAGTGGTAATACCCGAAACATTCAAAACCTATGACGACATAGTATTAGAAAGAAACATCAAAATTGAGGTGGCAAACATTAAAAATCAAGCAACCCAATATTTTTTATTTCATCAAAAAATATGGGTCAACTCAAATGATGCAATTGAAAGAAATAACCGTGTTTACATCCCTTTTAGATTAAACGAATCGGTACTTAAAAATGAAGTAAGAGTAATCAATAAAGATGGAAAAATAACCACACTTACAAGCAAAGATATTTTTGAAGAAGTGGATAAAGAAAAAGGAATTAAATATACTTACTTCGCTATCAAAGGCTTAGAATTGGGTAGTGTGATTGAAAGGTTGTACATTTTAGAAGAAGCACCCGATTTGAAAGGATTAACGATGAGTGTTCAGCAAGAAAGACCAATATTGTCATATTCTTTTGAGCATATTAGTCCAAAACACTTAGGCTTTTTGTTTAAAACCTACAACGGCTTACCTGAACCTGTTTTAAGGAAAGACCATTACGAAGGCAAAAACTCTATCTTAATTGAAGATAAAAACATTGTTGCATTGGATGAAGACGATGAAAAATATGCAAACAGCAACAGATGGGCCAAACAATTTAAATTTAAGCTAAATGAAAATTTTGCCAATAAAACCAAAAACTTTTTTGGATATGCTGAATTTGCCAATAATGTGTACAACAACTTACATAAACCATTAGATAAAAACCAACAAAAAGCGATAGAAGATTTTTGCAAGCCAATACAAAAAACATCGCGTAATCAATGGATTAAAGAAGTAGAAAACAAATTAAAAACTTTAGTTGATTACGACAGAAATTACGATGCTCAAAAAAGTTTTACCGACATAATCAAAACAAAACAATCAAACGAATACGATTTAATAAGGTTTTATGTGGCTGCTTACCAACATTTGGGAGTACCTTATGAGGTGGTATTTAGCTCCAGAAGGTTTTCTTATTTGTTTGACCCTCAATTTGAAATTACAGAACAATTAAAAGATGTTTTAATTTACTTCCCAGAAACCAAACAGTATTTAGAGCCTGCAAACGATAATTACAGATACCCTTTGTTTAACTTTAATTATGGTGAAAACTATGGATTGTTTATCAAAGAATTTGAACTTTCAGGAAGTAAAATGGGCATAGGAGAAATACAAAAAATCGAAGTTCCTAACGAAATTACTACTGATATCATGAATATTGAAGTAGACTTTACTAAAGATTTACTGAGTCCTAAAATCCAAACCAATATTCAATACGGTGGCTATAGTGCAATAAATTTTCAAGGAATTAAAGAAAATGTTCCTGCTGACAGATACCAAACGGTATTAAAAGATATTGCAGATAATTATACCATGAAAACGGAGCAAGTAAAAGTTACTGCACAAAATGATGCTACGAATTTAATTGGAGAAAAACCATTTATTTTAAACATGGAATTTGAAGGAACTGAACTAACACAACAAGCAGGAGAAAAAATCTTATTCAAATTAGGTGAGACCATTGGCAGACAAATGGAATTTTACCAAGAAGACCAAAGAAAATTACCTGTTGAAATTTATTATCCACATTATTATGTAAGAAACTTTAAAATTAAACTTCCTGAAGGTTATGTTGTAGAAAACTTACAAGATTTGAATATGAATTTTGAAGTGAAAGACCAAGGAAAGAAAACTGCTTACTTTGTGAGCAACTACCAACAAAAAGGTCAAGAAATAACCATTGAAAACAAAGAAGATTATTTGGTGATACATTATCCACTTTCTTTGTTTGAAGATTACAAAGCTGTGATTAATGCTGCTGCAGACTTCAATAAAATTGTTTTGGTTTTAAGCAAAAAATAAAATTTATCTAATTACCATTAACAAACTTTTGCTACAAGCTAGTAGAGATAAGCAAATAAACAATTCCATAACTTTTAAAGTAGAATATCAAGATTAACTCCAAAAATTAAACTATGAAACTTTTCTTTGCCATTTTGGGTGCTACCCCAAAAGGACGACTTACCGAACAACACGATGTGTTTTTTGGCATAGCAAATCAAGTGTTAGATTTAGTGCCCGAAATGCATGCCTTTTGGCCAGAAGCAGGAAAATCTTTACACATTGATAGCTACCGAGAAGTTACCAAGGTTGGGAATTATCATGTACAAGTGGTGGAAAAAAATGCAGTTCATTTTAAAAATGAACACCAGCTATTTTTTGTGAATTTGGGAGGCTATTTGCCAAATGATATGGAGGAATACCACTACAAAATTTTATGTGTGGCAAAAACCAAAGGCGAAGCAGTAAAATTGGTAAAGAAAACTGCTTTTTATCAAGATTATAACCAACCAAGTGCCAGCCACATTGACGATCATTTAGGGGTAGATATTGACGAGTTATTTAAAGTAGAAGATGCATTGCCTAAATCCTTTAAAGAAAAATATACCCTACGCATAACTGTTATTTCAAAAGAAAACAACCACCTACATCCAGAGGATGCTTTGGTGGTTGGTTATCTAAAATTTCCGAAATAAACCTTATTTGTTTAAGTATTGTGTTACATTTTGCCAAATGCGATCGTGGATATTTTGAATATCTGCTTTTACAAATGGTTTACCTAATATTTGCTCATACAATTCCATATAGCGTTCACTAACAGTAGCAATATATGCATCAGTCATATTAGGTATGGATTGACCTTCTAAACCTTGAAAGCCGTTTGCTATCAACCATTGTCTTACAAATTCTTTTGACAATTGTTTTTGGGCTTCTCCCCTTTCTTGTCTCTCTGCATAACCATCTGCATAAAAATATCTGGAAGAATCCGGGGTGTGAATTTCATCAATCAATACAATTTGGCCATCTTTAGTTTTACCAAATTCATATTTGGTATCCACCAAAATCAATCCTCTTTGCTTTGCAATTTCAGTCCCTCTTGCAAACAAGGCACGGGTATATTTTTCTAAAATAGCATAATCTTCTGGGGTAACAATGCCTTGTTTAAGAATTTCTTCTTTAGAAATATCCTGGTCGTGCAAGCCCATATCGGCTTTAGTAGTAGGCGTGATAATTGGCTCAGGAAAGGCATCGTTTTCTTTCATTCCCTCTGGCATGGCAACTCCACAAAGCATTCTTTTTCCAGCTTTATATTCTCTAGCTGCATGTCCGGATAAATAACCTCTAATAACCATTTCAACTTTCATAGGGTCGCAAGCATGACCTATGGCTACATTTGGGTCTGGAGTAGCAATCAACCAGTTCGGAACAATATCCTTAGTCATTTCCATAAAACTTGTGGCAATTTGGTTTAAAATTTGCCCCTTATATGGAATTCCTTTTGGCATGATTACGTCAAATGCAGAAAGTCGGTCAGTTGCAATCATCACCAATAAATTATTATCTAATCGATATACTTCACGAACTTTGCCTTTGTAAACAGAAACTTGACCTGGAAATTGAAAATTAGTTGAGGTAATTGTATTCATTTGTTACTCTTATATGGTTGTGTGTAGTTAGAGTTGCAAAAATACTTGATTCGAAACGTTAATAAAAATATATATACACTAATGTGAAAGAAGAATAACAAAATTTAAAAAACTTACTTCCCAAAAATCATTTTTCCGGCAACAAAAAGCAAAATAACGCCAAATATTTTTTTGATCATTTTCTGGTCCATGCCAACTGCCAATTTGCTTCCTAAAAAACCTCCAACTACAAAAAATACAGCTATGATTAATGCATATTTCCAATTGAGGTAACCTTCTTTATAATAGGTCATTGCTGCAACCAATGTAACTGGCACAGAGAGTACTGCCAAACTAGTCCCTTGGGCTTGGTGTTGCGAAAACCCTATCCAAACCAACATAGGTACCATTACTACCCCACCTCCAACACCAACCAAACCACTCAACACTCCAGCTGCAATTCCAGTTAAAATCAAAAATAAAATGGTATTTGCACTCATAGTTTATTTTTTAGCACAGCTATTTCATAGCTCTTATTGTTACTTACTATTAATTTATCTTCCCTTAACCAAGGGTTTAGCAATTTTAATTCCTTATAATTCATACCGTTTTGAATAGCAAAATCTACCAAACTCGGAATGCTTTCGGTTACTTTTATGGTTTCTACCGAAGGTTGGTAATATAATTCTTGAGGGCTTAAACGATAACCATATTTATGAGCATTTTCCATCACTTCTTTCATAGCAATGATTCGAAAAACATATCTCGAAGTTTCTTCCCCTAAATGTAAATCGTAATAATTTAAAGATTTCTGTTGATCTAATCGGTTTTGTATTCCTTGCATCCCTGCATTATACGAAGCTGCTGCCAACGTCCAATTGCCATATTTCTTTTTGGCATCTAATAAATATTTACACGCAGCTTCGGTGGATTTTTGCAAATGATATCTTTCATCTACTTGATTATTAACTTCTAAACCATACATTTTTGCGGTTTCGGGCATAAATTGCCAAATTCCTCTTGCTCCTGCAGGAGAAACCACATTTACCAAACCACTTTCAATCACTGCCAAATATTTAAAATCATCTGGAATGCCGAATTGCTTTAAGATTGGCTCCATTACCGGAAAAGCTCTGTTGGCTCTTTTGATCATTAAAAAAGTATTGGAATGCCAATTGGCGTTTACTAGCAATTCTCTATCTAAACGCTCTCTAACATCCGGAATTTCTACAGGGGTAGGCTCTTCTGCAAAATGCACATTTTTCGGCAACCAATTTTGGTATAAATCCAAAGGATTGTCTTTCGCTTGAATCATCAACAAAACAACTCCTAATCCTAACAATACTCCTGTCCACAGTTTTAACTTCTTCATACTTATTTAAAAATAAAAGCACAAGATAATTAATTATTTTACGGTAACGGATTGGAATTTAAAATTTTTGGCAAATTTTCATTAAACCATCTAAATCGGTTTAAAATCATCAGGTGGGTGCCTCCTTTTATTTGCTTATAAGGCAGTAAATACTTTGCAGGAAAAACTTCGTCTTTATCTCCGTGAATGTGAATGATGTTTGAATCAGGGACTTCTCTATCCCAATTCACTACTTGGTCAATGGCCCAATCTAAGTAAACCTTTTCCTTTCTTGCCAAATAAATTTCATACAACTTTACCCGTTGTTTTACGTAATCTCCAAAAGCAAACTTGGTTAAAACAGATAAATTAGTAAAAATACCAGTGGGTAATAATTTATGCACTTTGGTTTTTTTGGCTAATTGCATTGGTGGAGGCAACTCTTGGTTGCATTTGACACTCGAAATAATGATGACTTGCGAAGTGGGTATGACCTTTGCCATTTCTTGCACTAAAATTCCTCCAAAAGAAACTCCAATAAGTATTGGGTTTGGATGCATGATTTTTTCGCACATTCTAGCTGCATATCCTCGAAGGGATTCGTTTTCCAAAGGTAAGTCCCATTCCAAAAAATAGGATTGGTATAAGTTTTCATCTAGCTGAATTCTTTCAAAAATCTTGGAACTAGCTGCCATTCCAGGCATCCAATAAATCACTTGTTGCATACAAAAATTATGTATAAAATTACAAAAACTATTAGGATATCATTCAAAACAGGAAGAAGATTTCTTTATTAAAATTAGAAATTTAACAAGCTCTCAATGTTAAGATTATTTTTCATTAAAAGTAAAATCCTTAATTTTGTACCTACTTTAAAAAGAAGTGTTATGGAAATTAAAGACAACACGCTTTTGAGACAATTTGAAGCCAATACTAATCATGGAATGGCTATAGTAGAATATGCTTTACAAGAAAGAAAAATATTTTTAACTAAATTACATATTCCAGAAGATACAGAGGATGGCTGGGTGAAAGATTTCATCGCAACCATACTAGAAATTGCAGAAGAAAAAAAGTGGAAAGTGGTTCCTACACATCCTAAAATTGTGGCTTTGTTTAGAAAAAACCATTCTTTTAAACAATTTTTACCTCCGGGAATAAAAATTTAAGGCATGGTTTGCCGAATTTGTAATCAAACTACCCAACCTTTCTATCAATACCAACAGAAGGTTTACTTTTTTTGTTCCAATTGCCAATCGGTTCAATTGGATGGCTCTTGTTTTTTAACTTCTGCAGAAGAAAAAGCACATTACTTAAACCACCAAAATGTTTCCATTGATTTGGGTTATCGTGCTTTTGTGCAACCGGTAACCGATGCGGTAATGCAAAATTTTAATAACCATCATATAGGATTAGACTTTGGTAGTGGGAAAGATGCAGCAGTGGTTGCGATTTTAAAAGAAAAAGGATACCAGATTCAGGCTTATGACCCTTTCTTTTTTCCAGACCTAAATTGGGATGAACAAAAATTTGACTTCATTACCGCTACCGAAGTGGTGGAACATTTGCACCATCCATTACAAACTTTTAAAAAGTTAAAAGATGCATTAAAACCAAAAGGGAAACTATTTATAATGACCGAATTGCTGCCAACAGAAACCTCTTTTGCACATTGGTACTATAAAAATGACCCCACTCATGTTACTTTTTACAGTGTTAAAACCATGCAATGGTTGGCTGATTATTTAGAATTTTCAAAGGTAACCATCCAAAAAAGGTTGGTGATGATGGGGGTATAGGTAAAATTCTGTTCTATTTGATTTCAGATAACTATTTGAAAGTTTTTTACATTCAATTAACCCAAAAGATTGACATTATTTGAATTGAATTTTAAACGAAAACCTTTACAATTCTTCTCTAATTGTGAAGAATTAATTCAACAAAAAAGTTAATTTACAGCCTCCTCTACATTTACAAACTCCATTCGCATCAAACCATCTTGGTCAATTTCAGTTAGCTGAACCGTGTGTAAAGTATTTACCAATTCCGGATTCCATGGGGTTTTTACTTTTACGTAGTTTTCGGTAAAACCATGAATGTAACCTTCTTTATTTTCTCCCTCAAACAATACAGTTCGAACGGTATTCAATTGGCTTTCGTAAAACTGTCTACGTTTTTTTACACTCAAACTTCGCAACATTTTGCTTCGCTTGTTGCGAACATCCATCGGAACCACACCCTCCATCAAAGCGGCTTCGGTGTTTTCTCTTTCTGAATAAGTAAACACATGCAAGTAAGCAATGTTTAAACTATGTAAAAAATGATAAGTTTCTAAAAATAATTCGTCTGTTTCTCCCGGAAAACCAACAATTACATCTACACCAATACAAGCATGTGGCATCACACTTTTAATGGCTTCCACTCTATTTTGATACAATTCTCGAAGATATCTTCGCTTCATTTTCTTTAAAATAGTATTGCTGCCTGATTGTAATGGAATGTGAAAATGCGGTACAAAAGCATTGCTTTGTGCTACAAATTGAATGGTTTCGTTTTTTAATAAATTTGGTTCGATAGACGAAATTCGCAACCTACTAATTCCCGGAATTTGGTCTAACGCTTGTACTAATTCTAAAAAGGTATGCTCGTGTTTTTTATTGCCAAATTCACCTTTGCCATAATCTCCAATATTTACTCCGGTTAAAACAATTTCTTGTATCCCTTGTGCAGCAATTTCTCTGGCATTTTTCAGTACATTTTCTAAAGTGTCACTTCTCGAAATCCCTCTTGCCAACGGAATGGTACAATAAGTGCATTTGTAATCACATCCATCCTGCACTTTTAAAAAGGCACGAGTTCTGTCTCCAATCGAATAACTTCCTACATAAAAATTGGCATCTTCAATTTCACAAGAATGGATTTCCCCATGGTCTTTTTTCTCTAATTGATGAATGTATTCCGTCAATTTAAACTTTTCTGTGGCACCCAATACCAAATCAACCCCATCTACTGCAGCCAATTCTTCCGGCTTTAACTGGGCATAGCAACCCACTGCAGCAACAAATGCTTTTGGGTTGGTTTTTAATGCTTTTTTTACAATTTGCTTGAACTGCTTGTCGGCATTTTCAGTAACCGAACAAGTATTGATCACATAAATATCGGCTGTTTCTTCAAAATCAACTCTTTCATAGCCATCATTTTGAAAACTTCTGGCAATGGTAGAAGTTTCTGAAAAATTCAGTTTACATCCTAATGTGTAAAAAGCTACTTTGGGTGTTGAAGAAATTTCCTCGTTCAATTGGCTCATTTTTTAATACCTTTACCTATAAAAAAGGAGCACAAAATTACGGACTTTTATGCAAATACCGAAACTTTTCTTTTTATCTAGCCGCCTGATTGTTTGTGTTTTAACTTTACAATCTTGTCAAAATAAAACAGAAACTCTTCCAGAGCATACCATTTTTAGATATAACGAAAGTGCAAATATCGCTTCGTTAGACCCCGCTTTTGCCAAAGCCCAAAACCATATTTGGGCTTGTAACCAACTTTTTAATGGTTTGGTTCAGTTAGATGATGATTTAAGAATTCAACCAGATTTGGCCAAAAGTTGGGAAATTTCTACAGATGGAAAAACCTATACTTTTCATATAAAAGAAGCTGTTTTTTTTCACGAACATCCTGCATTTGGAAAGGAGAAAACCCGGAAAGTTTTTGCTTCCGACTTTGTTTATAGCTTGGAAAGATTGAGAAATGAAAAAGTTGCTAGTCCCGGAGGATGGATTTTACAACAAGTAGAAACCATTACTGCTATCAATGCAACCACCCTACAAATCCAATTAAAACAACCTTTCCCTGCATTTTTAGGATTGTTAAGCATGAAATATGCTTCGGTAGTACCTAAAGAAGTGGTGGAAAATGTTAACCACGATTTTAGAACCAAACCTATTGGAACAGGACCCTTTTATGTGAAACATTGGGAAGAAAACATCAAATTGGTATTGCGAAAAAATCCGAATTACTTTGAAAAAGACAATAATGGCAATTCCTTGCCCTTTTTAGAGTCGGTTGCTATTAGTTTTTTGCCCGACAAACAAGCAGCTTACTTACTTTTTTTGCAAGGGAAATTAGATTTTATTTCCGGATTAGACCCTTCTTACAAAGATGACCTACTTACTTTAGATGGAAAGTTACAACACAAACACCAAGACAAAATCAAAAGATTAGACAGCCCATATTTAAACACAGAATATTTAGGATTTCGCTTAGATGGGACCCATCCTATGGTTAAAGACATTCGGGTGAGAAAAGCATTGAATTATGGCTTTAACCGTGAACAATTGGTAGCATACTTAAGAAATAATATAGGAATTGCTGCAAACCACGGATTTATTCCGAAAGGAATGCCAGGGTTTACTACATTTAAAGGATATGACTACCAACCCGAACTGGCTAAAAAATATTGGGAAGATTTTATAAAAGAGCATCCTAACCAAACTTTTAATTTAACGCTTCAAACCAATGCCAACTATGCAGATATTGGAGAGTTTTTACAAAGAGAATGGAAAAAAATCGGGATACCGGTTATGGTTGAAGTCAATCCTCCTTCCATGCTTCGACAAGCTATTGCAACAGGTAAAGTAGACTTTTTTAGAGGTAGTTGGATTGCCGATTATCCCGATGCAGAAAACTACCTGTCTTTATTCTACAGTAAAAACTTTGCTCCTAATGGCCCCAATTACACCCACTTTTCAAATGTAGAATTTGACCGAGGATATGAGGCATCCTTTATGCAAACCAATGATAGTATCCGCTTTCAAACCTACCAAAAATTAGATCAAATGGTGATGGAAGAAGCTGCTATCATTCCGCTATTTTATGACCAAGTGGTACGTTTTACTCAAAAAAATGTGCACGGACTTGGCATCAATCCCTTAAATTTACTCCACTTAAAAAGAGTTCAAAAAGAAAAAAATTAAATTGACAAGTGCTCTAATATGCTTTTAATTTCATCGCTAGGCATACATGGCTTTCCGGTAGCAATATCTACAAACACCAATAAAAATTCAGCGGTGGTTAATAACTCGTTTGCTTCACTGTAAATTTCACAATGAAATTGAATTTTCACGCCTTCCAATTTAACAAAAGTGGTTTGTATGGTTAATAAGTCGTCATATCTTGCAGGTCGCTTATAGTTAATATTCATCTTAACGATAGGCAATGCAACTCCAGAATCTTCTAACTCTTTGTAAGACAAACCTCTGTTACGAAGCCATTCCACTCTACCAACCTCAAAATAAGGCACATAACTTCCATGATAAACCACTCCCATTTGGTCGGTTTCAGAATATCTTACCCTAAGTTGAACACTATCAGTTACTTTCATTTTTTATTGTAAGTTTTTTATTATTTTTTGATTACTTTTTTGGAATCGTTTACGATTTTATTTTTTAAAAATCAATAGTCTTTTAGTTTTTTTTTAAGAAAATTTGTTCACATATTTGTTTTCTCGATTTGCTTTGAAACCCCACTCTGCAAACTGTTTATAAATCAATAAATAACTAAAAATTTTCGTACTTATATGAACAAAACTGCGCAATCGGTATGGGAAAATTGTCTGTCATTTATAAAAGACAATATTCAAGAACAAGCATACAAAACATGGTTCGAGCCGATTAAATCAGTGGAGTTAACCGATAATGCGTTGTATATTCAAGTTCCCAGCAAATTCTTTTACGAATGGTTGGAAGAACACTATGTAAAATTACTAAAAGTTGCCCTTACCAAAGAACTCGGAAAAGGTGCAAAGTTATTGTATAAAATTAAAATGGAGAACACTTATGGCAACAAACAACCATTTATGGAGCAGTTGCCAAGTACCGAAAGAACAGCAATGAAAACGCAAGAAGTAGATGCTCCATTCAAAAATATGAATCCGGAACTTAAAAACCCATTTGTAATTCCAGGTATTCGAAATTTAAAAATTGAATCACAATTAAATCCAAATTATAGTTTTGATAATTTTTTAGAAGGAGAATCCAACCGTTTGGCTCGTTCTGCTGGAATGGCAGTTGCCAATAAACCAGGTGGAACTTCTTTTAACCCATTTTTAATTTTTGGTGGTGTAGGTTTAGGAAAAACACACTTGGCTCATGCTATTGGAGTAGAGATTAAAGACAGATACCCAGAAAAAACCGTTTTGTATATTTCTGCAGAAGTCTTTACCCAACAATACATCGATTCCGTTAGAAAAAACACTCGTAACGATTTCATTCATTTTTACCAATTGATGGATGTATTGATTATTGACGATGTGCAATTTTTCTCTGGAAAATCAGGCACTCAAGATGTTTTCTTTCATATTTTTAACTACTTGCACCAAAATGGCAAGCAAGTTATTTTGACATCAGACAAAGCTCCTGTAGATATGCAAGATATCGAGCAACGTTTGTTATCTCGTTTCAAATGGGGATTGTCGGCAGAATTACACCAACCTGATTACGATACTAGGGTTTCTATCTTGAAAAATATTTTATTTAGAGACGGGGTTGAAATGCCAGAAGAAATTGTAGAATATGTTGCTAGAAACATCAAAAGCAATGTACGTGAATTGGAAGGTGCCATCATTTCATTGATTGCACAAAGTTCTTTTAATAAAAAAGAAATCACTTTAGACTTAGCAAAAACGGTAGTAGACAAGTTTGTAAAAAATGTGAAGAGAGAAATCTCTATCGATTTTATCCAAAAAGTAGTTTCGGAATATTTCCAATTGGATGTTAACACCCTACAATCTAAAACCCGAAAAAGAGATATAGTACAAGCACGACAGTTGGCCATGTTTTTTGCAAAAAAATTCACCAAAGCCTCTTTGGCTAGTATAGGTTCACAAATTGGTGACAGAGACCATGCTACGGTACTTCATGCTTGCAAAACAGTAGATAACTTATTAACTACCGATAAGCAATTCCGCAAATACGTAGACGATATCAATAAAAAACTGACATTGTAATGCCCACCAAAATCTTGATGGTTTGCTTAGGAAATATTTGCCGTTCTCCTTTGGCAGAAGGTATTTTGGCTTCTAAACTACCCAAAGAAGATTTTTTGGTAGATTCAGCCGGTACCGGAAATTGGCATGTGGGCAATCCACCTGACAAACGGTCTATTCAAGTTGCAAAAAACCATCATGTAGCCATTCATCAACAAAAAGCAAGACAATTTAAAGTGTCTGATTTTGATACTTTTGACCATATTTTTGTAATGGATTTACAAAACTACCAAGATGTTTTAAAATTGGCTCCTACCATAACCCATGCTGAAAAAGTAAAACTTTTGCTAGATGTGCTTTTCCCGAATGAAAAGGTTGAAGTCCCAGATCCTTACTACGGAAGTGAGCGAGATTTTGAACAAGTGTACCAATTGTTAAACAATGCTTGTACAGTTTTGGCTGAACAATTGATGCAATCATGAACTTAAAACACAAAACAGGAACTTTATACATGATTCCAACTTTGTTGGGAGAAAGTGACTGGGCATTGGTTTTGCCAGCTACCGTTCAAAAAGTGATTGCAGAAAATAGCCACTTTGTGGTAGAAAACGAAAAATCTGCCAGAAAATTCATCAAACAAATTTGTCCGGATAAAATACAAAGTAGTTTGGTGTTGTACCCTTTAAACAAACATACCGAAAGTAAAGACATTCCAGGTTATTTACAAGCTTGTATGGAAGGACAATCTGTTGGAATGATCAGTGAAGCTGGTTGCCCGGGTATAGCTGATCCTGGAGCTTTGTTGGTTGCAGCTGCCCATCAAAAAAACATTGCAGTAGTGCCTTTGGTAGGACCTTCAAGTATTTTTTTGGCTTTGATGGCATCTGGATTTAACGGACAAAAATTTGCGTTTCACGGGTATTTGCCTATTGATAAATCAGAAAAAAGGCAAGCTCTCAAACAATTAGAAAAGGAGTCGCAGCAAAAAGTCCAAACCCAAATTTTTATGGAAACTCCTTACCGTAACGATAAGTTTTTAGAAGATATGTTGCAAACCTTACAAGCCACTACTCTTTTATGCATTGCATGCGACATTACCTTATCTACAGAATTCATCAAAACCAAATCGGTAGCACAATGGAAAAAAGATAAAATTTCGTTGCACCACCGACCTACTATTTTTTTGATAGGAAGTTCAAATGAATCAAATTAAATATCCTTCATGATCAATGTTGAAGGAATGTCGGATAACCAAAGACTTTTAGATTCCACTAATTTTTTCCAACTATCAGCACTTATTAGCATTAAATCTTGACCTTGTAAAAATGCTTTATCCATAACTCTTTCTTGTTGCACTTGTATATGATTTGGAGCTTTTTGCTCAATGGCTCTGATTTGTTCTTTTAACTCAGGATGATTTTTAATGTATCCAGTAACGTCTAAAATAGTAATTTGGGATTCCGCATTATGAATGAGTTTTTGAGCAAAATGAATTAAAAAAGCTTCACTTTTTGAAAAAATTGGAATCAAAACCTTATTAGAATAATTGAATTTTTTGTTAATAAAAATTCCAACGGTAACCTTGGTTTTTTGTAGAATCAGCTGGGTGCTTTCATCAAAAATAGAATTCTCAAATAAATTTTCTTTTCCAGTAACTTGGTTAATTAATTTTTCAGGATTGATAATCCTTGTAGTTAATCCAAGTATTTTACCTAACAAGGTTCCTTCATAAATAGATTTTCCCATCTCTGTAATCATTAAGTCGAAATCTCCTTTGTTGGCAACTTCAGCTACGTCCGATTCCATATCGGAAGAAGCTTTAAAATAAGTAGTAATTTTTTGTTGAATTATTTCTGATTCTTTTACTATTGGAGCAAATGTTTCTTTTTCGTACTGTTCTAAATTAAAAGAATGAATTTCGTTGGTTGGTGCCAAATGTAGGGTTGTAATAGAAGCATTACTTTGTAATTTTCTTACAAAATTTTGAGACAAACGCAACATGGCTTTGCCATTATCCGGGTTTGAAAACGACACCAATACTTTGTATTGATTAAGATGACTTACCTCTTGAGGTACCTCTTCAGTTTTTGACTTAAACATCCAATTAATTAAATCCAAAACAGGTCCGGTCATAAAAGTGGTAACTAATGCCATAATTACCATCATGGCAAAAATTTCGGGAGTTAAAACTCCTAAATCGAAACCAATATTCAACACCACCAATTCCATTAATCCTCTAGTATTCATTAAAGCACCTATCGTTAAACTATCTTTCCAATTTTGACCTACAAACTTAGCTGCTATGGTACTCCCAATAAACTTTCCTACAATTGCCACAAGGATAATTAAGCCGGTAATTTTCCATAAATACGGATCATTTAATAAACCTATTTGAGTTCTTAAACCGGTAAAAACAAAAAATAACGGAAGCAATAATACCAAAG
Source organism: Flavobacteriales bacterium (assembly GCA_018335925.1). Classification (GTDB taxonomy): domain Bacteria; phylum Bacteroidota; class Bacteroidia; order Flavobacteriales; family Flavobacteriaceae; genus Flavobacterium. The sequence goes on from JAGXRF010000111.1 coordinate 18,329, forward strand.
CAACATCTTCTACTTTTTCAATAAATATGTTCCTAAATTGAATGTTTTCCGGCATGATAGCACCTGCCATAAAAGCCCCAAATAACGCATGAATACCAATAATTTCAGTAGCGTAAGATGACAAAATTAAAGTCAAGAAAAAAATTGCTACAATTGGCTTGCTCAAACTATCTTTGGTATAATATAAATTTCCAATCCTTGTTAAAAAAGGACGTACCACTTTAATCATCAATAGCACATACAAAAAAGCCAAACCAATAATATATAACGAGCTAATAAAGGTACCCGCCTTTACAATAGCAATCACGGCTGCCAATAAGCACCATGCAGTAATATCATCGGCAGCTGCACAAGTAATTACCACAGTACCTAATTTGGTTTTATGGAGCCCTCTTTCCTGAACAATACGAGCAAGCACCGGAAAAGCAGTAATACTCATTGCAATTCCTAAAAACAATGCAAAAGAAGAAAACTGAACCCCTTGTGGTGCAAACGTTTGGTAAATGTAATATGCCAAAACCATTCCTAATGCAAATGGAATGATGATGCTTGCATGACTAATTACAACTGCGTCATGAGCTTTGTTTTTCAGCACTTTTAGGTCTAATTCCATTCCAATAACAAACATAAAAAGTATCAAACCTATTTGACTTAAAAATTGCAAATTACCCAAGGACTCTTTTGGAAATAAAGCAATAGATAATTCTGGAAAGTACATACCAAATAGCGATGGGCCAAGCACTATACCAGCCAAAATTTCTCCTATTACCGAAGGCTGACCTATTCGTTTACATATCCAACCAAAAATACGGGCAACCAAAATAATGGTTACTATTTGAGCCAATAGTATTGCTAACGGATGTTCGATGTTATGGTATAAAGAAATTAAAAATTCTTGCCATTGAGATTTATCGCTAACTGGTAGTAAAATATTTCGACCTTTTTCTAACAAAGCACCTTTGGTAACTATCCAATACATCAATAAGGTAAAACCACCTATAATGACGATATAAAAAAAACTATTTTTAAATTTTTGTATCATCTTTTGAGTTTTTTGAATTAAAATTTAAACGGAAGCCAATTCCTAAACCAACATGCCATAATCCGTCTGTCGTGTTGGTTTTGGCTTGATAATAACATGGAATTTGTAATGCTAGGTTTTGGTATAGATATGTTATTCCGATGCCTAAACTTGGAGTAACAAATGAATTTTTTGGATTTCCATTGTCTTTCTTAAATCGCAAAGAAGGCAACATTCCGATTAAAATTTTAGTTTGATAATTTTGATAACTTAAGCTTGGACCAGTAAAATTTAAAAAAGCTCCATCGTCAACAAAACCAATAACAAAAGTACCATCAGAAGTAATCATTTTAATAGAACTGTTTTGTGCCCACGTTTCGGAAGGAGCAAACAATAAAAATATAATTACCATCAAATTTTTAAACATGACTCAGGCTTTACAAAACTTTAAAAATTCTGCTTACCGGAAGTGTCACCCCTCGTTTTAGTATTACCCTATCCGGTGTTAGTCCCCAAATTGTGGTTTCCACCAAGTACTTTTTCCACTTTCCTTCCAACCATATCTTTACTTTTAACTTTTCGGTGTTTCCCAACCACAAAGCCCTTCTAAGTGCCTCCATACGATTTACTTTGTCATGTTCGTTTAACAATACTTCTTCCGTAGGAAACTGCACTTTTTCTAATGCTTCTTTTTCAATTGTGATGACATTCGTTTGCATGATATTTAAATTTTAAGTGAAACATTGCTTTAAATCATATTGCAAATATTTGCACTTATCCTCTGATTATTCATAGCATTGCAAAATCGTTAAAAAAAAATGTAATAAGAAAGAAAAAAAATGTAACCAATCAAACAGATAGTTTCAATAAAAAGTCTTTGCGAAAACTATCACTCAAAGTTAATAGAAGATTTTTGCCGTTTTCTTGCAGTAAATTAGTAGCAATTTCATCATGCGAAAAATATTGAACTGCAGAAATAGCTATAAGTTCTTTTTTATTGACCCTACAAAACTGAGAAGAAGGCAAAATATTAGACAATGTATCAAAATTAATGTTTTTAAGAACACATATTTCTCCATCCATTAAATGTGCTATTTTGTCTCTTGGGTCTTCTGATGAAGTTCGTATGTATAAAATTTTGTCAAAAAAAAGCAATGACTTTCCTTTATTGGTATTCCATTGAAAATATTTTTTTGTATCCATACCAATAGTGGAATTCAATGCTTTTTCCACTTTTTCTACTGCTTGCTTTAGTCGTTCCAATTGAATTGGTTTTCTTAAATAATCAATGGCATGTAAATCAAAAGCATCTGCTGCATACTCTTTATAGGCAGTTGCAAATACCACGGGTTTTCCGTCTAAAATGTTTGCAATTTGCAGACCACTCATTTCAGGCATTTCTATATCCAAAATACAGAAATCAAAGTTTAGATTAGAAACTTCATTTAAAAAAACCATAGGACTGTCAAATGCTTTTACAACCTCCATATTAGGTATTTGTTGGCAAAGCATTTTAAGATAAGTCAACCCTGGTAACTCATCATCGAGTAGCAAGCATTTGAGCTTTGTATTCAAACAAATTAATTTTTAATTGAGCAATATAAATTTCGTCTTCCACAAATCGATTCAAGTAAAAATGATTCCCGTAAATGATCTGAAGTCGTTGTTCTAAAGTTTGCATCCCCAACCCACTTTTCTCTTTTTTTAATGCATTTTTTGGTGATACTTTATTGGCTACTGTTAGTGTAAAAACACTCTCCTTAAATTCAATTGTTACTGAAATAAATGCAGAAGAACTTTGCAAATCAGCATGTTTAAAAGCGTTCTCTATCAAATCAATAGATATTAACGGAGCCAAATACCTCTGCTCTAACATGGGCTCTGATCCGTTAATTTTGGTTTTAACTTTTAACTCAAATAAAGGACTTATTTTGATTTTATTGATTTCAATCAAATTTAAAGCAAACTCTATTTCTTCTTTTGGGGTAACAAATTTATTCTTACTTTCATACAAAATATAATCAAGAACATTTGCTAATTTATCCATTGCAAAGTAGGTTTGATATGCATGAGATTGGATGGAATTTAAAATATTCTTAAATAAGTGTGGATTTAATTTTGACTCTAAATTTTGTAGTTCTAAGTGATGAACTTTTCGTTGTAAATCATTAAACTTTTGAATGGCATTAGCAGCATATTGATCTGCCTTTCTTTTGGATACAAATAGGTAAATTGCCATTAAAACCAGAATTAAAATGACTAACAGCAATCCATAAAATAAACCTGAAGTTATCAACAAAAACAAATTATTTAGCAAAGTTAACGAATAATACTTCAAAAAAAAGCAACCCGAAGGTTGCTTAGTTTAGTATTTTACTCTTACTTTCTCTTTGGCTTCGATGATAGAAGTATCATACCCTCCGAACTTATCCATATAAGATAGTATCGAAGTTCCGTAAGCATCTTTGATGCCTCTTCTGCCATTTGATTTTAAAAATTTCTTTACCGAACCTGCTCCTCCTAAGTGTGCAGCAGCTAAAATACCGGACTCTGTAACCACAACTCCGCGAATTTCTTTACCCACATACTTTTGAATTTCATTTCTTAATTCATGTTTGTTGATGGCCAACAAAGCTTCAAAACTTTTTTCTTGCAATCGAGGAGAATTCATAAAACGCAAACTGTCTCTTACTCCGATAGTTTGTAAGGTTCCTTTACCAAATTGGTATTTCCCTAAATACCCTAAACTATTCACTTTTTTGTAGCTTCCTTGCGATTCTTTAAAAGCCAAAGCTTGCTTAAAACCTGCAAAGCTTTTTCCGGTAAAAGGAATGTCGAAATTTACGTAGTTTTTTTCCTCTAAAGAAGGAACTTGGTACTCTAAAACTTCCCCAGGCTGTAAGTGAAATCCAGCCATTGGTTCAAATTCATAACGTTTAAACGAAGTGGTAATTACTAAAACAATGATGGTAATTACGCTGTAAAACTTCCATTTATGTAACATGCAATTGGTTTTCTCTTTTGTGTTTTACTGTGAGTAAAACGGGCAATGGATTTTAATCCTATAACTGCCTTTCAAAAGAATTAGCGTGCAAATATACAATTATTTTTTAAAGTTCAATTGAAAATCAATCAGTTAATAATTTCTAAAAGTACAATGGATGAAACTTCACCTTCCCGAAACTATTGATTTCTAACGTTGGAGAAGGAATTTTAAGGGTATTAAAAATCGAAAAAAAAGTTTTTAAAAACTGGTTATTGGTCGGTATTTTTTGCAAATTCACATCCAAACTCAAATAAAACTGACGGTATCTTTGTAAATTATTTTCATCTTGTGTTGGTGTTGCGGTGAGCATTTGATTGGCTCCATACCCCAAGGCAACATTTAACCATGCAGGCCATTGGCTAGATTTGGCAAAATCTTTCACCGAAACCGATAGCCAATAGGTTTGGCCGTTGTAGTCTTTTAAAATTTGCTCTAAAGTAGTTTTGCCCAATACTTCTGGTCTTTGCGAAGCAAAAGAAGTAGTTTGAAACGAAAATTTCGGAATAATGCGTTGTTCTTTCCAATGCAAATCTTGAAAAACATACAAACCTGTCCCCAATCCATTGGCCAACATATCACTCCACGAAAATCCCCATTGGGTAGAATGTCCGTCCATAACCTCAACTGCAGACAAAAACAAAAAACCAAAACCACTTCCTATCCAATGACTTTGTTTGTGGTTGCTTCCGCTCCACTGCATCAAGTTGTGGCCAAAACGACTCAAATGGTAGGCTGCATAAAAATGTCCGGCTTTATCCATTTGCAACCAATGGTTGCCATCGTTTTGAAAGTGAAAACTTCTTCTGGGGTAATCGGCATACCACAATTGGTCCAATGCCACCAAACCTGCAACAGAGGCACCGTAGGTTGCTGTAATAGCCATTACTTGTTTGGAAACCGATAAACTATCGGAAGGGTTCCAAAAATTTTGGGCAAAGGTGAAATGGAAGATTCCAATTAGATATAAAACAATGCCATTACGCATTTGCTTATTTGGTAATGCCTTGGTTTTGTAACCAAGCTTGATAGTTTTTTGCATTTTTTTGATGCTCTGCATAAGTCACTGCAAAATCGTGGTACCCAAATCGAGTGGTACTTGCACAAAAATACATGTAATTATGTTGCTCCGGATTTAAAACCGCATCAATAGCAGATACATCCGGCATAAAAATTGGTCCGGGTGGCAAACCATTGTTTCGATAGGTATTGTAAGCAGAATTGGTTTGCAATAAATTTGCCGTTACCCTTTTGATTTCTTCTTCAAAATTCTGGTTTTGTAGCTTGTAAGCAAAGATAACCGTAGGGTCGGCTTGCAATGGCATGCCTTTTTGTAATCGGTTTAAATATACACCTGCTATTCTTGGACGTTCGTCTGCCTTAACCGATTCTTTGTGAACTATAGAGGCCAGAGTAGTTACCTGTGCTGGGGTTAACCCAAGAGTCTTGGCTTTTTCCGCTCGGGTTCCGTTCCAAAATTTCCAATATTCTTTACTCATTTTCTCGCGAAACTTACTGGCCGGAGTGTCCCAATAAAACTCATAAGTATTAGGTAACAAAAGAGTAAAAGCTTCTTCTTTGGTTAATTGGTGCTCTAGTAAAAACTTTTCGTTTTGAAAAGCTTCTACTATCGAGGCACTATCTGCTTCAATTAATTTGCTGATTCGAGAAGCAAAGTTTTCCAAACGTTCTATATTATTAAAGGTGACTTTTACAGGAACACTTTTTCGCAAAGCTAGATAAATTTGAAAGTTAGTCATTCCTTTTTCCAACCTAAACTTGCCAGATTTAATTTTGATCGGATAGTTTTGTTGCTGTGCCCAAGCATCAAAGGTATCCCAATCTTTTAGCAAAGGCAGTAAACTTTCTTTCACTGTTTCATAATTGGCATTAGTAGGGACGTACACAAAAGCTTCTTCACTTTCAAAATTAGTATTAGGTACCAAAACGGTTAAATAAATTTTAATTGCAAAAAAAATAAATAATACCAAAAAGCCTAAGGAGGCATACAACGTGATTTTTTTTAATCCTGGGTGCGGCATGGTTTTAAATTATAAAGTTTTATTAGCATAAAATTCACTCGAAAGCAACTGATACATGACTTCGTCATGCCATTGGTGTCGGTGCAAAATCCAATCTTTTTTGGTACCAACCCATGTAAAACCCAAACTTTTAAACAGGTAAATGCTGGCTTGGTTGTGGGTTAAAATATTGGCATATACTTGGTGTACCATCCATTCTTGAAAAACAAAATGTAAAGCGGTTTGCAAGGCATCTTTTCCAAATCCTTTTTGTTGGAATTCGGGTACCAATGCAATGCCAATGCCAACCCTTTTGTTTTTGGGGTCAAAATCGAAAAAATCTAATAGACCTATGGCTTGTTTGGAAGTTTGTAAAGCGACCACCATTCGGTATTGCTTGGCTTCGTAAATGTCTTGTACTGCTTGTTGCAAATAATTTTCCAATAAATGAACACTCCATGGCACTTGTTGCTGGCTTAACAACCAATCTTCCGGTTGGTTTTCCATTTGCAACAAAAGTTGCAAGTCCTCTGGTTCCAAGGGTCTTAAAAAAATATGTTGTCCGAGTAAGGTATTCATTTAAGCTTGGTAGTTTATAAATCCGTCAAATACTTTTACGGCTGGACCAGTCAAGTACACTTGTTCATACCCATTTTCGGTTGGGGTAAATTGCACGGTTAACTTGCCTCCCAACACCTGCAAATGGATTTCGTGCTGTGAGGTTTGTTTGGTATAATGCATGGCAATGGCAGCAGCTGTGGCTCCTGTGCCACAGGAATATGTTTCGTCTTCTACACCTCGTTCGTAAGTACGAAGTAAAAAAGTATTTTCATCAATAGGCTCCACAAAATTCACATTGGCACCTGCTTCTCCATACATACCACTATATCTTATTTTGGCTCCTATTTTTGACACCTCCAAATTTGCAACGTCTTTGGTGAGCTCTACATGATGCGGAGAACCGGTATTTAAAAAACAATGGGTGGGTTGGTTTTGCACTTCTGAAACATCGGTCATTTTTAACTGTACCAAACCATCCGGGAAAATATTGGCTTTGTGCAACCCATCAATAGCCATAAAAGTAGTATTGTTTTGTATGATGCCTAATTGTTTGGCAAATTGCACCATACTTCTACCTCCATTGCCACACATGCTACTTTGGTTGCCATCTGAATTAAAATACACCATTTTAAAATCTGACATTTGGTCATTTTCTAACAAAATCAATCCGTCTGCACCAATGCCAAAACGTCGATGACACCACATCGCAAAAAGTTTGGTATCATATTTGGAAATAATATTATTGCGATTATCTATCATAATAAAGTCATTTCCTGTGGCTTGGTATTTGCTAAATGGAAGTAAAATCATCCAATTTTATTTTTCTGAAGCACAAAGATAATCAATGAAACGTTAAGGATTGTTAAATAGCGTTAAAGCCTATTTATCATGACAAATAAAAAATAATTTTACCATGTTAAACTTAAAAACCAAGTTTATGAAGAACACGATCCAATTATTCGGAATTTCACTTTTAAGTGGTTTTATTGCCATTGCAGGGTACAAATATTTTTCAGAAGATAGCTCTGTTTTTGGCAACCAAGTTACTTTAACAACAGCCCCAAGTTATGCCAAACCTGTAGGTTTATCTACTTCGGTTTTAGATTTTACCGAAGCAGCCGAAAAAACGGTAAACCATGTAGTACACGTAAAAAATGTGACTTTTAGAACGGTATTTAATCCGTATGCCGAGTTCTTTTTTGGACAAAGTGGTCGTCAGCAAGTACCACAAGTTGGAACTGGCTCTGGAGTAATTATTTCGGAAGATGGTTATGTGGTTACCAACTACCATGTAGTAAAAGATGCCCAAGAATTGGAAGTGACCCTTAACAACAACAAAACATACAAAGCAAAATTGGTGGGTTCCGATTCTAAAATGGATATCGCTTTGATCAAGTTAGACAGTAGCGACAAATTTTCATATGCCGTTTTTGCCGATTCTGACCAAGTTAAGGTAGGAGAATGGGTTTTGGCAGTAGGTAATCCGTTTAACCTCAACAGTACCGTTACTGCAGGAATTGTTTCTGCCAAAGCACGAAATTTAGGAGATACCGGTATCCAATCGTTTATCCAAACAGATGCTGCGGTTAACCCAGGAAATAGCGGTGGTGCATTGGTAAATACCCGTGGTGAATTGATTGGCATCAACACCATGATTTCATCCAATACAGGTTCCTATGTAGGATATTCATTTGCGGTACCATCTAACATTACCCGAAAAATTATAGAGGATATTTTAGAATTTGGCAACGTGCAAAGGGGAATTTTAGGAATTGAAGGTGTTGAATTAAACAGCAAAGCTGCTGCGGAATTTGGTGTAAAAGAAACCCAAGGATTTTACGTAAACAAAGTGAACAAAAACTCCGGTGCCGAAAAAGCCGGTTTGCAAAAAGGCGATGTGGTAGTGCAAATAGACAACCAACGCATTGCTTCTTTTGCAGAAATGTCGGGGTATTTGAGTTCAAAACGTCCGAATGACGAAGTGCAAGTGATGGTGAAACGCAACGGAAAATCGTTGGTAATTCCTGTAAAATTAACCAAACGTGAGTTGTTAAACGTAGAGTTTAATGGATTTGAGTTAGAAGAAATTGCTGCAGCCGACAAACAACGTTTTAAAATTAAAGAAGGTGTAAAAATCAAAGAAATCAACAACGAAAAATTCAAACAATACGAAAACTTGTTAAAAGGAAGTATCATTTTGAGTATTGATGGCAACAAAGTTGTGGATATGGAAAGTGCTTCCAGAATTTTAGGCTCTAAAGCCGATAACCAAACTGTAGAAATGGAAGTCATCACTCAAAATGGGAGAAGGATTCAGTTGATTTTGTAAAATCAATTTAAAAAACTTAATCAAATCCTGTGAAAACTTCACTTGTTTCACAGGATTTTTTTCTTAAAAACATTAAAATTTCCCTTGCATCCTTTACATTTTTAATACATTTGAACCAAAAAAAATTGAATCGATTCTTTTATATATTTCTCTTTTGTATGGGATGGCTTAATGGGCAAAATCCTTCTTTCCCTAACAATCCGGAAGACCCCAAAAAAATTTACATTGAAAAAGCTGATTTTTTTGATGTAAACCAAACCGAAATTCCAGATGCCGCTTTGTTGCGAGGAAACATCATTGCCAAGCATGATGGTGCAGTTTTGTATTGCAATACTGCCTATTATTTTAAAAAAGAAAACTACATCAAGTGTTTTGGAAATGTGCGATTGGTACAAGGAGATACTATTACTATGACCAGTGAATATGGTGAGTATAACGGAAATAACAAGTTGGCATATGCCCAAGGAAATGTAGTATTAACTTCTCCAAACTCTACCCTCAAAACAAGTTTGTTGCATTTTGATCGTGCCACCCAAGAAGCGTACTATCGAACCGGAGGTACTATTTATAGCGGTCAAAACACTTTAGAAAGCATCACCGGAACGTATTACACCAATGCCAAAATGTTCAACTTTCAGCAAAAAGTACAAGTGTTTAATGGCAGTGCTACCATTAACACCGATTTTTTAGATTACTACGAAGTAAACGGTCATGCCTATGTAAAAGGACCTTCTACCATCAAGGACAAAGACACCTTTATTTATACTGAAAAAGGGTTTTATGATACGAAATTGGATGTATCTGATATGGACAAAAATTCTTACATCTTATATAAAGATAGAAGAATTGAAGGCGATTTTATTTATTACGACAAAAAAAGAGATTTCTCTAAAGCCACTAGAAATGTCAAGATAACTGATACGGTGAACAACATGATTGTAACCGGACATTACGGAGAAATGTACCAAGCCAAAGATTCGGCCATCATCACCAAAAGTGCTTTGGCAAAAACATTAATGGAAAATGACACCTTGTACATCCATGCACAAAAAATGATTTTATCAGGCAAACCCGAAAGCCGAGTAATGCGGGCTTATTACAACGTACGGTTTTATAAATCAGACATGAGTGGCAAATGCGATTCGTTGTATAGTGACGAAAAAACTTCAATTACCCAACTCATAGGAAATCCGGTATTGTGGAATTTTAAAAACCAAATGACCGGTGATTTGATGCACTTAATCCATAACAAAGAAACCGAAAAATTAGACTCTTTAAAAGTATTCAACAATACCTTTTTGGTTTCTAAAGACACTTTAGGAACCGGCTTTAACCAAGTAAAAGGTGTTTTTTTAAATGGAAGATTTGAAGACAACAAGCTGCGTGAAGTAGATGTGATCAAAAACACGGAAATCATCTATTACCTTAGAAACGACAACCAAGAAATGATTGGCATCAACAAAAGTGTTTGTAGCAAAATCAATATGTTGGTGCAAGGGAATACCATGGAGGACATCACTTTGATGGACCAAGTAGAAGGAGAGATATACCCGGAAGACGAACTCCCGGAAAATGCCAGAAAACTACGTGGCTTTATATGGCGACAAGACGAACGCATCCAAAGCGTAGACGATTTGATGCCAGAAGAAGAAAAAGCCTACGACCTTAAAATGAAACAAGAAGCACGAGAAGAAAAGGAAAAGACTACCCCATGAATTTGATTGACGATTTTTACCAATACCAAGCCCAAACCACTCCACATCCGTTGGCCATGGAGGTATCGCATGCCAAAGGAAGTTTAATATACGATACATCGGGCAAAGCTTATTTAGACTTTGTAGCAGGAGTCTCTGCTTGTAGTTTGGGGCACCAACATCCACGAGTTACCCAAGCCATCAAAGACCAATTGGATTTGTACAGCCATGTAATGGTGTACGGAGAATATGCCCAAGGTCCGGCAGTTGCTTTTTGTAAGCTTTTGGTGCAACACTCCCCTGCCCCATTAGACAAAGTATATTTGGTAAATAGTGGCACCGAAGCCACCGAAGGTGCTTTAAAACTAGCCCGAAGGGTTACCGGCAGAAGTCAGTTCATTTCGTTTCATCATGCGTATCATGGCAATACCATGGGCTCCTTGTCGGTTATGGGATTTGAAGAACGCAAGCAAGTATTCCGACCTTTGGTTCCGGATGTAGATTTTATCACCTTTAATAGCGAAGAAGACCTGTTAAAAATCACTACCAAAACAGCGGGAGTAATTGTAGAAAGCATCCAAGGAGGAGCAGGATTTATCCAGCCCCAAAATAACTATTTGCAAAAACTAAAACAACGTTGTGAAGAAGTTGGTGCCATGTTGATTATAGATGAAATCCAACCAGGCTTTGGAAGAACCGGTAAATTATGGGGCTTTGAAAATTACGGTGTGGTGCCTGACGTTGTGGTAATGGGAAAAGGCATGGGAGGTGGCATGCCGGTAGGAGCATTTATGGCAGCTTCCAAACACATGGATTTATTGAGTCACGACCCAAAACTCGGACACATTACTACTTTTGGTGGACATCCGGTAATTGCAGCAGCTTGTTTGGCCACTTTACAAGAGGTGGTAGAAACCAACCTGATGCCAGCATGTTTGGAAAAAGAACAATTGTTCCGAAAACTATTGGTACATCCTTTGATTAAAGAAATTAGAGGCAGAGGATTGATGTTGGCAGCAATGGTGGAAGACCCCGAAATTACCAATCAGGTAGTGTTGCGTTGCCATGCAAAAGGATTGATTTTGTTTTGGTTGTTGTTCGAAGGAAAAGCCATTCGCATTACTCCTCCCCTCACCATTAGTGAAGAGGAAATAAAGCAAGGTTGTGCCATGATTTTAGAAACTTTGGAGGAAATTCAACAGGAAATGAATACCGTATTATCATCTTCTAAAAGATAATTCTCAACCATTCAGTGTGATAACCTAAAAAATTGTTAATTAAATTGTTTACAATCTCCCAACAAGCAACCTTCATTGTAAACCCACATCTGTTACTTTAGTAATAGTTAACTTCAAAATCAAAAGCGTATGCATTTTAGTCCTGAAGAAGAGAACCCAAACTTACCGCTCTCTAAATTCGAAAGCATGCTACGAACTAATAAAGTGGAGTTTTTTGACTCTGAAGAATTTGAAGAAATCATTCTACACTACTTAGATCAAGGCAAAGCAACTTTAGCAAAACGAGCATTAAAATTGGCTTTGGAGCAACATCCTGGGTCAACCGGCTTGCAGTTGGTACATGCAGAAATTTTGATTTATGACGATAAGGTGGACCAAGCCGATTTAATTCTGAATAAATTATTGGCTGTGGAACCTTTTAATGATGAAATTTATATTCAAAAAGCCAATATATATTCCAAAAAAGACCAACACGACAAAGCAATTGAACAATTGCAAGTGGCTGCACAATACACCGAAGATCCGGCAGATGTGTATAGCTTAATGGGCATGGAATATTTGTTTTTAGACGAATTAGAAGAAGCCAAAAGATGCTTTAAAATTTGTTTGGAAGAGGATTTGGAAGACCAAACTGCACTATACAACATTGTATACTGCTATGAATTTTTGAACCAAGTAGAAGATGCCATTTTATTTTTAGAATCTTACATCAACCAAAACCCATACAGCGAAATAGCTTGGCACCAACAAGGCAGACTATTGTACGATTTAAAAAAATATGAAGAAGCCTTAACTGCTTTTGACTTTGCCTATATGATAGATGAATTTTTTACCGGTGCTTTGGTAGAAAAAGGCAAATGTTTGGAAAAACTAAAACGATTTGACGAAGCTATTGCTTGCTATTTAGATACGCTGGAATTGGAAGATGCATCTTCTTACGTATTGCTTCGATTAGGAAAATGCTATGAGAAAACGAGCAACAAGGCTAAAGCAATTGAATTCTACAGCAAAACTGTACACGAAGATCCGTTACTTGACAAAGGTTGGGTAGCCATTACCGATTTTTATTTACGTCAGGAAGATTACAAAAAAGCCTTGTATTTTATCAATAAAGCTTTGGCAATTGACAACGAAAACTTGCAGTATTGGAAGCGATTTGCACGCATACATTATTTGCTGGAAAATTGGGAAGATGCGGTTTATGGTTTTGAAAAATCAATAACCTACGGAGAAACCCATGTTGAAAGTTGGTTGTTATTGGTTGATACCTTGATTGCACTACAAGAAAACGAAAAAGTAACCCAAGTGTTATTAGATGCGGTAGAAGTTTTTCCGAAGCAAACGGATATCTTGGCTCGCTTATCGGGTTGGATGTTTTGGAACCACCAAACCGAAAAAGGTATTTACTATTTAGTGGAATTGCTACAAGAAGAAACCGAAGCTTTGGCAATTTTTGAAGAAATGTTTCCGGAAGTGTACACTTCAGAAGTGGTACAAAATACCATTATACAGTTTTTTCAAAATAAATTGATGAATTAAAGCTTAATCAATCTTTTAACAAAAGTAATTATTTTTTATCATTACTTGTAATATTAGATTTTTCAAAATGAGTTTAAAAGAAATTGCAATTGATTTTTTAACTCTTGTAGTGAAAGGCGAAGCAAAGATCGCATTTAATCTATACGTTTCCACTGAATTTATTCACCATAATCCATGGTTTCCAGCAGATGCTAATTCTCTCATGTGTGCAATGGAGACTGATGCAATTAACCAACCTAAAAAAAGTTTTGAACTTATAAGTGTTATAGAGGAAAGAAATTTGGTTGCGGTTCACTCCAGAGTAGTTTTGAAAAACTCGTTAAAGGAAATAGCTCTAGCACATTTTTTTAAAATGGAAAACTTCAAAATTGTGGAACTTTGGGATATCGGACAAGAAGCACCTGATATAACTATTAATACTAAAGGGATGTTTTAACTATTCAAACAGCATTCTTACAACTAATTAAACGATGTAATATTTTATATCAACTTCTCCTTTAAAAACTTTCCGGTAACCGAATTCGGGTTTTTAACTATTTCTTCCGGAGTTCCAAAAGCAACAACTTCTCCTCCGGCATCTCCTCCTTTAGGCCCCATATCAATCACATAATCGGCACATTTGATCAAATCTAAATGATGCTCAATAACCAATACCGAATGGCCATTATCTACCAAAGCCTGTAATGATTTTAGCAACTTATTGATGTCATGAAAATGCAATCCGGTGGTAGGTTCGTCAAACAAAAACAAGGTTTTTTCTTTGGCACTTCCTTTTCCCAAAAAGGTTGCCAACTTAATTCGCTGTGCTTCTCCGCCAGACAAGGTAGAAGACGATTGCCCTAATTGTACATATCCCAACCCAACTTCTTGCAATGGTAATAGTTTTTGTACTATTTTTTCTTGTCCGTGTGCACGGAAAAAATCAATAGATTCGTCTATAGTTAAGGAAAGAATGTCGTAAATATTATGTGCTTCAAATTGCACTTCCAACACTTCTTTTTTAAATCGTTTGCCTTGGCAAGTTTCACATTCCAAATGCACATCTGCCATAAATTGCATTTCGATAGTAACTTCACCTTCCCCTTTACACACTTCGCATCTACCCCCATCTACATTAAACGAAAAATGTTTGGCTTGGTAGTTTCTAAGTTTAGAAAGTTTTTGTTTGGCAAACAAATCGCGGATTTCATCGTATGCTTTCACATAAGTCACCGGATTGGAACGTGAATTTTTACCAATCGGATTTTGGTCTATGTATTCTATTTTATGCAAGTGCTGAAAGTTTCCTTTCAGCTCTGTAAACTGTCCCGGTTTGTCACCCACCCCTAAAATCTTTTTTTGTAAAGCAGGAACCACAATTTTTTTGAGCAAGGTGCTTTTGCCACTTCCCGAAACACCCGTAATTACCGTCATCACATCTAACGGAATGTTTACATCGATGTTTTTTAAATTATTTTCGCGAGCACCAATAATTTGTAAAACGTTTTTAAAAGTTCTGCGTTTTTTGGGTACAGTAATTTCCTTTTGTCCGTTTAAATATTGGGCTGTTAACGATTTACTTTTTAAAATGTCCTGATAGGTTCCTTGTGCCACCAAGTTACCTCCTAGGCTTCCTGCTTCCGGACCAATATCTAACAAATGATCTGCCATTTTCATGATGTCTTCGTCATGTTCAACCACAATCACCGTATTGCCTAATTTCTGTAAATTCCGCAAAACTTCAATTAATTGTATGGTATCTTTCGGATGCAAGCCAATACTAGGTTCGTCTAAAATATACATCGAGCCTACCAAGCTGCTTCCTAACGAAGTGGCCAATTGGATGCGTTGCGATTCTCCACCCGACAAACTATTGGAAGTCCGGTTAAGGGTTAAATATTCCAAACCAACTTTACACAAATAGTCTAAGCGGTTGTTGATTTCGATAAGCAATCGTTTGGCTACTTGTTGTTCGTATTCGGTTAATTGAATTTTTAGGAAGAATTCCCGAATTTGTAAAATGGATAAATCTACCAATTCCGGTAAACTTTTGCCATTAACTTTTACATAAGAAGCTTCCTTTCGCAATCTTTTTCCTTCACATTCCGGACATTTGGTTTTGCCACGGTAACGCGATAACATCACCCGATTTTGGATTTTATAGTTGTTTTCTTCCAACTCTCTAAAAAAATCATGCAAACCGGTAAAGTATCGATTGCCCTCCCACAAAAGCTTTTTTTGTTCCGCAGTAAGCAAATAATATGGCTTGTGGATAGGGAAATCAAATTTATACGCATGGTTGATGAGTTGTTCCTTATACCATCCCATCGATTCTCCTTTCCATGGGGCAATGGCATTTTCAAACACGGATAACCCGGTATTTGGCACTACCAATTCTTCATCAATTCCGATAATATTGCCATAACCTTCGCATTTTGGGCAGGCACCGTACGGGTTGTTAAAACTAAATAAATGGATGTTTGGCTCTAAAAAGTTCATGCCATCCAACTCAAATTGGTTGGAGAATTCAAATTTTTCCTCCGTTTCCATCGATTGTAAAAAGCAAACGCCTTTTCCTTCGTAAAATGCGGTATCTACGGCATCTCCTAAACGATGGTAAAAATCTTCTTCGTGCCTTATTACCAATCGATCTACTACCAACCAAATTTCGGTATTTTCAGGGATGGGCATGCCAATCAAATGCTCCATGTCTTGCACTTGGTTGCCAATAAATACCCGCTGAAAACCTTGTTGCAATAAGGTGTTTAACTTTTGCTCTAAGTTTCTGCCTTTTTCTAAAGAAATTGGAGCCAACAACAACCATTTACTTCCTTCAGCATAAGCTTGGGCAGCTGTTATCACATCTTTTACCTGATGTTTTTGTACTTCTTGTCCGGAAATTGGAGAGAAGGTTCGGCCAATTCGGGCATACAGTAATTTT
Source organism: Flavobacteriales bacterium (assembly GCA_018335925.1). GTDB lineage: Bacteria > Bacteroidota > Bacteroidia > Flavobacteriales > Flavobacteriaceae > Flavobacterium. The sequence continues at coordinate 34,695 of JAGXRF010000111.1, forward strand.
AAGTAGTCGTAAATTTCGGTAGAAGTTCCTACGGTAGAACGGGCATTGGTGGTATTTACTTTTTGCTCAATGGCTACAGCCGGAGCAATACCCTTGATGTATTCTACCTTTGGCTTGTCTAACTTTCCTAAAAATTGTCGGGCATAAGAAGACAAACTTTCTACATATCTCCGTTGTCCTTCAGCATACAAGGTATCAAATGCCAAACTCGACTTGCCGGAACCAGACAAACCTGTGATTACTACCAACTGGTTGCGAGGAATGGCCACATCTAAGTTTTTTAAATTGTGCAAACCAGCACCCTTTATGATGATGTATTTTTTAGGATCTAAATTGGCAAAATCTTCCACCTTCATGCGTTGAAATTTTCAGAAACGCAAAGTTAGTTTTTTTTGGCTGGTGGAGTGTTACACGGTTTAGAATAAAAAATTAAATATTCAGAAAACCAATAACAGTTATAAAATTTATCAAATAAAAGATTTATTTTTAACTAATTAAATAATCTAAACTAGTTGCATATTCATTCTTGAAACTTCAAAAAAACATGAGAGCAAAGCTATTTATACCATCCTTTTATTACTTACTGATTTTTGCAAATTACACCTTTGCACAAGACACTTTTTCTATAATTGCAATGGATAGCATTACCAAAGAAATTGGCTCTGCTGGTGCAACTTGTATTCAAGGTATTGGAGAAAGAGATTTGTCAGAAATCATTACACAAATCATTCCAGGTGTTGGAGGAATGAATAGCCAGGCATGGGTTTGTATTCCGAATGTGAATTTACAAAACGGGATGAAACAAATGGCATTGGGTAAAAATCCATCTGAAATAGTAGCTTGGTTAAAAGTAAACGATTCATGTGGTTCTCAAAATTTTAATGCTGCATACCGTCAGTATGGATTGGTAATGATGAACTCCAAAGGAAAAGTTGAAACTGCAGGCTATACCGGAAGTAGTGCAGATGATTATAAAGCAGATTTGCAAGGAAAAAATTACTGTATTCAAGGAAACATTTTACTAAACGAAACTGTTTTAAAAAAGATGGAACAAGGTTTTTTGCAAACGAATGGCAATTTAGCTGAAAAACTGATGGGTGCCATGCAAGGGGCAAACTTTGCAGGAGCAGATGCCAGATGTTTAGAAACTGGTACTTCCTCTACCATAGCCTATTTGGTGGTATACAAAGCCACAGATGATCCGGAAAAGCCAAGCATTAAAATATGGGTGGGAGAACAACCTAAAGGGGTAGAACCAATTACAGAATTACAAAAAAAATGGGATGCTTGGAAGAAACCATAAAAAAGATGTTTGAAAAAAAGTATTAGTGCCACTAAAAAATTTTGGATAAATAAATATTACAGCTAATATTTTTAGAAGCTGAAATAAATTCAACTTGACAGTAATTGTTCTTTTCAAACACCTTAGTTTAGTCGTTTAAAACATGGTAGGCTATCAAACCATCAATTGGTCTGCGTAAAACGTTTCCAATTTTGATTCCATGACTAGCAAGTACTTGCTGTAACTCGTCTTTTAAATAAAAAGCAATAGAACCAACAAAATGTACTGGAACTTGGGTACATTGATCATATTGCTTGATATAATTTTCAACAAAATCTTCCATTTCGCTTAAAATATATTTTTTACAAAACGGATTATCTTTATGCTTGATTAAAAATTTGGCATACTTTGCCAAATAGGCATTCGGATTAGGCTCTTTGTACAAATGATGCTTTACAATATCCGGATCGATGGAAAATTCTTTTTCAAATTCTGTTACCAATACTTCAGGCATTTTATTAAAGAAATACCCTCTGAGTAAATGTCTGCCAAATCTGTTCCCACTACAGTCGTCCATACAAATATATCCCAACGATTGTACTTTTTGATGCAACTGAACACCATCAAAGTAACTGCAATTAGAACCGGTACCTAAAATACAAACTACTGCCTCTGCACCTTTTGGTGTGGTAGCAAAAACGGCTGCATAGGTATCTTCGTACACATTGATTTCGGCATTTACAAAATACTCTTGGAATACTTTTTTCAAGAAAAAACGCATTCTATCAGTACCACATCCCGCACCATAAAAATACAATTGTTGTACTTTTTCTTTGTTGTGTTCGATATCAAACTTATCGTTTAATCGAGAAATGATTTCTTCTTTTTCTAACACTTCGGGGTTTAAGCCAAGGGATTGGGTGGTAAAAAGAACTTTTCCGTTGCCATCTAAAGCAATCCAATCTGCTTTGGTAGAACCACTATCTACAAGTAATTTCATTTGCTTATAATTAAAAAAAATGTCCCACCGAATTTATCGATAGGACATTTTTTAAGTAAGTTTTATTTTAAAGTTGCAACATGGTAAGCCAAATCTACTAATTTACTAGAGTAGCCATATTCATTATCATACCAAGATACAAACTTAAAGAAAGTACTATTTAATCCGATACCAGCTTTGGCATCTACAATAGAAGTTCTGCGATCAGAGATAAAATCTTGAGATACTACATCATCTTCTGTAAAACCTAAAATTCCTTTCATGCTTGTTTCAGAAGCATTTTTCAACACAGCCATTACTTCGTCATAGGAAGTTTCTTTAGATAATTTCACTGTTAAATCAACTACAGAAACGTCTGCTGTAGGAACACGCATGGACATCCCTGTTAATTTTCCATTCAATTCCGGAATTACTTTTCCTACTGCTTTAGCAGCACCAGTACTTGCAGGAATGATATTTAACAAAGCTGCTCTTCCTCCACGGAAATCTTTTTTAGAAGGTCCATCTACAGTTAATTGGGTTGCTGTAGTAGCGTGAATGGTAGTCATCAAACCTTCTACAATCCCAAAATTATCGTGAATTACTTTAGCCAATGGAGCCAAACAGTTGGTAGTACATGAAGCATTTGAAACAATGGTATCTGCTGCAGTTACTTTGTCGTGGTTCACTCCCATTACAAACATTGGGGCATCAGCAGATGGAGCTGAAATAATTACTTTTTTAGCACCCCCATCAATATGTAATTGTGCTTTTTCTAAAGTGGTAAATATTCCGGTACACTCAGCAACAACCTCAGCACCAACTGCATCCCATTTTAAAACAGCAGGGTCTTTTTCTGCAGTAACACGAATGTGTTTTCCGTTTACATACAAATTGCCATCTTTAACTTCAACTTCCCCTTTAAATCTTCCGTGAACAGAATCGTATTTCAACAAATAAGCTAAATGATCTACTTCTAACAAATCGTTGATGGCTACAACTTCTACATTATCTCTTTCGAAAGACTCTCTAAAAACCAATCTTCCAATTCTACCAAAACCGTTAATTCCAATTTTTACCGTTGACATAATTTTTTAATTTAATTGTTTATTGAATTTGTTATACTGACATGATATCAGAAACTCTTACTAATTCCATATCTATTTGGGTGTGCCCTTTGATGGCTTTTTCCAATGGTGTTAATTCGATTTTATCGTTAATCAAACCCACCATATAATTTGATTTACCTTCTAACAGTGCTTCTACTGCTTTTACTCCCATACGAGAAGCCAAAACTCTGTCAAAACATGATGGTGCTCCTCCCCTTTGCATGTGTCCCAATACCGAAACTCTTACATCATAATCTGGTAAGTTTTGATCCACATAGTCTTTGAGTTCAAAAACATTTTTGCCCGTTTTATCTCCTTCTGCAACTACCACAATGCTAGAGGTTTTTCCAGACTTTCTACTTCTCTCTAAAGATTCTAACAATCTATCTAATCCCATATCTTCTTCCGGAATTAGAATTTCTTCAGCTCCTGAACCGATTCCGGCATTTAAGGCTATATGTCCTGCATCACGTCCCATGACTTCTATAAAAAACAATCGGTTGTGAGAGCTTGCAGTATCTCTGATTTTATCAATTACTTCAACCACTGTATTTAAAGCAGTATCATATCCCAAAGTATGGCTCGTACCGTTGATATCATTATCAATAGTTCCGGGAATTCCCAAAACCGGGATTCCAAATTCTTGGTTAAACACCATACCACCGGTAAAACTACCATCACCACCAATCACCACCAATGCATCAATTTCGGCCTTTTGTAAGTTTTTAAAGGCTTTTTCTCTACCTTCTTTGGTCATAAACTCTTTAGAACGTGCAGACTTTAAAATGGTTCCACCTTTATTGATAATATTTTGAACCGATCTTGGCCCCATTTCTTTAAAATCACCTTCAATCATCCCTTGGTAACCGCGATAAATTCCAGTACACTTAATTTGATGAAAAGTACATGTTCTTACCACTGCTCTTATAGCAGCATTCATTCCGGGAGAATCTCCACCTGAGGTCAAAACCCCAATATTTTTAATATTTGATGTCATAAATTTTCAACTAATAAACACGATTCCAAAGCATTGAAAAAATCCAAAAAACGTTAATTTTTCAACCTTAGATTGTAAAATTAGTAAAAAAGGATGGAAAAAAATAGCCAAAAAAGTCATTTTGGCAAGTTATGAAAGCTTCAATCGTTTTCGTTGATAAAAAACTTTACGAATAAAAAATTAAGAATTGCTTAGTCTATTTCCGGAGGGGTATCTTTTGGCTTTTCTGGTGTCTTTTTACGTTTATCTTCATTTCTAAAAGCATCAAATTCAGTTGGAAAACTTGAATCAGGCAATTCAGAATTAGAGTTGGTATTGGTGGAAACTGTGGTTTTCTTTAAGAATTTTTTTCGCAATTCTCTAAAATTGTTAAAATCGACTTGATAAGTCAAACCTATACCTTGGGTAAAGCCAATCCCTTCTCCAATAAAATTGATGTCATTTTCTCTGTTAAACACTCGTAAATTTAGGGAGCCATCGTCATTAACTCGGTACAATAATTCCACATTTCCAACAATAGAGGTCTCATTTTGTCCTCCAACAGGCACCCCAAACTGACCATTTACAGAAACTCTATCGCTTAAATTAAAGGATGTTCCGAAATTTACCGTAGCATCTTGTTGTACATCTGCAAATCGATTACCGGGATTATACCCCACATTAAAGGAAACCTTGCTATCGTTGTTATTAAACAAATTCCCGAAAACACTACTTGCCGACTCAAACAAATTGTTGTAAACCGCATCTTGGTTTAACAAACCATTATTGGCATTGTAAAAAGAGCCTGTGGCCAATAAATATATGGCCTGCTGGTTTCTGGTATCTTTATCTGCTAATTGGGTTTCAATTTCAGAGCGTAAGATAGAGGTTGCCGTTGGAAAATCAATAGTAAAATCCGGATTTGGATTTTCTAAATTTCCGTTCAATACAATGCCAACTTCTACCGGTAATCTTCGATTAGAAGGAGCTGCACCTTGTAATAATAAAGACGGATTTACTTGGGCTTTGTATATTGCTTTTAAATCAAGTTGTGCCTTCATTGGGTCACCATCCCAAATAATGCTTCCGTATCTTTTCACATAAAAACGCTTATTAAAAATACCTCGATAAATGTAATCGTAAGTACCTTCATACACCTGATAATCTCCCCACATATTAAACTTTCCGTTGGTATTAATTTCCATCAACACAGTACCTCTACCCTTTCCTTTCATCCCGTGACCTGATTCGGTATCTAAAATAACTTCAATTAATGCATTCTCATTGATGTCCAAATCAAATTTTAATTCCAACCCTCCAACATTTACACCTAGATTTTTAGAAATTTCGGTTTGGTATTTTTCTTGTGGAGATAAAAAATACATAAATGAATTCTCCCCCACACTTTGGTTGTTATTGATAGGAATTCGAATGTGAGTTCCTTTTTCCGATTTGGCATCAACCGTGATTAACAATGAATTTATTGGTCCACTAATTCGTGCACTTCCATCAATATAAGCGATACCATAATACAAGCTTTCATCCGTTAATTCGGTATCCAATGCCAGCAAATTATTGGAGCGAATTCCAAAATCTAAATTCCAATTGCTAAAATTTCGATGTTGGATGGCACCATTTAAAAAACCTTTGGTTTGATACTTGGTGTCTTTCATTTCGATGTTTCTAAATATAAACTGACGCTGTGTAATATCTACTACTGAATTTTCGGTAAACTCATAATCTACATTCAAATAAGGTATTTTAAGTCCGGCTTGGTTTAAAAACAACCTACCGTTTATTTCGGGTTGTTCCCAGTTTCCGGAAATATTAGCAGTACCCGAAACCAATCCTCTGATATTTGAAATTACCTCAGCACCTAAGGTTTTAAAAGCTCCAATGTTAAATTCATTCATTTCTAAATCTAAATCCCAACTTGGGTTAGTTTTACTTGTAATGATATTGCCGTTCAACTTAAAATTTTCTTGTCCTGATCTGGTCAATATCGCTTCTACTTCAAATTGGTTTAACGATTCATTTCCTTGAATGTTTGATTTTAATGTTCCGAAAGATATGTCATTCACATTCAAATCATTGATTTGGATGTCGGAATAAGGCTGGTAAATCCCTTCTTTTTGTTTGATTTTAAGAGCTCCATTCACAATCCCTTTCATCGAAAAATCATCTATTTCGGGTAGAATGTTTTGAAGTGTAACCTCTTTAAAATACAACTGTAAATCCTTGTTGTTTTCCTCTAAAGGCCCTACCAACGAAATGGCTTGCTCATCGTGTACTAATTGAATTTGATCAAAATAAAAACGCTTCAGCTTTTTGTCAAAAATCACCCGATGTTTGTCGTCATTGTTCGGATTAATTTTCCAAATAAAATCACGAAGTGCAATTTCAGAATCTCTAAAACCAACCACATTTTCATTTTTTTGATTGATGGTATGATATAAGTTAAGCACATAATTGTCCTTGGCTTTTTTTCCTCCTTTAAACTCGGTTCGAACAAACAGACTGTCTTTTTCGGTAACATTTAAAATATTGATGTCATGCAAATCGTAAAACTTGGTTTTGAGGGAATCTACTGAAACGTATGCATTGTATAACGGATTTTTATTGTCAATTTGCAAATGGATTTTATGCAATTGCAAATCATCCACCTGTAATGATGGTGTTTTAAAATCTAAGCGAAAAGTATTTTCATTGCTTTGAATTCTTCCTCTTAAGGTGGTACTTTGTCCGAGTTCTATTTGCGGATAAAAAATCTCCACTGCATTGGAGTGAATGTTCAAATTAAAACCAACATATTGGTCTTGCTTTAATGGATTTGGCTTGTAATTGGTATACATACTTCCTAAAGCATTTTCTACCATTTTACCAATTTGTTGAAAGCTATATTTTCCTACAATTCTTCCTTGAATAAAATCATCCGAGTCAAACAAAATGGTTCGCACTTTGTTTTCATCAAAACTTGAAGTTAAAAACCATTCATGAAAAACATATACTTTTTTTGAGTTTTGATACGACATTCCTTGAATATCTACCAAACCGTGTAAATTATCTATGCTGTTACCAATCAAATCAGACTTTACATAGCCTTTGAATATTCCTACGCTATCAGATTGGATCCATTTGGTGGCCACCAAATCGGCATAATCAATTTTTGCTTCAAACTGATAAGCATTCTCTTTTTTAGAAATATCAATTAGACCATCAAAATCCATAAATAAATTAGGGTCATTTACATGAAATACCCCTTGAAATATTGGCTTTTTGAGTTTTCCGTTCAAGCTAATATTTTGGTAAGGGTAATTGTTGAATTCAAACAAATCTACTTTACCACTAATGATGGTATTTACAGTTTCAGGATTAAATCCTTTGCCATCAAAAAATGCATCAACAGATACCGATTGCACCATTGGCTCGTTGATTAATTTTCCTAAATGAAAATTATTTGCCTTTAAATTACCTTGGTAACTGGCATTTTCTATATCTGAAACTCCAGTAAAAACCAAATCTGATTCTACGTAACCCAATGCACTTTCTACAACCACATCGGTAGTTAAGGTTTGGTAATTTAATGCAACATTTCCGGAAACAGACATGACACCAAATTTTTTGAGCTCTACAGGCAAACTTTTTCCTAAAATAGACGGAATTAATTGCGTTAACGAACCGTAATCAGATTGTAATTGCTTTAATTTGGCTTTGATTTGGTACGTGTTTTTTTTACGGTCAAATAAATTTTCAAAAGTTAAATCTCCAAGCAATTTTAATTGACTTCCTTGCACTAAGGAAATATCCACCAAATCAAATCGGTTAAGTGTTCCAGTTAAATTTCCTTTTAATTGAAAATCTAAATCAGCACCTAAATCTTCGTAAAAAAAACGAATATCATTAGAGTTTACATTAGAATTTGCTAATTGAATTTCAAACAATACTTTGTTGTTAAAATCCTGAAAATCTTCTCTTTGATACAACAAACTTACTTGTCCTTGGATGTTGGAACGACTCGTTTGTAGTTGCAAATCCTTTAATGTAATATGCGTTTTGGTGTAGTCAAAATCCGTTTGCATTTTGGTAATATCTAAACCTCTGTAATCTTTCATACTTAATTGGGCTATGTACCCATGCACATTAGGGCCTTTCACAGTAAAGTCTTTCACCAAAGCATTTAAATACCTAAAATCCACATCTTTTGGATTTTCAGTATTCAAATCGGTCATTGCAAACCTAGAATTAATTATTTTAAGCTGATCCGAAGTCAATAAAAACTTTCCACTACCGGGTTTTCCATCATCAAAAACTGCAACAAATTGATCTAAGCTTGAATCTTTTTCGTTTGGATATTGGATGATGTTTAAAAACAAACGATTGGCTTCAATGGGGCCAAAAATCATTTTGCCATCCATCCATCTTTTCAAATCCAATAAATTGGTTTTTAGTTGTCCAACAGCAATAAGAGTATCTTGATGATGATCTTTGATTAATATTTCTTTGATTTTAACTCCACCAAAAATATTGATGGCAATTTTCTCTAAATGAATATCCACACCGGTATCTTTTTTTAAAGAAGTAGTTGCGATACCTGCTAAGTAGGTTTGCACTGGTGGCAGTAGCAATAAAATTCCTAGAAGGAATATCAAAGCAATGATTCCTCCAAACAACCAAAAGAATATTTTTTTAAATCTTCTGATAAGAAAAGTTTTAAATTTGCACGAAATATAAGGATATTCTGCTCATATTTGATTCAGAATATACCTACAAATGTAACCAATATTATGCCAAACCAAAACAGCGAAGAAACTTATATTTTAGCCATTGAAAGTTCGTGTGACGATACTGCTGCTGCAGTGCTAAAAAACCGAAAAGTTTTAAGCAATTTGGTTGCCAGACAAGCGATACATGAACAATATGGTGGAGTTGTTCCTGAATTAGCCTCCAGAGCACATCAACAAAACATTGTGCCTGTTATTGAAATGGCTTTAAAAAAAGCCGACATCGAAAAAAATCAAATAAATGCAGTAGCTTACACACAAGGTCCGGGACTTATGGGTTCTTTATTGGTTGGAGGAGCATTTGCCAAATCGTTTTCGCAAGCTTTAGGAATACCTTTATTGCCTGTACATCATATGCAAGCACACATTTTAGCTCATTTTATTGAGGAAGAAACCCAAAAAACGCCTGAATTTCCGTTTATTGCATTGACTATTTCTGGTGGTCACACGCAAATTGTTCAAGTGAATGATTTTTTTGATATGGTTGTATTGGGAGAAACTACAGATGATGCAGTAGGTGAATGTTTTGATAAAACTGCAAAAATTCTCGGATTGCCTTATCCGGGAGGACCGTTGATTGACCAATTTGCGAAACAAGGAAATCCAAAAAAATTTACTTTTACCATCCCAAAAATTGCGGGATTGTATTTTAGCTTTTCAGGATTAAAAACCCAAATCATGTATTTTGTACAAAAAGAAGTACAGAAGAATCCGAATTTTATAGAAGAAAATAAAAAAGACATATGTGCCTCTGTACAACACACCATCATTCAAGTACTGATGGAAAAGTTGCATATGGCTGTAAACCAAACCGGAATAAATCGAATTGCTATAGGAGGTGGTGTTTCTGCCAATTCGGGTATTAGAAACACTTTGATGCAAGCAGAAAAAGATTTTGGTTGGCAAACTTTTATTCCAAAATTTGAATATACTACCGATAATGCTGCCATGATTGGTATTGTAGGATATTATCAATATTTACAAGGAAACCATGCCAAAGTGAACGGAATTTCCAAATCCAGAATGCCTTTATAATGCAGTTATTTTACAACGAACACTTATCGGAAAACGAAACTAATTTCACTTTTGACAAAGAGGAAAGTCGACATCTGTTCAAAGTGTTGCGAAAACAAACTGGAGATGTGATTCACGTTACCAATGGTAAAGGATTTTTATTTACGGGTGAATTGACATTGGTTTCGGAAAAAAAATGTGCGGTACAAATTACAGATTCTAAATTTTTTGAGCGAAAAAATCCTACTATTTGTTTGGCCATTGCTTTCACCAAATCAATCGATCGTATCGAATGGATGTTAGAAAAAGTAACTGAAATTGGTATAAGTAGCATCCAACCATTGCTTTGCGAAAGGTCAGAACGAAATGTCTATAACGAAGATAGGCTGCAAAAAATATTGATTTCTGCTATGAAACAATCTAATCAGTTTTGGCTTCCCGAATTAAAAACCATACTTCCGTTTAAAAAGTTTGTGGAACAAGCAGAAGGCATAAAATTCATAGCCCATTGTTTGGAAGAAGATAAAAAAGAATTGAAAAACTGCATTTCAAAAGATTCCTGTTTTACTATTGCCATTGGCCCTGAAGGAGATTTTAGTACCAAAGAAATAGAGCTTGCCATTAAAAACGAATTTATCCCTATTGCTCTTGGAGAAACCCGACTTAGAACTGAAACAGCGGGATTGGTAGCGGTTCATACCATACACATTTGCCAATAAAAAAAAACTGCCCCGAAAGGCAGTTTTTAGTTATAATAATTATTTTTATGGCAATGGAGGTAATATAACTCTATTCAATACATGAATAACTCCATTATCTGCTTGTACATCTACAGCAACAATTCCAGAAGCTCTATTGGAACCATCGGTTACATTAGCAATGTTTCCGTTTGTTCCAGGTAAAGTAATGGTAAAAAATGTATTTGACAACAGTGGATTAACAGTTGTATTACCATTAGGAGTTAATGCACTTGACAATACATTACCACTAGCAACATGGTATAACAACACATTAGTTAAAGTTGTTTCACTTAAACCTGCAATACCTCCAGGTTGCAATTCAGTATCTAAAGCGGTAAATGCTGCATTGGTTGGAGCAAACACAGTAAACGGACCAGTACCATTTAGTGTTGAAACAAAATCAGTATTAGGAGTTAAAGTGGTTAATGCTGCAACCAAAGTGGAGAAGTTTGGATCTGCTGTGGCAAAAGTAGTTACTTTAGGTAAAGTAATCACAGCATCTACGATATGAATGACACCGTTGGAAGCTAAAATATCCGCAGTGGTTACATTAGATGTTCCATTAATTCTTACACCTGAAGCAGTACTAATATACATACTTAATGTATTTGTACTTGAAGCACTTCCTGTAGCCAATGTTTTTACATAACCGGTAGAAAGTCCACTTGAAATGTTATTTCCTAACACCACATGATTTAATAAAATTTGAGTCAATACCGGAGTTGGTACTTGATCTAGAGAATTGAAGCCTAAATCTTGAAGCAAATTTTGGAAAGCTTGGTTAGTTGGTGCAAATACTGTGTAAGGCCCTCCAGTGCTTAAAGTATTCACTAAATCCGCTCTTTGTAACGCTTGTACCAAAATGGTCAAGTTAGAATTTCTAGAAGCCAAACCAGCAATAGAATTGTCAATTGGTCCTGAAGTTTCGTCATCACTACATGCAGTGAAAACAGTCATGCTTAATCCTAAAAAAAGGAAAGCAACAAGTTTTAAGGTTTTTTTCATAGCTTGAAATGTTTTAAATTTTGTTTAACAAATTTATACAAAACATTAAACAATACAAAAATCTTTATAACAACCTTAACATTAATGATTTGTTAAAAAAACACAACTACTTGTACTTAAGCAAAAAAGAAATCAGCTGTTGAAAGGCTTTGCTACGGTGACTATACATATTTTTTTGTTCTAAAGTCATTTCTGCAAAAGTTTTGGTTTGTCCCTTTGGAATAAATATTGGATCATAACCAAATCCCATTTGACCACGAGGTTGTAAAGTGATTGTTCCATCGATAACTCCTTCAAACAAATGTATTTCTTGGATGTCGTGATAAGCAATTACTGTTCGAAAACGAGCATGTAGGTTACTTTTATCCTTTAGATTGTTTATCAATAAATCCATGTTTTTTTTGTCATCTCTTGGTTCTCCTGCATACCTGGCAGAAAAAACTCCTGGAGCTCCGTTCAATACTTCTACTTCTAATCCAGAATCATCTGAAAAAACAGGCTGTTGAAAAGTATCAAAAATAGTTTGGGCTTTTAAAATAGCATTCCCTTCTAAAGTATTTTCGGTTTCAGGTATTTCAGTAAGATAGTTTAAATCGGATAAATTAATTATATGGAAAAAATCCGGTAAAAGTGAAGCAATTTCTTTTGATTTGTTGGAATTGTGTGTCGCAAAAATCAGGGAGGTCATTAGGAACTTCTCTTTTTCAATACTTTGTATTCTTCGTAACAATCGCTAATTGCATCTAAGATCTGCAAATCGTTTGCGGTTTTGATAAAGGTTTCAGAATAGTTACAGCGTTGCAAAATTTCCGGGATTTCGTTTTTATCAATACCTAACAACACTGCAATGGTTTCTCTGTCAAATTTAGATTCCAACAACAAACGAACGGAGTCGTCTTTTTTGGCATCTTTTAGTTTTTTCAATTCTCTTGGTTTTTTTCCGAACAAATTATACAATGCATCTGCTGGATTGAATATGGAGCCTAAAGTTTTGTTGATGGCATTTGGTGAGCTTTGCCCGGCTTCATATCCATACTTTAATCCTTGGATATCGTATCGATAATTTTCAGCTACCGGAATGTTTACAGCATCGATTTGCAAATACCCAGTAAGATTGTATCTGCTCACTACTACTTCTTCTAAAGCAACAGCTTTGCTGGTTAATTTTATCTCTGCAATTTTGTTTTTAACCCAGTCGTTGGTAACTCTTACTCTAAGTGATTGGTAACCTATATACGAAAAATGTAGGGTGTCATTTACTTCAGCAACAATTTCAAAATTACCTTTTTCATCAGTTATGGTTCCCTTCACAGCATTTACGTTTACTACGTGCACACTGGTTAAGGTTTTACCCGAAGTTTCGTCTTTTACCACCCCTTTTACCTCTACTTTTACTGAAGCATTTTGTGCCAATAAGAAAATTGGTAGAAAAAGAAGGATATATAGCCAATGCTTTTGCATGAAGTTTAATTAGGTTATAAAAATACAAAAATAGGTAGCAGGTTAGAAAGCAACTTTCAATTTTTTAAAAAATTAACGAATTAGTTAAAAATATATCGAATAATTCTGATTTCAATTTAACTATAAAAAGCTTTTTTAATTGAAAATGAGAAGCTTAAATTGCAATAAGTTGCCCATTAGTAGCTTTTTTGATTATTATGACGTACCTTTGCACCGAATTTAAAAAATACGAATGAATTTATTTCAACAATTAGGTTTACAAGATACGATTTTGCAAGCCATCCAAGATTTAGGTTTTCAAACACCATCGGAAGTACAAGAAAAAGCAATTCCCCATTTACTAGAACACGATACCGACTTAGTCGCTTTGGCCCAAACAGGCACCGGGAAAACTGCAGCATTTGGTTTCCCATTGATTCAAAAAATTAGTCCTGACAACAGAAACACCCAGGCATTGATCCTTTCTCCTACCAGAGAATTGTGTTTGCAAATTACCCAAGAGTTAAAAAACTATGCCAAGTATGTACCCGGTTTACATGTGGTTGCCATTTATGGTGGTGCAAGTATTACCGAACAAGAAAAGCAAGTGAAAAGAGGTGCACAAATTATTGTTGCAACCCCAGGGAGAATGAAAGACATGATGAGCAGAGGAATGGTAAACATTTCCAAAATCTCTTATTGTGTATTAGATGAGGCAGATGAAATGCTAAATATGGGCTTTTACGAAGACATTACTACCATTTTGTCAGATACTCCAAAAGATAAAAAAACTTGGCTATTTTCAGCTACCATGCCTTTTGAAGTGGCTCAAATTGCTAAGAAATTTATGTACCAACCATACGAAATTACGGTTGGGACTAAAAACTCTGGTTCAGCAACCGTTTCGCATGAATTTTATGTGGTAAATGCAAAAGACCGATACGAAGCGTTAAAGCGTTTGGCAGATGCCAATCCGGATATTTTTTCGGTAGTTTTTTGTAGAACCAAAAGAGACACCCAAGCCATTGCAGATAAGTTAATTGAAGATGGCTACAATGCAGCTGCTTTGCACGGTGACTTATCGCAAGCACAAAGAGATACGGTGATGAAAGCTTTCCGTAACAAACAGGTGCAAATGTTGGTAGCAACCGATGTGGCTGCAAGAGGGATAGATGTAAGCGATGTAACCCACGTAATCAACTACCAATTACCAGACGAAATTGAAACCTACAACCACCGAAGTGGAAGAACCGGTAGAGCCGGAAAATCAGGTATTTCGATGGTCATAGTAACCAAAAGCGAAATAAGAAAGATACACGCTATTGAAAAAATTATCAAACAAAAGTTTGAAGAAAAAACCATTCCTTCCGGAATTGAAATTTGCGAAGTACAGTTATTCCACTTAGCGAATAAAATCAAAGACGTAGAAATTGACCACGAAATTGATAGCTACTTGCCTGCCATTTACGAATTATTAAAAGATTTAACCAAGGAAGAGTTGGTGAAGAAAATGGTATCGGTAGAGTTTAATCGATTTTTAAACTACTACAAAAAGAAACGCGACTTAGTTGCAGATAGCAAAGGTGGAAATGTTAGTCATGAAGAAGTTGGGGATACCGTTAGATATTTTGTAAATATCGGATCGAGAGATCAATACGATTGGATGACTTTAAAAGACTTCTTGCGTGAACAATTACAAGTTGGTAGAGATGATGTTTTTAAAGTAGATGTGAAAGAAGGTTTTTCATTCTTTAATACCAACCGCGAACATTTAGATACCGTAATGGGTAAACTAAACGGAATGGAATTAGATGGCAGAAGAATTAATGTAGAAATTTCTAAAAATGATGGGGCTAGAAACAACAACAGAAGAGACCACAACGGACGTGAAGCGAAAAAATACTCTGGAGGCGGAGGCGGAAGCAGAAACGGAAGCGGAAGAGATTTTAAACGCAATTCCGACAAACCAAGAGGCGATAGAAAAGAAGGTAATTTCCCCGGAAAACGTTCTTTTGAAGAAGCTAAAAACAGAAGAAGCAGAAGAAGCTAATTTAACAGCCTAGCTAAAATAAAATGCTCATCCTTTAAAAGATGGGCATTTTTATTTTATAATCTTTACCCAACGCAATCCTTTTTGCAACAATTGATGTAATTCCTCTGAATATTGCAAACGATATTGAAAGTACCAATAAAACAGGGTAAATAAAATAGACTTTGCAAGAATATTTAGTAAAGGATGCCAATTAAAATCCCAAAAGTAAAACAAAACAAAACTTAAAGCTGTAAATAATAAGGTATATATGGTTTGCCAAGTAAAAGGGAACAAATGCATTTTGTTTACCACAAAAAGCAACTTTACCAAGCTGTACAAAAACATAGAGATTAAGGTAGCCATTGCCACTCCGTTAATGCCATACAACGGAATCAACCACCAATTCAAATATACGGTTACAAATACCAAACTCACCCCAATCAACAATACAGCTTTATAATATTTTGAATTAAAAATGATAGAATTGTTATTTCCTAAAATCAAATCGAAGTATTTGGAAAAAGCTATCAAAAAAACTACCCAAATGGCCTTACCATATTCTATAGGCAGCAAAGCATATACTTGATGGATATTGATAAAAATTCCAATCATGATCCAACCTCCAATAATTTGTAAATTGATAGAAGTTTTTTGATACAACTCTTGCAATTTTTCCCATTGGTTAGAGCTCATCAATTCTGCTGTAATAGGATGCGTGATTTGATGCATGGCCCTTAATGGTACCGAAATCGTAAGAGAAATAAAAATGGCTACCGAATAAAATGCATTCTCACCAATGTCTAAATATTTTCCAATCATGAACTTGTCAATATCTAGTAACATTACTGCTATGCTTGAAGAAAAGACTATAAACACCGAATATACAATTACAGGATTCCATGGCATTTGCAATCCTGCTGAAATTTTTGGCATTCGAACTTTAAACGCATAAAAAGCAATTCCGATAGTTACTATTCCATACAATAAAACCAATAACCCAACAAAAGACTCTTTTGAAATCAATTCAACATAAACCAAAAACAATCCAAGGGAAATGAGAATTCTCAAAAAAACTTCTTTTAAAAAATTCCCAAAAACCGACTTTTTATGCACTTTCAACCAAGCATAAAAAATCTCAAAATAAGCCATCATGATGGCAACTCCCGGAATAATCCAAAAATAAGATTCAATAATCGGATTTCGCGAACTTAACCATTGGATAATTTCCGATTGAAAAATAAAAAGTAGAATAAAAAATGGCACCATAAACAAGATAGGAAGCAACAACATGCCATTTAAAAACTTGCTTTTTTCCTCTTCCGTTCGGTAAGTTGGATAAAACTTAACCAAGGTATTTTGAAAACCAAATGCCAAAAACGGCATGAGCAAATTAGCTGTAGAAAGCACAAATGCAGTAAGTCCGTAAAAATCTTTTCCTAAAATTTGGGTGTACAACACCAAAGTATTTACTGCACCAATCACAAATCCGATAAAGGTGAACAGGGTATTTTGGATGCTTTGCTTTTGTACGATGCCCATTTTGTTTGGTTGATGGTTGATGGTTTATTCACTTTTCACTAATAATCCCAGCCAATTTCTTAGAAATATTTCTTCGATGATAAGCTTCCATATTGGCATTTTCATTGGCAATGTTTTCGTTTTTTTGATACTTTTTAAACCAATACAAGATTTGATTTTTCAAGGCTTGTTTTTGAGAATAATAAAAATAGTTTCCTCCTTTGGTTTCTTCTAATATACTGTGTACATCTGAACCTTCAGGTCCTAAAGCAATGATTGGCTTTTGAGAAGATAAATACTCAAATAATTTTCCCGGAATGATGCATTTGGTTTCCGGACTATCAATTTCAATCAACAATAGTAATTTACTTGTTGCTTGAATAGCCCTTGCCTCGTGATGAGAAACATATCCAAAAAAGCGAATGTGGTTGTGCAATCCATATTCTTTGATTGTTTCTACAATGTCTTCACTTACTTTTCCTGCAATTTGTAACAAAAAGTTTTTTGCAAATGTTTCCTGTTCTTGAATTAATTCTTGCAATACTTCCCATAAAATAATTGGGTTCCGATTGGTGAGCCATGAACCGATGTAGGAAATTGTAAACTGCTTATTTTCGTATTTTTTTAATTCATCGGAAGTAAACGATGCTATTTCATATCCATTGGTTAATACATGAATTGGTTGCTTGGTCTTGGCCAAAAACTCTTTCTTAGTTGTTTCACTTGTAACAATTATTTCAGAAGCTTTTTGCAGCACTTTTTCTTCTAATTGCAGATGTTTTTTTTGAGCAAATTCACTTAAATACAATGCCTGATGGTAGCCAATAGTTGTCCAAGGGTCTCTAAAATCTGCTATCCATCTTAAGTCAGGCTTTTTCTGTTGAAACTTTAAGCCAATTAAATGTAAACTATGTGGTGGTCCGGTGGTAATGAATGCCTCAAATTTATGTGCCTGCATTAATTTATCCACCTCTTTTAAAACAGGTGCTATCCATCCTTTTCTGGCATCCGGAATAAAAAAATTACCTCGCACCCACAAGGCTATTTTTTGCATCATGCTTTGTTTTTGAGCAGAAGGAATCATTCCAGAGCTGATATTGGTGACCTTTTTTGAAAAAAATTTTGTTAGCCATTGGTTGGGCTCAGAAATAGGAACCGGAATTACTTTACATTCAGAAGGAACATCCTTTACTAAAGCTTCATCTAATAATGGATAAGAAGCGTTTTTAGGGACAATTATCCAAGGTTCTACACCAAATTCAGGTAAATATTTCACAAACTTAAGCCAACGTTGCACCCCAGGGCCTCCGGCTGGTGGCCAATAGTAAGCAACAATCAACACTTTTGGCTTAGCCTCCATAAAATTATGGTTTGAGATGGTTTCTTTTCCAATAGAGCAAACCAAACATCAACAATAACAAAGTTATACTTGAAAACAAACTGATGGTGCTGCCTTTGGCAACTACTTCGGGTTCAAAAGAAAACATAATTTCATGCTTGCCAGCTGGTACTTCTAAAGCTCTTAAAACATAATTAGCTCTTAGTATGGATGCTTCTTTGCCATCAATAGTGGCTTTCCAACCTTTTGGATAATAAATTTCAGAAAAAACTGCCAAACCTGCCTTGGAATTTACCGTAGTGTAAACCAATTTATTTGGTTCATACGAGGTTAAAGTAATTTGAGCAGTGCTATCCACCACAAAAGATTTTTGAGTAATTTTTTCTGAAAAATCTTTACCAATAACAGCTTGCTTGTATGTATTGATATCGTTAAGAGCTAAAATCTCTTCGTTCGTATTCTTTACTTTTTGTACTTCTTTTACAAACCAAGCATTCCCGTTAGCATCTGGGTTTTCGTTGTACATGGTTTGTCCTTGAGGGGTTTGTGTAATGTAATACTTCATATTGAGCATGTTCATCACTTGTAAATTACTTTTTGCAATGTGAAAATCGTACAATTGTTGCATGCGTTGTGGCTTCACAGCACTATAACCTCCTAAATGTTTGTGATAATAAGAAGTACTGGCCCCATTCATCCCAACTTGTGGTTCAAATACTCTGTAATGCAAATCGGTATCTTTTAAAATTTGCTCATCTACCGGACGTATCGGAAAGGGTTCTTCCATTTCGCGTGCAGCCACAAAAGAATCTTCATTTACATAGTTTTTGGCAATCCAAACCAAATCAGTTGTCATCAATAAGCCAACCGCAAGAACTACGATTTGCTTGGTAATTTTTTCCCAATGATATCCTATTAACAATAAAGAAGCCAGCAAAATAAACAATCCGGAACGCAACAAATCATTTACAAACATGGCTTTTCTGTCGTTTCGCAAGGCTTCTAACAAACTATCTGCAAATTCAACACCATACGGACGTTCAAAGTTATCTCTTAAAATAGCATCTACACTTCCGGTAAAATCAAAGGAACTTTTGAAAACAAATAATCCCAACAACAATCCGAAGGCAATGTAGGCAGTTAGCTTAAAGGCCTTCCATCTTTTTTCTTTATCAGATTGAAGGTAATGATATATTCCCATCGCAGCCATGATAGGCATGCAAAGTTCCAATATCACCTGTACAGAGGACACAGCTCTAAACTTGTTGTATAATGGTACATAATCAATAAAAAAGTTGGTAAGTGTAGGGAAATTTTTTCCCCAAGATAACAACAAAGAAAGCAAGATTGCAGCTAAAAACACCCATTTGATTCGGTTTCGAACCACAAAAAATCCCAGCAAAGCCAAGAAAAAAACCACAGCTCCAATATATGCTGGGGCAGCAACGATGGGTTGATCTCCCCAATAAGTTGGCATGGATGAAGCAAAATCTAACGCATCTTCCGGACTTGCACCTACATCTAATAAAAACGCATACACTTCACTTTTTTGGTCTAATTTTTCGTTGTTGGAACCTCCAAATAATCTCGGAACAATTAAGTTCAGGCTTTCCGCTTTGCCGTAGCTATACTCGGTGATGTACTCATAACTCATTCCGGTTTTATGGCTTACCGGCTTTCCGTTAGGTTGAATGGTTAGTTCGTTGGCACCTCTGGTACTAAAAGAAGTATATTCGGAGGTAGCTAAAATATTGGTGGCGTTTAATGCAACCGATAAAAAAGCTGCTAAAATTAAAGTTCCGGAAATCCAACCAATGCTTTGCCAATCTTTCTTTTTAATTAGTAAAACATAATAATAAATCGCCACCAAAGCAAGCAAAAACAATAAATAATAGGTCATTTGAAAGTGATTGGCTTGGATTTCTAATGCTGCTGCAATAGTAGTTAATACACCACCCCAAATATATCGGTGTTGAAAAACCAATAAAATTCCAGCCAAAACCATTGGCATATAAGCTATTGCATGGGCTTTGGCATTGTGTCCGACTCCTAAAATAATGATTAAATAAGTAGAAAAACCAAAAGCCAAGGCACTTACAAATCCGGTTAAAGGATCTATTTTTAATACCATCATCAGCACATAAAAACCAAGGAAATACAAGAATAAATAATCTGCTGGTCTAGGTAAAAACCGCAGAGTTTGGTCTAATTTCTTGATATAATTATGCGGATATTGAGCCCCTAATTGGTAGGTCGGCATGCCACCAAAAGCACTATTGGTCCAATAGGTCTCCTCCCCTTTTTCAGCTCTAAAATCTTTTAATTCTTTTGACATGCCAATGTATTGCACAATGTCCGACTGAAATATTTGCTTGCCTTGCAATACGGGATAAAAATACATCAACGCAACAACCACAAAGCCAATAAAAGCAAATGCATGTGGTTTGATTTTACTAAAAATTGCTTGCATACTATTTGGTTTCTTTTACTTCTTCAAAATCGATATACTCTCCTACCACTTTGGTTGTAGTTTGTTTAGATTTTGGAGTTTTATTCACAAACTCGTCAGAAGTGTTTTGGTTAGGTTGGTACGATTGGTAATTTTTTTGAGCTTTTTTTACCAATAATTTTAAAAAGATTGGAAATAAAATACGAGCTGCAAATTTAAACAGGTAATAAAACAGAATTATAAACGCGATGGTTCTTAAAAAACCCATAAATCATTTTTTTGGTAAAAATAATAATTCAAGGACAACTACCTCTTAAAATCCCAATAAAAATAGTATTTTTGGGAGACAAAATTTGAAATAAATCGCTTATGCATCGCATCTTTTTTAGATTCATACCCTGCTTCTTTTTCGTACTTTCATTTCATGCCCAGCATACCGACATCATCAATTCTAACAGACCAGGAGAAAGTATGACAGCTTTTTCGGTTGGTAAAAATGTCAGTCAGATTGAAACCGGTATTTATGGAATTTCTGAAAAACATCAATTATTACAATACGATGCTAAAGGAATGGGAATTGATTTGGCCATTAGATACGGTTTGTTTTTGGAACAATTAGAATTTATTGGAAACATTCAATACCAATTGGATAAATACAACTCTCCTATTACTAACGAGGATAGAAGTGCGATTAAATACGCAGTAATTGGAGCCAAATATTTGGTATACGACCCCTACAAATACTATGAAGAAAAGGTTAATATTTATAGTTGGAAAGCTAATCAAAAATTCAAATGGCGACAACTAATCCCGATTATAGCGGTGTATGCAGGTGCGAATTTAAATTTTACCAACAATCCTTTTTATGCTTTGCCCGTAGAAGAATCTAACGTGAGTGCCAAAGCTATGTTGGTGACCCAAAACCATTTCGGACAAAGATGGGTACTGGTTACCAACACTTTTATGGATAAAATTGGCTCAGAAACTCAAAATTTTGGATACCTCATTACACTTACTCATGCCTTTAATCAGAAATTTTCAGGATTTTTAGAGAACAAAGGCATTATGGGAGATTTTTATAGTGATCAAATTCTTACCACTGGCTTGGCATATCTAATGGGGACCAACATGCAAGTAGATATATCGGTGAGTAAAAACTTTAAAAACACTCCAGATATTTTATATGGCGGGGTTGGTTTTTCGATTCGTTTTGATAAAAAACACAAACCTGTGGTATTACTAGGTCCGGACAAATCGCAAAAACCAAGTAAGCAAGACAAGAAAAAACAAAAAGAAAAAGAGCGAGTAAAAGAAGCCATCGAAAACAATCCATAAAGCAAACTTATGATTCGTATTGTTCCTGTTGTAACCAAAAAAGAAATCAAAACTTTTGTTCAATTTCCTTTTCAGTTATACCAAAATCATCCTTATTGGGTGCCTCCTATTGTAAAAAATGAAATGGAGACATTTGACCCAACCAAAAACCCCGTGTATGAACACGCAGAATCTCACTTATTTTTGGCTTACAAGGAAGATAAAATAGTTGGACGGATTGCAGCCATCATCAATTGGCAAGAAGTAAAAGAACAACAAAAAAGTAAGATCCGTTTTGGGTGGTGGGATGTGATAGACGATATAGAAGTAACCAAAAAATTAATTGAAAAAGTTATTGAAATTGGTAAAAACAACAAATTAGAACACATCGAAGGCCCTATGGGGTTTTCGAACTTAGACAAAGTAGGAGTGGTTACCGAAGGTTTTGACGAGATAGGTTCCATGATTACTTGGTACAACTACCCATATTATGCTGAACACCTAGAAAAATTAGGATTTCAAATAGAAAAGAAATACCAGGAAAGTAAATTTTCATTTTCAAATGTACAACCCGAAACCTTTGAAAAAGCTTGCACTGTTATTGAAAAAAGATATGGTTTAAAAGCTGTTAGCTTTAAAAAAAACAAAGATATTTTGCCCAAAGTAAATGAAATGTTTGAAGTGTTTAACCAAAGCTATGCTTCATTAGCCTCATTTGTTGCAATTACAGAAAGAGAAAAGACTTATTATAAAGAAAAATACATTTCCTTTATCAATCCGGAATACATCAAATTTGTATTGAATGAAGAAGGAAAAATGGTGGCATTTAGCATCGTGATGCCTTCTTTTT
The DNA here is from genome assembly GCA_018335925.1 of Flavobacteriales bacterium. Taxonomy (GTDB): domain Bacteria; phylum Bacteroidota; class Bacteroidia; order Flavobacteriales; family Flavobacteriaceae; genus Flavobacterium. The sequence goes on from JAGXRF010000111.1 coordinate 57,523, forward strand.
CCAAAGCTTTGCAAAAAGCAAATGGAAACTTATTTCCGTTTGGATTTTACCAACTACTCAAAGCCAAAAAAGAAAGTAAAGACGTTTTGTTTTATTTGATTGGAATTTTACCTGAATTCCAAAACAAAGGAGTTACAGCACTTATTTTTAAAGAATACTACTACACATTTACCCAAAAAGGAATCAAAAACTGCATTAGAACTCCCGAACTAGAGGAAAATATTGCCATTCAAAATATATGGAAAAATTTTAACCCTCAAGTTTTTAGAAGAAGAAGAACTTTTTCAAAAAATATAGTAGGATTAAAAGAAAATCAAATATCCAAATAAGGACAAGAATACATACAGTACCAACAGTAATAGTTCCAGACGGTAAGATTTTACAAAATTTTTCATAAGCGTAATATATTTACTCAAAAGTAAAAATTTCAAAATGTATTAAAAAATAATTTTCATGAAAATAGCTTCTGAGTTTGTGAAAGTTTATTTTCAATCAACGAAATAGCTACCTTAATCCTTTAACAAAAAAATATTTTGAATCCTATGCTAAATGTTCAAAAATTTTCGGGAGAATTAATTGAGTTTGACGAAAACAAATTAAGAAAATCTATGCTCAAATCGGGTGCAGAGGCATTGCATGTAGAGGAAATTTTAGCTGAAATCATGCCTATTCTATACGATGGAATACCAACCAAAAAAATATATCGAATTGCATTTAATCTTTTAAAAAGAAAATCAAATGCCTTGGCAGCAAGGTATCATTTAAAAAAGTCGTTGCAAGAGTTAGGTCCTGATGGTTTTTTATTTGAACAATTTTTAGCTCAAGTATTTCTAAGAAAAGGGTACCAAGTTTATACCAATCGTTTTTTGCAAGGAGCATGCTTGACACATGAAACTGACTTGATTTTAATAAAAAACAACCAAAACACTTTGGTAGAATGCAAATTCAGTAGTTATGACAAAGTAATGGACGTTAAAATTCCGATGTATATTTTGTCAAGATTTAATGATTTGGAGGCAGTAACACAAAAAATAGATGCACATACTTTTCAGTTCCATGCTTGTTGGTTAATTACCAATAATCGTTTTTCAAAAGATGCTGAAATATTCGGTACATATTACGGAATAAAATTATTTTCTTGGAATTACCCACAAGGCAATAGTTTAAAAAACTGGATAGATGAAGGAAAATTTTATCCAATTACTACTTTAACCACCATCACCAAAGATGAAAAATTTTTGTTGTTACAGCAAAATATCTTATTAGTACATCAATTACGTGAAAATCAAGAATCATTAAAGCTACTAAATTTATCTATCAACCGAAACCGCAAAGTTTTACAAGAAATTCATGAATTGTGTTATTTAAAATTGGAATAAATGGAAAAATTGATTCATATAAAGTTTTTAGGAGCAGCCCATACAGTGACTGGTTCCAAAACATGGATAAGTTATTTACAAACACAATTTTTAGTAGATGCTGGTTTGTTTCAGGGAAACAAAGAACTTCGATTACTCAATTGGCAAACTCCCGAAATGGACTGCTCTAAAATTAATTTTGTACTACTTACCCATGGCCATTTAGACCATTGTGGCTGGTTGCCATTATTGGTAAAAAATGGTTTTCACGGAAAAATTTACTGTACCGAACCAACCAAAAAAATAGTGCAACTTATTTTACTGGATAGTGCCAAAATTCAGGAGGAAGAAGCTGCCAAAGCAAATAGAGAAAATTATTCCAAGCATCATCCTGCCAAAGCTTTGTATACGTTGGAGGATGCCAAAAAAGTATTCCCGTTATTGCAAGTAGTAAAGCCTAATGAAATGGTTTCTATTGGAGCAATACAAGCCAAATGGATTTTATCCGGACATATTTTAGGAGCATCGAGTATACAAATTTGGATTAGAGATGAAATTTTGGTTTTTTCGGGAGATATCGGTCAAAGAAAAGATGCTTTACTGTATCCTCCACAAATTCCGGAAGCCGCTACGTATTTATTTTCAGAAAGTACTTATGGCAACCGATTACATATTAGCACCAATCCAGTCATTGCTTTAGAAAGGTATATTCATGAAGCTTTTCAAAGAAAAGGCACCATCATTATCCCAAGTTTTGCAGTGGAAAGAGCCCAATTAATCATGTATTTCTTGTGGCAATTAAAAAAAGAAAATAAAATTCCGAATTTTCCTATGTATTTGGATACTCCAATGGGAATTAGTGTATTGGATTTGTTTGCAGAATTTCATCATTGGCACCGATTGGAATTACACGAATACGAAGAAATGTGTGCTTCTTTTGAAATAATAACTACTTATGAAGATACAGTTTCTGTTATTGAAAACCCGAATCCGAAAATTGTGATTGCAGCAAGTGGCATGGCAACCGGAGGAAGAATTTTAAGTTACTTTGAAAGGTATTTATCCGACGAAAAAAGCTGCATTCTATTGGTTGGCTATCAAGCAGAAGGTACCCGTGGAAAAAGGTTATTAGATGGCGAGAAAAGCATCAAAATGTATGGCAATTGGTATCAAGTAAAAGCAATCATTCGGCAAATTGATGGGTTGTCTGCCCATGCTGACCAACAAGAATTAATCGATTGGGTAAACCAAATACCAACACCACCAAAACAAATATTTTTGGTACATGGTGAAGAGGATGCTTTATTTACTTTAAAAGAAAAATTAGAGGATGATTTTAAAGGAGAAATCATCATTCCTAAACTTATGGAAAGCTTTCAGATATAAAAAACCCCCATGCAAAAACATACATGAGGGCAATCACATAACTACTACTAAAAATTACTTCACAATTTTTTGACTCTTTTGGTTTCCATTGCTATCAGAAATTAGAAGCAAATAAATTCCTTTATGTAATTGATCTAAATGATCAATAATAAAATTTGGTTGGTTTGAAGTTCCATGAAGAATGCTTTTACCTGTTAAATCTATCACTTCATAACGTATATCACCAATAAACTCCGATTTTACTAATACATGACTTGTAAACGGATTAGGAAACACATTCACATCTATACTTGCCATATCAAGGCTATGATTTGACAACGTACTGGCATTTTGGTATCTAATGGCCATAATTTCAGGTACAGTAAGTGCCCTATTAAATATATACAATTCATCAAGAACCGATTGGGCATATTTAATTGCTGCAGGAGCACCTGAAGAACTAAGCTGAGTGCCTGTACCAATAGAAAATACGGAATTAAATCGATGAATTGATGAGTTGTCTGTTACTTGTTCTGCTGCAACAAATTCACCATCTATAAAATACAATAAAAAACGATTATTACCAGAATTCACAAACTGAATTGCCACATGATGCCATTGGTTCAAACTCTTTAAAAACAATCTTGTCAAAACATCTTCAGATGCTGAATTTCTAAAGTAGGCTAGTCTTTCAATAGGGTTTGCATCAGTGCTTAATTTTCTTTCTCTAACACCAAAACTTCCAAATGCTTCAACGAGAGCCTCACCGTTTTGACCTACCGCTGTATTTGGTATTACACTTCTTTTTTGCCAATAACAAATTGTTAAATTATTATTGTTCATAGAATTTGCCATACTGGTATTCATAAAACCTTGTCCTAAATCAAAAGAAACCCCTTGTCCACTATAACCAGTAACAAATGTTCCACCAGGAAAAGCACTTGGGAAGTTTGAAAAGGCATGCTCTCCATCAAAATCAGTCAAATTACCATCAAAAGGAAAATAAGCAACCAAGCCAGTTGTATCAAAAATAACTTGTGAGGCGTACATATTTTGAATATCGGTTTCTGTTAAAACTGTATCAAAAATTTCTAAATCATCATAAACCACTGTTCTATTGACTGAATTTGGTGTAGATAAACTGCTACCTAATTGAAAAGTTGTACCAACTGTATTCCAGGCAGATGGTGGTAAAGCATTGATATATAAATTTCCGTTTCTATAAACTTTGCATGTTGTACCATCATAAGTCATCACATAGTGGTACCAATTATTACCATAAGTTCTATATCTATATCTTTCTGAAACAGCAGTATTAATATCACTAGCCCATCCAAAAGCAGTCATTTGAGCAGGTGCTTGAACCAAACCAAATGCTTGGTTAGTTGATTGTGTTCCGTATTGGAATAAAAAAATTCTGTCTGCTGCTGGAGAACCATTTCTAAAACTCATCCAAAAAGAAACAGATCTTGTAGATGTTCCAACTGGTAATAGAGGTAGGTTAACTGAAGTAGGATCCATAAAACTCATTTGCAAAGCTTGATTTGCAACCCCAAATCTGTCTGCTACAAATGAGGAGCCAGGTATGGTTGAAAAAGTGTGATTTCCTGATGCATCTGTTCTTGAATTATTAAATTCAAACTTGTAAATTGGGGTTTGAGCCCAAAAAATAGCAAAACTAAAAATACTAAAAAGTAACTTATTTTTCATGTTTTATTTTTTTAAATACAGGCACAAAACTATTATTACAACAAGTCAACGGTTTATAGAATACGGTGAAACACTAATTTGAGTTTGTAAAAAAAGAATGTTTTAGCTTCCTCCTTATTAAAAATCATTTACTATAGTTTGATAATTTTTTTGGTAATCGATTTTCCAGATTCTACTTCAATTTTTACAAAATAAACTCCTGGATATAGATTTTCCATATTTATCAAGCTTTGGTTGGATTCCATAATTTTCTTACCAGTTAGATCGAAGATTTCAATGCCTTTTAAAACTTCATTTGAAACTTGAATCTTTAGGTAGGAAGTTGCAGGGTTTGGAAAAATGGAGACGTTAGTCAATGGATTAAAATCAACCGACAAGGTTTCTGTAACAGTAAGATTTTTAAAGGCAAGAGATGTTGTAAATGTTAAGTTTTTAAATTCTAAATAATAGTTATCCGTAACCATAGGAGTAAAAACAGCAGAAAAATTACTAAAGTTATCATTTAAAGAATTGCTGCTAAAATCGAATAAGTTTTGTTCAAAACTTGAGTCGCCATCTCTTTTAACTTTAATAAATCCTAATTGAATTGGATCATTAAAAGAAACAGAAAAAACGGTTCTTGCATCAATTTGAAATGCATACTCTTGGTTTCCTTGTAAAGCCATTTTTCGTGAGTTTAAAAAATAATTTGCACTTACAGCTGGAAGTCTAAGTTCATTGTTTGTGATAGTTGCAGCATTAAAAATTTGACTATATCCAAGGTTACAAAGCGTTAATCCATCATCAAAAGGTTCGGTAAACGGAACGCTTAATGGAGTTGTGGTGCCAGTTGCAGTGGTAAAATTTGTAAAACGCCAAGCATCAGTAGTTGAACACGCACTTTTTACTCTTACCGTGTAATCTGTACAAGGATTTAAATTGGAAATTTCCTGAAAAAATATGGTTGTGTTATTGGCTCCTGGATTGGATGTATTGATATTATTGATTGTTGTTCCAGTTCCTTCTGCAAAACCAATTGGTCCATATTCCAAAACGTAGTTTGACCCACTAAGTCCCGACCAATTAACAGTTGTACTACTTGAAGTAATATTTATTAACTGTGGATTGTTCAAAATTTGAGGTCTTCTCCCTCTTAAGCTCCATGGACTGGTAGTTGTACCACAGTTTGCTCTTACATAAACATCATAACTATTACAATTAAAGTCTGGATTTGTAAAGCTATTCCCTGTTAAACCAGTTACCAATGTCCCAGTTCCTTGAATAAAATCAATTGGTCCATATTCAATATCATACGTTCCTGAAAATCCGGTAGGTGTAGTCCATGTTACTTCCGGCACAACACTTGATATGGATGGTGTTCTGCAAGAAGAAACATTTACAAAAAACAATTGAAAGGAATTTTGACCAACATTCAGACTATGTACAACAGACTTAAAGTTAAATTTTATCTTTACTTGACTGTTTCCGGTTCCAGTGTAGGATGCTAAATCTAAATTGATAGATTCCGTAAAAGAAAGATTCGTACCATAATCAATTTGTGAATCATCCCAAATAGGTGTCCACGTAACACCATTGTTAGTAGATACGCTAACAATAAATTCTGCTATATTAAAATCAACAAAAAGATTTTTTCTGAAAATTCCTCTAAAATCTAAATAACAAACAGTAGTATTGCTTAAATCTATTGCAGGAGTTATCAATTCCTCATTTTGAGCAATGGAACTACTCTCAATAATTGCAATACTCTGATTTGGAACGGAACCGAAGCGAAAAAACGTGAAGTTGCCAGAACCAACACTATTTAGTGTCCATCCTGATGGAGGAAAAGTTGGGTCTGCAAAACTTTCTGCAATAAACAATTGGCTAAAACCTAAGTTGATACTGCAAAGCAACAACATGAACTTTGTAAATTTGATATGCATAAAATTGAATTTAAAATTTACACAAAAGTGAAATTTGTGAATCAATCAAATAGTTATCAATAAGGTGAAATGCTCGATTGGGTTTGTGAAATAAATATGTAGTGAACATATAAGTGATAAATTTGCAATAACATGAAACCAAAATTTTTTCACCTATTTATTCTATTCGTATATTGGCAAAATTGGTATGCACAAAACGTACATTTTGAACACATTACCTTATCTTCCGGATTGCCAAGTGAACAGATTTACGACATTTTTAAATGCTCTAGAGGTTTTATTTGGCTTGCTACCAACGATGGTTTAATCAAATTTGATGGAACCAACTACCATGTTATTGTAAATGCATCAGAATTATCTTCCATTGGTTCCAATTTAAAGCAAGATGAAACTGGAAAAATATGGTTACAAAACTTTGACGGCTATTTTTTATACGTTCAAAATGATAGTTTAAAACAATACAAAACCATTAAAAGTGGAGTTTTTCAACCGTATGTAATAGAAAAAGACCAACTAATTTACGGTTCCAACAACCAACTAATCATAAGAAATTTAAGAAGCGACCATCAAATAAAACACCCAAAAACATTTGATATCTTATTTTGTCATGCTTTGGGAAATTATTGGGTTATTGGAGGAAACAAAATCGAAATTATCTACAAAAAAACACTGAAGCCATACCGAAAATTCCAGTTTACTGAAAAATTTAATTCTTTAGCTACTTTTTCAAACGGAATGAATATGGTAATTGTGGATAAGTCAAAAAACGACACCCCCATAATTCTTATAAACTCCAAAGGTGATTTGAAAAAAGGCAAAATCACATTGCAAAGTACTATTCAAAATGTGTATTTATTATCAAATGAAATTTGGTTTTTTACAAAAAATGGAATTGAAGTTTTTAACAATAACTTTCAACCATTAAAACATAAAAACTTTCTACATGGTAAAAATGTAGCTTCATTTACAAAAGATGAAAACAACTTCCTTTGGGTGGCATCTCCAAAAAACGGAATATATTGGATTAAAAGTATGGATGCCAAAGAAACTTCATTACCTAACGATGATTTTTCAGCCATTACACACAACAACCAATATATTTACACAGGAAGTAATCAAGGAAATATCTATCAACATCATTTAAACTTGCAAACAGATTTGGTTGAAAGTACTGAGGACAATACCCAAATTTTGTTCATGAATTTTAACCAATTTCAAAATTATCATTTGTTTACAGGCAATGGTTTTTACATAAAAAATTTAAGCAACTCTTCCGTTATAAGAAATTACTCTTCTGTTAAAGACATTTGCTTTATCCAACCAAATGCCATAGGAGTTGCAGCAACAGGATTTGCAGGTGTATTTGATATTAATCAATCTGCATTGATAAACAACTGGTATGATTTGGCCTTTTTAAAAAATATTAGAGCTAAATCGGTTGCTTATGATGCAGTTAACCAAAAATTATACATTGCAACCAACAATGGGTTATATGCATACCAACATCAAAAATTATTTCAAATTTTAAAAAACAAGAAAAGCATTTTTGCGAAAAATATTCAATTTGTAAACCAACAATTAATCGGAATAAACATTCAAAATCGTGCATTTGTCATTTCAAATAAACAGTACCATACCATCCATCCAATTGCAAACTTTCAAAAGTTAAAAACATCTAACGATAAAATCTATTTATCTACAGCTAATGCAGTTTACCAACTTTTAAATAATCGTTTAATCAAAGTAGTAGAAATTAGCAAATACGAGCCATTGATAGATTTTGAAATATTAAACGGTAAATGTTATGCCATCACCAAAAACAAATTAATTAAAGCTGCTTTAAATCAGGAATTTCCGAATGGAGAAAAACCAAAAGTGTATATCAATCAAATAGTGGTACAAGATAAACTCCTTAAAAAATTTGAAGATATTTCATTAAATTATAACGAAAAAGATGTTACTATTTACTTTGATGCGGTAAACTTTGATTATTTTAACGATTATGAATTACAATATACCATCAACGATCAAATTTATCCGATTAACAAGCAACAACGTGAAATAGTATTGGCTAATTTAAAACCTGATCTATACCAAATATCTATAAGGTTTTTTGATGCAAAAAACAATTTATTTTACCCTTCAAACCAAATAATTTCTTTTAAAATAAATCCTCCTTTTTGGAAAAGACTATACTTTATCTTACCCATGCTTTTAGCTTTAAGTTTGATAGTAATATTATTTTATCGAAAAAAACTTAAGAGCATTCAGTTAAAAAATCAATTGATGATTGATAAATTAGAGCTAGAAAATAATTTAAAAGAATCCAAACTCCAACTTATCAAGTCGCAAATGAATCCGCATTTCTTTTTTAATGCCATCAATAACATACAATCCTATATTGTGAGTAACGAAACCAAAGAAGCATCAAATTACTTACATAAATTATCAGACTTAACCAGAAAAATTTTAGAATTTTCAGAAGTTGAATCTGTTAGACTTGAAGAAGAATTAGAATCGTTGATTTTGTATTTAGAACTTCAAAAAATGAGGTTTAAAGATTTGAGCTACACCATTTATTTAGAACCTGAAATAAACCCCAAACAAATCAAAATCCCAACCATGCTATTACAACCTTATGTTGAAAATGCCATATTGCATGGGCTGAGCCATAGCAATCAAGAAAAACTCCTATCCATCCATTTAAAAATAATAAACCAAGAGGTGTTAGAAATTGAAATTGCTGACAATGGCATAGGTAGAATTAAATCAGTAGAGATTAACAATAAGAGCAGCACCAAAAAAAAATCGTTTGCAACAAAAGCCAATTTAGAACGAATCATGCTTTTGAACAAAAATAAATATTGGATTGATGTTAGCTACCATGATTTATATGATATTCATAGTGAGGCAAATGGCACCATTGTTTTGGTAAAAATTAAATTGTAAACCGAGAAAAACTAAAATGAAAGCAATCATTATAGAAGACGAAAAAAGAGCACAAATATATCTTGAAAATACCCTACTTGATGTAGCCCCAATGGTTGAAGTAGTAGAGATTTGTGATGATTTGCCTTCGGGTGTTGTAGCTATTAAAAAGCACCTACCTGATTTGGTATTTTTAGATATTGAAATGCCAAAATTTAGCGGACTGGACATCGTTAAGTTTTTTAATTTAGAAGAAATCAATTTTAAAATCATTTTTACTACAGCTTACAATCAATATGCCATTGAAGGTTATCAAGTAATGGCTTTAGATTATTTGCTAAAACCAATTAATCCGGAGAAGTTAAAAATTGCTATAGATCGAGCTTGCAAAATGCAAAAAATTGATTTTGAAAAAATAAGCCAATTACAAAACACGGTAAACAATACTACTAAAATTGCATTTCCTGATGGCAATCAAGTGGTTTTGATTGACCCAAACGAAATTGTTTATTTAAAAGCTGACAATAGTTATACACAAATCAACCTAGCGTCTGGAAAAAAAATGATAACTAGTAGATTTTTAAAAAACTTTGAAGAAAGCTTGCAATACAATTCCGACTTCTTTAGATGCCATAAATCTTATATCATCAACACCCAATATTTAGAAAGTTTTTCAAAGTCAAACGGTGGTACAGCAATTTTACAACAACAAATTGAAATTCCGGTCTCTATTGATAAAGTTGAAGAACTTTTAAGCAAATTTGTAAAAGTAAACCGATAAAAAAATCCCGGACATTGCCGGGATTCTAACTATTTTAAATTATAAAAAAACTACTCTACATTCTGTACATTGGCTTCTGCCCACTGCTTGTAGGTGCCGTTTTCTAATTTCTCTCTTATAGCTTCAAATGCTGCCAAAGTTTCGTCAATATCTTCTTGGGTATGCGAAGCAGTTGGAATCATACGCAACAAAATAATCCCTTTCGGAATTACCGGATACACCACAATGGATAGGAAAATACCGTAATTTTCACGCAAATCGTTTACCATCATCATAGCTTCTGGGATGCTACCTTTTAAATAAACTGGTGTTACACAAGTGTTGGTATCCCCTATATCAAAACCACGCTCTTTTAAGCCATTTTGTAATGCATTTACGTTTTGCCATAATTTATCTTTTAACTCAGGCATATTTTTTAGCATTTCCAATCGCTTTAATGCTCCAATTGTTTGAATCATTGGCAACGATTTGGCAAACATTTGCGAACGTAAATTGTATTTTAAAAAGTCGATGATATCTTTATCCCCAGCAATAAATGCACCAATGCTTGCCATGGATTTGGCGAAAGTAGAAAAATACACATCAATGCCATCCTGGCAACCTTGCTCCTCCCCTGCTCCTGCTCCTGTTTTTCCTAAAGTTCCAAAACCATGGGCATCGTCCACCAATAAACGGAAATTGTATTTCTTTTTCAATTCTACAATTTCCTTTAGTTTACCTTGTTGCCCTCGCATTCCGAAAACGCCTTCGGTAATAAACAATATACCACCTCCTGTTTCTTCTGCCATCTTGGTAGCACGTTGTAAATTTTTCTCCATGCTCTCAAGGTCGTTATGCTTGTAGGTAAAACGCTTACCCATGTGCAAACGAACCCCATCAATGATACATGCATGGGCATCTACATCGTACACAATCACATCGTTTTTAGATACCAATGCGTCTATGGTAGACATGATTCCTTGGTACCCAAAATTCAATAAATAAGCAGCTTCTTTACCTACAAAAGCTGCCAATTCTTGCTCCAATTGTTCGTGGTAATTGGTTTGACCACTCATCATTCTGGCTCCCATCGGATAAGCTGCACCATACTGTTGGGCTACTTCTGCATCAATTTTTCTAATTTCCGGGTGGTTGGCCAATCCCAAATAATCATTGATACTCCAGTTTAATATTTTCTTTCCATGAAATAGCATTCTAGGACCAAGTTCTCCTTCTAACTTTGGAAACACATAATATCCTTCTGCTTGAGAAGCCCATTTGCCTAACGGACCTTTATTTTGTTGAATTCTTTCGAATAAATCTTTTACCATAATAAATTGTAATAAAAACGTGACAAAATTAGAGAAAACGGAACGTTTTTATACTAAAATTGAACTATATTTTATTGGAATTATCCAAAATAAAAAAAAGATGCCATCTGTTTTCTTTTCTTTCAGATGGCATGCCCTTTTTTTAATAATTACATATTTCTTCGATACTGTCCACCAACCTCAAATAAAGCCTTGGTAATTTGACCTAAGGAACAATACTTGGTTGCCTCCATCAAACGCTCAAAAATATTTTGGTTTTGAATGGCTGCCTCTTGAATTACAGCAATTTGTTGCTCTGCATTTGTTGCTTGCACATGGTGCAAGTTTTGCAAAGTGTGAATTTGGTATTGCTTTTCCTCCTCGGTGGCACGAATGACTTCTGCAGGAATTACTGTTGGTGATCCTTTTGAACTCAAAAACGTATTTACACCGATGATTGGGAATTCTCCTGTATGTTTCAAGGTTTCGTAATACAACGATTCTTCTTGAATTTTACTTCTTTGATACATGGTTTCCATTGCACCAAGAACACCACCTCTTTCTGTGATTCTATCAAACTCAGCTAAAACCGCTTCTTCAACTAAATCAGTTAATTCTTCAATGATGAAAGAACCTTGAATTGGATTTTCGTTTTTAGCTAAACCTAATTCTTTATTAATAATCAACTGAATTGCCATTGCACGACGTACTGATTCTTCTGTTGGAGTTGTAATCGCTTCATCGTAGGCATTCGTGTGTAACGAGTTACAGTTATCGTAAATCGCATATAACGCTTGTAAAGTCGTACGAATATCATTGAAATCAATCTCTTGAGCGTGTAACGAACGTCCAGAGGTTTGGATGTGATACTTCAGCATTTGGGCTCTTTCGTTGGCACCGTATTTATTTTTCATGGCTTTTGCCCAAATTTTACGAGCCACTCGTCCAATCACCGCATATTCAGGGTCAATTCCGTTTGAGAAGAAAAACGATAAATTCGGACCGAAGTCGTTTATGTTCATCCCTCTACTCAAATAATATTCCACGTAAGTGAAACCATTCGCTAATGTAAACGCCAGCTGTGTAATTGGATTCGCACCAGCTTCTGCTATATGATAACCTGAAATGGAAACCGAATAGAAATTACGCACATTTTGTTGGATGAAGTATTCTTGCACATCACCCATCAAACGCAAAGCAAATTCTGTGGAGAAAATACAAGTATTTTGTGCTTGATCTTCTTTCAAAATATCCGCTTGAACTGTACCACGAACTTGTGCTAACGTTTTCACTTTAATATCTTGATAAATATCTGCTGGTAACACTTGGTCTCCTGTTACTCCTAATAACAACAATCCTAAACCATTGTTTCCTTCTGGTAATTCGCCGTTGTATCTTGGTCTTTCTAAGCCTTTATCGTCGTAAAGTTCTTTTTTCTTTTTCTCAACTTCGGCTTCTAAACCGTTTTCTTTAATGTATTTTTCACAATTTTGATCGATTGCCGCATTCATGAAAAACCCTAACAACATTGGAGCTGGACCGTTAATGGTCATAGAAACTGAAGTCGCTGGGTGACTCAAATCGAAACCAGAGTATAATTTTTTCGCATCGTCTAAACAACAAATAGAAACTCCTGCATTTCCAATTTTACCATAAATATCTGGTCTGTGATCTGGGTCATTTCCGTATAACGTTACCGAGTCAAAAGCAGTAGACAAACGTTTTGCTGGCATTCCCAAAGAAACGTAATGGAAACGACGATTCGTTCTTTCTGGACCACCTTCTCCAGCAAACATACGTGTTGGGTCTTCTCCTTCACGTTTGAATGGATATAATCCGGATGCAAAAGGGAATTCCCCTGGTACATTTTCTTGTAAATTCCATTTTAAGATATCTCCCCAAGCTTGGTATTTTGGTAAGGCAACTTTTGGAATTTGAGAATGCGATAACGATTCGGTATGCGTTTGAATTTTGATTTCTTTATCACGAACTTTGAACGAATATACTGGATTTTTGTATTTGTTTACTTTTTCTTCCCAAGTCAATAAAATCTCCCAATTGTATGGGTCTAAATTCATTTTCACTCGATCGAATTCTTTTAATAATAAACCTAAGAAATCTATCTTTTCTTTGTCATTCTGAACTTGTTTCAGAATCTCCTCTTGATTTAAACCAGACTTAATTATCAAAGCATTCTCGACTTCGCTCGAATTGACATCAGCAACGGTACAAATAGTTTTGAAAATTCCGTATAACTTTTGAGCTACTTCTACCTGTGTTAAAGCAGTTTCGTCATATTTTCTATTGTTTTCTGCAATTTCAGATAAATAGCGAGTTCTGTGAGGCGGAATTACAAAGATTTTCTCGCTCATTTCACGCGTAATTTCGAAGGTCGATTTTAAATCAGCACCAGTTTTCTCTACAATCTTATCCATGATAGATTTGTACAATGTATTCATTCCTGGATCGTTGAATTGAGAAGCGATAGTTCCGAAAATAGGCATCTTATCGGTATCTACATCCCAAAGATTGTGGTTACGTTGGTATTGCTTTTTCACATCGCGAATCGCATCTAAAGCCCCCCGTTTATCGAATTTATTTAATGCTACCAAATCAGCAAAATCCAGCATATCGATTTTCTCTAACTGTGTTGCAGCACCAAATTCTGGTGTCATTACGTACAAAGAAACATCTGAATGATCTAAAATTTCAGTATCCGATTGTCCAATTCCAGAAGTTTCTAAAATGATTAAATCATATTTAGCCGCTTTCAACACTTGAATGGCTTCTGCTACATATTTCGATAATGCTAAATTCGATTGACGAGTTGCTAACGAACGCATATACACACGAGAATTGTTGATGGCATTCATGCGAATTCTGTCACCCAACAAAGCACCACCTGTTTTTCTTTTCGAAGGATCCACCGAAATTAATCCGATGGTTTTTTCAGGGAAATCGATTAAGAAACGACGCACTAATTCGTCTACTAAAGACGATTTTCCAGCCCCACCAGTTCCAGTGATACCTAAAACTGGAATTTTAGAAGTTTCGTTTGCAGTGTGAATTTTATCTAACGTATCTTTAGCTATTTCAGGGAAATTTTCAGCAGCAGAAATTACACGAGCAATCGCTCTTGGATTTTTCTCTTCTAAATGATCCGCTTCTCCGTTTAACACATCTCCGACAGGAAAATCTGCTTTTTGAACCAAGTCGTTAATCATGCCTTGTAATCCCATAGCACGACCATCGTCTGGCGAATAAATTTTAGTGATTCCGTACGCATGTAATTCCTCTATTTCTGATGGAAGAATGACACCTCCACCACCACCAAATATTTTGATATGACCGGCTCCTTTTTCTTTGAGCAAATCGTACATGTATTTGAAATACTCCATGTGTCCGCCTTGGTATGAAGTCATCGCAATGGCATTCGCATCTTCTTGAATAGCAGTATTTACAACTTCTTCCACACTTCTATCATGACCCAAGTGGATTACCTCTACACCCGTAGCTTGGATAATTCTACGCATGATATTAATGGCTGCGTCATGGCCATCAAACAGAGAAGCCGCAGTTACAATTCTTACTTTATTTTTAGGAAAATAGGGTTGTGATTGATCCATTTTTAATTTTTAGATAAAATCAATAGCTTATTTTGCGAAATTACTATTTTTCTTGCAATTCAAAAGTTTAAATTGACTTAAAAAGCAAAAGCTTGCAAAAAATTAATCGATATATTAGCAAATAAAAACGACATGAAAAAAGCAACCATATTAATTCTTCTATTTTTTGTGAGTTCTTGTGTAGAAATGCAACAAGTAATGCAACAAATGCCCATCAATGAAAACGTTGATATTGCAAATGGTTTAAGGCAGGCTTTAGACTTTGGTGTTCAAAAACAAGTATTCAAACTTACACAACCTAACGGTTTTTTTCAAAATAATTTGGTTCGAATTGGTTTCCCAAGCGAATTGCAACAAGTAGAACAAGGACTCAGAAAAGTAGGCTTAAACTCCTTGGCAGATGACGGCATTAAAGCACTCAACAGAGCTGCAGAAAATGCCGTGAAAGAAGCAACTCCCATTTTTGTTAATGCCATCAAGCAAATCACCTTTGAAGATGCCCGAGCCATTTTAATGGGTGACAAAAGAGCAGCTACACAATATTTAGAAAAAACCACCCAAACAGCATTATACAACCAATTTTATCCGGTGGTACAACAATCATTTCAAAAAGTAGGAGCTGACCAAATTTGGCAAAATTTAATTCAAAAATACAATAGTTTGCCTTTGGTGACTAAAGTAAATCCGGATTTGACAGACCATGTAACCAAGCAAGCTTTAGTGGGGGTTTATGAAATGATTGCATTAGAAGAAATTGCCATCAGAAATGATTTATCTGCAAGAACTACCGATGTGTTAAAAAGAGTTTTTGCCATGCAAGACAAAAAATAAACTTAAAATTTTAATAATCAATAACATATATATAACACGAACTTAACACAAAGTCCACCAAAAAGTTTGGATATTTGCATTAACATATAAGTTTGTTTGGTTAGAGTTAGTTAAAAAAGTCGGTAGTTGTGAATGCCGGCTTTTTTTGTTGCAAATAATGCAAAACCAATTGGTTAAAAATTTCGGGTTTTTCAACATTTACCACATGTCCGCAAGCAGGAATAATGGCTAACTTAGAAGATTGAAAATGATCTGCCACTACTTTTTTTACTGCTGGTAAAAACATATAATCCTCCTCACCCATGACGTATAAAGTCGGAATTTTAATCTCCACTTGTCTAAACCATTTGAGTAATGGATTGATTTCTGCTGTAAGTTTAAACCATTTGATGAACTCTTTTTGGTATAATTTTTTTGCTTCATTAACAAACAACAATCTTGATTGTTGGTGGTTCTTTTTTGGCATGATAATAAAGGCAAACAATTTATACAACACCAAATAAGGCAACACATATTTAAATAAATTTCCGACACGCATTAATATTTGCGAACGAAAATTCATCTTTAAAATGGCTCCACCCAAAATCATGGAGGAAACTCTTTGAGGTTGCATTTCTGCCAATTGTCTGATGATAATTGAACCTAGAGAGATTCCAACAAAATGAGAAGATTGGATGTTTAAATGATCTAACACTTCTACAATATCATTTGCAATGCTATGAAAAGAGTACTTTTTTCCCCACGATACCTTTTTCTCAGCTTTGGAATTGCCATGTCCACGCAAATCTAACAACAATACATTGTAGTGTTTTGCAAACTCACGAACTTGTCTGAACCAAATGGTAGAACTCCCTCCAGCACCATGTACAAAGGTGACCCATTCGGATTGGCTAGGATGCAAATATGTTTGAAAGTGTAACAAGAAAACAAATATTAATTCGTAAAAATAGAGTTTTTCCAGTAAAACAAGCATTAATAATATTAAAAAAGGAAGCTTTTAGGGGCTTCCTTTTTAAATTACAAAACTTTTTCGTGGATGGACAATACCGGAATTTTAGAGTGGTAAGACAATTTTTGCGTTAAGCTTTGTTGGAACAACTCTTGGAAAAATCCTTTTTTATAATGCAGCATCGCAACCATGTCTACTTCGTAGGAATCAATGAAATTCAAAATAGTTTGATAGGTATTTTCGTCTTTAAATTGATGAAAAACTACCCCTAATCCTTCAAAATCGTCTTTCCATTGGTTTACAATGCTCGCATCTACGATATTTTTTGAATTTTCTACATGTACCAAATGCACTTGAGCACCTAAAGCATTCGCAATTTTTAATACTTTTTGTAAAGCCAAACGATCTTTTTCACGGAAGCGTGTAGTGAATACAATTCTTTTCAAGTCATTAAATGCAGAATCTTCCGGAACGGCAACCACCACACTTTCTACTTCAGAAATAACCGCACCTGCATTAGATCCTAAAAACATTTCTTTTAAACCACTTGCCCCCTTGGTTCCCATGATGATAAAATCAAAGGTATCCTCTTTAATAAGTTCTTGAATGGCATAAATCAAATCGCCATGTTTTAAAACATTAGAAATTTTAACTTGATCTAACTGATGTTCTTTCGCAATTTGATGCAAAGCAGGTATTTGAGATTTAAAATTTTCAAAGGTTTCCAACTCAATGGTATCATACACATCTTTTAGTGTAGATGGCAATCCACCTACATGAATGGTTGGCAAATCGTACTGATGTAGTACCACAATTTCTGCCTGAAATTGATTGGCAAACTGCAATGCATATACAAAAGCATTATTGGCAGCATTTGAAAAATCGGTTGGGAATAATATCTTTTTCATAGCTATTTACTTTATATTGTTTCACGTTTTCTGTGTTAAAGATACCCGTTTTTACTTGAATGAAGATTGATAATTATCATGTTTGACAAATTACGAATTTGTGTAATTTGGTTTTAATATAAATAAAAACATCCTCCAAATGGAGGACGTTTTGATAATTTAATCTCAACAAAACTTATATGTGTAAAGCTCTATTTTCAGTAGCTGCTAAAGCAGCTTCCTTGGTAGCTTCTGCAAAAGTTGGATGTGCGTGACTCATTCTTGCAATATCTTCCGCACTAGCTTTGTATTCCATAGCAGTAACTGCCTGTGCAATCAAATCTGCACAACGTGGACCAATCATATGAACACCTAAAACCTCATCGGTTTTGGCATCTGCCAATATTTTTACAAAACCATCGGTATCACCACCAGCTCTAGCTCTTCCTAATGCCTTAAACGGAAACGACCCTGATTTAAAAGCAACACCTGCTTCTTTTAATTGCTCTTCGGTTTTACCAACAGCTGCAACTTCTGGCCAAGTATATACCACACCTGGAATTAAGTTATAATCAATATGTGGTTTTTGACCCGCTAAATATTCTGCCACCAAAACACCTTCTTCTTCTGCTTTATGGGCCAACATGGCTCCACGAACCACATCTCCTATCGCATAAATATTTGGTGCAGTGGTTTGCAAATGATCATTGACTTCAACTTGTCCTCTTTCGGTAACTTTTACTCCTGCATTTTCTGCTTGCAATCCATCGGTATAAGGTCTTCTTCCTACAGAAACCAAGCAGTAGTCGCCTTCAAAAGAAACGATTTCTCCTTTTGCATTAGCAGCTTCAACCAATACTTGGGCACCATTTCTTTCTACTTTTTTTACTTGGTGCGAAGTGTAAAATTTCATTCCTTGTTTTTTCAACACTTTGGTCAACTCTTTGCTCAAAGCTCCATCCATACCAGGAATGATTCTGTCTAAATACTCAATTACAGAAACCTGAGCTCCCAAACGCAAGTACACTTGTCCTAATTCAATTCCAATGACCCCTCCACCAATAATTACCAAATGTTTTGGTACTTCGGTTAATTTTAAAGCCTCTGTAGAGGTGATGATTCTTTCTTTGTCAATAGTAATGAATGGCAAACTAGATGGCTTGGAACCTGTAGCAATGATGCTGTATTTTGATTCGATAGTTTCTACGGAACCATCTGCTTTGGTAATATTTACATGCGTAGCATCTTTAAAACCTCCAACACCATTAAAAACGGTAATTTTATTTTTATCCATCAAATACTGAATTCCACCAGTCGTTTGGTCTACAACCGACTGTTTTCGGGCAATCATTTGTGCTAAGTTTACTTTTGGTTGCGAAACTTCAATCCCGTGCTCTGCAAAATGAGCTACTGCATCGTGGTAATGATGCGAAGAACTTAACAGTGCTTTAGAAGGGATACATCCAACATTTAAGCAAGTACCACCTAATACATTGTATTTTTCGATAATTGCAGTTTTAAAACCCAATTGGGCACAACGAATAGCTGCAACATATCCACCAGGACCAGAACCGATTACCGTAACATCAAATGAACTCATAATTGAAATTTTTAGGAATAAAATTGAAATAAAACTTTGCAAAATTACAACTAAATTTCATTAAACTAAGGGAATATTCCGACTTAATTTACAAAAATCAATGCATTTATTGCATATTTCACAAAAATGAATTTAAAGTTATTTTACTGCGATTTTCTGCAGGATTTTCGCTTTGAATTTCAATCTATTGCGTTGGAAATCGTTTTCGTAACTTTCTGTAATTCATGATATTTATCATCCAAATCCTATTTTTTTCATCGGACATTTGAAGTAGAAATTTCATCTATAAGTAGATTATTAATAACACGTGAAAGTTCAATTTTCTAAAAATTTATCTCATGAAAAACATCAAAATCATCCAAGAGCTACACGATTTAGGTATCACAGGATACCATGAAGTGATTTACAATCCGAGTTATGAAGAGCTTTTTAAAGCAGAGATGTCAGAAAAAAATCGTGGTTTTGAAAAAGGTGCCCAAACCGAAACCGGTGCTGTTGCAGTGAAAACCGGAGTTTTTACCGGAAGATCACCAAAAGACCGTTTTATTGTAAAAGACGACGTTACCAAAGATACTATTTACTGGGATGGCAAAGTAAACAAACCAACCAGTACAGAAACTTTTAACACTTGTAAAAAATTGGTTTTAAAACAATTGTCTACTTCAAAAAGATTGTATGTGGTAGATGCTTTTTGTGGTACCAATCCGGATACCAGATTAAAAGTTCGTTTTGTGATGGAAGTTGCTTGGCAAGCCCATTTTGTGACCAATATGTTTATCCGACCTTCTCATTATGAATTGGCACAATTCGGAAAACCTGATTTTGTGGTAATGAATGGTTCTAAAACCACTTGCGAAAATTGGAAAGATTTAGGTTTGAATTCTGAAAACTTTGTATTGTTTAACCTTACCGAAAAAATACAAATCATTGGAGGTACTTGGTATGGTGGTGAAATGAAAAAGGGTATGTTTGCCATGATGAACTACTACTTGCCATTACGAGGTATTGCCAGTATGCACTGCTCTGCCAATGTGGGAGAAGATGGAGATGTGGCTTTGTTTTTTGGGCTATCAGGTACTGGAAAAACTACCTTATCTGCCGATCCTAAACGTTATTTGATTGGAGATGATGAACACGGTTGGGACAACCAAGGTGTTTTTAACTACGAAGGTGGTTGCTATGCCAAAGTAATTGATTTAACTGAAGAAAACGAACCAGACATTTGGAGAGCCATCAAACGTGATGCATTGCTAGAAAATGTAGTGGTTAATGAATACGGAGAAGTGGATTACAACGACCATTCCATTACTGAAAACTCAAGAGTTTCTTATCCAATTTACCATATCAACAAAATTGTGTTGCCTTCTAAAGCGGGTCATGCCAATAAAATCATTTATTTGTCTGCAGATGCTTTTGGAGTACTTCCACCGGTTGCTATTTTAGATGAAGATCAAGCACAATACCATTTCTTATGTGGTTATACCAGTAAATTGGCTGGAACCGAAAGAGGTATTACCGCTCCAGAGCCATCATTCTCTCCTGCTTTCGGAGAAGCTTTCCTTACCCTTCATCCAACCATGTATTCTAAAACATTGATTGGAAAAATGCAGGAACACGGAGCCAAAGCCTATTTGGTAAATACCGGATGGAACGGTACAGGAAAAAGAATTTCTATCAAAGATACCAGAGCCATTATTGATGCCATTTTAAATGGTACCATTGAAGAAGCTCCTACCACACACCTTCCGTTGTTGAACCTAACCATACCAACCTCTTTGCCCGGAGTAAATGAAAAATTGTTAGACCCTCGAAACACTTACCTAAATGTAGAAGAATGGGAAGAAAAAGCCATTGATTTAAGCAAAAAATACATCGATAACTTTACCCAATACACCGATACCGAAGAAGGTAAACGATTGGTAAACGCAGGTCCGCAATTAGAAGTATTTGCATAGCTTGCAAATAAAAAAGTTGACCGAGAAGTCGTTAAATGTCAATCCGAACATGCTATCAAAGACTATATGCTTGGGTGGATTCGGAATCTAAAAAAAATGATTTTAGAAGCTGAAATAAATTCAGCTTGACAGTATGGAACTTTTCGGTCAACTTATTTCAATACCGCTTTTACTTCTTGTTCTGTAACTATCTTTTTTGATTGGTTACCCCAAGAATTTAAAATGTAATTCATCACATCTGCAACTTCTTGATCGGTTAAATTCATGTTGGGCATTTGGCTATCATATTTGATCCCATTTACCACAATTTTTCCGCTTTGCCCGAATTTGATTGCATGTATGCTTTCTTTTCTTTTATTAAACAACCAATCTGATTTGGCTAATGGTGGCACTACCCCTTTGGTTCCTTTGCCATCTCCCAAATGGCATTGCATGCAAAATTCTTCATACACAATGGCACCCCTATCCATACTGACTTTTAAAGGAGTCGTTTGCTCTTCCGTTTTATCTAAAGATAGTAATGCAAACAAAAGCAACCATATTTTACTAATTCCTAAATACATTTTAATTTTTGGTTGGTTCTATTTTAAAAATTCCTTTGCCTTCCACAGCAACGTAAATAAATCCATCCGGACCTTGACGAACATCACGAACTCTCCCGATATTTTCCGCAATTTTTTCGCGATAAACCACTTGATTATTTTCAATTTTTAAAAATTCAACATATTGAAAAACCAACGACCCAACCAACAAATGGTTTTTCCACTCCGGATAATTATTTGAAGTGACAAAAGTCATTCCCGAAGGTGCAATAGAAGGCACCCAATAATACAAAGGCTGCTCCATGCCATCTTTTTTGGTTTCGTTGGTAATAATGGTGCCATTATAATTGATGCCATAAGTAATTACTGGCCAACCATAATTCGCTCCTTTTTTAATCACATTAATTTCGTCTCCTCCTCTTGGTCCATGCTCGTGTACCCATATTTCACCGGTTACCGGATGTACGGTCATTCCTTGCGGATTGCGATGACCATAACTATAAACAGCAGGTTTGCTATTTTCTACATGAACAAACGGATTGTCGGTAGGAATGCTGCCATCCTCTTTCAAACGATATACTTTTCCACCATCTCTTGAGATAAATTGTGGATTTTCGTCATGGTTTCCTCTATCTCCAACAGTAAAATACAAATCTCCTTTGGCATCAAAAACAATTCTGGAACCAAAATGATGGCTTCGCGAAGTATTTGGAGTTGCTTTGTATAAAGATTGAATTTCCACCAATTGGTTGTTATTTATTTTTGCACGAATCAGTTCTGTGTTGGCACCTTGGTCGTCTCCTTTGGTAGATGAAAAAGTAAAATAAATCCAACCGTTTTCTGCATACTTTGGATGCACTTTTACATCTAGCATCCCACCTTGGTTTCGAGCATATACTTTAATTGGGTGCGAAACCTCTGTTTTAACCCCATCTTTCACCAAAAAAATGCCTCCACTTCGCTCTGTAACTATCATCGTTTTATCGTCTAACCAATCCATTCCCCATGGCACCTCTATGCCAGTTACTATCGGAGTAAGTACATGTTTTTTTTGATCGGGAGTCAACGGTACATCTTGCTCTTTTTTCTGGGCTTTGCAAGCGAATAAAGCAACTAAAAATACTAGTGAAAAAATTGGTTTCATGAGTTAAAATTTGAGTAAAAGTAAAAAGTACGAAGGTTATTTTTCTGAAAAAAATGATAAAATGCCTATTCCTTAAAATCAAAAATGCAATTTTGTATGTCTAAAACTATCCATGAAAATCTATTATATTTTCCATAAATTACATTTGTTTTTCAAAATCATTGGTTTGGTTTGCATTACTTTGATGATCGATTTCGGATATGCACAAGTAAATACAGACACCATTACCTTGAAAGAAGTGGTACTTACCAATGCCAATGTAATTGCTCCCTACTTTGAAAAATCTGCTAGTGTGAGTGTGTTGACCAAACAACAATTGGAAAAAGTTTCAGGTGCCATACTTACTCCTTTATTAAATCAAATTCCGGGAGTACAAATGCAACAAGGCAATTGGAATACCAATCGAATTACTATCAGAGGAATTGGAGCTCGAACCCCATTTGGCACCACCAAAATCAAGTCGTATTGGAACGACATTCCAATGACTTCAGCCGAGGGGGAAACGGTAATTGAGGACATTGACATGAATTTATTACACCAAGTACAAATACTAAAAGGACCAAATGCTGTAAATTATGGAGCAGGTATGGGTGGCGTAATTGTATTGCAAAGCAAAATACCCAATACCAATCATAGAAATTGGAACATCCATCAGGAGGTGGGTGACTTTGGTCTATGGAGAAATAGCATCAGCTTTCAGGAAAAAAAAGGAACTACCGGAATTCAATTAGGCTACCAACACCAATCGATAAATGGGTTTAGAGAAAATAGCAATTACCGAAGAGACCAATGGAGTTTGCTAGCAGAGCAAAAAATCAACAACAAACACAACTTACAAATTCAAGGATTATTTACAGATGTTCGAGCTTACATTCCAAGTTCCATTAACTTAAATGATGCCACCAACCAACCAAATGTTGCTGCTGCCAATTGGAGAGCAGCTAAAGGTTTTGAAGATTACCAAAAAAATGCGTTGGGAATTACCCATCAATATTTTATTGATACCAATTGGTTGTCAAAACTCACATTATTTCATCAAAGCAAAAAAGCTTATGAACCCAGACCTTTTGATATACTAAGTGAAATTCAGTGTAGCTATGGGTGGAGGTATGTACTGCAGCATTTCGGAAACATCAAAAATATTCCTTTGCAAGTTCAATTGGGATGGGAGCATCAAAAAGAGGATTATCAATTTGACTTATTCCGAAATTTGTATACCCAATTTCCGGGACAAGGTAGTGTGAAAGGTGATTGGTTTCAAAACGGAAAACAAAACAGAAGTTACCACCATTGGTTTTTACAAACTACAATAGAATTGTCTGACAAATGGAACGTAAATGCTGATGCAGCTTACCATATTTCCAATTACAACTTAACCCAAGGGAGTATTACTTCTGCCCATTCTTTTCGTCCTTTTTTTGCTCCTAGAGTTTCCTTTACTTATTTCTGGAAAGAGCATCAAATGTTATTTACTTCTTTCAGCAAAGGATTCTCCACCCCAACCGTAGCAGAATCACTTACTGTAGATGGAATCTTTAATACCAATTTAAAACCAGAAGTTGCCGAAAATTGGGAAATTGGATATAAGTGGAAACATTCGGAAAGTAAATGGAGCGGACAAATAAATTACTACTACATGCCTGTAAGCAATTTACTGGTAGCAAAGCGAATTGCAGAAGATCAATTTGAAGGTAGAAATGCAGGAGAAAGTTTACACCAAGGACTGGAATGGGAAACCCAATGGAAAAAAACTCTTTTAAATAGAGAAATCACCATTCAATATTCCGGTAATTGGAACCGAATGCGATTTACAGATTTTATAGATGCTGATCAAAATTATTCAGGCAATCTTTTACCAGCAGTACCCTCTTGGCAACATAGCTTAAATATAGGTATAGAAATCGTCCAAAATTTACATTTGCAAAGCAATTACCGTTACATAGATTCCATGCCTTTAAATGACCGTAATGATGCTTCTACCCGTGCTTTTGGATTACTAGACATCCATACAAGCTACAAACTTAGTTCAACTAATTTCTGGAGATCAATACAATTGTATGTTGGAGCACACAATTTGACTAATGTAAACTACACCGCAAGTATAGTTCCAAATGCAATAGGTATTAACCAAAATACACCAAGGTTCTTTTATCCGGGCATGCCAAGACAATGGTATTGTGGTGCAAAATTTCAATTTTAACTACACTTAAAAGACATTTAACATCTTTTTGTCGATATTATTGTAAGTTTATTCTGTAATTATAAAATATTAATTGCATTTCATCGATTTTATATAACACTTTATCTGTTTTGAATATACATTTGAATCAAGTTTAAAAGAAATGATTCCCCAAATCTATCTAAAAGACTTAAAAAAACTGTTGGTCTGATTGCCCCAAATCTATCTAACAGGAATCCCAAATCTACCAAAAACTTAACCTACATTGTTATGAGTGTAAAGAATCTTTTATGGACGTTGTCCGTAGTGTTTTCGTTGGCTATTACTTCTTGTAGCTCAGAGGATTCTGTTTCTGAAAAAACAGAAATATCATTAAAAACTTATCAATACACCAATACCGAGTTAGATTTAATGGATCGTATCAATCAGTACCGTGCAGGGAAAGGGTTGCCTAATTTACAACAAATAGAACATGTTTCGTACAAAGCTTATGAGCACAATTTGTTTATGATCGAAAACAATCAGGTAAGTCACCAAAACTTTGAAAACCGTTCCAATCACCTTCGACAAGCACTTCCTGCAAGCAGAGTTGGCGAAAACATAGCCTATAACTTTCAAAGTAACAATGGGGTTTTAAATGCTTGGTTGGCAAGCGAGGGTCATGCTAAAAATATAGAAGGAGATTTTACTCATTTTGGAATTTCTATTTCTACGGATAGCAACGGAAAAAAATATTACACCAACATTTTTATAAAAAAATAAATACATTACATCTTACTTTATTAGCTTTTTATCGATTATGTTATAAGATTTTTCATAAATTATAATGTTTTTAATGCTTTTCATCGACTATTTTTACTTTTTGTCGTATTTAAGGTATACCTTTACTATGTAAAAAAGAAAGGAAGTTGGAAATTAAAAAATGTAGTCATGAAAACTTTAAGTCAAATATTCGGAATCATCGCTTTCGCATTATTTATTCAATGTACACCTGAAGCAACCACTGGAAATGAAAAAGTATACATCAAACATACCTACGATTTTAAAGCAAACGAAACAGAATTGATTGATTTAGTAAACCAATACAGAGCTGGATACGGCTTAAATAGATTAGAAACTGTGGAACATGCAGCATATTTAGCACATGAACACAACCAATACATGATGACAAACAATGTGGTAGCACATACCGGTTTTGTAGAAAGAGCCGACAACCTTAAAACAACTGAAAATGCAATGAGAGTGAGCGAAAACATCGCTTACGGTTTAAGAACAAATGAGGGAGTAATCAAAGCATGGAACGAAAGTGAAGGACACCAAAAAACTTTGGTTGGAGATTTTACCCACATAGGATTAGCAATTACCACCAACAATGATAACAAAACATACGTAACCGCAATTTTCCTTAAAAAGTAAAGAGAAACCCATTTTGTCCCCCATCGGAAAGCTGAACCCGGTTACGTATCTCAGCTTTCCGATTTTTTTTGTGCATAACTAAGATTAAATGCGAAACAAAATCAACTACCTTTGCACTCAATTTAATACCAAATGAGATTACACCGAAATTTAGTTTTTGCAACTATTAATGCTTTAAATGAGATTTTTAACGAAGGAAATTATGCTGATAAAGTAGTTGCAAAATATTTAAAAACTGATAAACGTTGGGGAAGCAAAGACCGAAAGTTTGTTGCAGAAACCATTTACGATATTGTTCGTTGGAAAAGATTGTATGCAGAAATAGCAGAAGCCAAAGAGCCTTTTGATCGAGACAACTTATGGAGATTGTTAGCTGTTTGGGCTATATTGAGAGGATACAACTTACCTGACTGGAAACAACTAGAGGGTACCCCTGCCAGAAAAATCAAAGGTCGTTTTGATGAATTATCTAAAATTAGAAAATACCGAGAATCTATTCCAGATTGGATGGATGCTGTAGGAGTTGCAGAATTGGGAGAAGAAACTTGGACCAAAGAAATTGCAGCCCAAAACGAACAAGCTCAAGTGATATTAAGGGTCAACACACTTAAAATTTCTGTACAAGAACTCCAAAAAAAATTAGCAGCCGAAGAAATTGCTACCCAAACTTTAAAAGATCAGAAAGATGCATTGGTTTTAGAGGAAAGAGCCAATGTGTTTATGAGTCCCTTATTTAAAGAGGGCTTTTTTGAAGTTCAAGATGCTAGCTCCCAATTGGTAGCTCCGTTTTTAGAAGTAGAACCCGGTATGCGGGTGGTAGATGCTTGTGCAGGTGCAGGTGGCAAAACTTTACACTTGGCTTCGTTAATGCAAAACAAAGGACAAATTATTGCAATGGATTTGTACGAAAGCAAAATGAAACAGCTTAAATTAAGAGCCAAACGAAACGGAGCTTTTAATATTGAATACCGCATAATTGATAGCACCAAAGTTATTAAAAAACTACATGACAAAGCAGACAGAGTATTGATTGATGCTCCATGTAGTGGTTTGGGGGTTTTAAAAAGAAATCCAGACAGCAAATGGAAATTACAAGAAACTTTTATTGAAGACATCAAAAAAACCCAACAAGAAATTTTACAAAACTATTCTAAGATGGTTAAGCCTGGTGGATTGGTAGTATATGCTACTTGTTCGGTTTTACCTTCTGAAAACCAATTGCAAATAAAAAAATTCCTACAAACAGAATGGGGTAAGAATTTTACCTTTGTAGAAGAAAAAATTTTACTAGCCCATCAAACTAGTTTTGATGGTTTTTATATGGCTAAATTGAAAAGAAAATAATTACCTTATGTTGAAAGCAAAAATTACCTCTCTCCTATTTTTATTTGTTTCATTTGTAGTTGCTCAAATTCCTGCTTATTACAATGGCATTGATTTTACCAGTAATGGACAGGCACTAAAAAATGAATTAGCTGCCAGAATATCTGATTCACATGTAAACCAATTAACTTACTCACAAATTTGGGAAGCACTAAAAATTGTGGATTTAGATCCTAACAACAGCAATAATGTACTATTAATTTATGGATGGGAAAACGGTTCCGATGGGGATGCTACCAACGACAGAAGTAGAAATAAAGATAATAATGGAGGAAATAATGGTCAGTGGAATAGAGAACATACCTATCCGCAATCTGTAGGAACTCCTGATTTGGGTCAAGTTGGCCCTGGAGCTGATGCCCATATGTTAAGAGCCTGTGATGTACAAAGAAATAACTCAAGAGGAAATAGAAGATTTGCTAATGGTAGTGGTTCTAATTCCTATAGTATTGGTACAAATAGTTGGTATCCTGGTGATGAATGGAGAGGTGACATTGCAAGAATGATGATGTACATGTATTTGAGATATGGAAATCAATGTTTACCAACCAATGTTGGTGTTGGCTCTACAGCAGGTACTGGTGACGATATGATAGATTTATTTTTAAATTGGAATGTACAAGATCCTGTGTCAACTTTTGAAATTAATAGAAATAACTATTTGGCCAACTCCAACAATACATGGGGACAAGGCAATCGAAACCCGTTTATTGACAATCCTTATTTGGCTACCAAAATTTGGGGAGGAGTACCAGCACAAGATACATGGGGAACATTATCTACAGAAATTCCTGTTTTTGAATCAACCGTTTCAGTATATCCTAATCCTGTAAAAGACCAAATAGTTTATATTCAAACAGAAAACACTGTAGAAGAAATCGTTTTGATGAACATCAACGGACAATACATTCAAAAAGTAAACCATCCAACCAAAGTACAAAATACCTATAGCTTAGATGGTTTACAATCAGGATTTTATTTCTTACAAATCACTTCTAACAACCAAACGGTTACTAAAAAGATTGTGGTACAGTAAATTTAAAACAACCAAGAGTATAACATCGTAAAAGCGATAATCACCAAAGGCCCTATCAAGCCTATTCCGATACCTCCCATTCTAAAGTCTTGTTGTTGGATAATTCCTGTGCTGTATGCAATTGCATTTGGTGGTGTAGAAACTGGCAATAACAGAGCACAAGAGGCACTCAACCCAATTACCAACGGGAAAATCACCGGATCAAAATCGGCATTCAAACCAATTAAAGAAATCGCTATCGGAATAAATATGGTAGTAGCTGCGGTATTGCTCATAAAATTAGAAAACACAACTGTTACCAACGAAAATATCACTACCAAAGCGTATAAATTGATGTCGTAATGACTTACTTGGTCCACAAAATAAGTAGCCAAACCTTGCTCTTGTATAGCCATTCCTAATGCCAAACCACCTGCTACCAACATCAAAGTATCCCAAGGCAAACTTCTTACATCGTCTGCATCAATAATACCTAATAATGTTAATGCCACAATCGGAATACCCGAAACTGCAGCTACCGGAATTTTGGTCAATTGAGAGGTCAACCACAAAAGCAAAGTTACCCCCATCACAACCAAAACAATTTGCTTTTTGATTTTACTTTCCTCTAATTTTTCCATTTCTTCTTCGCTAGATGCAGGTGCATCTAATAAAAAATCCAAAGAAATGGTTTGATTTTTTAGTTGATATTTATGCAACAGCATTCTCCAAAAAACAAAGAGTAAAATCAACGAAACAGGCACTCCAACCAACATCCATTCAATAAATGAAATTTTAATTCCGATAGATTCCATCGCACCAACAGCAATAGCATTGGGTGCAGAACCAATAATGGTGCCCATCCCTCCTATGGCAGCAGCTGTAGGAATACCTAACACCAATGCTTTGGAAAAATTAGACTCCTTTCCTGCCATTAAAAATAACGGACTCACCGTAGCTATCATCATGGCTGTGGTAGCAGTATTGCTCATCAACATAGATAATATAGCCGTAACCAACATCAAACCAAATAATATCATTTTTTGTTGGTTACCAAACTTAGGAGCTGCTAACTTGAGCAAACTTACATCCAAATTGGTTTTTTTCATTCCTTCTGCTAAAAAGAATCCTCCTAAAAACAACCATATCACCCCATCTGACCAAACTTGGGCATAGCGTTTGGCATCCATGCCTTCATCTCTTCCCATGGTAAACACCAAAAACCCAACAATTAAAATTCCAACCGCAAAAGGGGGTACAGCCTCGGTAATCCATAAACCAATGGCAAAAAACAAAATAAATAACACTGATTGTTGGGTTACGGTAAAAGTTGGTGCACTTAAAAAATACATGAGTACATAAGCAACAATTAATATAGTTAAAAATAGAATGGTTCTACTTTGTCGAGCTACTTTTTGCTCCATTTTCGCAAGTTGCTTGATGGAATAATTTCTAGAATCAGACATGGCTTTTAATTTTTACCAAAGTTAGTACGAATTTAAGAGGTATTGACATGATAAATATCAATATTTAAAGGCATTTACGGAAACGTTTTCGGAAAATCAATTACATTTGCATTACGTTTATGATGATAAAAATAGTACAAAATGACTACAACTACTACATCCAATTATTTTATTGAAATAGAAAATCAATACGGTGCACATAATTATCATCCTTTACCAGTGGTTTTGGAAAAAGGAGAAGGAGTTTATTTGTGGGATGTAGAAGGCAAAAAATACTTCGATTTTTTATCTGCTTATTCTGCTGTTAATCAAGGACATTGCCATCCAAAAATTATTGATTCTTTAATCCATCAAGCACAAAAGCTTACCCTAACTTCTCGTGCTTTTTACAACAATCGGTTGGGAGAATACGAAAAATTTATGAGTGAGTACTTTGGTTTTGACATGGTACTTCCTATGAATACTGGAGCAGAAGCTGTAGAAACTGCCATTAAAATTTGCAGAAAATGGGCTTATGAAAAAAAGGGAATTGCCGAAAACAATGCCCAAATTGTGGTAGCTGATAACAACTTTCATGGCAGAACTACTACCATCATTTCTTTTTCTAATGACCTTAATGCCCAGAAAAATTTTGGTCCTTATACCGGTGGATTTATCATGGTTGCTTACGATAATATAGCAGCGTTAGAACAATTATTTCAAACCCACCCGAATATTGCAGGCTTTTTGGTGGAACCAATCCAAGGAGAAGCTGGAGTGTATACTCCAAACGAATCTTACTTAATGCAAGTAAAAGATTTGTGCAACCAATACCAAGTGTTGTTTATTGCAGATGAAATTCAAACCGGAATTGCACGAACAGGTTCTTTATTGGCCGTGTGTGGCAATTGCAATTGTGCCAACCAATGCGAACAACAAGAAACTTACAGCAAACCTGATATTTTAATCTTAGGAAAAGCTTTGTCGGGTGGTGTGTATCCTGTTTCTGCGGTTTTGGCTGATAAAGCCATTATGGAAGTAATCAAACCTGGGCAACACGGTTCTACATTCGGTGGTAACCCGTTAGGTGTTTCGGTAGCCATGACTGCTTTAGAAGTGGTTTATGAAGAAAAACTAATACAAAATGCTCGCAAACTAGGCCATTTGTTTCGTGCTAAAATGCGAGAATACATCCAACACAGCAACATAGTTCAATTAGTACGAGGCAAAGGTTTGTTAAATGCCATAGTGATTAACGACTCCGAACACGGACAAACTGCTTGGAATATTTGCATGAAATTAGCAGAAAATGGCTTGTTGGCAAAACCAACCCATGGCAATATTATTCGTTTCGCACCACCTTTGGTGATGACGGAAGATCAGTTATTGGAATGTATAGATATTATCACCAAAACTTTAAAAGAATTTGAATAAAAAAGTCTGGCAGTTGCCAGACTTTTTTGTAAGATTTGAAAAATTATCCTCCAAATTTTTCTGTCATAATTCTTCTTACAGCATCTTGGTCTTGTAAGTTTTCAAAACCAACCGTAGCAATTAACCATATGGCAAATAATAAGTAGATTATATTAATTACCAAACCTATGATGGCTAAAATTTTTCCGGTTTTAATTTGACCGTAGTTTGCATACCCTTCAGGATTTTGGTTGTACAAAGCGGTGTCTTTTTTGGCAAGTACCAATGCCACAATTGCCAAAATTAATCCGATGCCATAAAAGCAACAAGATAAGATAGAAGCAATACCAAGAATCAATACTGCAATGCCATTAGGTAATTTTTGTTTTTCCATGAGTTTTAGTTTTAAAGGTTTATATTAAGCGTAATTAAAAAATTTATAAAAATAAGACACCACCATCGTAATTGCGGTAATGGTTCCGAAAAATACGATATACGGATGCAAGTTTATTTTTTTTTGCAATTGCTGCATCCCAATAAGCCCAAAGAAAATCAACATCGGATATATGGCAGGATACATCAAAAAGGCATCGTAAAACTCACCTTTTATCAATAACACCAACGAACGTTGCATGCCACAACCCAAGCAGTCGATGCCAAACAGCTTTTTACTCAAGCAAGGAATCATGTATTCTTCCATCACAAAAATATCTAACAACAATTTTACAACATTTTATGGTTTTGTAAAAATTTCTACCTTTGAAACATGCAAAAAATAATTTCTACTATTTTCACTATCATAAGTGTGGTTCTTTTGTTATTGCCAAAATTTGAAAATCCCTACCTACAAGGCATCAAATACCTAGGTTTGGTATATTTGATGTGGCAATTGCGAAAATTGATGCAAAAAGTTCCAAGTAAAAACTCCAACGATGGCAATGCATAAATTTCAAGTAGGAGACCGTGTACAAAGCTTAGACGAACCTATGGAAGGCATCGTGAGCAAAACAGACGGAAGTACCATTTGGGTAACCACTTCTGATGGATTCGACATGCCTTTTACAGCAAAGGAAATCATTCCAATTTCAGGAACTAGTTTGTTGGCAAAAGCTCCTATTTCTTTTACAGAAGTGCAACAAAAAGTAGAACCTAAAAAGAAAAACTCAGCACCAACTTCTAAGCGAAAAGAGCTGTATACGGTAGAAGTAGATTTGCACATCGAAAAATTAGTGCCTTCTACTAGAGGGCTGGACAATATCGATATTTTGAACATCCAAATCGGCACTGCCCAACGAAGCATAGAACATGCCATTAAAAATCGTATTCCGAAATTGGTGTTGATCCACGGAGTTGGTGAAGGAGTATTGAAAAGCGAATTGGGCTATTTATATCGAAAATACCCTAATGTGGTGGTTCAAGAAGCCAATTACCAAAAGTATGGTTTGGGAGCTACCGAACTTTACTTCCAGCAAAATCCGTTGAAATAATTACTGGGTAATGATTTGTCCGAACAAATAATTCTCTCCCAACAAAAAGTCTACTTGATCGGCATTTCTTACCAATCGTAAACGTTTTAATACAATGTCGTGTACCCAAATTACTTGTGCAGTATTCGGATCGTTGGTTTGAACGGTAGTAATTTCAATCCATCCATCTTGGTCGATAGTACCATTGGCAGCTTGCCATTGCTCTAATGGCGAAACCGAGCTTGTACCACACAAAGCTGCATTGGTAACGGCATTGGCAAACACTTGGTAACGCAATTGGTTGGTAGCATCTATAGCTGCTTTTCTGGGAGCTCCGGCAGGAGTTGCTTCATTAGCTAACAATGTTAGTGGTATTTGTAAGGTTAACGCTTGGTTGTTGTTAATTTTTAACTTTTGGTCGGTAGTAGTACAACTAAAAATAGGCACCGAAGTAAAATCTGCAAAACCTTGTGCCGTGGTTTCATAAATTCCTACATCAAATTCATCTTGCGTTTGCAATTGTCCATCGCGTAAAAAGGTCAAATTCAAAACACGTACTCGATGACGGTAACGTATTACTCTGGTAGCTAAATTAGCATCTGCCGGACTTTTAATAGCTTCGGTAGTCACTTCTACAACTCCCGATTGCGATACCCATTCTTGCGACACCATCAAATCGGCCGGAGGTAAAATAGTACATATATCTTGGTTACCCAAATCGCGATTGTACACACGGTAAGTAAGCAAATTGCTTCCTCCTAGTGGAACCAACCTGGGCTGATCGGTAGCAAAATTTACAAAATTGCTTTGCGGAATTCGCAAAACCAACGATTTATTTTGATCGGTTTTAAACAAATAAAAATTGCTTTCGTTATTGTTGCAAACTTGCAAGGTATTGTTGGTAAAATCTATGGTTTCAAAAGGCAAATCGCCATCATCACATTGCCAAAATAAAACACTCACCAGCACCAAAAAGAAATACTTCATCGCAAAGAAATTTGAAAAGCAAATATAGAATTATTCCACCACTACAAACGGCATGACTAGGTAACTTTTGCAAAAAATTAAGTTGTAAAGCCTATCTTTGTTTCATTCAATTCCAATAAATATGCGTTATTTTTCTTCTTCAGCCTTTTTGTTGTTTGTTTTGGTTGGGTTGTTATATGGGTTAACTTCAACAGCCCAAGCCCAACAATGGGAAATTACTTCTCCAAACCAGCAAATAAAAATTGCCATTACTTGCGATGCCCAGGGCATTATTTCGTACCAACTCTTTCACCAAAACCAATTGGTTATCCAGCCAAGTACATTACACTTAGCCATTGAGGGAAAAGAAGGTTTGGACAAAAATTGGAAAGTACTAAAAAAAAACACTACCATGACCAACGAAACTTGGAAACCAGTTTTAGGGGAGCAAGCAGAAATAAGAGATCATTTCTATGAAATCATCCTACATGCAGAAAACGCGAATGGGGTTAAAATGGATTTCCAATTTAGAGCTTATAACGAAGGAATGGCTTTCCGTTATCATCTTCCAAAACAAGAAAATCTGAATTATTTGGTGGTAACAGCGGAACATTCATCTTTTAACTTAACCCAAGATTACAAAGCTTTTTGGATACCGGGAGATTTTGATAGCAACGAATACGCCTACAACGAAACCATGCTTTCGGAAATAGACACCCGAAACATCGATTTAAACAATGGCATTGGTTTTAAAGGTCCGATGACACCCCACCGCATCCAAAGTCCGGTAATGATGAAAAGCAAAGAAGGGCTATATCTTAATCTTTTTGAAGCAGCGGTAGTCAACTATCCTGTAATGCATTTAGAGGTAAACCCGAAAACATTTCAAATTACTTCTGCTTTGGTGCCGGATGCTTTGGGTAAAATGGCTTATGTGCAAACCCCATTTCATACCCCATGGAGAACCATTATGGTGAGCAAAGATGCCCGAGATATTTTAAAATCAAGACTCATTTTAAACCTCAACGAACCCTGTGCCATTGCAGAAACCAGTTGGATCAAACCCATGAAATATGTGGGTATTTGGTGGGAAATGCACGTAGGAAAATCCACTTGGGATTATGCCGGAAGCCAAAACGCTCAAAACCAATCCGGAGAAGGACATGGCAAGCATGGTGCTACTACTGAAAATACGATGAAGTACATCGACTTTGCAGCCAAGCATGGCATGGATGGGGTATTGATTGAAGGCTGGAATGTAGGTTGGGAAGATTGGTTTGGCAATTGGAAAGACAAAGTATTTGATTTTCAAACGCCTTATCCGGATTTTGATTTGCCCAAACTTAGTGCCTATGCCAAAAGTAAGAACGTAAAATTAATCATGCACCACGAAACTTCCGGGTCGGTGACCAACTATGAACGTCACTTCCATCCTGCATTTCAGTTGATGCAACAATATGGCTATCCGGCAGTAAAAACCGGTTATGTAGGAAGAATTATCCCAAGAGGAGAATGGCACGATGGCCAATACATGGTAAATCATTTTCATTGGACAGTGGAAGAAGCGGCCAAATACCAAGTATTGGTGAATTCGCACGAAAGCCATCGACCAACAGGCTACCATCGAACCTATCCGAATTACATTGCAGCAGAAGCTGCCAGAGGAAACGAATTCAATGCGTGGAGTGTGGGCAACCCACCATCACACGAAACTATTTTGCCTTTTACCCGTTTGTTGGGTGGTCCAATGGACTACACTCCCGGTATTTTTGAAATCAAAATGAGTGCTTATGCACCAGGTAAAAAAGAACAAGTACACACCACTTTGGCCAAGCAATTGGCATTGTATGTTACCATGTATAGTCCGTTGCAAATGGCTGCCGACCTACCGGAAAACTACGAAAAACACTTGGATGCCTTTCAGTTTATCAAAGACGTGACCATGGATTGGGACCAAACCGAAATTTTGGAAGCCGAACCTGGGGATTACCTTACCATAGCACGTAAAACCAAAGGCAAAGACGAATGGTTTGTAGGGGCCATTACCGATGAAAATGCTAGAAATACCGAAATTTCCTTGGCTTTTTTATCTCCTAACAAAAAATACAAAGCCATCATTTACCAAGATGCTTCTAATGCCCATTGGGAGAGCAACCCTAAAGCGTATGAAATTAAAACCGTGCGAGTAAATCATAAATCAAAGTTAAAGTTGCGTTTGGCAGCAGGTGGAGGTACTGCCATTCACTTGGTAACCGAAGATTAGTTCGTACCTTTGTGCTCCATTTTTTCGGATATGATATCGCATGCCTTTAACTAAATTTTTTTTCTTCAGCAGTTGTTTGTTATTCCTCTTTTTCGGAATCACTTCCAAAATACATGCCCAGGTAATATCTGTGAACGATCAGTTTACTGCCCAACAATTGGTGGAAGACTTTTTAGTGAATAGTCCGTGTGCCAATGTTTCCAATTTTCAAGTAAGTGGTTTTACCTTTCCTAATGGCAATAAAAGCTATGGGGTATTTCAGAGCAATGGCAGTGGCTTTCCGTTTGAAGAAGGCGTGATCATTACCAATGGTAGAGCAGTTTCGGCAGTTGGCCCAAACACTTCTTTGTTAAGTGAAGGACCAGCTTCTTGGGGAGGAGACCCCGATTTGGAGGCTGCCATTGGAGAAACCAACACCATCAATGCTACGGTGTTGGAATTTGATTTTATTCCGCTGACCAATAAAATTAGTTTTGAATACTTGTTTGCATCAGAACAATACTTAAGCAATCCTACTTCAGGTCAATGCAATTTTTCCGATGGATTTGCCTTCTTGTTGCGTGAGGCAGGAGCAAGTAGTTTTACCAATTTGGCTTTGGTACCCGGCACCAATATTCCGGTAAAGGTTACCACCGTTAGAGGAAGTGGTACTATTTGTCCGCCTGCCAACCAAGCTTTTTTTGATGCTTTTAATGGCAGCAACCATCCTACCAATTACAACGGGCAAACCAAAATACTCAAAGCAGAAGCACAAGTAACTCCGGGAGTTACCTACCAAATGAAATTGGTGATAGCCGACCAAGGCAACCAGCTGTACGACTCCGCCATATTTTTTGGAGCAGGTTCTTTTAAAGTAGAAATTGATTTGGGGGAAGACCGATTGTTTGCGACCAACAATCCACTATGTAGCAACGAGAGTTTGACCTTAGATGCCTCATCTTCAGGCGGAACTACCTTTGCATGGTTTCGAAATGGGGTGTTGATTCCGAGTGCTACCCAAGCCACCTATACTGCTACCCAAGAAGGAACTTACGAAGTAAAAACTACGATTGGTGGTTGTGAAATTACCGGAAAAATAGTTATTGAAACTGAAA
Source organism: Flavobacteriales bacterium (assembly GCA_018335925.1). Taxonomy (GTDB): domain Bacteria; phylum Bacteroidota; class Bacteroidia; order Flavobacteriales; family Flavobacteriaceae; genus Flavobacterium. The sequence continues at coordinate 95,050 of JAGXRF010000111.1, forward strand.
ATCCTCCGGTGGTGGGTCCGCAAACCTTAAGCAATTGTGGAGCCAACAACAGCAGCATCTTTAACTTAAACCAAGCCATTAGCAATTGGAACCAAGGGCAAAACTACTACATTACTTTTCACACCAATCCTGCCGATGCCCAAGCCCAACAAAATGCCATTGCCAATGTGGCCAACTACCCGAGTGGGAATGCCACTTTATTTGCCAACATTAGCACCAATAGCGGCTGTGCGGTGGTAACTGCCTTGCAATTGGTAGTGAATCAAAGTTCGGTAACTATTCCTACCATTTTGGTATGCGACAATGATGCGATAAAAGATGGCTTTACCACGATGAATTTAACCAATGTGGTAACCCCGAGCATCTTAGCCAATTTTACTTCGAGCCATACGGTTGCTTACTACACTTCTTTTGAAAATGCGGTGTTAAACCAACAGGTACTGCCTAACCTATTTACCAATACCTCTACCCCAACACAAACGATATTTGCCAGAGTTTCTTTGCTTTCTGCTTGCGAAGGGATTCTTCCGGTTACTATCCAAGTGAATGCCTTAACCGGAACGGCTTTTCAACCAGAGAGCATTACCTTCTGTCCGTTGCAACCGCTACTGTTACAAGCACCTGCTATAGCCAATACCACTTATCTTTGGAACAATGGAAACACCACTCCTACCCTTTTGGTGTCGCAAGCAGGCACCTATGAAGTTACCGTGACTACTTCCTCTGGATGTAGCAATACCAAAACATTTACAGTAGATGCCATTCCTGCTCCGCAAATTCAAGACATTGTGGTACAATCGTTTCAGGGAAATCAAAATAGTATCGAGGTAGTATTTACCGGAAGTGGTTCGTATGAATTCTCTATTAATGGAAGTACCTTTCAAAGCAGTCCGCTATTTACCAATGTGCCGATGGGCATTTACTTGGTGACCTTACGTGATGAGAACAATTGCTATGTATTGCAACAAAGGATAACCGTGTTAGATTACATGCGATATTTTACCCCGAATGGCGATGGCACCAAAGACATTTGGAACATTCCGTTTTTACGTCCAAGAGATGAAGTGCGTATTTACGACCGCTACGGAAAATTGCTCCACCAATTTTTTGGCAATGCCACCGGTTGGAATGGCACCTTTCAGGGCAATGCCCTACCTGCCACGGACTATTGGTTCCACCTGCTTTTAGAGGATGGCACGGAGATTAAAGGGAATTTTTCGTTGCTTCGTTGAGTCGACTTTCGAACAGCGATGTTCTACCATCGAAAAGCGGAAATCGGTTAACGAAAAGCATTTTCAAATTTTCAAATTGATTCATTTTCAAATTAAAGTCGTTGAATCGAAAATTGGTTGATGGAAAAGTTTCAGGTTTCAAGTTTAAAGTTTAAGGTTCAAAGTTTGTCCTCTCATGATTTCGGTT
>JAGXRF010000112.1 GCA_018335925.1 Flavobacteriales bacterium
ACGTAAAAATCAAATGAATTATGTGGAGCAGCCCTTTATATTCAAAAGAGGAAGAAAAAGAATTGAAACACTGTTCTCTCAAATGTGTGACCAATTCCGAATTAGAAACAATTACGCCAAAACATTCATAGGATTTAGCACTAGAATCCTATCTAAAATTACAGCAATAACCTTGATTCAACATCTAAATAAATTCGTATTTAATCGACCAATTAATCAATTAAAAGTAAATTTGGTGTAAATGCACAACGGGTTAAACTATATATTTTCATAGATGGTAGTATTGAAAGTTGGAATAAAAATAATAATTTAACCCTTTCAAAATCAATTTTAAGCAAGATGTTTAAAAATATATGCTTCCTATGGCTTGCTTTTTTAGTTTGCTTGCATGCTCAAAACACAGAGGTTGCCCAATTAAATCAACAATTAGGTAGTTTTCAGCTCAAGTTTCAACATTTAATGCATACACGAGGTACCCATTGGTACCAATCTAAAAAAATAGATGTACAAATGTTGAGTACTGCCATTAATGAATACGACAAATCTAAAAACACAGCATTACTATTTTATTTTTTTGAAGCAAGCCAATTGCATCATTGGGTGGTGGACCATACCGGTATTGTAGTGCATACTACTACCCCATTGAATGAACAAAAATTGCAGAAATACACAAATAGCATCCGAAACTACTACCAGCAACAAAATCATCGAGGAGCAAAGGTAAAAAGTGGTACAAAAAATAATAAACCACCAAAAGAATTGGGTATTTTAACCAAAGAACTTTTTCCAAGCACAACTATTACAGCATTAGAAAAATACTTTCATTGGATGGTGGTTCCTGCCTCTGAAATTGCAGCAATTCCTATTTATACTTTACAGCCATTTGAGGATCAAAATATTTTTGTGGTAGACAAACACGTGGTAAATATTGCCCATTCCATGGATGAGTTTTTAAACCAAGTGGTTTATCAAAATGAGGAGTCAGGCATAAAGTGGCAAAGAAAAGTTACTTTACCTCTAAAAAATCCGTTACTTATTGGAAATCCAGATTTTTCAGGATGCGAAAATCAATTTAGCTCTTTGTTAGGTGCAGAAAAAGAAGTTGCATTAATTGGAGATTTATTGCAAACCAAAACGTGGATTGGTAAAGAAGCCACCAAAAATGTATTGATGGAAAAAAGTAAAAATTCTAATTTAATTTACTTGGCAACCCACGGAATTTCTGACAGTTCCGATCCTATGCATGCAAGCTACTTGGTCATGTCCACCAATCAAGATGGCAATTGTGAAAAAGTTACTGCTATGGAAGCCCAGAATTTAAAACTATTACCAGAAACTTTGGTAGTGTTGAGTGCATGTCAAACAGGACTCGGACAAACCTTAGATGCTGGTATTATTGGTGTTGGGAGAGCTTTTATTAAAGCAGGAGCTAGTAATGTAGTGATGAGTTTGTGGGATGTTAACGACCAAGCAACCCTAGAATTGATGCAAGTGTATGCAGAACAATTACTCAAATCACAAAGTTACTTTCCTTCTAACTCTTTGCGAAATTCCATGCTGCAATACAAACAAAAAAATCCCAATCCGAGTGCATGGGGTGCATTTATTTCGATGGGAACACCAATTGTGATAGAAAGTAACTTTACGTTGCAGAGATAAAACCTCTCAACAAAAAAATAATTCCACTAATACATGCGATAAGAATACTACCTATAAAATTAATTTTTAGCCGATAATCCGAAACTTCTAATCGTTTTTGTTGGTATGATTGATACTTTGACGTTAACCATCTTTGGTAGAACATCCAAAGGATCATTGCAAATAAAAAGCAAAAAAAAGCATATAAGTAGTCATTCATTTTTTATGAAATTTCTCTAATGATATTGAGGATATCGATAATTATTAAAACAATTCCTCCCAAATATCCTTTCAAATGCATCACATAAGAAGTAGTAAGTTCTCTTTTTCTTACTTTTCCATCTTTTGAAGTTAGCACTACGAAAAAAATCCCCAATCCTAAAAATAAAATACCTTGTAACATTTTGTAAATTTACCAAAAACAAATCTATGCGAAGTTTCATTTATTTATTACTTGGCTTGTCTGTTATTCAGTGTAAATCACCAAAACCAACAGAATATGCCGATTTTTTGGTTGGGCAAAGTGTTGATTTGCTCGATCAGCCCGATATAAAAGCAAAAATTACCAACGATACCACTTTTGTAAATTATGCCGACTTTGCGAAGGACTTTGATTTGAATATCAAATATGCTACTTCTGACAACTTTTTAAAAACCAAAGTATATGATTGTCCGGAATGTTATTTGCGATTTAAAGTGGTAAAACGTTTGCAAGCTGCTCAAAAAGATTTTCAACGATTAGGTTATCGCATCCAGTTATTAGATTGTTACCGACCCCATTCGGTGCAAAAAAAGATGTGGGAAATTTATCCGAATGCCAAATACGTAGCCGACCCTAGTAAAGGCTCTATGCACAACCGTGGAATTGCTGTTGACTTAACTTTATTAGATAAAAACGGAGTCCCTTTAGATATGGGAACGGCATTTGACCATTTTGGAGAAGAATCAGCCCATGCTTACACCAATTTATCAGAAACTGTTTTAAAAAACCGAACTACTTTAAAAAGTATCATGGAAAAACATGGTTTTCAAAGTTTGGCATCAGAATGGTGGCATTACCAGCTTCCGGTAACTGCTGAAGATAAAATTGCAAATTTTACCTGGGATTGTACCCCTTAATTTTCAACACAATGCAAGTAATCTCTAAAAAACTTGGTTGGCTGACCGCTTTGTTTGGTAATTTCAGAAATTAGTAAATCCTTTACATAAAAATCTTTGGTACCGGTAGAACTTTTGATGCGAATAAACACCAAATCATGTTCCTTTAACATTTGAAAAGACTCTTTTGGAAACAAAAAATATCCGGAAAGTAAACGCGTATTTTTCCCATTGGCATCTCCTTGTATCAACTGACTACAACTTTCTTCATCTGCATAAAACAACGGAATAATTTTTTGGTTGGATAACTGTAAAAATAGTTTAGAAGATGGATCAAAACAATCAGCTTTGATAAACTCGCTATCTTTTTGGATAAAATTGACACTTAAAAATGGAGTTTTGTTGTCGTTGAGTAAAGAGAAATAGATGAATTGCTCTGCGTTACCAAACACTTTTTCGTACATCAACACATCTTTAGTTTGCTTTAGTGTCCCTAAACTATCTGAAACATCTGTGGATAAATCGCATGGTTTTTGTGCATGGATTTGAAGGAAAAAAAGTAAGGTAAAAAAGGAAAATAAAGATTTCATGAGTTGATTTTTTTGCAAATTAAAACTATTTTTTGGTCGTTGTGCAAGGTGGTAAAGAAAACAAATTGCTGGTGACTTTCTTTTATCTTCCATTTTTTTCGCAACTCTTCTACTTTTTCAGGAAAGTTTCTCACCGTAATGGCTGCTTCTTTTCCTTGCAATTGTTGTTTCATCCAAGCCTTATCGTATGCATGATATGCAAGTACTTCAAAAACTCTGCCATGAAAATTTTCTAAACAAACTTCGGATGTATATAAATGCGAATGTGGAGCTAATTTACTCAACCCTAATTGATTTGCATATACATCCATTTTGCCGGATTTCATCCAACCTGCATGAGGTTCGTACAAGTATTTTTGCGGAACTTGATAACCTATGGATACGGTTTCATGCCAAGGAAAACCATCACTAAAGATTTGATTTTTATGAAGATGTACCACTTCTAAATCAATCTGAGTAGTGTTGTTTTGCAACAACCACAAAAGTTCTTTTACTTCATTATCTAAAGTAATAATCCAAATTTTAGCTACTTTTTGCAATTGCTCTATCCCCAAAGAAATATCTAACATGGGAGAGGTTTTTAATAAAACTTGTTTGGCTTTTTGAAGCCAAAAATCCAATTCCTCCAACACATTTGGTTCGCAATCTTCTAATAAAAAAACTTTGTTTTTTTGCACATCTCTTCTTGCTGGATCTGCATAAATCACATCTATTGGCTCAGTAAACCGCTCCAAAAAATCACGGCTATTTTGAGCCATGCATAGGATGTTGTCTTGCTCAAAAACCTCACAATTGTGTTTCACCACAGCACTCAATGCCTCTTGCTGTTCCACATGGTATACTTTACAAAAACTCTTTGTAAAGAAAAAAGCATCTATTCCAAAACCACCGGTTACATCTACCAATATATTTCCTTGTATTAAGTTGGCTTTAAATGAGGCAGTAATTTCAGAGGAAGTTTGCTCAACAGAAATTCCTTTCGGAAATAAAACACCTGGTTTTTGGAACCATGTAGGTAATTTCAATTTTGCTTTTTGCTTGCTTTGTAATTGCTCTAATATATCTGTCATCCATTCTTTTGGAAAAGGCGAAGCTTTTAAAGCCAAATTAGCAACGTTTTGATGCAGATTTTGATTGATCCATTCTTGGACCTCAGGAAGTAGTAAGAAATGCTTATCCAAGAGACTAAATTTTTCTGGTCAGGATTTTAACCACCATATTTTCTGGGAAAAATTCTTTGGCAAAAACTTTTAAAATGGTGTACACCGGAACAGCTATAATCATTCCTACAATGCCAAATAAATATCCAAAAATCAATATCACAAAAAATATTTCTAATGGGTGAGACTTTACGCTCTTTGAAAAAATGAGAGGTTGGTTCACAAAATTATCTACCAATTGTACCAAAATATACCCAATGACTACATACAAAGTAGTTGGCAACATGTCCGTGGCAAAGTCGGTTCCAATTTTACTAATTAAAGTTAAAGTTGCGGCTAAAGTAGTTCCCATTAATGGCCCTATGTATGGAATTACGTTAAGTAAAGCACATAAAAATGCTATTACCAAAGCATTGTCAACACCAAAAATGCTTAACACCAAAAAGTCTAAACTGAAAATAATAATCAATTGCAACAACAACCCCAACAAATACCTGCTAAGTAAATAGGAAACTTTTTCTAATGAATTTAAAATCCCTTCTTTTTGCTTGGTTGGAAGTATTTTTTGAAATACAAATGAAAATAAATGTTGGTCTTTTAACAGAAAAAATGTAATGAACAAAACTGACAAAGCTCCAATAAAAAAAGAACCAATAGTCCCAAATGCATAATTGATACTTTCAGGAATCAAACTGTAATCTAGATATTGTGTAATATCAATTTCTGAAATAAGCTTATCCACATTCCATTGGTTGGCAGAAGCCCAGTTTTTAAAATCTTCGTAAATAAATTGCACTTTTTGTTCAATGGCATAATTGTTTAACAACGAAAGCTTTTTACTTTGAGCCACCAATAAAGGTATAAATAGCATGATAAAGCCTACAAAAGCACCAATGTGTATGGTTATGACACTAATTACAGCTAAAAATCTTTTGAACTTTAATTTTCTTTCTAACCATAATACCAATGGCATACTTATCAATGAGAGTATCAAAGCAATGGTAAAATACAAGAACAAAGTGCTGATTTTACTTAAAAACCATAATAATAACCATGCTCCTAATAAAACAGCAATAGCTTTTAAAATTCCTTTGGCTATTTGTGAGGAAAGATTTGTTTGCATATAAATAAAAAAACTCGCTACAAAGTAACGAGTTTTTATGTAAAAAGCTAATTTATTTTTAAGGCTGTGCAAAAGCATTTCTTGGTGCACCAGCTGCAAAAGTTGCCAACATACGTGATTTTTGACCTGCTGTAAACATATACATACATGCATCGTTGGTGTAATCCATATAGTTCATGGTCATTTCAATTGGAGTACCACTACAAGTAGAATAATGAGGGAATGTAGGACAACCTCCATTGGATGCATTGTGTACTGGAGTATCTGCCACAAAGTCGTTACCACAAGTAGCATCTCCCCAAATGTGACGTAAATTTAACCAGTGTCCAACTTCGTGTGTAGCAGTTCTACCTTTGTTAAATGCAGTAAACAAAGAGTAATTTCCTCTACCAAAAGCATTGGTATGAATTACCACACCATCCGTGGCACAAGCACCACCAGGAAATTGTGCATAACCCAAAATGTTGTTGGCCAATACACAAACCCAAATATTCATTTTTCCAGCACAATTGGTAGCATCTATCCCTCCTCTACTTGAACGTTTCATATCATCATTGGTTCTCCAATTTTTCTTTGTGGTTGATTTTCTTGTGGTTCCTGTACTTGGATCCCAAACAAATCTTACAGTTACATCTCCTGATGCAACACCTTGAAATACACTTGGAATAGAACTGTAATCAGAATTTGTAGAAGAAAAATCTTCATTCAACACATCAATTTGTGATTGTATTTGTGCATTTGAAACATTTTGAGCTGCTGTATTGTACAATACGTTTACATGTACCGGAATTTCGATAATTCCATTTACCAAACGAGCTTGGTTATTTTCGATAAACTTTCTTGTCAATTCCTCCAAGCCTTCTTGTTTAGCAGCCATGTCAGGATTCTCTAACATTTGTTGTTTAAATAGTTCAGCCGACATACACTCTCGTTTTGCTAAACCAAAATCAACCGGCTTTGCAGATTCTTCTAATGTAGATTCTTCTTTTGCACAACTCCAAAGGAGCAAAACACCTAAAAAGGATAATGTGATTTTTTTCATAATTAAAATAAGTTTGTTTAGTTAGTTTGTTAAAAACATAACAATATTAATGATTTTAACGAAACTGTAACATAAACAATTGAAAAATTTTCAACAAACTGAAAAAAAATCTCTACTTATTAAAAATATAATATAAAATATTTGCCCCCATTCGCAAGGCTTTCAAGCGAACTTCCTCTGGATTATTGTGTACTTCTTGGTCTTCCCAGCCGTCTCCCAAATCGGTTTCAAAAGTGTATAAGAGAACTATTCTTCCTTCATGAAAAATAGCAAAAGCTTGGGGACGTTGTTGATTGTGTTCATGAATTTTAGGAAGTCCGTTTGGAAAATTATATGGCTTTTGAAAAATGTCGTGATTGCTTGGCAATTCAACCATAGTTTTATCCGGAAATATTTTTTGAATCATCGGTCGTACATAGGTATCCATACCATAATTATCATCGACGTGTAAAAAACCACCAGACAGCATGTATAATCTTAAATTTTGAACTTCTTGTTCATTAAATACCACATTTCCATGCCCGGTCATATGTACAAAAGGATAAGAAAAAATATCTGAACTAGCCGGTTCTACCGTTGCTGGCTTGGGTTTGATTTTGGTTTGGATATTTTGATTGCTAAACTTGATTAAGTTAGGTAAGGAAGTAGGATTGGCATACCAATCCCCTCCCCCTTTGTATTTTAACAAAGCTATTTCTTGGGCTTGCGTATAAGTAACTAATAAAAATAAAATAATAAAAAGAAATCTCATGATTCAAGTTTTCACAAAGAAACAATTTTCTTTAGAAAAAAAAGCCAACGAAAACGCAAACTATTCCAATTTAAAATCCAAATTAATTAGCACCTTTTTAGATACTTTATTGCTTACAATTTTTGGAATTACAATTCCAAAATCATCGGTATTTAACTCAAAATCGCTTGTTAAAGTATACTTTCCATTAATTACGGAAATCATCACTTCAATATCAATTTCTTTTGATTTTCCGTGCATTTCCATTTTACCTTTCAACAAAAACTTTGTTGGTTTGGCTGTAAGTTTTGTTTTGTCCCAAGCATCCACTTTACCTCTAAAAATCGCTTTTGGAAACAAATGACTCTCCATATAATTTTCATTAAAATGCTCTTCCATCAAAGCTATTTTAAAACGAAAACTTTTGATTAATATCAATGAAGCTATTTCACCATTTTCCAAATTCAATACACACGAGGCAGTATTGGTAACAGCTTTTACTTCTTCAAAAGAAGGTACAGATGCTTCCAACTTAGCTGTACCATTTTTAGTTTGTACTTTTTGAGCAAAAACTGCTACAAAAAATAAACTTAAAATGTAAACGGATTTATTCTTCCAAATAGCCATCATTTTTCCACTGATTTACAAGGTTAATTAAATTTTGATTTAGTCTGCCCGTTTGTGGCATCAACAAAGGGTCTCCATTATTTCTGGAAATTCTGTCAATAACTCCTCTATTCATCACTGCATTTCTTACCTGGGTAAAATTGGTTAAAGGTAAACCTGCATTAGGACTTACATTTCCATGACAAGAAACACAATGGGTATCCATTATAGGTTTCACCTGTTGGTAAGTGACTTTTTCTAAGGTGTTGTTGTCCAACAAGTCCGATTCAGAGTCGTTGGTACACGACACCAGAAACAAAAACGAAAAAATTAAAAAACTTCTTTTCATAGCAAAAAAATAAAACCATTATTTGAATAGTTACGTAAATAATTACAAAATTGGATTTGATAAAAACATCCATTGTAAAATTACTTAATTTTATATAAATTTGATAAAAATTTAAGCTATTGAAAAAGAAAATATTACTCATTGCAATATTGCTTTGCATTTTTTTATTTGTTGCATACAAATATATCTATGCTGACCATCGAAATATTTCTGATGAACAACCAACCTATAGTCTTTTAGCAACTGAATTGATAGAAGCATACACTACAAATGCAGAAGATGCTGAAACTAAATATTTAGACAAAGTGGTAGAAATAACTGGACAAGCTAGTCAGATCAACATAAAAGAAAGCAATATTGCTTTGAATGAAATGATTTTTGCTTACATAACATCCACCAATCAATTAGATGGTATACAAGTGAACCAGTTGGTAAAAATCAAAGGTAGAATTATAGGTTATGACGAAATTATGAACGAAATAAAAATGGACCAATGCGAAATACTACCTTAATTATTTTAGTCTTCTTGTTTCAGTCGATTTGCTATTCTCAAAATGAAAAGTCCATATTTGACATTTCCCGATTTGGTACCGTAGAAGAATTGATGAATGCTTACCAAAAAGACCCAAATGTACTAACTCAAACTGATAGCAATGGATTTTCTGCTTTAATTTTAGCTACTTACCGAAATAACCAACCAATCGCATTGAAATTAATAGAGTTGGATATGGAGTTAAACTACAACTCGTCCATGGGAACTGCATTGATGGCAAGTGTGTATAAAAACAATCAAGTAGTTTTTGATGCACTCCTAAAAAAGCAAGTGGATCTTAATGCAGTTGACAACCAATCAAACACTGCTTTAATTTTGGCTGTGATTACCCAAAATGAGTACATGGTAGAAAAATTATTGGAAAAAGGAGCAAGTAAATCCACCACGAACAAAGACCAAAAAAATGCATTTATGTTGGCATTAGAGACCAATAACAAGAAAATAATTGAATTATTTGATCGATTTTAAATTAATAAAACTAAAAAAAATGCTTATGAAAAAAATTACTTTACTTTTAGTTAGTCTATTGGGTATGCTTGTTCAAGCCCAACAATTTGACTCCGGTGTGGTTACTTTAAGTAACACCTCAGGATTGGCAATAACTGCAAGAGTTCAAACCAATGCAAGTACCGTAACTTTAACTGCAACTGGTCCGTCTGACCGTTGGTTTGCCATTGGTTTTGGTACACAAAACATGAATAGCGGAGACTGTTTAATTTTTAGTAGTGCTGGAATTAGTGACCGGAATTTTATCGGATTTACAACTCCTTCAACGGACATAAACGACTGGACGGTATCTTCTAATACAGTAGCAGGAAGTATCAGAACTATTGTTGGTACAAGGGCTTTGACTTCGCCAAATCCAACTGGAGATTATGCGTTTAGTAACAGTGCTACTGCAATTCCAGTTGTTTGGGCAAGAAGCGAAACGGCAACCAATACGCTTGCTTACCATGGAGGCAGTAATAGAGGAAGTGCAACGGTAAACACAACTTTGAATAGCGAACTTTTTTCGATGCAGGAAATAATACTTTTTCCGAACCCAGCTAACGAACAATTAAACATACAATTGCCTTCAGTTCTTTCAAATATTGATTACCAAATATTTGATTTAAGCGGAAAGAGAATAATTTCTGGAACATTACAAAACTTAGAAAATTCTATTGATGTGAATTCGTTTAATCAAGGTACCTATTTGCTATACTTGAGTCACCCAGAAATGGGAAGCCTCACCAAATTATGGGTTAAAAATTAAACCAAGCATAACCATCAAAAACATCAACTATCAAATTACATTAATGGATGAAGCATTTTTGGTTGGAATTTTTAAAATCATTTAAATAAAAACTGATGAGAAAAATATTTTGGATTTTACTGGCATTGCCTATTTGGGTAACTGCTCAGGACGATTTATTAAAAGACATAGATACTTCTACTGATAATTCTGAAGTTACTTATGCATTCAAATCTTTAAAAATAATCAATTTAGAATCTACTAAAGTTGCTGCCAAAGGTGATTTTTACTTTATTGTTGCTCATAGATTTGGTTATTTGAATCGAGGTTTTGAAGATTTTTTTGGTTTAGACAATGCTTTTACACAAATTAAGTTCACTTACGGACTAACCGAAGGTATCACTTTACATGTGGCAAGAAGTACCTACCAAAAAACATGGGATATTGCTGGGAAATATGTGATTGCTAAACAAAAAAATGAAGGTTTTCCGTTTGCAATTACAGGTTTCAGTAGCGTTGCAGTAAATACCGCTTTAAAAAAAGAAGATTTTCCGAAATTGACCTTTCAAAACAGACTAAGTTATGTGCAACAGTTACTGATTTCTAGAAAGTTTTCTGAAAAATTTTCATTTCAATTAGCTCCAAGTGTTTTCCATTTTAATACATTGCCTGATACAATCTCAGAAAATGGAGATGTAATTTTACCTAACCCACAAGAAAATACGCAGTTTGCAATAGGTTTGGGAGCAAGATACAAACTTACCAATCGACTAGCTTTAAACTTTGATTACGCTTTGCATGCAAACAGAGCAAAAGAGAGTGCATTCAAAAACCCATTGGCTATTGGTTTGGATATTGAAACAGGTGGACACGTTTTTCAATTGCATTTTACCAATGCAAGAGCAATGCATGAAGCTGGATTTTTAGGACAAACTATCGGAGACTTTTTCAAAGGAGATATTGCTTTTGGCTTTAACTTGGTAAGAGTTTTTTAGCAAGATGCTATGTATAAAAAAAGAGGCAACTGCCTCTTTTTTTATGCCTCTTTAAAATACTTCCATGGCACTACCAACATTCCAAAGCATTCGCCATGTTCTTTTCCAAGATGTTTGTGATGCATTTTATGGGCTCTTCTTATAGCTCGAGCATATTTGTTGTTTGCGTTTCTAAATAATTTAAAGCGTTGATGAATAAATATGTCATGCACTAAAAAGTAGGTTAATCCGTAAGCAAAAATTCCTAAGCCAACTGCCAATCCAAAGGAAAAATACCCGTGATCCCAAGCCATGACAAACCCCATACTTATTACTGCATAAAAAATAAAGAATGCATCGTTTCGTTCAAACCACGAATCGTGGTCTTTGCGATGATGGTCTTGGTGCAACACCCACAAAAAGCCATGCATAATGTATTTATGACTAAACCATGCCATAAATTCCATGATAAAAAAAGTAACAAAAAAGAATAAAATCTGTAATCCCATCTTTTAAATAATATTTAAACGGTAATTCACATAGCACTTGGCTAACAAACCTATCTTCTCGTAATCAGGAACCCTGATTCTTGTATTTTTTATTTCGGTAGAAGGTGTATTTTTAAGTTTGGTCAATAATTTTTTGTAATAAACATAAGCTGTGTAAACTCCAAATTTAGCTTCTACCGGTAATTTTTGAATTCCAATAAAACCTGCTTCAAAATCGTCTTCAATTTCACGGATAATTCTGATTTTATCTGATTCATTCAATTGTTTTAAATTGGTATTTGGAAAATAAGTACGAGATAAATCTTCAAAATCAGCTTTTAAATCGCGTAAAAAGTTCACTTTTTGAAAAGCAGAACCTAATCGCATGGCAGAATTTCTTAACTCTAAATATTTTTTCTCATTGCCATTTACAAAGACCTTTAAACACATCAAACCAACCACATCTGCAGAGCCATAAATGTATTGATGGTATTCTTGCTCTGTGTGATATTCTGTTTTATACAAATCTTGACGCATGCTTTTCATAAAAGCTTCTACCAATTGCACCGGAATTTCGTATTTGTGAATGGTATGCTGAAAAGCATTCAATACAGGGTTCAAACTTATCTTTCTTTCTAAGGCACGATACATTTCTGTTTCAAACTCTTCAAACAAAGTAGCCTTGTCAAACTCATGAAAAGTATCTACAATTTCATCCGCAAAACGTACAAAACCGTAAATATTGTAAATATCTTGACGAATGTTAGGTGCCAGCATTTTTACAGCACTCGAAAATGAAGTACTGTAGGCATTGGTAACCTTTTGGCTACAAATGTTAGAAACTTGATCAAAGATAGACTTCATATAGTAGAATGTTTTATTACGTTTTAATTACGAATGGTACTTTTCAATCAATTCAGCAACCAATTTTCCGGATATTAATGAAGGAGGTACTCCTGGTCCAGGAACGGTTAGTTGCCCAGTGAAATATAAATTTGGTAATTTTTTACTCTTTAACTTAGGTCGTAAAAAAGCAGTTTGTAATAAAGTATTTGCCATGCCATAAGCATTTCCTTTACACGAATTGTAAGCCTCTTTAAAATCATTCACACAAAATGATTCTTTAAAGATAACATGATTTTTTAAACTTTGTTCTGTAAGTTGCTCTAATCTTGTTAAAATAGTTTCAAAATATTTTTCACGAATCTCGGGAGTATCTTCCAAGTTGGTTGCTAAAGGAATTAAAAAAATGGCTGCTTCTTTTCCTGCTGGTGCAACTTCATCTGTTTTTGATGGGAAACTTGCATAAAATAAGGGCTCAGAAGGCCATTGCGGACGATCGTAAATCTCTTCGGCATGCTTTGAAAAAGGCACATCAAAAAATAAACTATGGTGTTCTACTCTTTCTATTTCTTTATCAAAACCAACATAAAATAATAAGGAGGATGGGGCAAATGTTTTTTTGTCCCAATACTTTTCAGAATACTGACGAAATTTAGGTTCTAATAAAGTTTCTGAATGTGCATAATCAGCTCCACTCAATACCAAATCGGCAGCAACAAATCCTGATTGGGTTTCTAAACCAATCGCTTTTTGGTTTTCTACCACAATTTTTTGGATGTTTTGGTTCACATGAAATTCAACACCAAGTTCTTCAGCCAATTGATGCATGGCTTTTACTACCGAATACATGCCACCTTTAGGGTGCCAGGTACCCAATCCGAAATCGGCAAAATTCATAAAGCTGTAAAAAGCCGGAGTATCGGATGGTTTTGCTCCTAAAAACAAAACCGGAAACTCTAATATTTGAACCAATTTAGGATTCTTAAAACGCTTTCTAATTTCTTTGCTGATGTTAGAAAAGAAAGTCCCCACTTTTAACATGGTTTGAGGGGTAACCAACTCTAACGGACTTTCTCCAGGACGATATACCAATTTTTTGATTGCGATATTGTAGTTGTCCTGAGCTTCTGCCATAAATTTTTCTAAGACTTTCCCGCTCCCTGGCTCAATACTTTCAAAAGTTTGCACAATATCCGGCAAATTGTCTGCAATATTCACAAAATCTTTAATACCAAAATACACTTGATAGGCTGGACTCAACTTGATTAATTGGTAATAATCGGTAGTTTTTTTGCCAAAATCAGCAAAAAAACGTTCAAACACATCTGGCATCCAATACCAAGTGGGACCAATATCGAAGGTAAAACCATCTTTGTGCAATTGTCGGGCTCTTCCTCCAACGGTGCTGTTTTTTTCAAAAACTTGAACTTGGTGTCCGGCTTTGGCCAAGTAACAAGATGCTGCTAGAGCGGAAAATCCGGAACCAATAATGGCTATCTTCATATAGGATGGTTTGTAAAGTTGGGCAATAATAGTTTATAAATAACGTGAAAATTCTTTGATGCTTTGGAATGTTTTTAATTTTGGATGGTGAGTTGGTTTAATAAACTCCACCTGTCTGCCTAAAACCCAAATTTCTGTGTCATCTTCTTCAGTAATCAATAAATCTGTTAGATTTTTTAAATATGGATTAATTTCATCTTTGTCAGGTTCCACAGTAATATAGGTAACAAAAACTAAGTTGTTGTAATATTTTTTTAAGGCAGGTAAATTGTCTGCAGGAACACTCTCCCCTAAATAAATTGCTTTGAATCCTTTGTCTAAAATTTCAAAATTTAAATACATCAATCCAAGTTCGTGGATTTCATTCACCGGAAGATACAATACAAATGTTTTCTCTAAATTTTCTGGTTCTTTTACT
Organism: Flavobacteriales bacterium; assembly: GCA_018335925.1. GTDB lineage: Bacteria > Bacteroidota > Bacteroidia > Flavobacteriales > Flavobacteriaceae > Flavobacterium. The sequence continues at coordinate 14,350 of JAGXRF010000112.1, forward strand.
TGCACTTTTTCCGTTTGAATCAGTAATTTTTGCTTGATTAAAAACGTGATAAAATGCTCGTGTGCAGGAGTAATGGTATCGGTTTGCCATAAAAATCCAAGCTCTTCCATCAAAGGGATAAATACTTCAAAGAAAACCTCTCGAAACGACTTTTCTCCAAGCAACTGGTTGTATGTATTTAAAAACAAGGCTTGGTCAAAATTCATCATCGCCATTTTAAAGGCATTCAACGCATGATTTTTGGCACTTTTTTCGGTGATGATTCCACGAATCATTTTGTTTAATTCCGAATCTTCTAATTTAGAAATCTTTGAAATTTTGTAGCCATAATTGTGCAAAAGCGTGATGTTTAACAGCTTTTGTAAGGCAGCCAAATCGTAGTATCTGATGTTGGAATCCGTACGCATGGGCTGCAAAACATCGTATCTTTTCTCCCAAATGCGAATGGTATGAGCTTTAATACCAGACAAATTTTCTAAGTCCTTGATACTAAAAATGCTCTTTACTTGGTCCATAGTATTTTTATTTTGTTCAACAAATATAACAATTAATTAAACAAAATAAAATTGTTAGGTTTTTTTTAACCTATTAGGGGTAATTACTATTTAATTTTGTTGTGGATATGAAAGATGCAAATGTATTTTGACAACCATTAAAAAAACATTAATTATTGCTTATGCAAACTTTAAAAGCTTAAAATGATTTACACAGCTTTATACCCCTTAAAATTTACTCCGTTGCCCAAATATCGAATTTGGGGAGGAAATAAGCTGAATACCGTTTTACAAAAAGGTTTTACAGAAGAAAACATTGGAGAATCCTGGGAAATTTCTGGAGTTCCGGGTGACGAAACTTTGGTTTCAGGAGGCATTTTAGCCGGAAAATCTTTGCAACAATTGATCCAAGAATACCAAGACAAATTGGTAGGAAAACATGTTTACGATACGTTTCAAGACCAATTTCCGCTATTAATCAAATTTATTGATGCCAAAACTCCGCTTTCTGTTCAAGTGCATCCACATGATGCCATTGCTAAAGAAAGACACCAATCTTTCGGGAAAAATGAAATGTGGTATATAATGGATGCTGAGGAAGATGCTGAAATTATTGTTGGATTTCAAACAGAATTAACCAAGGAAAAGTATACCGAGTTTTTGAACAACGACCAGATTCTTAACGTTTTAAATACCGTTAAAACCAAAGCTGGAGATGCTTTTTACATTCCAACCGGAAGAGTTCATGCCATAGGTGCTGGTGTTTTATTGGCTGAAATTCAACAAACTTCGGATATCACTTACCGAATTTATGATTACAATCGTGTGGATAAAGCTACTGGAAAAACAAGAGAACTACACAACGATTTGGCTTTAGATGTCATTGATTTTAAAGTGCATGACAACTATAAAACTTCGTATGAATTAACAGAAAACCAAAGCAATCTATTGATTCATTCTCCTTATTTTAAATCTAATATTCTCCATTTAAATCAATCTATTGTTAAGGATTATACTACAATAGATTCGTTTGTAATTTATATCTGTACCAATGGGAGTTTTGATTTGGTAGCTGATCAAAATACTTATTTTGTGCAAAAGGGAGAAAGCATTTTAATTCCGGCTAGTTTAAATAATATAACATTAAAACCGAAAAATCAGGCAGAAATATTAGAAGTCTACTATTAAAACAAAATCAATTTGCCCCAAATTATATAAATATGTCACAATTCCTTCTTTTTGTTTTCATTGGTTGTTTTTTAACCGGTTGTGCAAGCAAAAAGGAATTGGTGGTAACAAACAGTAACCCGCATGTGGTTTATCAAGGAAGGATTCACCATACAACGGAGAAGGGAGTTGAATTATATTGGCCTGGTTCTTCGGTTGAAATAGAATTTGTTGGAACCGAAATACATGCTACCCTACAAGATGAAAAAGGGGATAACTATTTTCAAATATTATTAGATGGTAAACCAATAGGAATTTTACAACCAGCTTCAAGTTCTTTTGTGCAGTGGCATCGGCTTTTTTCATCACTTCAACGGCCTGATAAGCCAATTGGAGTTGGTTAAAAGCCTTATCAATTTCCCACTGCAAGTATTCTTTCGTCCGTTGCGATTGCAATTCATAGGCATCCATTTTGGCTCTGGCTGCCTTGCGTTCCTTCCAGCCATCAATATTGATGATGGGTTGTAACACTTCGATTCGGGTAGCATAATTCTGCACCTGATTCGGGTTATTCAGCAATTCGGGATTAAAATCAGCCATGGTGATGATCTGCTGATTGAGTTTTGAACCAAATGCCATCAAAGGATTGGTTGTAGTGATGGCCGTGTGCGATGCACTCACCGAAGGTAAAAACAAGGCATTCGACTGTCGGTAATCCGATCGTGCCGAAGCTACTTGCTTTTGTTTGACCTGCAACTGTAGGTTTTGATTCTTCCATTTTTCGGCCAATTGTGATCGCGATAAGGATAAGGTATCCTGGGCCAAAACGCCCCCGGATAGTAGTCCGGTTATCCATAAAACGGGTATGATGATGTGTCTGGTCATAATAGATGATTAAAATGATGGAGCAAAACTACACCCGTATAATTGAGCGTACAGTAACATAGGTTACTGTGTAACTTGTGTTACAAAAGTGACAATTATCATATTTTGATAAAGCAGGCCTCGTTATATTTGAACAACTTTTAGGACTCTCGCATGCAAATTGATGAAAACATTCTCTTCACCTGGGGTGCAGTTACCAAACGCTATAATAAAGGTGAGGTCATATTTTATGAAGATGACCCGGCAACTTGTTATTTCCAAATTATTTCCGGATCGGTAAAAATGTATAATACCAATGAAGATGGAAAAGAATTTATTCAAGGTTTTTTTGGAATCGGACAAAGTTTTGGTGAGCCTCCATTGTTTATTGACGAAACATATCCCGCTCAGGCGGAAGCATTGGAGGATAGTGTAATTTTGAAAATAAACAAAGAAAAGTTATTGAAAATCTTAGAGGAGTATCCATCCATACATCAGCATTTTTTGAAAAGTATGGCACAACGCATTCATAATAAAGCCATTCAGTCCAGACAAATCATCAATCAAAAACCCGATCACCGAATAAAAGCTTTTCTATCCTCCTATAAAAAGCAAAACAATATTCCGAATGAGGATAAAGTTCAAATTCCATTAACTAGGCAACAAATAGCAGATGTTACCGGGCTCCGGGTTGAAACGGTGATACGCACACTATCTATGATGAATAAAAAAGGAATTGTTGAAATTAATCAACACAAATTATTTTACTGATGAAATCATTTCATGTCAATTTCTGGATTCGACTTTCTTTACTTAGCTTATTACTGGTCGCTCTTCTTGGGTTTTTAATGCGTTATAAAATAAGTTTTGAATTTTCATTATTACTTCAGAAAAACGTGCAACATGCTCATTCCCATTTTGCCTTTGCAGGATGGGTTACGCAAACCTTAATGGTTTTATTAATTTATATTTTGCAACGTTCAACCGAATCTTTTAATCTTCAAAAATACAAGTATGTATTAGCATCCAATCTTGCACTTGCCTATGCCATGCTTATCAGCTTTACCCTGCAAGGATATGGGTTATTCTCTATAACTTTTTCAACACTTTCCCTTTTGGTTTCATTTTGGTTTAGTTGGATTTTTTGGAAAGACCTCGCTCAACTTAAGGGAAAGACTCTTGCTGTTCCGTGGTTTAAAACATCACTGTTTTTCTTAGTGCTATCCTCGTTAGGTACATTTTCATTAGCCTATATGATGGCAACAAAGCATGTTCCTCAAGATTGGTATTTGTCATCTGTTTACTTTTATTTACACTTTCAATATAACGGCTGGTTTTGGTTTGCCTTATTTGGACTCTGGATGGCAGATATTCCGATGACTTTGCAAAACGAAAAGATTAATAGAAATGCTTTCAATCTCTTTTTATACAGTTGTATCCCTGCGTTTTTACTTTCTGTACTTTGGTTAAAAATTCCCATTTGGGTGTATGGAATTATTCTTCTAGCGGCCCTGGCTCAACTCTGGGGATGGTATCTCATGTTCAAGAATTTTGGAAAATATGCTCTGGAAAATTTGGAACCTTTCTATCGATTCCTTTTAAAATGTGTGGCACTCTGCATCACTATTAAACTACTTCTTCAATTACTTTCATTGGTTCCTGAACTTGGTAAACTTGCCTTTGGCTTTAGGTCTATTGTTTTGGCTTATTTGCATTTAGTTTTATTGGCCATTATCACTACTTCCATTTTGGTTTATATCCGCAAACTGAATATATTGTATTATAGAAAACACTTTTCACTATTCTTTGCCTTTTTTGCTTTGGGTATATTTTTAAATGAAATAGTGCTCACTACTCAGGGAATTGCTGCCGTTTTCTACACAATTATTCCTAAAATAAATGAACTATTATTCGGGATCTCTATTTTACTACTATTGGGGATTAGCGGCATGTTTTTTTCTTTAAAAAAATCAAATTAAGGTCGGTTTTATGATTTGACTCATAAAAAATGGGGTGAAATAGCTTGAAATTTGCTTTATAAATCTAAAACAACCTGATTATGAAACAAATTTTGTCATTTTTCGCAATTGCGGGACTTTTAATGACCTCATGTCAATCCGGCTCTAAAAATGAAGCAAATACTACCGGTGATGCCCAAACTACAGAACATGTGGGACAGTCTGGGGTAATTGATGAAACTTCTGCTCCAAACATAGTGCAAGTAGCTGTCGGTAGTCCTGACCATACTACTTTAGTAACTGCAGTAAAAGCAGCCGGTTTAGTAGATGCTTTGAGCAACGCTGGCCCTTTTACTGTCTTTGCTCCCACGAATGCTGCTTTTGATAAGCTTCCTCCCGGAACAGTAGAAGGATTACTAAAACCCGAGAAAAAAGATGACCTAGAAAACATACTGGGATATCATACCTATGTGGGTGTTCTAAAACCCGAATGGATGAATGATGGTCAACAATTTGATATGGTTTTTGGTGGAAAAGTAACCATTACCAAAAACGGTGATAAAATCCTTGTGAATGGCTCTGAAATCGTTGCCAGTATCCCTACTTCTAATGGTATGATCCATGTCATAGGTGATGTTTTACTACCAAAGTAAAAGAATATTTTGTTCGTAGTGTTAATTGTTAATTCCAAAAAAGCGTGAAAGTTGTCATTCACGCTTTTTTACTTTAATCCACCATAGCGAAACATCGTTCCAAATAGTAACATACACACCCCTAAAAATGTCACTGTCCAAATTAAAATCGACAAGACCTTAAATGAAGGTGTTTTTCCTTTTCTAAACCAAAAGATTTGCACACTAAATGCCATGGCCATGGTGCAAATTAGTAATATTAATTTCAAGGAAACCACCCGCTCTAGTGGTGTACTAAAATGTAACCAACTATCTAGTGTTATGCCAAAATTAAAAGACATCCAAATTCCTGTAATTAACAATATAATCAAAGCGGGCATACCAACTATAATTCATAACGCTTTCGAAACTGATCAATTAAATTGATATCTTTTGTAGTTCTGGCTTTGAACCAAAATCCAAAAAGTAAAATTAAATGGCCACCTACCCAAACGGTGGCTGCCAACAAATGAATTACCAATAAAAAATGATGTGTATTCATAAAAAAACCGAACCCTTTAAGAGTTCGGCTAACAAAGTTAAAAAATCTAGTTTAGGAAAAAACCAATTTCTGCATCATTATTGCTTTTGGAAATAAGATGTTGTTTTCCAAATGTATATGTCGATGTAAATCTTGCTCAAATTCTTTAAGCATTTGAAATGTTACTCTATAGGTCGTACAAGCATCCTCCGGAGGGGTAAAACCATCCGTTAGTGTCGCTATGGTTGCAAAACGTTCCCCTTCTGTAGTATGCTCATCTTTCATCATTTCTATGGGGTTTTCAACACTACCGAAGTTTGGCATATCAATATTAACATTGTACTTTTCTGCCAAAACCATTTTATTGATAAAAGGAAAAAGTATCAATTCTTCTTTTTTCATATGTTGGGTCAAATCTCCTGCTGAAAAACGGAACAAATCATATATATCAAACAGCTCCGGATGTCGACCACCATGTACCTTACATAATTTTTCTAAAAACTGCAAAAGCACCGGGATTTGTTGTTCTACGTACCTGTGATGGGTCTTTTCGATATAAGACGTTAGTAAATCTAATGGCCAAGATTTAAAATCAATCGAATTATCAGAAGGGTCTCGAAGGATTTCATTCAGTTCTCGTTCTATTTCCTCCGTAGAAAATCCTTTGCGTTCACAAGCCTCAGCAAGAGTTCTGTGTCCTTTGCAACAAAAATCTATACCATGTTTTCCAAAAACAGAAGCAGCTCTGTAATCTTGGGCTACCATTTCTCCAATGGTCATTTCGGGTGATAAAGTCATCATAATTATATCATTTTAATATGATACAATAGTACGACGTATTCCAAACTCAGGGTATGACCTGAATCATACAGTCAAAATTTTAAGAAATATTTAGTGTAAGGCCTGTTTTTCCTGTGATGAAAGCTTTCTATAATTCACTACAGCTCCCAAAGTAATCAATAAAAGGATGATAACAACATAATACACCCAAGTTGGAACCGGAACCGGATCTCCTTTGGCATAAGAATGCAATCCGGTTAAATAATAGTTTACCCCAAAAGAAGTCATCACAATAGTTGAAAAGCCCCACAATGACACTATATTAAATATCAAAGCGTTTCGTAAGGCAGGAATTAGCCTGAAATGAAGTATGATTGCATACACTAAAATCGAAATCAAAGCCCAGGTTTCTTTGGGATCCCATGCCCAATAGCGTCCCCAACTCTCATTGGCCCATACCCCACCCAAAAATGTTCCTACGGTCAGTAAAAACAAGCCAATCATCATTGACATCTCATTGACCAATACCAGTTCTTTGATTCCCTTGAACCAATTTTGAGGAGCACTTTTAGGTTTAAAGACAAGTAACAGCAAACTCATCAACCCCAGTACGGCTGATAAAGCCAAAGGTGCATAACCACTAACTATAACAGCCACGTGAATTTTTAGCCAGTAAGAATGTAATACCGGCATCAGATTCGTTATTTCTGGATTGAGCCAATCGAGGAAACTTACAAACAACAAGGTTCCGGAGAACAACAACCCCATGGGTAAGGTAAACTTGGATTTATTGGCAAAGAGAATTCCAAAAAGCAACACACCCCAAGCTACAAAAACCAGCATTTCAAAGCCGTCACTCCAGGGAGGATGTTTGGCAATATACCAACGGAGCAGCAGATGAAACGTAAATACCAAAATCCCAATCCAGGAAAGAACGACACCTATCTTCCATGATATTTCTAGTATGGATGATGTTTTAAATAAAGTAATTAACGCTATCGCTAAGAGTAAGGTGCCTAACAACCAAAACCATCCAAAAAGACGATTTCCTAATTGTAGTTTATTATAGAGCAGTTCCGCTTTAATAAGATTTGAAGCGGGATATACCTCAGCACCGGCTTTTTCTTGATACAAATGCAAATATTCCAACGCTTGTTCAGCTTCTGAAAAATCTTGATTTTCTAAACCATTTTCTATGGCTGTTAAAAACATGGGGGTAATACTCTGCACAAATAAGGCATCTTCTTCGTCAAAACCTTGCTGACTCTGATGCATCGTAAACCAGGTATTATTGGCATCATTTCGATTGGGAAATATGCGAAGAAAATCTCCCGATATTAAACCATAAAAAATATTAAAACGTTCGTCAAGCTTCAGAATTTCATTATGACTGTCATTGCGTTCTGAGGGTTTAAGTCGATTGGCTTCTTCTACCAAAGATTGGATTAAATAAACCCCCTTATGATCTATCAAATCCTGAAAAGCCATATAGGGTGCAGGTTTTTTGGAAATAATTTCATAAACCTGCAACAACTTTTTATAATCATTTTTAATGATGGGCAACATCATAAACCCTTGTGGATCGAGTTGCAATGCCAACAAAAACTGTTCGGCACTCAACCGCAATGATTGGTGTTCACCAGGCAACTGTAGCACTGTTTTCCCGTGAATTTTTCGGGTTATCTCATTGGCAAGTGAATTGAGAGGTTTCATCCTACCGTCTATATCCTGAACGATTAGAGTACCGTAGTTTTGTGCCAAATGTTCCGGAACAATCACTACCTCTCTGGAAGGAACTTGGCCAAAAAGCACATTTGAACATGTAAGCAAAACCAAAACTACAGTAGTTTTTTGCAATGACTGTAATTGACGATTTAATTGACGAAATCTGCCGCTTTTGCTGAAAAATGCCAAAAACATTCCCAATGTCAGAAAGAAATATCCCAAATAGGTCAATATAGTTCCCGGTCGATCTTGATTTACCGATAAAACGGAACCTTTTTCGTCGGTATCATAAGAGGACTGATAAAAACGATAACCCCGATGATCCAAAACATTATTCATAAAAATTCGATAAGGGAAATTATTATCACCGTCTAATACTTGTACCTGACTAGCATAACTCGACGGACTTTGACTACCCGGATAGCGATCTAATTCAAATTTTTTAAGTTGTAAAGCAAAGGGTAAGACAACAGGTTTGGGACCAAAAGTTACTTTATACTTTTTACCCTTGTAATCAAAATATTTCCATTCTGATTGAAAACTAACCATTTTTACAAAATGCTCTGCCAGTTCTTCTCCTTGACTGTTTTGTATACTAAAGTGTACGATATCCGGCAAATCGTCTCGTTCTTCCTCAGAGCTGCGGTATTGCAATTGAATTTGTTCGTGAATTTGCTTCACTACAATAGCACCACCGTCCCATTGATATAACGTTCTTTGAAATAAATCTTGTTCTTCATTTGCATGTAAAAAGCTCATTTTTTGGGTAGCCATTTCCATCATTTGCAAGGGCAGTTTGGACTGAATTTTCCAAACGGAGTCCCTTTTGAAGATATGAATATCACCTTCCCTATCTTTATCTAAGCTTAGGGTAATTTGTTTGAGTGCAACCGCTTCGCCAACCTCTACCATAAAATCCTCTCGTCCGTCTTGATCTAAAGCTACTGCTATTTCAAAATAATCTTTCTGACCGGGTTTAGGATCTAAAACTGCTTTGGGATAAAAACCTTTAAATTGAACTTTCCACTCTTCATCCGGCAAGGAAATGTTTTTTTCAAAAGGTTTGAATCCCTGAGCGATAAGCGTAAAGGGTTTATGATAAAAAAAGGATTCATCATCTGCCCGTTGTATTTGCAAATACTTTTCTTGTGTGTAAAATGTATTATTGGTTTGTCCTTCTCTTAAATGCATCATACCTTCGGTGCTAAAATAACGTGTAACCCCGGCACCGATTAAAATGAGTATGAATGCTAGATGAAACATCCCGATGGGCCAACTGAATTTATTCAACAACTGATACTGCATCAAATGCAGTAAAAAGTTTATAGAAAGCCATAGAAGTATTATTTCAAACCACCAGGCATCATAAAACCAGGCACGAGCCGTAGGGGTTCCATAATCATTTTCAACAAAGGTGGCAACCGCCATAGCAGCGGCCAGAATAAATAACAATACCAAAGCAGTTTTGGTCGAAAACACAAACGAAAGAGCTTTTAACATAGTAAAGGGGTATTCCCCAAATTTAAAATAAAATTCCGATAAATTTTTGTGACATATTGGGTCTGAAAATCAACATTACATAAGCCCAGTTTTGGGTCGGATTCAAATTTCCTCCTTTGACAAATTCATACGTATCTGTTTGAAACAAGTGGCTATAACCACCCTGAATCGAAAACGCGGGACTGACAATATACCCAAAACTCAAATCTATTTCTGAGCCCAATCCTGAACTTAGGTTTTCTATTCCATTATTCACACGGGCATTGGCTTGAAAATAATGATAATCTAGCTGGGTAAAGAATTTTTTGGAAAACTCATATCTGCCTTTTAGATAATAATCGTTCAAACCTACATTATTCAGGTGTCGATTGGCTACATAAAACACATCCATGTATCCGTTAAATAAATGATTGGTTCCGTAAAGTGGATTAAATGAGAAGTTCTTCTCGGTTTCGTTGGTATCTGTTCCACTTATTAGTTCAAATCCCGCAATCATTCGAAAACGCTTTCCGGCTGTTTCATCATGAAAAAATGTACGCTGATATTGTGCACTTACGTCATAACCCGATAATGACTTACCTACAAAATCTTTCCCCGTTTGATAATATGCAAAACCCGAGAGTTGGTTTTTGCCAAAAGTATATTGCAAGGTAGGCAAACCGAGTGTGAGATTATCAAAATGAGGATTCCCTTCTAATTGGGCATTTTGACGAGATTCATTCCATGCTAAAAAGGAATAATGCCAGTTTTCACCCTTGTTTTCATAGCGAAGCATTTGAGCACTTTTGTACTGATTGGGAACTACAAATGGAGCCTCGGCTACAGGTAAATTGCCACCATTTTGATTATACCCTCCACCGATATGTAATTTTCTATTGCCTTTTTCATATCGAATCATTGCAAAATCATGAGCCCGAGCTTGCATAAACCAATCGAGATTCCCCAAAAAACGAGCATTGTCATAGTTTAACTCTTGACGTCCTACCTTAATTGACCAGGCATCATCCATTTTATAATGAGCCCATGCCTCATGTATTGAAAAATTACTGTCATCTCGTTTCACTTGCGGACTATCCCCCCAGGTACGAATGTCTTGAACAGACATAAACAGGGTTAAATTTTCATGAGAATAGAGGGCCTGCAATCTTGCTCTGTGCGTAATAAATTTAGCTGCTTCTTGGTCGTCCCGAAGTGGCTCTATATGTCCGTGTCGATATTCTGCACGTTGTAATATTTGACCATCAATCACAAATTTTCCTTTCTCAGGCTCTTGAGCCAAAGCCATAACAGGGATAAGGCAGGATAACCACATCCCCCTCCAGACAGTATTCATAAAAATAGTTTTTAAAATTAATTAACCTTCGTAATTGGTTTTTTTGATTCACGGGCTTTACCGTCACGAATCCATTGCGGAACCACTTGAGACAGAAAAACTTGTTTCTCAGCTTTTTCTTTTGGAATATCCAAGCCTATATACTTTTGTAAGGCATCTTTGCTCGTAAAATCTGGCATAGGCACTGGTTGGTTGAAATTTTTGGAAGCCAATAACCGAGCTAATTTTAGTCGTGCTTCCTGAATTTTATCTGTGGCTGAAGTTATCATTCGACTTGTTTCTAAAGGAGCATGAAAGGCTGCACCATGTGATGCCACCGAAAAATCCCATCGCCATTGTGCGTGTCTAATTAGAGTCAACACGTCTTTCATTTCTGCTTCAGTAGCACCCAGCTCCCAAGCTTTTGCTGCTTCAATATGAGCCATGGCAATCAACTTTTGTAGCTTTGAAGAGCCCTCCTTGATTTTTTGTTGACGTTCATACACATCTGAAATCAAACTTTCTTTTTTCTCCCGATGACATACAAAACATGAGTTTTCAACATTGGCCAATGGGGAACCAATATGGTGATCGGTAAATTTTTGTCCTCCTTCTGACTTATAGGGCATATGACAATCAGCACAAGACACCCCTCTTTTGGCATGAACCCCCATCATATACAACTCATAATCGGGATGTTGGGCTTTAAGCATTTTGGCTTTACTAATCGGATGTACCCAATCTGCAAAATCGATATTATCATAATAGCGTTCCATATCCTCCACAGTTAAGCCATCTTTCCATGGAAAAACCAAATAGGATGCCCCTTCTTTTCCGGGGATATTTTTATTGAAATAATATTCCACATGGCATTGAGCACATACCAGCGAACGCATTTCCTGATGTGAAGCCTTGTTAATGTCTTTTCCCATGGCTTGAAACGCTTCTATCAAGGCAGGACGTGTGATGGTTAAATTCATGGTCTTTGAGTCATGACAATCTGCACAGCCAATAGGATTAATTACCTCAGAACCAAAATCAGATAATTTTTTACTGTAGTATTCTGTCACTCCCACTTCACTCATTAATCGGGGTACATCGGTACTTTTACATGTCCAACAAGTGGAGGGCATAACTCCATCACCCGGATTCATAGGAGATCCAATTCTCAAAGTGCGATGCACATCTGTAACCGCATGAGAATGTCCACGAGGCTGATTATAATCCTTACTGAAAGCATAACCTGCCCAAAGAATCACCAATTCGGGCTGATCTTTTAATGCATCCTTAAAACCACTAGTAGAAACATAACCTCTAAACGTGGTATCGGCTGTTTTCATATACGATTGATACTGTCGGGGATAATTAAGCCCCCATACCGAATCACGAGGCTCAATACCGTCTAGAACAACTTTAGGCTGATAAGCAAATCGAGCCTCCGTTTTTCTATCCATAATAGAATAGGATAGCATGCCTAATAAAAAAACGACTATCGCTGTGATGATAAAAAGTACCCAGTTTTTCATGATATAATAGTTATTCTGTTGATGATTTTGCTTTACCTTGATTCTTTTTCATTTCTTCTTGTAACCAAGCCGGAATGATTTGCTGATCTGATGGTGTATGTGCCTTGATGGGCTCTATTTGATGTCTGACTGCAGAAAGACTTTTAACTTTTCCATGAGGAACTTCTTTGTGACAATCCCAACATAAACGGTCTGTTCGATGTTCTTGGTGGTTATCAACAAAGGCTGCCATCTTAGCATCGGTAACTTGATCTTGGTGACAACGCAGACAATTACTCTGAATGACTTTTATGGATGGTTCTAAAGCTCTAATCACCTCTGGTTCGGCTCTCAAAGTAAAAATAGAAGCGTGATACAAACCGTCTTTGGCCTTAAAATAATATTTATTAAACACATTGTCGTGAGGCACATGGCAATCATTGCAATGGGCTACCTCACGATGCGAAGAGTGGGTCCAAGTGAGATATTGCGGTGTCATGATATGGCAGTTTACACATGCCTGTGGATCATCCGATAAATATGAAACCGCATTGCTTAAACGGATTAAATACAATCCCAAACCTACAATACATGCCATTAAAAAAGTGGCGGGCATTCTCCATTTTTTGGTAGGAACCAAACTATACTTGAATAAAAAACGCTTTACTTTCTGGAAAAATGCCATTGAGTTTATTTAACAATTTTTAAACAATTGTAAAGATACGAAAACAAAGTAAAGTGTAAATATGATAAATTTCATTCTTCATTATGTTTAAAAAAATTTCTGACTCTAAACACATGGAAAAGTGCCGGAAAAACAGCATCAATTGACTCTGAAACGCCATTTGTTGATCCCGGAAGAGCTATTATCAAAGTCTCATTTTTAAAGCCGGCCACACTCCTAGAGAGCATAGAATAAGGAGTTCTTTGTTGACCATAGCTACGAATAGCTTCCACAATTCCTGGGATTTCTTTGTCTAAAAGTGGTAAAACAGCTTCGGGAGTAAGGTCTTTAGGAGAAAGTCCCGTACCTCCTGTAATGAGTATTAATTGACACCCTTTAGCTTCCATAAGATTGATTGTGGTTCTAATGGCTTCTATTTCATCTGGAATTATAGTGTAATCTGTTACATTGGCTTCAAAAGCTTTCATTTTTTCCATGATTATTTTGCCAGAGCGATCTGTTTTTTCGCCTGCTGAAATACTGTCTGAACAAACGATAACACCTACATTAACATGAGAGGCTATTTTTTGATAATCTGTTTTGCCTCCTTTCTTCTCTATTAACTTGGTGTTTACAATTTCTATGGATTTATCCACAGGTTTCAGCATATCATACATGGTGATGGCTACCACAGACGATGCATACATGGCTTCTACCTCAACACCGGTTTTGTAAATGGTATGAATTTCTGTATTTATAATTATATCTAAATCCTCAATTTCAAACGTAATTTTAGTAAATTCAATCGGCAGTGGATGACAATCAGGAATCACATCACTTGTTTTTTTGGCAGCAAACAAGCCTGCCGTTTTAGCCATTTCAAAAACATCTCCCTTCGGTATTTGCTTGTTTACAATTCTATCAATAGTTTCTTGACTACTTACCCTTACCACAGATTGTGCTATGGCCGTTCTTAGAGTATTAGTTTTGTGTGTGATATTTACCATAACTTCTATTGATTAGTTTTCCATTGATGTTCGTTGTCAGAAAAAAGCTCTTTTCCCCAAATAGGCACTTCTTTTTTAATTCGCTCTACGATGTATTCGCAGGCATCAATGGCATTTTTTCGATGCTTGGATGACGTAAAAACAAACAGACAAATTTCACCTGCTTTCACTTCTCCTAAACTGTGATAAATGTGCATACAAGTTAAATCAAATTTCTCAAAAGTTTCTTCTCTGATTTCGTGAAGTTTGTTCTCAGCCATGTCTTGATGTGTTGTGTAAAAAATGGCTTGAACCTCTTTATCCTCTATTTCATCGGCTCTTACCTGACCCAAAAAAATGGAATGTGCTCCAATATTGGTTTTAACGCTGTGGTGAACAATGGAATTTGATATAAATTCAGGAGTGATTGCTCCTTCTAAAAATACGTTCTTTTTTTTATGCATGATGATATTTATTTAAAAATTCTTCAATTGATTTGCTGTAATAATTTAAATGTTTTAAAGGCAACAATGACTTGCATAATTCATAAGCCACTTTACTTCTTTTACCTGATTGACAAACAAATAAAATCTTCTTTGATTTTAATTCATCTATTCTCGTTGGTAGCTCTTGCAATGGAATTTCTAAACACGGCATAGGTAATCTTGGTAATTCATTAGTTTGTCTAACATCAATTATTGTGACCTCTTCATCCAATGGAAAAATTAAATCTGAATCTTGCATGTAATCTAAAGATTTATACCCACAATAAAAACTATAATCAAAATTGAGAATTTCATTTGCAGTATTTGGAAAACTTGAATTTTTTGAAAGTGGTTTAATCTTTAAACTGTGCTGACTGTTTTTTAAAAAATGATAGTAAAAAAGGGTGTTAGGCTGAAGTTCATTAGGATAAATTAATATTTTTATCAATTCATTAGCCATAAAAAAACCAACCAGCAGTGGCACAGTGGCATAAATACCTTGGCTATTACAGTCTGGCATTAAACCCGTCTTTGGAGGAAATGGAAATAGGTCTCTGTAGGTCGTCTTTTCATTTTCATTAGAAAAATTAAAAACCGACCATTGTCCTTCCCATTGTGAAACGGCTCCATAAATCCATGATTTTTGGAGTAAAACACAAACATCGTTAATCAAATATCGGGCATCAAATCGGTCGGTGGCATCGATGATGATATCATATTTTGGAAAAAGTTCAAGTGCTTTTTCTGCGTTTAGAAAAAATGGATATATATTAAAATTTACCTCCGAATTCAATATCTTGAGCTTTTGATAAGCCACATCCACCTTCATTTTATCAACATCTTGTTCATCATACAACAACTGACGAGGTAAATTTGATTGAGCTACTTTATCACCATCCATTAAACCAATAGTTCCAAAACCACTTGCAGTTAGTTGCTGCATAATAGGCACTCCCAAACCACCTGCTCCAATAATTAAAATGGATGTGTTTTTTAAGGTGTTTTGGCCA
Organism: Flavobacteriales bacterium; assembly: GCA_018335925.1. GTDB lineage: Bacteria > Bacteroidota > Bacteroidia > Flavobacteriales > Flavobacteriaceae > Flavobacterium. The sequence goes on from JAGXRF010000112.1 coordinate 29,952, forward strand.
TTAAATCCAAACCCTTCTATGGCTATATGTCGTTGGTATCGTTCCATGTCATCCTCCTGAAAATGGGGGCATTAATACTAATTCATCATTCTCATTCAGTTTATAATCTAAAGACACCATTTGTTGATTAACCGCAAATTGAATTGGAATGTTTTGAATAATTGGAAATTGATTTCGTAGAAACAACTCCAATTCTCCAACCGTTTTGAATGTTTCCCAAGGCACTTGCTCTTTACTTATGTATTCTGATAATATGCCAAATAATAAAATGTTCATGAGGAATGTTTTTAATAGATGATGATTTTTTTAAAATCAGTCATAATCAGAAAATTGATCTTTATACAGTTTTTTTAGTTTCTCCAGATCTTCCTGATTGTTGCAATTTAATAGAATTTCATCCTGTATCCAAGGCGAAATATCAATAATTTGTGTCTCGTTAGCATTCAACAAATCCATCATTTTAAAATTTTGAATTTGAATTTGATGTTCAATGACCTGTATTAACTTTTTATGATAAATAGCAATAAGCGGATAATTTTTACCTTGATAAGAAGACACTATGCATAGTGACCCTTTTGTCTGTTGAATTAATGCTGACAAAACTTGTTTTGGTAATAAAGGAATGTCGCAAGACAAATAACAAACATAATCAGTTTTAGCATCCGTTAAAGCTTGATAAAGTCCGCCTAAAGGCCCAATTTGAGGTGTATAATCCAAAATAACTCTCAAATTAGATAGATAATTTTCCACGCTTTTTGACACTATATTTGGTAAAAACCCTAATTCAACTATAGTTGCCACCAATCGATCCAAAAAAGTTTGGTTACCCAATATCATACGAGCTTTATCAACTCCCATACGAGAGCTATTTCCGGCTACGGTAATGTAAAAACTTATGTCCATATCAATTTTAATACCGCTATACTTAACACACCTGCTAATATTCTTTTTAAATAGATGTCATTAAATCGGTTAGCACCCAAATATGACCCCAAGAGTCCTCCAAGCACTGTTGCTACAAAAATAGCCCAAAAACTGTCGGGTATAAAAATTTGATTTTTCCAAAAACCAATCAAACCCGACACAGAATTAACCACAATAAATAAAGCACTAATTACAGCGGCTTGAGTAACTGATGTCCACGAAAACCACAACAATAATGGCGTTAACAAAATTCCCCCTCCTATTCCTATCAATCCTGATACAAAGCCGATAATAGCACCTGTAACTAATAATATTGCAAAAGAGGTTTGTTTTAACTGATCTTCTTGATTTCGTTTAGGTTTTATAAATCGTATAATGGGAACCAATAAAACGGCTGCCAAAATCCATTTAAACTGCAAATTAGGTAGCTCTTTAACTCCTCCTATATAAGCCATAGGTATCGAACCTAAAAACAATGGAAAGATAAGCTTCAATTGAGGTGTAACGACTTTATAGAAATTAAAAAAGGCTATTGAAGCCACTATTATATTCAGCATTAAAGCATTGGCTCTAATATCGTTGGGGTTCAAAGCCATTAGAGTCATAAGAGCAATATACCCACTTGCTCCGCCATGCCCAATACTCGCATACAAAAACGAAACCAATAGAAATAGAAAATACCAATAAAATTCCATCGTTAGATATATAAAAAATCAAGAGTAGTTCCTCCCTCAACAAATTCTATTTCACTTGGCAGACAAACCAAAGCATTTGCCTGAGCAAAAGCATCCATTTTATAGCTTTCTTGTCCGCTTAAAAAGTGAATCTTTTGGTCTTTTACAATAGCCTTTACCCAATGAGTAAGCCCAGATTTTTTTCTATAAGACTCAGCTGCAATGGCTTGGCTAAATTTTAAAAAAGATTTTTGGGGTTGCATCCATTTTGCAACTATGGGTTTCACATAAGCATGAAAACAACTAAAAACAGCCGCAGGATTTCCGGGTAAAGCAAAAACAAATTGATTGTTTTTTTTACCGAAATACATGGGTTTCCCGGGTTTTTGTTGAAGCTTATAAAATAATTTTTCTACGCTAAGTGCCTCAAGAGCCGATTGAACAAAATCAAAATCACCAACGGAAATTCCACCTGTTACAAGTACTATATCGGAATAAGTTAAAGCCTGATCTATGCAATTTTTTGTAGCGTTAAAATCATCCTTTGGAAAAAGTATCATTTCTACTTTAATGCCTAAATCACCTAATAAAGAAGTTAATGTAATCCCATTAGATTCATAGATTTGTCCAAATTGTAAAGGTTCTCCCTGAGGAACTAATTCATCTCCGGAAATAACTAAACTTATCTTTGGCTTTTGATAAACTTCTACATGAGTGATACCGAAAGTTGATAAAAAAGAAATCACACCACTATTGATTTGGGTATCTCTTGTTAATATAAGTTGTCCTTTCTCGGTTTGCGAACCTTTTAATCGGATATGATCCCCTTTTTTGATGGGTTTTTCTAAAAACCGTAAGGTCTCTTCATTCTCTATAATCCATTCTTTCATTACAACGGTGTCAGCTCCTTGAGGGATAGGGGCACCAGTAAAAATTTTTAAGGCTTCTTGATCAGAAAGAAGGTAGTTTTTCGTATCACCTGCTTTTATAAAACCTGCGTTTTTAATTGATTTATTTTCATTCCAGTCGTTCCATTTAATGGCAAACCCATCCATGGCAGCATTATCAAAAGTTGGCACATCAATTGGTGCTAATATATCGGTTGCTAAAAAACTTCCCTTAGCTTCCAACAATGGCAATACAATTTTTGTTGGTTTTGGGATTTGACTTTCAATAATTTCAAATGCTTGTTTTACTGTAATAAAATCCATTATCCTCCAATTTTAATCATACTTCTGTTTTCGAGAAGTTCGGGTTTGAGACGTGTAAAATCTTCTGACAATTGTCCTCCTAATGCCTTTTGTTTCAGTAATAATGATTCTCGGATGATGGGTTCAATGGGTTCATTAATTCTCAATGCTTTTAGAATATCCAATTCATCTTTACCAAAAAGACAATTTTTCATTTTGCCATCTGCTGTTAATCGCATCCGATTACAATCACTGCAAAAGGGTTGTGACATGGTAGTGATGAAAGCAAAAGTACCGGAATAGCCAATAACTTTAAATTTCTTTGCCGTATCGTGTCTTTTGTCTTTAAGTTTAACAACGTCAAATTCTGAGGAAATTTGCTGCAACATGGTATCAAAAGAAACCACCTTTTCTGCATTCCATTGATTTTTATCAAAGGGCATAAACTCAATAAATCGGACATGTAACGGAAGATTTTTGGTTAATTCTATAAATGATATCAGTTCATCGTCATTGATTCCATTCATTACCACCACATTTAATTTTACAGAAAATTGATGTTCAAGAAGCAAATTGATATTATTCCAGACCTTATCAAAAACGTCTCTTTTGGTTAGTTGTAAAAATTTTTCAGCAGACAAAGTATCCAAGCTTACATTTAAAGACTTGATTCCGCTTTGCTTAAAAACTTCGATAAATTGGTCAACCAAAACACCATTGGTTGTTAAGGTTAATTCAACAGGAAGTTGAGCAAGTTCTTGAATAATCATTGCTGCATCCTTCCTCACTAAAGGTTCACCACCCGTTAAGCGAATTTTTGTAACTCCTAATTCAATAAAAGTTTTTGCAATAGCCACGACTTCGTCTTTTTGCATCAAATGACGTTGAGGCATAAACGACATATTTTCGTTGGGCATACAGTACAAACATCTAAAATTGCAACTGTCTGTTAACGAAATTCTGAGGTAATCGTGTTTTCTATCCCATTTATCGTATAGCACTTCGTTTGGGGGTTTTAATTTTCTTCCCCATTGGGATATAATATAAAAGACCAAGACAAATGAAGAAGATGACTAAAGATGCCCAAAATGCAATGGTGGCCACATGTTGATCATTGTCTAAGGTATAATTGAGAGCAGTATATAACAACCATATTTGCAAGCCAACGTTCATGACTAAAATTACGATAACCGTAGATAAAATCACGTTGAGTTTATTGGTGTTTGCATTATTTTGATTGGTTCTGAAGGTACTCATAATCTAAAAATTAAACGTTATTTAGTACTTCGGGAGCAGACACATAAATTTCATTTTCTCGGACAGTAACCTGCAGGTGAGGCAACTTTCTTGGTGGTGGACCTGCTAATACAGAACCATCTTTGGCATCAAAATAACCGTTGTGACACGGACAAATAATCTGACCCGAACCGGGCTGATAATAGACCGAGCAAGATAAATGGGTGCATTTTTGTTCATAGGCCTTAAAAGAACCGTCTTCCAAATGAATTAAAATATATGGAATTGTACTTCCCTCTATTACAAAAGACTTAGTCCCTCCTACGGGAATATCTTCTATAGTGCAGATAAAGTGCTCTCCTTCTACAGGGCTTTTAGGAAAAAAATTAGCTTTTGCCGCAACTAAACCACTTCCGAAAGCAAGACCACCGGAAACAAGTGTTAGCATTTTCGCAAATTCTCTTCTACCCACCAAGGCAGCATTTTGTTTATGGTATGGAAAATCTTGTTTCCAGTTTTCCTCTTCTTGATTATTATTCTGATTCATAATAGTATACTAATAAATTCGTAATTCGTTACTGCCTTTAGGCATCATAATATTTACCTTGGTATTGACCACCTCTTCACCAAAAACAAATGTGTTAACTGGCGTGCTGTTGGGTCTCATTTCTGCAATTTCTTCACGAGTACCAAAGTACAACGCACCACTTGGGCATACAGTAGCACACATAGGTTTTTTACCAATGCTAGTGCGGTCATAGCACATGGTGCACTTCATCATCAAATCATATTCTTCAACCTTCTTCGGCACACCAAACGGACAGGCTTGCACACAATTGGAACATCCGATACAACGTTCTGTATTGGCGGTATGAACGATGCCAAATTCATCTTTTGAAATTGCATCAGCCGGGCAAACATTGGCACAAACGGGGTCATCGCAATGCATACAAACTTGCACAGTGGTTTGAATGGTTGTTGCTCTATCAACATAATTGACGTGTATCATGGATTCATGACCATTGGTCTCACATTCAGCACAGGCCATCTCACAGGCTTTACAACCAATGCATCGCTGCATGTCTACAAAAAATTCCAAGTTTGGATTGTACATATTTTCTACATTCATGTCTAGAGTTTTTTAAGAACTTTTATAGGCTTTAACAACTTCGGGAGCTGGAGAAAATTCTCCAAGTGGCTCCAATTTACAAGCGGAAACTTTAAACTCCGGGATTTTTGAAATGGGGTCTAAGGTACCGGGTGTTAACTGATTGGCTGATTTTTTTCCGGGCCAGTGATACGGAATAAATACCGTGTCTTTTCTAATAGTATCCACAATATTTGCCGGAAAAATGCCATCACCTCTACGAGTAGATACTTTTATCAACTCGCGTTGTTTAATACCAAATCGTGCAGCCATTTCAGGATGAATTTCAAGTAATGGTTCTGGATATTGATTAACAAGCTTTCCGATTCTTCTGGTTTGTGTACCGCTTAAATACTGTGAAACTACTCGTCCGGTAGTTAAAATTACAGGATATTCTTCATCAGTAATCTCACCGGGTAACTTATATGGCACAGCATTAAAATGAGCTTTCCCATCAGGTGTTCTAAATTTTCTATCTTCCCATAAGCGAGGTGTGCCGGGATGGTCTTCACTCGGACAAGGCCAAAAAACTCCCATTTCATCAACTATTCGTTTATAAGTTATGCCATAATAATCAGCTGTTCCACCTTTAGATGCAACTCTAAGTTCGTTAAATATTGCCTCACTGTTTTCATAAGTAAATTTATTTTTGAACCCTAAACGTTCTGCTATTTCAAGAATAATAGAGGTATCTGTTCTAGCATTTCCCGGGGGATTTACCGCTTTATTGATTTTGATTACACGACCTTCAGCAGAGGTAGTGGTACCTTCTTCCTCCTCTTGTAGTGAACCTGGAAGAATAATATTGGCATGACGAGCGGTTTCGTTCAAAAAAAAGTCGATGCACACATAATATTCTAATTTTTCTAAAGCTTCTCGTACATAGTTGCTATTTGGTAAAGAAACTAAAGGATTGAAACAAATAGAAATAAGTCCTTTTATTTCGCCTCTGTGTATGGCTTCAATAATTTCATAAGCAGATAATCCTTTGCCTGGTAAATCCTCTTCTTTAATCCCCCAAACATCTGCAATGTATTTTCTATGTTCAGGATTCTCAATATCTCTATTTCCTGGTAGCTGATCACATTTATGACCGTGTTCTCTTCCGCCTTGTCCATTGCCTTGTCCAGTAATAGTAGCATAACCACAATAGGGTTTTCCAATTCTGCCGGTAGCTAACACCAAATTAATACACCCTAAAACATTGTCTACTCCTTTTGAGTGATGTTCAATACCGCGTGCATGTAATAGAAAACTAGTGTTGGCTTTGCCCCACCACTCTGCTGCTAACTTAATTTTTTCTTTATCAATGCCTGTAATTTCTTCAGCCCATTCTAAAGAATAATCTTTTACAGATTCAATGGTTTTATCAAATCCCGTAGTGTGATTATCTATAAAATCATGGTCTAATAAATCATGTTGCACCAAGTAATTTAGCATGGCACCATATAATGCAGAATCCGTTCCGGGCCTAACATCCAAATGCAAGTCGGCTGTTCTTGCCAAAGGGATCACCCTTGGATCAATCACAATTAATTTTGCTCCTCTGTCTCTTGCTTTCCAAATCCAATGCGTCAACGTTGGAAAAGTTTCACTAATATTAGCTCCTGCTACTATGATGACTTCTGCTTTTTCTAAGTCAGAATAATTATTAGAACCTCTATCCAAGCCAAAGGCCTTTTTATTTCCGGCTCCGGCACTCACCATACATAATCTGCCGTTGTAGTCTAAGTTTTTAGTTTTTAGAGCCACACGAGCAAACTTACCAACCAAATAACTTTTTTCGTTAGTTAAAGAAACGCCCGAAAGCATAGCAAAAGAGTCATTGCCGTAGGTACTCTGAATTCTTTTTATTTCAGATATGGTTTCTGACATGGCATTTTCCCATGAAATTGGGGTAAATCCTTTTCCTGGAACACTTTTTAAGGGTTCCATCAAGCGGTCTGGGTGGTTGTTTTGTAAATACCTCTGCACCCCTTTGGGACAAAGTCTTCCCTCGTTAAAGGGAAATTCCATCCATGGATCAAAGCCCACCACTTTATCGTCTTTAACCAAAAGCTTGATGCCACATTGCATACCACAAAAGCAACAATGGGTTTTTACCACTTCATCCGGTTCATCTCTACCCGGAAAACCCTCTTTGGGTGGGTAATTAAGTGATGGACCAAACTGATCAATGATTTTTTCAATTTCAACAGGTAATTTTGCCATAATATTGTAATTTAACCAAATAAATTTCCGCCCTTTAACCTAGCATCCAAGTGGGCTTTTGCTAATAATGATCTTTTTCCTTCGGGACTAAGATCTAAATGGGAAGTACCGTCAGGTTTTTCAAAATTAAATCCTAATTCTTTGGTAACTTCTTTTAAATCGTTTACGTGCATTTGCGTATCAAATTCCTGTCCGGTATGAGGGCAAACCGCCATCCCTTGTCTAACTCCCTCCTCTTTATAAATATGTGCTCCAATTTGTGCCGGTCTTTGAATGATATGAAAAAATTTTCCAAAAGGAATCCATATTAAAAAAACAATGACAGAAATGGCATGAAGTACAGCTAGAAAATCAAAGGCAAATCCTTTCATAAACTGATAGGAATAAGTTAAACCTAATCCGGTAACCGATATAATTATCAATAAAATTAAAGGCAATAAATCACTTTCAAAATTTTGAGTGGCAATCAGACCAGGCTGGGTTAATCGCTTACGTAAGAAATATAACGACCCAAAAATAACCATGTAAGAAGACCAATTTAGAGCATGAAAAGTCATAAATGCAATAAAAGATCCCAACTTAAATTCAAAAACATGAAATCCAAAAAAATGGGCTTCATATACATCAATACCACCGGGTGCTAGAGTGAAGTGTATCCAGCCAAATGTTAAGGGTAATGTAATGGCAAAAGCCATCATACATCCAAAAGCAATTAAAAAGTGGGCAAGCCAACGATATTTTCCTCTTGGATATACAAACTTTTGTAGTCCGATATTTAGAACCGCTTTTTTAACAAAAAAACCAAAGTGATAAAAAATTCTTCCTTTAAAAAATAACTGAAAACCTCGTTTAAAATACATCCATGTGGGAGGTCGTTGAATCCAAACGGTATAGCGATAAGTAACACCAAATAAGGCGAAAATAGTACCAAATAAATAGGTAATCAATGCTGCATCAAAGTTTTGCAAATCACGGGAACCATAAAAAATAAGGGCAAGCAGTAAAGCCGTAGCAAGTGTTGCCACCAGAAGTGCTTTGATATTTAGATTCTTTACAAGGGTTAACATATTTTTTTCTTTAAAGATATATAAAATTATTTTTAACTTGGTCTCTCACAACCTTTACGAGTATAATAATACCAATTAATCCAAGTTGCCCAAATAGAAATCAATCCAATAACAACAAAAAATGGTATAGCTGTTCCAGATATTTCGATAGATTGACCTATAAAAACATTATAAATAAAAGGTCCAAAAGCTGCTATTGCTGCTGTCCAACCAATCACTCCAGCAGCTTTTCTTGGTGAATCTGAAAATATAATTGGATATTGTCTGAAAGTTGCCGCATTTCCTACTCCTGTAAAAAAGAAGATAACCATCACTATTCCAACAAACCAAGGGAATTGCTCCATTGAAGTAGGCGTTAATGCCCCCATAAGTATGAGTAATGCAATACAAATTACAATGGCTATACCCGTAATGTGCGTCAAAATAGCACCACCCATTTTGTCAGAAATTTTTCCAAATATCACACGAACAGCAGAACCTATCAAGGGACCGTAGAAGGCATATTTTAAAGGATCTGGTGCATCTGGAAAATCACCATATAAAATTCTAATCAACAAAGGAAAGGCAGCAGACATCCCTGCAAAGGTGCCAAAAGTCATGAAATAGGTCAATGTGCAATACCAGGTGTGTTTAGAACCAAAAATATCTAACTGTTCCTTAAAAGAAGCCACTACAGGTACACTTCTTAATTTAATCCAAGAAATTACCCCCATAATCAACAAAGGAATAATATAAATGAACGCGATATTTTGTAGATAAATCGTTTGACCAGAAGCTGCAACCGGCTGACCGTCTCCCCAAAGAGCTACGATACTCACTCCAAGTAATATAGGTGAAACTAATTGAACCAAACTAACCCCAAAGTTGCCAATACCTGCCTGAATACCAAGAGCTGTTCCAATTAAACGCTTAGGGAAAAAAGTACTGGTACTTGGCATAAATGAAGAAAAATCTCCACCCCCCATACCAAGTAAAAAAGCAATTAACATGAAATAACCAAAAGTAGAGTTAGAATCACCTACGGCAAACCCAAGCATTAATAACGGAACAATTTTTACCAGAGTAGAAACCGTAACAACCAAACGCGTTCCAAACATGGGAATTAAAAAAGTGTGTAAAATACGAAATAAACCTCCTGCCAGTCCGGGCATGGCTGCCAGCCAAAACAATTGCATTTTGGAAAAATCAAAACCGATTCCTGGAAGTTTTACCACCACCACACTGAATAAAAACCAAGTAGCAAAAGACATCACCAAACTAATGGTGGTAATCGTAAGGGTATTCCACGCTATTTTCTTTCCTGTGGATTCCCAAAACTTTTCGTCTTCCGGATTCCAATTCTGTAGCCAACTACTCATATATTTAAAAATTAAAGTTCAACATAAAATTATTCATGTGCAAAAGACCCTTTGGGTTCTTTCAGAAAAATCAAACAGAACAAAAAACTAATTACTGCTCCTGCTGCAATAATGTGGAAAAAGGTTTGTGCGTCAACCATAGAATAAATCACCAAATACACCACAGCACCAACATTACCATAAGCACCTGCCATCCCCGAAATTTGGCCGGTCATTTTCTTATTTATAAATGGAATTACAGCAAATGTAGCTCCTTCTGCACCTTGAACGAATAAAGAACAAATAATAGTAACCGCAACAGCCAAAGCTAAAGACCAGCTAGCATTGATGAATGAAATGGCAAAAAAGCCAAGAGCAATTCCAATCATATAAATCAACATGGTGCGTTTGCGATTGCCGAGTTTATCAGACAACCAACCTCCGAGCGGCCTAGCAAATAAATTTACAAAAGCAAAAGAACCCGCTACCATACCAGCCAATGTAGGTGAAATGGTAAACGTATCCTGAAAGAAAAAAGGCAGCATGGACACCACTGCTAACTCTGCTCCAAAGTTGGCAAAATAGGTGGTATTTAAAGCTGCAACACTACTAAATGAATACCTGTCTTCTTTGGCAATTCCTTTTTTTAACATGGGAATGTTTACCTTGAGCGTCTTAATAATGTGCATGATAAAGAAAAGTGCTAAAATTGCCCAGATACCATATAACCATTCATCTGATAAAAATTTTTCACTATTTCCATTGGAAATCTCAACATTACTCAATCTCCAGGCTAAGAGCCCGAGTGCCCCCATTAAAGGGAAAGACCATATAATTAATTGCAACAAGTCGCCCCATGATGTAGCTGTGAGCGGTTGCGTATTTTTTACTCCTTCAAATTTTTTCCCCTCAGGAGTATCTTTTACAGAAAAATAAAAAATAATACCGTAAGTAAAGGAAACTATAGCGTTTAAAGCTAAGGCATATCGCCATCCACTTTCGTATTGCCCAAAAACCTCTAGGGCAATCCATGGCAAAGTCATGGCAGCAAATGCAGAACCAAAGTTACCCCAACCGGCATATAAGCCTTCTGCTCTTCCCACCATATTTGGAGGAAACCAATCGGCTACCAATCTGATACCTATTACAAATCCGGCACCTATTGAACTTAAAAGCAATCTGGCAACAAGTAATTGCATGAAACTAGTTCCAAAAGCAAAAAACAGTATAGGAACAGTCATCACAATTAATAGGGAACTAAAAACCCTTCTAGGCCCATATTTATCAATCAATGAGCCAATGATAATTCGAGCCGGAATCGTTAAGGCTACGTTTGCAATGGCTAAAATTTTAATATGATCAGGAGTTAGCCAATTTAATTTTCTTAACATGGTACTCGCTAAAGGAGCCATGTTGAACCAAATGTAAAAAGTGATAAAAAATGCTATCCATGTATAATGCAATAGTTTGATTCTCGGTTGCGAGAAATCGAGGAATTCTGGTTTGCCCATATTTTAAATCCTAAAAGTTAATGCAAAGAAACACATTAGTTTTATAAGTAAAACTGACAATTGTCATGTGATTTTATTTATCCCGCTAAAGTTTTGATTTGCATCACCGAAGAAATATGCATGGCACGTTCTTTAATTTCTTCGGCTTTGGGTCCTTGAAATAACTCATCAACCGTTTCGTTAAACAACTTATTCCAATGATGAAAGTGTTGGATGGTCAGAGGATGTTTGTGATGTAGTTTTTTGTGTTTTTGCATCGGGTTTCCTTCAAAATTACCGGTATAAAAAAGGATATTTTCCCAGAAATCATACATCCTGGGTAAGTGTGACTCCCAATTGACATGAGCCACATCAGTGAATAAAAACCCAATGACCGGATCTGTTTTTATCTTATCATAAAAAGTATCTACCAAAAGAATGATATCTGTTCTATTTTGTATATCCGATCGCATAAACTTTGGTTTAAAAATGTTTATAAATCTTTACGGATAAATCGTTTTAGTGAAATCCAAAAAGGAATAATTATCCATAAAGCGAGTAGTAACAGTGAAATTAGCAAGCCTTGAACATTGCCAAAAAATTCTTTAAAAACAGCTCCGGTATAGCCCATCATGGCAGAGACGTCTAAATGCAACAGCATTTGAATACGGGCCAAATCAATCGGGCTCAATGCAGTGATACCTATCATTATTTTTTCGATAGGATAATCTGAAAATTGAAACAATAAAAACAAAACAATTCCATCAAATAAAAGAGCAAAAAACAACCAAATCATGATAGCCAATCCTATACCTCTGGCTTTATCTCGCGTAAGTATCGTTGATAGAAATGCCAAGGCAACAAATACTAAAGTAATTAACGACCCCACCAAAAGCATCATCAATCCCATAGCCCCTGGGGCATGTATTAATAATGGGATTCCAGAACCGATTAAGAATGCTCCCAACAGAGATAAACTTACCCCGGCAAAAAGACTTTTCCATATTTTACTTCGTTGAATGGGTTGGCTTAGTAATAATTCAATAAACTCGGAACTATTATATAGATATATCGTGGTAAATAATATAGAAACCAAAGGAACCGTAAACAATATCACATTTAAAATCGTGAGCATACCTTTGGCGGCATTATCTTCTAAGGCAAACGAGCTCCAGGACAAGAGAGCCAAAATGAGCATAAAAGCCAATACAATCTTGTTCTTGAAAATGTCGATTAATACCAATTTTACAATGCGGTTCATTTGTTCTGTTCTTTTAAAATTTTGGCAATGGCTTTTGATATTTTTAATTCACCAGTGCGTTGCTTTAATTCACTGACTCTTTCGTGAAATCGAACTTCACCCTCTTGCATAAATACAATTTCGGTGATTAAATCATCGAGTTCGCTTAACAAGTGCGATGTAATTAAAATCAACTTTCCTTTCTCTTTTTCTTTGATAATTTTCTCCTTGAGAAGTTCTGAAGCCAGAGGATCCAAACCTGCGGTGGGTTCATCTAAAATAAGTACATCAGGCTGAAACATAAAGGCCAAAGTAGCACTCACCTTTTGGGTTGTTCCTCCGGAAAGGGTTCCCATCTTTTTATTTTCTAATGATTTTATTTGAAAGGCTTCATATAATTCTTCATCTGCTGGTTGGTTCTCTCCTCTTATTTCCTGAATCATTTCAATGGTTTTCCCAATAGTCATATTGTCAGGATACCGACCAATTTGAGGCATATAACCAATAGACTCGCGGTAGGCATGTTGATTTTTGATAGGCAAACCGTTAAATAAAATATGTCCTTGATCGGGTAATACCATTCCCAATATCGACTTTATTAAAGTCGTTTTTCCGCAACCGTTGGGACCAATCAAAGCGACACATTCTCCGCGTTTGAGTTGAAGATTGACCTGTTGCAATACCGGCAATTTCCCAAAAGATTTCTGAAGGTTTTGTATGGTAATCATAAGGGTAAGGGTTTCATTAAAGGGGTTTTATCCACAAAATTATCCGGAGTAATGCTAGGGAGAACTTTCTCAGATTTGTCAAGTAACGTAATCATAAAGCTCCTAAACAATAGGATGGCAGATGGGTTTCTTTCTACTAAAACTGAAAACAAACTCAGTGGATGATACGGCACATCACCGTTACCATCTTTATCAAGGTCATATCCTTCATATTTATCCCAATAGTTCCTGTCAAAGGTATTTAGCACCAAACTTCCATTAGTACCCATATCAAAGGAATTGCCCTTAAAATTGTTCATTGTTATTTCATTATCCATACAACTGGCTTGTATTTTCATGGCCCAACCATTGGACTCAAATACATTTTTTTCAGCTTTGATCCTATTGGTTCCTTCCATATAAATACCCACCGTGTTTTTTAAAAAACGATTTCCGGATAAGTAACTATCTGATATTTCTTTTAAAAGCAAGCCATAAGCAGAGGGGCCCCAGTTTTCTTCAAAAGTGTTATTCATCATGGTCACATTTTTGGAAAACATGACTGCTACTCCTGCCCCATTATTTCTGAACACATTGGTAAAATAAGCATTTTGATGTGAGAACATAAAGTGCAGACCATATCGTATATTGTTGTATGCCAAATTTCTCCAAACTACCGTGTCATAAACAAACTCCAGATAAATTCCGTCACGATGTCCGATTATGGTATTTCCGATAAACTGAAGGTCATTGCATCTCCAGGCATGTATCCCATTTCCAATAAGTTGTTCCTCCTTGCCATAGGCTGTGATTTTGTTATTTCTAACCACACAATTTCGACCATTTTGAATATAGATTCCGAAGAAATTATCGTCTAAAATATTGTTTTCAATAACAACATAACTCTTGTTATACACCTTGATTCCGCAGGGATCTTCCAACGAAGCATAACCAGATTTGATGACCTTAAAGCCGGCCATATAAACACTATCTGCCTTGATGGAAACGACTTCAACTTTTTTTTCTCCATCCAATACTGGAAAGTTTTTTCCAATAAAATGAATGCGTTTATCAATGACCAAATTTCCCTCTTTATAATGTCCGCCAAAAACCATAACCGTATCTCCGGGTTTTGCTTTTTTCAAAGCTTCGGTTATGGTTTTAAAACGTTTTGAGCTTCCCACCTCATGGGTTTGTGCATCCACAATAGCAGAAAATAAAACACTTATAATGAGGATTATCTTGAACATCTTATTTATGATTACGTAATATTTCTTCCCAGGTAATGGGATTGGCATTTAATTTTATTGCAAATTCATCGCGATCTTGAGCCGATGAAAATGCGGCTATATTTCCCCGCATGGGACTATTGATTTCACCTCCAATCAAATAAAAAGCAGTCTCAGCCGGGATTAATTGATTTTCTCGAGTATAGTCGTGTATATAATGTAGTTTGACCTCTTTATCCGGATTTTCATGGCCATAATAGGCCATACATTGAATATCGTCAAACATATAGACCCTTCCTTTTTTGGTAATGAGCTCTGCTCCAAACTTTCCATCTGAAACTGACATTTTACAATATTCACATTGATCGATGTGAAGTTTGATGGGTTGCGGTCCGTCGGGGCCACAACCTAAAAGCATAAATCCTAATAGAGCCAATGCTGTTGTATTTTTTTTCAAAAATCGTTTATACCATTGGGTATCATATGTAATACTAACCAATAATAAAACAGCAGCTGAAATGAGCATCCATCCCCCTGTATTCGGAATGGAATAAGCTCCAAAATTTAATAATTGTTTGTAGCCTAACACAGGTGGCTGATAAGCCATTCCGGGCACTTTAATGGCAGCATTTGGATCGAGATTGTGTCCATATTCATAGTTCCAACGATAAAAATCTAAGCCGGCCACTAGGGCAAAAATTACAACCGCTAAAAATGCTATTACAACACCTCTTTGTCTTCCCCAAAGCAACATGAGTAAGATCAAACCGGCAAATCCGTAGATAATGTAGGGTAAAATTTTAAACTCAATAAAATCCTCTGTATGTAAGGTTTTCATCCCGATATAGTGATTGAGTCCGTTGATGATTTCTACATCTCCACCAATCTTATCGGCATAAAGTAACAGCTCCAACCCTTCGGGGTATTGTGGAGCATCGAGTTCTATTTTCCACATCGGGAATTGTAAAGACCCAATGAACAATCCGGCTACAATCAAGAGGATAACCTTTGAGAGTAACGATATCTTATTTGATTTCATTCTTGATGTTTTTTAAGTTGTATCTGAAAGACACAACATACTCTTTATGACAGAGAAAAATAATATTAAAAAGGATGCCTGAAATAGATATTGAACAGGCAATGACTCAAAATGTAAAAGAATTCCAGACATCCTTTATGAAAACATTACTTATTTTGCCGATGGCAAATTGGTTCCTAAACTATAGTGTAATGGAACGTTAGATCCTTTAGATGATACCCTGATATACCCTTGCATTTCCTGGTGCAAAGCACTACAAAAGTCGGTACAATAGAATGGGAAAATACCCACTCGGTCAGGAACCCATTTCAAGGTGGTTGTTTCACCCGGCATAATTAAAAGCTCTCCGTTGTTTGCACCTTTTACAGCAAATCCGTGAGGGACATCCCAATCTTGTTCCAGATTAGTGACATGGAAATAGACTTCATCACCCAAGAATACCCCTTCAATATTATCAGGATTCAAATTAGAGCGAATAGCAGTCATATAGACATGTACTTTATTTCCATCTCTGACAACTTTTGCTTCATTAGGACCTTTGGCCACATAAGGATGCTTGTTTTCATTGATATTGTAAATTTTCAACTGCCCATTATTTCTAATCAAATCAGCTGGAGCAGCCTGTGCATAGTGAGGTTCACCGATAGTTGGGAAGTCTAAAATAAGTTGCATTTTATCACCACTGATATCATAAATCTGAGCACTCTGACATAATTCCGGACCGGTTGGCAAATATCTGTCTTTGGTAATTTTATTATACGCAACCAAATATTTCCCAAATGGCTTTTTGGTGTTACCTCCCGGAATGCACAAGTGACCCACAGAGTAATATGTGGGTACTCTATCCACTACCTGAAGCGTTTCAATGTTCCATTTTACTACTTCTGATGAAACGAAGAAGGTAGTATATCCAAATCCTTTTCCATCAAACTCTGTATGAAGAGGCCCTAAACCTGGTTTTTGAACTTCACCATGAAGAGCGGCTTCATATTTTACAACGGGTAATCCACTGTAATCCCCTTCATAATTTTTTTCCTTAATTGCTTTTTGAAGTTTATCAAAACTAAACACAGGAATCAAAGCGGCTAATTTTCCTGAACCTACAATATATTCTCCGGTAGGATCCACGTCACAACCATGGGGTGATTTTGGACAAGGAATCATGTAACAAATATCATCAAATTCAGAAGCATCTAAAACCAATACTTCTTCTTTAATAACCGAAGATGAGGTATGGGTATGTTCGTCCCACACATTATGAGCATATCGCACTTTTTGTTTTTTTGCTTTACCGGCTTTCACATACTCTTCTGCTTTTTTCCAGTTCACTGCCATAATAAAGTCTTTATCTTTCTGAGATGCATTTACTTCTAACAGCGTATTGGCTTGTTCGGTATTATAACAAGAAAAGAAGAACCAACCATGAGACTTACCTTTTCCAGCACGAGCCAAATCGAAATTTATTCCTGGGGTTTTAATTTGAAAAGCGATGTCCATGCCTCCGGATTCTTTATCAACACTAATGAAACTAATGTGTCCTTTGAAGTTTTCTTTGTAGGTGCTAATAGGCACATCTCCATCTTTGTAATCAGCAGGAACACTAAAACGAGTACCCGCAACTATATATTCGGTATTCTCAGTTGCAAAAGGCGAAGAATGGTTACCAGCACTGTTTGGAATTTCAATGATTTCAGCAGTTCTAAACGTTTTTAGGTCTATTCTTGCTACTCGTGGTGTATTGTTAGCGTTTCCAAACATCCAGCGACCATCCACTTCACCATTGGTTTGAGATGACTCAACGTGATGTAAGTCATCCCAGGGCACAAAACCATGAGACGTATTTAACATAGGTTTGGTTTCTTCACTATATCCCCATCCTTTTTCAGGGTCAACAGAAAAAACAGGTATTACGCGAAATAATCTTCCGCTGGGCAGACCGTAAACACTTAATTGTCCGCTAAAACCCCCAGAAACAAAATTGTAAAATTCATCATACTGTCCTGGTGGAACATAGGCTTTTTGAGCAGCATCACCACTTACAGCATCTGTAGTGTTTTTAGGTTTACAAGAACCTAAAACCAAAACAGAGGCAACCAGTAACGTGCTTAGGGTTAAAAAATTGGTTTTCATATACTCTCGAATTGATTAATAAATAAGTTACATTTTTACTTTACGCCATCGTTCTTTCTCATGTATTCCAGAATTTCACGGGCTTCCTGATCGCCAATAGATTGATTGGGCATTCTCACCAAACACAATTCTAATTGAGCCTGAAGTTCAGGGTCTTTGTCAATCATTGGGTCAGGATTGGTTACAAAATTCATCAGCCACTCAGGTGTTCTTCTAAGGGTAACACCTTTCCAACCCGGTCCAACCAAACGTTCCTCTGTCAATTTATGACAGGATAAGCACTTTACCCCAGATACTTTTTCTCCGGCATTTGCCAAAGCATGATCAAGGTTAGGTGAAAGGTCAATTTTATCAAATTTCCCCTCTCCCCGATTCGGATCATAAGATGATGGATCACTGGCTGAAGTTTCTCCGGCAGCTGGCTTAGAAAAGTCATCTCCCTTTTTGTCTTTTCCGCAAGAAGCGAACAAAACAAAACTCAGTAGGATTAAAATTAATTTGTTCATAATAATTAAGGTTTTAATTTATGTTACAAAGGTCAGATAGAACCACCGCTTCATTTTATGACCCTAATCATAACAAAACTGTTTTTTTGGAGATTCTTTAAGAAGTAATGTCCATTTGTCCTCTAAAAATGAGGTTGATTATGATTTAAGTCATACTTACTGAGAATATGGCTGCTTTATCTTTGTACCAAAATCTAAATCAATGTATAAGTGTTTCGTTTATAGTATGGTTCTTTTGCTCTTCAGCAAGCCACTGCTCCCATTAGCGGAATACTATGGAACTATGATTATATCGTAAAAGAATTGTGCCAGGAGAAAGAGAAAGACACTTCTGACTGCAAAGGAAGTTGTTATTTGAAAAATCTGCTGGCCTCAGCATCAGAACAACAACTGCCCTTAACCGAATCGAAGATTACAGTTTTTAATGAAATATTATTTTGTGAATTACTGCCAAGTTTTCAATTTCAAATACATGAAATTGAATTAAACGCATTAGAAGATACCTACTCCAGTCTATACTTTCTATGGAATAGCACCTCCGTATTCCATCCTCCCATTATTGCTTAATCAGGCATTTTAATTCGACTCATTGCAATTACTGAAAAACTCAGACCGGGATTCTATTGCCCGGATTTAAAAAAACAAAATCAAGCTTTTGGTCAAATGTGCTAGAAGTAAAAAATAATATCATAAAAGAAACATCATGAAAAATAGTATCAAATTAATCGTTTTATTACTGATTTCTATCGGAACTACATCATGCTCCAATGACTCAGAAAACACCCTCGTTAATGAATTAGGGAACCTGAAAAAAATTCAGGAATTTACCAATGCCACCCATTCCGTTGAACTTTATGGCACGAAAACAACCTTGATTCAAGGACATAATGAGGTGTTTCTGAGAATTAAAGATCTGACCACTCAACAATATATTCAAAATGCAAATATGAGCTGGTTACCTCTCATGCATATGACCATGCACACCCATAGCTGTCCTTACAGCCCCATCACCAAAGTCGCAAATAAGCAAACCCTATATAAAGGAGATATCGTCTTTCAAATGGCTCAAAATGAAACAGAGTACTGGGATTTAAAAATTGATTATCAAATCAATGGTGAAGAGTACAGTATGACACAAGTGATTGATGTTCCAGCATCCCCTAAAAGAAATGTTACTTCCTTCATGGGAACTGATAATAAACGATATATCATAGCACTTTTAGAACCAACCCATCCAAGAGTTGCTTTAAATGATATGATTGTTGGAGTATATAAAATGGAAAACATGATGTCTTTTCCTGTGCAAGATGGCTATACCGTTAAAATTGATCCACGCATGCCCGGAATGGGAAATCATGGGTCTCCCAATAATGTTCATTTATCTCAATCTCAGACAGGTGATCTTTACAAGGGTAAACTATCATTAACGATGACCGGATATTGGAAAATCAATTTACAATTGGCTAATGCATCTGGAGATATTCTTAAAGGAGAAGAAGTTACAGAAGAAAATGAAGCCAGCAGTATCTTCTTTGAAATAGAATTCTAAGTCAAAAACGGGTCGGAAAAGTTTTCCAACCCACAATTTTAATATCATGAAAAAGTATATTCTTCTCACATTTTTCTTGGGGGGATTTGGATGGCTATGGGCACAAGAAAAGGATAACGACAGCATTTTGCCGGTACGATTAAACGAAATTGTAGTTATCGGCAGGGGCAATCAGCTCCATGAAAAACTGGATAAACCCTTGGCAACTTTAGATGAGTATTTACAAAGGTCCGGAACCGTTGATCTCATTAAACGAGGTAGTTATGCCTGGGAACCCCTGATTAATAGCATGTCCACCGAACGCACTGTGATCAGTATTGATGGCATGCGAATTTTTGGTGCATGTACCGATAAAATGGACCCGGTTACCTCGTATGTTGAAATTTCTAATCTTTCAGAAGCTCAAATTCAATCTGGACAACAAGGAAGTTGTCATGGTCCTACCTTAGGTGGTGCTATTGATTTGAAAAGACACTCCGGTGAAAAAGCTTCAATGGGTTTTTCTGGTGGGATACTCACTGGCTATGAATCCAATGCCAAACAACGAATTTTAGGAGGAAGTGTAAAATATCGAGATAGCAGTTTTTATGTTTTATCCAATATCACTTATCGAAAAGCAGAGAACTACCAAGCAGGTGGTCAACGTGAAATAAAATATTCTCAGTTTGAAAAAATCAATAGCTCTATTACCGTAGGATATGAATTTCTACAAAACCAGCTTTTAGAAGCTTCCTTTATTTTCGATGAAGCACAAGATGTGGGATATCCTGCCTTACCCATGGATGTTTCGCTGGCCAAAGCATGGATTGGTTCGGTCAAATATGCTTGGGCTCCAAAAAAGCATTGGGTAAAGCATTGGGAAACCAAGTTATATGCCAACAGTATTACCCATTTTATGGACGATTCTAAACGGCCGGATGTACCCATTCGAATGGATATGCCCGGATGGAGTGATACCTATGGTTATTATTCAAAAATCAGAGGCAATAAAGATGCCCATGCCTGGACAGTTAATTTTAACGGATTTTACAATCGCTCTTTGGCAGAAATGACCATGTTTTCAAACAACCCAAACGAACCTGATATGTTTATGTACACTTGGCCTGATATCAGAACCCTTTATAATGGCGTGTTTGTTGAAGATGTGATTACCTTAAACTGCCATCAAACCCTGCATTGGAATCTGGGCATGGGAGTACATCAAAACAGGGTAAACAATGATTTTGGTTTGGCAAGTTTACAGATATTTTACCCGGATATGCCATCAGTCAATACGCGATTTTTAAAAAGTGTGGGGACTCAATTTAACCATCATTGGAATGATTTTAAATTGTTGTTGGGGGCAGGTTATGGCGAACGAGCCCCGTCGGTTTCCGAAGGGTATGCTTTCTATATTTTCAATAGTTACGATTTGTTTGATTATATCGGTAATCCAAATCTAAAAAATGAAAAATCGTTGGAAACTTCTGTTGGGTTAGAATACCAAAAATCTTCACTGAAAATGCAATTCAAATCTTCTTATTTCCGCCTATTGGATTATATCATTGGTATTCCCCAAAACGAATGGCTACCCATGACCATTGGAGCTCAAGGCATCAAACAATATCAACAATTGAGTTATGCCAATTTATGGCACAATCAATTCTCCTGGGAATTTAAAGTGCTACCCAATTTACGCTGGAACGGCCAGCTGGTGTACAGCTTAGGCACCGATTCAGAAAACAGAAATTTGCCATTTCTGAGTCCGTTGCAATACCGTAATGAATTGCAATTCAAAAAGGATGACTGGGTGGCTACTGCTTCTGTTTTAGGAAATGCAACCCAAACACAATACAGTCCGTTTTATGGAGAAAACAGAACTCCTGCCTATGCTATTGTAAACCTGTCAGCCGGATACCAACTTCGATGGGAAAAGCAAAAATTACAGATTCAAACCGGTGTAGAAAATGTATTGGATACTTTTTATGCCACTTTTGCCGACTGGAATAATATTCCTAGAATGGGACGAAATATATTTATCAACCTAAATTTTTCCTTTGGAGAATAATATCAAATTAAAATATCATGCAAAAAATAATGACCTCTTTTGTATTTATGTTAGTACTATTACTTTCGGTAAACTGTACAAAAAAACAGGAAGTACTGGCTCAAACCGATGAAACGATAACTTTTGACATGGAACCCCTTGAATTAAATATGGGTCAAAAATGGGTTGTCACATTTGAAATGAAACCTTATTTACTGGAATCAGAATCATTAGTTGATGAGTTTATCATCAATCAATCTACCGATTACAAAGAATTGGTTAGTCAACTCCGGGAGAGAAAATCTGATTTGGTATCCAACTGCAATATGCAATGTCGTGGTCATGATGAATTACACAAATGGCTTGTACCGTATATTTATTTAATGGAAGAATTGGCCGATTCAGAAGATCCGAAAAAATCAAAACAAATTGTTTCGGAATTAAAACGAGCGTTTGAAATCTATCATCTACACTTTCAGTAATATCAAAATTCACCTTTGGCGTTCAACCTTAAATTTTCCTATTTACGAAAAGATTTAAATAGAAGATAACCCAAAAGCAGAGCCATGGTGATAAACAAAACAGTACCCGAAGCAATAAATCCATAAATATAGGGTTGAAGCGAATCTTGAAGCTTAGAAAAAGTAAGCTCAGAGGGGGTGATTTGCCATTTCCCTTTTATAATTCCCATGGTTATTAGAAAACTCAACATGAGTAACAGTGAAGCTTGAACACCCCAAAATAGGGTATTTAGTATTTGACTTGAGAGCTTTGACATTTTGGGGACTATTAAATAAAATGCTCCCGCCAGAATAATCATGGAATTGATTCCAATCGTTGTCCCCATGGCATGTGCTACCGTAATATGCGTGCCATGGGTAAATAGATTGATAATAGGAATCGACATCAAAAGAGCTAAAAACAAGTTTAGCATAACCCAATAATCAGCAGCCATTAAAAACCGATACGGAAACAGAGCATAAAATGTTTTTTGCTCTTTAAGTTGTCTTTTAAAAAGATAGAAAATCCGAATTAAAATGATCCATTCAGACATACTGACTACATAGGAAATATGATGAATAGATCGATCTGTGGGCACCAGATATATGTGATGACCCCAATTAAACATTAAGTTAAACAAGCCCAAAAAGAATAAAGCAAATACGATAGGTTTTCGGGCAAACGCATCGTCTCCGCTGATCTTAACCATCAAATACATGGCAACTCCATAGATAATTTGATTTACAGCACCAACTATCGAACCATTCACTTTCCATTGAATGGTTATATCTGTTACTAAGTCTTGTTGAAAAAATGGAAACAACCACAGGTAATTTTCTAAAAAAACAAAAAGGAAAAATACCAAACCACTCAGCCACATCCAATAATAAACCGGCCAGGATTTTACAGGAGTAAGATTTCGAATGTAAATCCAAAGTAACAACACATAAGATAAAATAATCGGAATAGACCAAATTGGTGGAAATTCCCAATATTCTCTACCCCCAAAATTCCCTGAAAAATAGCTGATAAAAACTCCGGTTAAGGCGATAATCCATAAAAACAAATGCACTTTTAACCATGAAAGATGTTGTTTCAAAAGGTGTTCACGGTAAAGTCCCCAAAGCATCAAAGCCAATCCGCTGATGATAATACCAAAATACACACTACTAACATGCAGTGGCCGTAATACGGAAAAAGGGAGAATCCCTGAAGCGGCTTCTTTCATCCGATAAGATTCTGAAGCCAAATGCCCCCAGAGAAGTCCCATTAACAATAAAAACAATGCTATTCGCAATAACCAATATATTGATTTCATGAATTTACTTTTTTATGGAATAAACACCCCAACCGTCGTGTTGATAATCGGAAGGTTGGGCTGAACCTGTCTCATCTAACGCCCTCAAAAAATAGAGTAAATCATCCATTTCTGATTCGGAAAGAGTAAAACCGGGCATTTGCTTTACACCTGATTGAATAATTCCTTTGAGATAAGCTTCGGAATACCCCGGTCGAGAAACAACATTGGTCAAATCAGGCCCCAAATAACCTCCTAAACCATAAATTTGATGGCAGGTGTGGCAATTGTGTTGTTGCCAAATCATTTTACCTCTAGCCCATTTATCAGCGTCGGTAAGTTGAATAGGAATTACTTTTCGAATGGGACGCATATATACATAGCTGCTAAACATAACAAATAGAATGCAAAGCACCAGATATAAGTACTTTCGTTGCGGGAATTCGAATACATTCCTAAGCATACTGATTTAGGTTATGTGGGTTTGCTTTTTCTTGAAAAAGAGCATGTTGCAAAATAACCATAGCTGTTAATATCATATTTTCCAATTCATAACTATGCTTACAGGGTAGATAATATTCCATACACTCCAGCAAATCCTGATGAAGCTTCATGAGTGTGTCTACTACTGTTTGTTGTTCTTGCAGATTTCCGTTAAGAAGTTTATAGTTCATTAATCGTTTTATTTCATTTTTAAAATGCCCCAATACTACCGGACAAATAACTGTTGAATTGAAATATATCTTCTTAGCAGATTTTTTTAATATAACCGAAGCTTGATGGATTTTTTGTTGTGAAATAACCTCTGCAATTTGATGAGCATAAACCAATGCCTCCAATAGCGAATTGGAAGCCAAACGATTGGATCCATGTAAGCCGGTTTGGGCACATTCCCCCAAGGCATATAAGTTTTGTAAAGAACTGCGACCGTATAGGTCAACTTTAATGCCCCCACATTGATAATGAGCGGCAGGAACAATAGGAATCAAGTCTTTCTGAGGCTGATACCCTGCCCGGTGCAATGTATTGCAAATGGTAGGAAAGTGATCTTGAAAGTCTTGAAAATCCAAATGTCTGAGATCCAGATAAACATGACCGCTAATCGTCTGAAGTATTTCTGAAAAAATGGCTTGTGATACGATATCCCTTGGAGCTAATTCTCCACGGATGTCATGCTGAAACAAAAATCGTACTTGTTGTTCGTTTACCACATGAGCTCCATAACCTCTCAAAGCCTCAGAAATTAAAAAAAGATTACTCTTATTGGGTTCGAATAAAGCGGTTGGGTGAAATTGAATATAATGCATATCCTTTAGATCAACACCTGCTTTCAAAGCCAGAGCAATACCGTCACCTGTGGCAGCCACAGGATTTGAAGTATGAGTAAACACCTGACCACAACCTCCGGTGGCCAAAACTATATGTGATGCATACCTTTGATGCAACTGATGACTGTTATCAATAAATGATAATCCGATAGCTTGTTCGTCCTCTTGATAGGATTTCAAAATCGATGTAACCAAAACATGGTCGATGATCTCAATTTGAGGAGATTGCTGAATACGCTCCCATAAAACGTCTTGAATGTGTTTTCCCGTTTTATCTTTGGCATGAACAATTCTCGGTTGGCTATGCCCTCCCTCCAAACCCAAGGCGATTGTCCCTTCACTTTGGGTATCAAATGTCACTCCCCATTTGATTAATTCCTGTATTCTGGCTGGAGCCTGACGAACCACCATATTTACGACATCTACATTGTTTAAATAATGTCCGGCCACCAGAGTGTCTTGTATGTGTTGTTCAAAACTATCTTGCAGTCGATCTATCACAGCCGCAATGCCTCCTTGGGCTAATGAAGTATTCGTCTCACAGGGATGGCCTTTTGAGAGCATGACAATCTTAAAATATGGCCTTTTTTCAATCAGTTTTAACGCAAGAGTCATTCCTGCAATTCCGGTGCCGGCTATTAAAACATCACAGTGCTGCATAGGTTCAATTTTAATTTTTATCTAAATCCCCATTTATAATCAGTTGTTAGGTGTTCTGTAGCATTTGTTCAATAGGAACTCTGGCTAAACGGGCAACTTCATCAGATAGACTTACCTCTGGACTTTCATGCAATAAACACTCATAGAGTTTTTTTAGGGTGTTAACTTTCATAAAAGCACATTCACTACAAGCACAACTGTTATCCTCTTTTGACGGAGCAGGTATTAATATTTTATGAGGGACTTCTTGTTGCATACGATGCAAAATGCCATGCTCCGTAGCGACAATAAAGCTAGAATTCGGTGAATTTTTTACATAGGTAATCAATGCAGAAGTTGACCCAATAAAATGGGCTACTTTTAAAATGGAGGTTTCAGACTCCGGATGAGCTATAATTTCTGCCTGTGGATACTTTTGATATAAAGCAATCAACTTATTCAATGAAAAAGCTTCATGCACTACACAACTACCCTCCCATAATACCATTTTTCTTCCGGTCACTTGCATCAAATAACGTCCCAGATTTTTATCAGGGGCAAATATGATGGGTTGTTCAACAGGAATAGATTGAATGACTTTTACCGCATTTGAGGAAGTACATACATAATCACTCATGGTTTTTATCTCTGCACTACAATTGATATAGGTCACTACTTTATGATTGGGATGTTGGGCCTTAAAAGCAGCAAAAGAATCAGGCGGGCATCCGTCGGCGAGAGAACATCCGGCCTGGAGGTCAGGCACTAAAACTTTCTTGTCAGGGTTTAGTATTTTTGCCGTTTCAGCCATAAAATAAACTCCCGCAAAAACAATCATAGAAGCATTTGTTTCTGCTGCCTTTCGGGATAACTCGAGACTGTCTCCGACAAAATCAGCTACATCTTGTATATCAGGCGTCTGATAATAATGGGCTAAAATAACCGCGTTCTTCTCGGCTTTTAATTGTCTGATTTTTTCTTTATACTGTATATGCATGCTTTAAATAGGAGTTTTTTATCTTATTTGGTGTTAAATTTTTTAAATCTTTAGAAAAGTGTGTTTATCAACCACACCACAGACCAATTGTTCTAAGGAGGTATTGTGTAAAGCCTGTTTTAATTGTTCTCTAATAGGTTTATATTGATGATGAAACGGACAAGGTTTATCATCTGAACAGTCATGCAATCCCAAACTACAAGCATTAAAAATGGCATGACCGTCAATGCTTTTCACAATATCTGCCAGAGATATTTTTTGAAGCATATCGCGTGAAACAAAAAAGCCTCCACCATTTCCCTTATTAGAAAGTACAATTTGATCTTTAGCCAGTTTTTGTAAAATCTTGGCGGTAAAAGATTCCGGAGAATGTATTTTACGGGCTATTTCTCGCAAACTGATTCGATCTCCCGAAGCGGTTTCTGAGGCAATGATTAAGGTTGCTCTGATAGCATATTCGCAGGTCTTTGAAAACATGATTTTTTATTTCAAAGATAACTTCTTTGACTTATATTGTGTTTAGTTGACAAAATTAATCTCAATACAAATTTCAAAACATGATTATAATCATATTTGATTTGTGATGGTTTGTGGATTTTTGCAAAAAATATTCACCCCATGACGAACTGGAGAAAACTGAGCAAAGATGAGCAAATTCTGAGGGTTCAGAAAGCTTTGAAGAAAAACGTTAACTTTTCTAATGATGCTACATTGGGCTACCCGGCCTCTAAACTTGATGGGAAAGTTTTTTATAGCGATGCTCCCTTTCTCACAGATGCTCCTGTATTAACAACCTTTGTCTCAAATCCAAATCACATCGGATGTCATACAACCGGTATCTCAGAATCTGCATTTGAAGGAACTCATGCCATGGAACGAGAGGCGTTAGACCTAATAGCTATTGAGATTTTTAAGGCAGAGCCGGGTAAATATGATGGTTATATTGCTTCCGGTGGTACTGAGGCCAACATTCAAGCCATGTGGATGTATCGAAATTATTTTCAAAAAACTCATAACGCAAAAGTTGAAGAGATCGCCCTGTTAGCTTCTGAAGACACTCATTATTCTATTGCCAAAGGTGCCAACCTGCTCATGCTAGATCTTATTAAAGTGCCTGTTGAAAAGTATAGCAGAGCCATTGAGATTTCCAATTTAGATAAGCTAATAGCACTGGCCGTAAATCAAGGGAAAAAATATATCATAGTCTTTTGTAATATGGGAACCACTATGTTTGGCTCTGTTGATGACCCCCAAGTGTATGTGGATGTCCTGGAACGCTATCCGCTGTCATTTAAAATGCATGTCGATGCGGCTTACGGTGGTTTTATTTATCCGTTTTTGACTCCTGATAACAAATTAGATTTCAGAAACCCTTATATCCATTCCATAACGGTTGATGCACATAAAATGCTGCAAGCTCCTTATGGAACGGGAATTTTTCTCTGTCGAAAAGGTTGGATTGAATACGTGTTGACCCCCGAAGCTTCTTATGTACAAGGCATGGACATTACCCTATGTGGAAGTCGTTCCGGAGCCAATGCCGTAGCCGTTTGGATGATACTCACGACCTATGGAGCCAATGGATGGTTTGAAAAAATAAAAGTGCTCCAGATGAGAACCGACTGGTTTTGTCATCAATTAGATCTACTACATGTTACTTACTTCAGAGAACCATATATGAATATTGTTACCCTAAAGGCTTCTCATATCCCGAAATCATTGGCCAAAAAATTTCACCTGGTTCCTGAAAAACACGAAACGGAAAATGACTGGTATAAAATCGTGATAATGGAACATGTTGAAGTGGAACATCTAAATTCTTTTTTAACAGAATTGAAAGCAGTTCGTAGCATCACCGCATAACGAGCTGAATAGCTTTGGTGGAAAGACCTGAATAATCTCTGTTTACGGAATGAGGTAATTCAGTGAGTGTTTTGACTCCATTTCTAAAAGATTGAATGTAATAATTTCCGGAATACCCGTGTCGTTCAAGGACTTGAATTTGTTGTTTCAAATCTTTGTCATCCAATAAATTGGAGTGCACCGTTGTTCGAACTTCAAAAGGAATGCGAGTTTCTTGTAATAGATTCAAACATGCTAAAAAGGAATGATAGAAATCAGCCCGGGTTATCCATTGGGTTTTTTGTAAGGGAGCTTTGAAATCTAAAGCTACATAATCTACCAAGCCCACTTCAATCAATTGTTTTAACCGAATGGGCATACTTCCATTGGTATCAATTTTAATCAAATATCCCATCGCTTTGAGCTCTCTCATCAATGGAATAACATCAGGATAAAGCAAACACTCTCCCCCACTCAACACAACTCCATCCAAGAGATGTTTTCTACTTTTTAAAAAGAAATTGATTTCGGAAAGGCTATACTTTCCCTTTCCGAAAACAATCTCCGGATTATAACAATAAGAACATTTCATATTACAACCGGCAAACCATAGAATACAGGCCGGATGGTTAGGATAATCCAATAAGGTAAACGGTGTAATACTGTGAACTAATTTCTTATTGTGCATTTTCTTGAAAATGGGTTCGCTGGCGGTGCTCCCCTTTTTTACCAATATTAAAACTTTCAACCGGACGGTGATATCCCATCACACGAGTGTAAACCAAACACTTGGTTCGTTTTTCATTGAGCAATTCTACTTTTTGATTACAGGTTTGTGTTTTCATATGCATCTGTTTTTAAGGTTTTTAATAAAGCTTCATCACATTTCGGACAATATTCGTGTTCCCCGTTTAAGTAACCATGAACAGGACAAACACTAAATACTGGGGTAACAGTGATATAAGGTAATTTAAAATGTGTAATCACTTTTTTTACAAAATTCCGACAGGCCTCCGGACTGCTGATACGTTCGTTCATATAAAGATGGAGTACCGTTCCACCAGTATATTTACACTGTAAATCGTCTTGCATCATCAGGGCTTCAAATGGATCTTCTGTATAATCTACGGGAAGTTGCGAACTGTTTGTATAATAACGATTTTCATCCATTCCGGCCTGCAAGATATCCGGATATCGTTTGTAATCTTCTTTGGCAAACCGATAGGTTGTACCTTCTGCCGGAGTGGCTTCGAGGTTATATAAATTTCCGGTTTGCTCTTGATATGAAACCATTCGCTCTCTTATGTAGTCTAACATCTCAGAAGCCATTTGTGTACCAAATTCAGAAGTAATGTCGCATTGACCTTGGGTAAAATTGAGAATCATTTCATTCATCCCGTTAACTCCAATAGTTGAAAAGTGGTTTCGGAAATGAGGTAAATACCTTTTGGTATATGGGTAAAGTCCTCGGTCATACATTTCCTGTATAAAAACACGTTTTTTTTCTAAAGTAGACTTAGAAAGCTCCATCAATTGATCTAATCTATCATACAATCCGGCTTTATTGTTTTGATACAAATATCCCAACCTTGCCATGTTGAGTGTTACCACGCCTATACTTCCGGTCATTTCGGCACTGCCAAATAAACCATTTCCTCGTTTAAGCAATTCTCTGAGATCGAGTTGTAAACGACAACACATACTTCGCACTGCATTGGGTTTGTAAGCCAACGGATTTTCAACTCGATTTCCATCAACATCTAAGATATATTGGCTACCGATGAAATTTTGAAAATAAGATGATCCGATTTTTGCCGTATTTTCAAATAGCAAATCGGTGTTTTCTCCATACCAATCAAAGTCTTCTGTAATATTAACGGTTGGAATCGGAAAAGTAAAGGGTTGTCCGTTGGCATCTCCTTCGGTCATCACGGTATAATAAGCTTTATTGATCCAATTCATTTCTTGTTGAAAGTGCTCATACCGTAACGATTCAGGGTGATCTACTCCCCTTTCTGCAATTTTTTGAAGCAATTGTGCTGAGTGTTCTCCCGAAAAAAGATGTTGTTCTCCACGCATAGGAGATTGATGTTTTAAATCATTAGGCACCACCCAATCTAAAGTGATATTAGTAAAAGGAGACTGTCCCCAGCGAGCAGGCACATTTAAATTATACACAAAACTTCTGATAGCTTTGACCACCTCTTCAAAACTTAACTGGTCTTTAAAAACATAAGGTGCATGATAGGTATCAAATGAACTAAAAGCCTGAGCTCCTGCCCACTCACTTTGTAAAATACCTAAAAAATTAGCCATTTGCCCCAATGCTTCCCGAAAATGATTAGGAGGTCGACTTTCTACCCTGCCTCTTACCCCATTAAAACCTTCGTTTAATAAAACCCGTAAGCTCCACCCAGCACAATATCCAGTCAAACAGTCCAAATCATGAATGTGGATGTCGCCATTACGGTGGGCATAGCCTTCTTCTTTGGAATACACTTGATCCAACCAATAATTTGCAATGATTTTACCTGCCACATTATTCACCAATCCTGCATTGGAATAGGAAGTATTGGCATTAGCATTTATCCTCCAGTCGGTTTGAGAAACATATTCTTCGATAGTTTGTGTACTATCTACATAAGTAGTGTCTTCGTTTAACCCCAACACATGTTCACGCTGCATTTTACGTGTATGACGATACAACATAAATGATTTCATTATTGCAAAATACCCCAAATCAAATAATGTTTTTTCAATGACATCTTGTATCTCTTCCACAGCCCAAGTTTCTTTTTCGTGCAAAGCTTTTAAGACAGTTTTAAAAACTTGAATGGAATACGGTTGAGACTGACTCATAAAAGCCTTTTCAAGGGCTTGTTCGATTTTATAAGGTTCAAAAGGTCGATACGCTCCATTGCGTTTGATAACATATTTTTCCATAATTGAATAATTTGTAAGGATGATATGTACAAAATTAAACTTAATAAGACTTTTTTATCCAGTTTTAAAATATAATAATCAACATTTTAAAAAATTATATGTTAATAAAATAGAAGAATTATGATAACAGTGTTTTTGTATTTCAACAAAATATTTTCATCTTGATCAGAGATCCATCAAAATATCAAATAATCGGATTGCCTTTTTAAATTTCAAATGCTTTGTGAAATACTGTCATGATCACTTTTTATTTGAACAATGATCAATCTTTTCAATAAATTACTTTGGTTAGTTAATAGCCATGTTATTAGACTGTAAACATTTTACAATTATAATTCAAAAAATAACAGAAAAATTGAAACTTCGTAAGATAAACAGGCAGATATTCAACGTGAAGTTACGTTGACTATATTGTAAAAGTTATTAAAATTTTACCCCAAATGATAAATCTTTTGAACCAAATTTAATTAAAGTGGCAGTTAAGCACTTGAAATATTAGTTTTGTATTAATACAAACAACGTGCAAACATTTGGAATAAATTAATGCAGAATAATTCTTTATTGGTGCACCTAAAAAACAAAAAACCCTCTATTTGAGGGCTTATCTGTGAGCAATATAGATTTAAAGTCAAAGGAAATTCTAGATTTTCTAGAAAATTTATTTTGAAATTTAATCTAATTTAAACCAAAATTGTTTTTTGGTTCTACATGGTGATCGCGATAGGATTCGAACCTATGACCTACTGCTTAGAAGGCAGTTGCTCTATCCAGCTGAGCTACGCGACCTTAGTTTGCAAAAAAAAATCAACAACAAAAACCATTAGATGAATTATGATGTTGATTGTCGGGGTGGCAGGATTCGAACCTGCGGCCTCCTGCTCCCAAAGCAGGCGCGATAACCGGGCTACGCTACACCCCGAAAATTATGTGCGGAGAGACAGGGATTCGAACCCTGGCATCGGTTACCCGATGACAGATTAGCAATCTGCTCCGTTACCACTCCGGCACCTCTCCTATGAAATAAAGTAAAGAACTTGTATTTTTGAGACTGCAAATTTATACGAATCCTAGTCACATTACAAACTTTTACCCTACTTTTTTTTGAAAATTGTTTAACTTTTTTTCAATGATTTCATTATCAAAAGCCTAGACATCATTAATTTTAAAATTAAAAGAAATTACAACTCTCTTTAACAAACTCTATATTCTACTAACATGTACTTTTGAATTGCAAAAGTTTTGAAAAATAACCAAAAAAAGGTCTGTTTTTTGTAAATTCGCAAAAAATATAAACGTTTTATTTACAAACCTCATGAATCATAAAGTTGTTATTGTTTCTGCCGCTAGAACTCCTATTGGAAGTTTCTTAGGAAGTTTATCTACCATTCCTGCCCCTCAATTAGGAGCGATTGCTATCAAAGGAGCTTTAGAAAAAATAAATTTAAATCCAGCCTTAATTGACGAAGTGCTGATGGGGCAAGTAGTACAAGCCGGTGTTGGCCAAGCTCCTGCCCGTCAAGCAGCATTATTAGCCGGACTTCCAAACACAGTACCATGTACCACCGTAAATAAAGTTTGTGCTTCTGGAATGAAAGCAGTAATGCAAGGTGCTCAGGCTATTGCCAATGGAGATGCTCAAATTATTGTAGCTGGTGGTATGGAAAACATGAGTATGATTCCACATTACACACATCTCAGAAATGGTGTTAAATTTGGTCCAACCACGTTAATTGATGGTTTACAAAAAGACGGTTTAACCGATGCATATGACCAAAATGCCATGGGAGTTTGTGCAGATTTATGTGCCAAAGAATACCAAGTATCTCGTGAAGAACAAGACGCATTTGCCATTGCTTCTTATGAAAAAAGTGCCAAAGCTTGGGCTGATGGAAAATTCAATGACGAAGTGGTTCCGGTTGCAGTACCTCAACGTAGAGGAGAGCCAATCATGGTAAATATTGACGAAGAATTTACGAATGTAAAATTAGATAAAATTCCATCTTTAAATCCGGTTTTTACCAAAGACGGAACCGTAACTGCGGCAAATGCCTCTACCATTAATGATGGTGCTGGAGCAGTGGTATTGATGAGCGAAAGTAAAGCAAAAGAACTTGGTTTAGAAATATTAGCCTATATTGATGGTTTTGCAGATGCAGCACATGAACCACAATGGTTTACAACTGCACCAGCTAAAGCTTTACCAAAAGCGTTAGATAAAGCTGGCATCACTTTAGATCAAGTAGATTATTTTGAATTTAACGAAGCCTTTTCTGTAGTAGGTATTGCCAATACAAAAATATTAGGAATAAATCCGGATAAAGTGAATGTAAATGGAGGAGCCGTTTCGCTTGGTCACCCGTTAGGTTGTTCTGGAGTTAGAATTATCATTACACTTATCCATGTGTTAAAACAAAACCAAGGAAAAATTGGTGCAGCTGCTATTTGTAATGGAGGTGGTGGTGCTTCTGCCATAGTAATCAGCAGATAACACAAGTTATGTTTGGAATTTGTATTTTATCCATCGTTCCTGTAAGAAAAGAACCTTCGGATGCCAGTGAAATGGTAACCCAACTATTGTTTGGAGACACCTTTTGTATCTTGGAGACTACCAAAAAATGGATTCGAATACAAATTACATTTGACCAATATGAAGGTTGGATTGATCGAAAACAATTCCAAGAAATATCTGTCAATGACTTTCAAGCTTTACAAAATTCAGAAGCTATTTACAATGCAGAGTATATTGATTTTGTTAGCAACACTAGTCACACTACCATCCCAATTCCGATTGGTGCAGAAGTAGGTTGGCTACAAATGCCAAACTTGAATACCAAAGATTGGAATTTTGATGGGAATAAAATAGTAGGTTTAAATAACAAATCGCAATTGGTAAAAATTGCCATGCAATACCTCAATGCTCCTTATTTATGGGGAGGAAAGACTCCTTTTGGAATAGATTGCTCCGGTTTTACACAAATGGTATACAAAATCAACGGGTATTCCTTATTAAGAGATGCTTCACAGCAAGCAAACCAAGGAGAAGCCTTAAGTTTTATTGAAGAAAGTGAACCGGGTGATTTGGCTTTTTTTGACAATGAAGATGGAAAAATTATCCATGTTGGGATTTTGTTGCAAGACAACTATATCATACATGCTTCCGGACAAGTTCGGATTGACCGTTTAGATCACTTGGGTATTTTTAACCAAGAAACCAATCGTCATACCCATCGACTTAGGGTGATTAAAAAATTGATATAAAAAAAGGGAGGTTTAATACCTCCCTTTTAATTTCCTCCATATAGTTTAGTTTTTCAACTTGGCCTTAGCTTCTTTATATTTGTCTGTCATATCTAATGCGGTATAAACCCCCATTAATGTTTTGATTGCATCTTGATTTTCTCCATCTAATTCAACGTATTTTTCTAAATATGGCATAGCAGCTTTATAAATCCCTTCTCTTACTTTTTTCAATTCTTCATACTTTTTGTTGTCAGCGGCACTATTTCCTAAACTATTCATTTGCTCCACAATTTTTGCTTCTCCGTCTAATTTGGCTACTGCTAAATTCAAATAAGCATTCGCATATTTAGGATTAATTTCTATCGCTTTCATATAATGTTTTTCAGCTTCTTCCAATTCACCTGAATTAGCAGATATTACTCCCAAATTATAAAACAAATCCGCATCATTAGGATTATTTGCTAAAATAGAGCTTATGATACTTTTATAAGTAGCATAATCCTTTAATTCTAAATACATATTAGCTTCTGTAATCAATAAACTAGTATCGTTAGGATTGGCTTGTTTTGCCTCTTTAAAAGCTTCTTTTGCTTTATCCAATTCCTTGTTTTGCAAATAAATCAAGGCAATATTTCGAACAATCTCTCCTCTTTTAGAGTCTGATTTCCCATTCCTAGGCTTTTCATGAGTTTTAGTCTGGATACTTATGTTTCTCATTGCTTCATTGTCAAAAGACTCCTCTTTACCAGTTTCCTTGTTTGTTGCAAAATACGTTTTTCTAACATCTGAAAACTTCATTTTTTTTAATTGAATAAAATGATCCAATGCCTTGTTCATGTTATTATCCCCAATAGCAAATTGAGCCGCATAATACAAATAGGAGGTGTCTTGCGGACTCATTAAATATGCTTTGTATATTTTCATTTCAGCATCTTTGTAGTTTTTTGCATTTTGATCAGCAATAGCTCCATTTACTAACTCACCTTTTAATTGCTCTTTCATTGGCTTGGCTTGGGTAACATATTTCATTTTACCCATTGCCTTTTCGGTATTTTCAAGTGTCTCTAATGCATTTGAAGCATCCAATAAATTATTGTTTTTATTGATATTTTTGTTTACTAAAGCCATTTTTGCCTCCAATTTATGAAAATAAAATTGAGCTTTAAAATCATCTGTAGCATTTGCTACACTTGCCTCGGCTGAAGCAATAGCATTTTCTATTTCTTGTGGATTTCCTCCTTTAATAGACTTTTGTAAATTTTTAATTTCGTCTTTTTGGGCTACTGCAAATGATGCAGCTAGGAGGAAAAATAAACTTAAAAATCTTGTTTTCATTTCGTAGTGTTTTCTGTTTATAATGTGTACAAATTTATAAGAAATACTGTTTGAAATTGTTAATTAACTTCAAACAGTAGTTTCTGTTTACTCTTCAGAATTGTCATCAATTGCTGGTGTATTATCCGTAACGTCTTCTCCACTAATTTCTTCAAAATCTACATCCTCTGCAGCATCCTCACGCATCACTTTGGTTACTGCAGCGATGGAGTCGTTCCCTTTGATGTTAATCAATCGAACACCCTGGGTAGCTCTTCCCATGACACGCAAGTCAGAAACTTCCATTCGAATGGTTAACCCTGATTTGTTTATGATCATCAAATCATCAGCATCCGTAACATTGATTACTGCCACAAGGTTTCCGGTTTTTTCTGTAATATTTAAGGTTTTTACGCCTTTTCCTCCACGGTTGGTAATTCTGTAGTCTTCTAATGAAGATCTCTTACCATAACCATTTTCGGAAACTACCAAAATCTCACTTGTCATGTCGTTTACAGAAACCATGCCAATTACTTCATCTTGCTCATTGG
This sequence comes from Flavobacteriales bacterium, assembly GCA_018335925.1. GTDB lineage: Bacteria > Bacteroidota > Bacteroidia > Flavobacteriales > Flavobacteriaceae > Flavobacterium. The sequence continues at coordinate 66,306 of JAGXRF010000112.1, forward strand.
CTAAAGTAATCCCTCGAACTCCGGAAGCACTTCTTCCCATTGGTCTGGTTTTGCTTTCTTCAAAACGAACCAATTTACCTGAACGAACTGCCACCAAAATTTGTGAAGAGCCATTGGTTAGTTTAGCTTCTAACAATTCGTCATCTTCACGTATGGTAATGGCATTGATTCCGTTTTGGCGTGGACGAGAATATTGCTCTAATAAGGTCTTTTTCACGATTCCTTTTTTGGTAGCCATGATCACATAATGTGAATTGATGTATTCTTCGTCTTTTAAGTCTTTTGTACAAATAAAGGCTTTTACTTTATCGTCATTTTCAATATTGATCAAGTTTTGAATCGCTCTTCCTTTGCTGGTTTTGTTTCCTTCCGGAATTTCATACACACGCATCCAGAAACATTTCCCTTTTTGGGTAAAGAACAACATGTACTGGTGGTTGGTAGCTACAAACAAATGTTCCAAGAAATCTTGGTCTCTCGTTGCTACTCCTTTTTGACCTACACCACCTCTGTTTTGGGTTTTGTATTCTGATAAGGGTGTTCTTTTTACATATCCTGCATGCGATATAGTAATCACTACATTTTCGTCTGCAATCAAATCTTCAATGCTCATATCACCTCCAGAGAACTCGATTTGAGATCTTCTTTCGTCACCGAATTTATCTCTCACTTCAGCCAATTCCTCTTTAATCACATTCATTCGCATTTCTTTGCTAGCCAATAATTCTTTCAAATAGGCTATCAACTTCATTACTTCTTCGTACTCTGCTCTTAACTTGTCTTGTTCCAAACCGGTTAACTGACGAAGTCTCATTTCTACAATCGCTCTTGCTTGAATTTCACTCAAACTAAAACGATCTATTAATTTCTGACGAGCCTCTTCCCCATCTTTTGATCCACGAATTAATTTAATCACCTCATCAATGTTATCTGATGCAATAATCAAACCTTCTAAAATATGTGCTCTTTCTTCTGCTTTGCGTAAATCAAACTGAGCTCTTCTGGTGACTACTTCATGACGATGCTCCACAAAATAATGGATCAAGTCTTTCAAATTCAACATTTGCGGTCTTCCATTTACCAATGCAATGTTGTTTACCGAAAAAGAAGACTGTAAAGCAGTGTATTTATAAAGAGAGTTTAACACGATGTTTGGAACTGCATCTCTTTTCAATTCATACACAATACGCATTCCGTTTCTATCGGACTCATCTCTGATATTGTAAATACCTTCCAATTTCTTTTCGTTTACCAAGTCGGCAGTCTTTTTGATCATTTCTGCTTTATTAACTTGGTATGGAATTTCTGTAACTACAATAGCTTCTCTTCCGTTAACTTCTTCAAAATTGGCTTTTCCTCTCAATACAATTCGTCCTCTACCGGTTTTAAAGGCTTCTCTAACCCCTTCGTATCCGTAAATAATACCTGCTGTAGGAAAATCTGGAGCTTTTACATGCTCCATTAATTCTTCGATAGAAATATCGTTGTTATCAATGTAAGCCAAAGTGCCATTGACTACTTCTGTTAAGTTATGTGGTGGCATGTTAGTTGCCATACCTACTGCAATTCCAGAAGCACCATTCACCAATAAATTTGGGATTTTAGTTGGTAAAACCGTTGGCTCTTGTAAGGTATCGTCAAAGTTTAATTGAAAATCTACGGTTTCTTTTTCGATGTCAGCCAACATTTCCTCAGAAATCTTTTGCATTCTGGCTTCCGTATAACGCATCGCAGCCGGACTATCGCCATCCACCGAACCAAAGTTCCCTTGACCGTCTACCAACAAGTAACGTAAACTCCACTCTTGTGCCATACGAACCATGGCATCATATACCGAACTATCTCCGTGTGGGTGGTATTTACCTAATACTTCCCCAACAATTCTAGCTGATTTTTTGTGTGCTCTGTTGGCCATTACACCCAACTCGTACATTCCGTATAAAACTCTTCGGTGTACTGGTTTCATTCCATCACGAACATCCGGAAGTGCTCTGGAAACAATTACCGACATCGAATAATCGATGTAAGCAGATTTCATTTCATCTTCAATATTGATCGGAATTAACTTAGATCCATCACTCATATCTCTTGGTCTATTATTTAATTATACAAACACGCTAAAATATCACTTTTAAACGAACTACTCAAAACAATTGACTTCTTTTAGCAAGAAATTATTAACAAAATGTATGAATAATTTTTTGTCGGAAGTCCTTACATTTGTTAGGATAATGGTTAATTTTAACTTTGAGATATCTTGGTGCGATTTTTGACACCATTCTCTGAAAACTAGCAATTTGATTTTATGGATGATAATTTTTCCCCTAGAGTTAAAGATGTGATTTCTTTCAGCAAAGAAGAGGCTTTGCGATTGGGACATGATTTTATTGGCACAGAACATTTGATGTTGGGAATTCTTCGCGAAGGCCAAGGCAAAGCGGTAGATATTTTACACCAGCTGGATATTGATTTGGACTATTTACGCAGAAATGTAGAAAAATTGAGTCCTTCCAATCCTGATAGGGTAGAAACCAACGAAAAAAAGAATTTACACTTAACCCGTCAAGCGGAAAGAGCTTTAAAAACCACCTTTTTAGAAGCCAAAGTATTTCAAAGTTCTACCATTAGTACAGCCCATTTGTTGTTGTGTATTTTAAGAAATGAAAACGACCCAACTACCAAGCTGTTAAACAAACTAAAAATTGATTACGATACTGCAAAAGAACAATATATGAACATGATTCCTAACAATAGCAATGAGGAGGATTTTTACAGAAATACTCCCAAATCAGAATCTTTCCATGAAGAAGGAGGTAATGAGGATGGCATGAAAGAGGGCAATTTTAACCAGCCATCTAAAACCAATAAAAAGTCTAAAACACCTGTTTTAGATAATTTTGGAAGAGACCTAACCGAAATGGCGGAATTGGGAAAATTAGACCCAGTGGTTGGTCGTGAAAAAGAGATTGAACGTGTTTCTCAAATTTTAAGTCGTAGAAAAAAGAACAATCCGTTGTTGATTGGAGAGCCTGGAGTTGGAAAATCAGCCATTGCAGAAGGTTTGGCTTTGCGAATTGTTCAAAAAAAGGTTTCCAGAATTTTATTTGGCAAACGTGTGGTAACCCTTGACCTTGCCAGCTTGGTTGCAGGCACCAAATATCGCGGACAATTTGAAGAGCGAATGAAAGCCGTGATGAATGAATTGGAGAAAAATGACGACATCATTCTGTTTATCGATGAAATCCACACCATTGTTGGTGCAGGTGGAGCAACCGGCTCGTTAGATGCATCTAACATGTTTAAACCAGCTTTGGCAAGAGGAGAAATTCAATGTATTGGTGCTACTACTTTAGACGAATATCGTCAGTACATTGAAAAAGATGGTGCATTGGAAAGACGTTTTCAAAAAATCATTGTAGAACCAACTACGGTGGAGGAAACTATTCAAATTTTGAATAACATCAAAGGAAAATATGAAGACCACCACAATGTGATTTTTACTCCGGAAGCTATTGAAGCTTGTGTGAAACTAACAAGTAGATACATGACCGATCGATTTTTACCAGACAAGGCAATTGATGCCTTAGATGAAGCAGGATCGAGAGTGCATATCACCAACATCGAAGTTCCTAAACAGATTTTAGATTTGGAGAAAAAGTTGGAAGAAGTTCGTGATTTAAAAACCTCGGTGGTAAAAAAACAGAAATACGAAGAGGCTGCCAAATTGCGTGATGACGAAAAACAAATAGAAAAAGAATTGGCCATTGCTCAAGAACAATGGGAACAAGAATCTAAAAATAATCGCATTACTGTTACAGAAGAAAATGTGGCAGATGTGGTGTCGATGATGACAGGAATTCCGGTGAATAAAATTGCACAAACGGAAATGAACAAACTGTCAAAATTAACGGATATTTTAGAAAACAAAGTTATCGGACAAAAAGAAGCAGTTCAAAAAATATCAAGAGCTATTCAACGAAATAGAGCTGGTTTAAAAGATCCAAATCGTCCGATTGGTTCATTTATTTTCCTCGGACAAACCGGTGTTGGAAAAACACAATTAGCCAAAGTATTGGCCAAAGAATTATTCGATTCAGAAGAAGCGTTGATTCGAATTGATATGAGCGAATACATGGAGAAATTCTCCATCTCAAGATTGATCGGTGCACCTCCTGGTTATGTGGGTTATGAAGAAGGCGGACAGCTAACCGAGAAAGTACGAAGAAAACCTTATGCGGTGGTGTTGTTAGACGAAATTGAAAAAGCACACCCGGATGTATTCAACATGTTATTGCAAGTGTTAGACGATGGTTATTTGACCGATAGTTTGGGAAGAAAAATTGATTTCAGAAACTCTATCATCATCATGACCTCCAACGTTGGTGCGAGACAACTGAAAGATTTTGGTTCCGGAGTTGGTTTTGGTACTGCTGCCAAAGTGGCACAAGCTGATGAACATGCCAAAGGTGTGGTTGAAAATGCCTTGAAAAAAACATTTGCTCCTGAGTTTTTGAACAGAATAGACGATGTAATCGTATTCAATGCATTAGAAAAAGAGCATATTGATCAAATCATTCAAATTGAATTAAATAAGCTTTTGGCTCGAATTAAAGATTTGGGTTATGAATTGGTAATTTCAGATGCTGCAAGAGATTTTATTGCTGAAAAAGGTTTTGACAAACAGTTTGGTGCCAGACCTTTAAAAAGAGCCATCCAAAAATATGTAGAAGATGCCATGGCGGAAGAAATTGTGAACTCTAAATTAGAAGAAGGCGATCAAATTCATTTGGACTTTACTGAAGGTCAATCGGAATTAACCATTTCCATTCACAAAATGGAGAAACAGTAAGTCTGAAGTTTACCCATAAAAAAACCAACTTTTTAGTTGGTTTTTTAGTTTTATTAAGAAACTGCCCCCAACCGCTATATCGGTGAACGGTCGAAGTAAACGAGTTAAGCTTGACAAAAATTGAGTTTTCTAAACATCCTCTTTTTGTTTTATCATGAGTTAGCCTAATAATTGGGAGATGCTGAACCAAGTTCAGCATGACACGCAAATATGGAAAATATTTTTATTAATTGGTTAATCCTCTACCCTAGCCAATATTTTAAACAGCTCTGCATTGCTTTCTAAATAATCGTAGCGAACTCGAATTTTCTGCAAATTGGCATTGATCAAACTATTCTCACGAGTATTGATTAAAAAGATGGAACTTTCTCCAAAAAAGAACAATCGTTCCTCTGATTCTAACATCGTTTGGTTGTCTTGCACCAAATCGTTTGCAATTCGCAACTGCTTTTTTAACGAAACCACTTCTTGATTTTGGTAATCAATTTTGTTTTTTAATTGTAACTGTTCTACATCCAATTGCCATTCGGCATCTTGTACTTTTAATTTGGCTAATTTATAGGCTCCTCTTTCTTTTCTTAAAAACAACGGAAAGGTAAAATTTGCTCCAATTTTATAATTATTGGTATTCCATTGGTCCATCAAAACCGGTTCAGAAATATAGTTGTATTGCAAATCTAAACGAGGTTTTAGCATGTCCCCTTTTAATCTTCTATCCACCTTTAAAATATCCACTTTATTTTGTATGGCAATTATTTTTGGATGTTGGGCAATGTTGACATTTAAACTGCTATCACCGGCTATAATGACATTGATTAGCGTTTGCTCTTCGGTGTTTTCCGGCACCAAATTATCCTGCAACTCTAACGGAATATCGTTTTCTAACCATAAAAAGTTAGAAAGTTCTAAAGTAGCTTTGCGAAATTTCAGAAAGGATTGTTCCATTGATAATTCTCTGTTTCGCAAAATAATTTTTGTTTCCACACTATCAATTGCTGGCCTATCTCCTGCTTGAATAAGGTCTTTGATTCCTTTAAAGCGAACTTCTGCATTCTTCAGAAAAAAATCATATACTTCTACTTCCTGAAAAGCTCTTTGCCAATCCAAATAAGCCACCATGGCATCGTATAAAATTGCTGCAACTTCTAAATCTCTTTCTGCCTTGGTTTGGTTGGCAAAAAATTTTGCTTTTCGCAAGTCAGCCATTCTTTTGTTGATAAACAATCCTTGTCCGATTGGCACTTGAATTCCTAAAGTAGCCAATCCAGCATTAGGAACTGTATTTTCCGGATTTAAAAACACCCCGTCCATTTTGTCAAAAGCCGCTTTGATTTCCACCCCATACCAAGTCGGGATTTTAAAGGTGCTATTTAAAATGTCAAAATATTCGGAATCCTTAAATCGCTTTTTTTGGTAATCTATTTCAATTTTAGGATCAAAACCACCTCGAGCTTGCATAATTTCTGCTTGTGCAGCAGTTAACTGCAAATTTGCTTGTTTTACCACCGGGTGAAACCTTTTTACAAAGCCCAAATACGTTTCTAAAGTCAATACTTCGGAATTGGCAGGCAACGTGTTTTGTGCCATTAACCAATTTCCGGTTGTGGTGGAAATGAATATTGAAAATAGGATAACTAAATATCTCATATATGTGCTTTGCATTATTTTTTATCAGCTTTGGCATCTTTGCCATTAGGTTGGTAAAAGTTTGGTGGGAACCCGTTTAGGTTTCGCCAAATTTCAAACCAAATAGGAACATTTTCCAATAAGGCAAAAGTATTTGCACCTGCTCCTATGCTTAATTCTTTTGGCCAAGGTTCTTCTTCCGGATCGGGTTCAATTAACACTCTGTATTTCCCATTTGAACTGATAAAGTTTTCCACAGCAAATATTCTTCCTCCAAAAGTACCATAGCTCATATTTGGCCATCCGCTAAACACAATACTTGGCCAACCGTCAAACCAAATTCTGATTTTTTCTCCTTTGTGAATTAAAGGCAAATCTATTGGCTCTACGTAGGTTTCTACGGCAATTTGATACTTGGAAGGCATGATGCTAACAATAGCTGTTCCCTCTTTGATAGTTTCTCCTAAACCCGATTGCAAGGCACGGTTTACATACCCGCTTTGTGGAGCTTTAATGTAATACAACTCATTTCTGATTTTATAATTGTTGTATTGGTTTTCCAATTTATTTACTTGGGCATCGGTATCATATTGCGAACTCATAGCACTCAAACGATCTGAATTTGCCTTGGCAATTTTATCTGCATATTCTGCCTGGATTCGATTGATTTCCACTTTGGCATTGATCAACTCATTTTTAGAACCCAAAAATTTGTTTTGTTGGGTGATGATTTTGGCTTCTGCATCTTGCAACTTCAATCGTTTATCCTCTAAATCTGTCACAGGCTTTAAGCCTTCTTTATTTAATTGTAAAGAACGGTCGTATTGGGTTTGCGCAATTTTTAATTGTGTTCTTACTGCCACCAAATCCATGCTATCTGACTTGACTTTTAATTGCGATTGTTCTATTTTATTACGAGCCTGCTCTAATTTTAATCTTTGTTCGGTTTGCAAGGCAACAATTTGTCCGGCTAAAGTAATTGCTTTGTCTGCATAAGAAGTACCAGATAATTTTTTTGCATCTACCTGACGTTGTGTGTTTTGCACCAAATTAGGGTCCAAATAATCTTCCTTAATTTCCGAAATAAATAAAATGGTATCTCCTTTTTGCACATAATCTCCTTCGTTTACATACCATTTTTCTATTCTACCAGCAATGGCAGTGTGTATGGTTTGCGGACGTTCTTCTGGAGAAAGTGTGGTTACAAACCCACTTCCGTGCACATTTTGGGTCCATGGTACAAACATAAATACCAAAACCAAAATTAAAAATCCAAAAAATACTTTTTTGGTAGTGTAATTGATGTCGGTAGTTTCTAACTTTTTAAAAGTTTTGTATTTGTTAGAATCTATTCTACCAGTTACTTTGTTAGGTGAAATATTCAACATAATTACTTGTTTTTAATATCTGCTACTATGGTTCCTTTTTCTAAAATGATTTGTCGTTGCGATTTTTGCTTCCAATAATTATTTCTGGAAGTTACCAACAATGTCCAAGGATGTTTGGCATCGGTTAAATAATCGATAATTTCCATTTCTTGTTGGGTATCTAAATGATCCATTGGTTCTTCTAAAATCAAAATTTTTGGATTTTTAATCAACACTCTAGCCAAGATAATTTTTTGTGCAACAGAGCTTGGCACCAATTTCCCATCCGGGAAAACTTGTGCATCTAAGCCATTTGGATGGGCTTTGATGAAATCTTTTAAATGCAAAACTTGTATCATTTCCTTCACTCTTTCATTGCTAATCTCCGGATCATTTAATGTGATGTTTTCTAGAATTGTCCCATGAAACAATGCTTGTCCGGAAGTAACCATTCCTATTTGGCAACGATACGCATCTAAATCTAACTTTCGCAAACTATCGTCATTTACATAAAACAACCCCTTAGATGGCTGCATTAAACCTCCTATGATTCTTAGCAAAGTGGTTTTACCTGAGCCGTTTACTCCATCTAAAAATATTTTTTCTCCGGGCTTCACGGTAAGATGGATATTTTTAAGAATGTCTTCCTTGCTATCAGGAAATTTGAAAGCAATATTTTCTAACTCTAATTGAATTTTATAAAAGCAATCTTTGGTTGGTTGATGGGTAGATTCCTCCTCCATTTCCAAATCGGTAACCAAACCAATTTTTTCTATAGAAGTTAATACATCATACAATGTTTCAATTCCCAAAATGATTTTCTCCACCGAATTAATCACCAACAAAATGATAATTTCAGCTGCCACAAACTGTCCGATGTTCATTTGCTGATTAATTACTAAAAAACCTCCTACCAACAACAAACCAGCAGTTAAAATCACTTTAAAAGCAATCATTTGCTTGTATTGGTTTACCAACACTTTAAAATGACTTTCCCTATGATACAAATATTTATCGGTTAAATAATCGTTTCGTTGTAATGCAAATTCATGCTTAGAGTTGTTTTTGAAGGTTACATGGTTATGAGCAATTTCTTGCAACCAATTGGCTACTTTATATTTGAATTTCGACTCTTTTAAGCTGGTTTCTAATCCTTTGTCAAAAGAAAATCTAAAAATCAAATACAATAAAATAAACAAAAAGAAACCGAATAAAATAAAGAACGGGTGGTATAAAGAGAGCAATATTAACCCGAAAATGATTTGCAAAAATGCACTAGAATAATCTAATATTAATTTTGAAACTCCTTTTTGGGTACCAATGGTATCAAAAAAGCGATTGGCTAACTCTGGTAAATGATCATTGTAATAGGAATGAAACTTGAATTTAGGAAAGCGATAGGCAAACTCAAATGAGGAACGGATGAATATTTTTTGTTGGATGTTTTCCGTAATCCTCAATTGTAAAATTTGAAGTATCCCCAAAAAGATAACCCCTATTACTACTACTAAAACCAGCACAATCCACGATAAACTTACTCTACCTCCTTGAATTAAATTAATAATGGATTGGATACCTAGGGGTAGCGATAAACTCACAAATCCGTAAAAAATAGAGTAGAACAAGATTTGGTACAAATCTTTTTTATCTAAACTAAGTAGTTTGATTAAACGCTTGAATGGTGTAATTTTTTCCTTCATTGGAGGTTATAGTTTTAAAACGTCAATAGCTAATTTTTGGTAAAATTCTGTTGGTGCTGCACCCTTTTCACAATCGGTTAATGAAGTAAAATGCAAGCGAAAATAATGTTGTTGTAAACTTCCTTCTATGATAGAAGATGCCAAACTTTTTGCAAAAGCATACTCTGGATTACAAAGTAAAATTAACTCTGATAACCTAAAGTGTATTCCTTTGTATAATTCAAAAAAACCTTCTTTATTTTCTGTATCCACCTCTTTGGTTAAATACGATTTAGAAAATTCAGAAATCATGATTCTAAACAAAGCAGTTTCATCTACAAAAGCGAAACGAAAATCCTCTTTTACTTCTTGTGTAATTACCTCAATAGCTTTTAACAATCTGTCTTTTGGGTCAGGCATGCTATTGGTTTCAAACACCAATTGGTATTCTTTCCAGCCCCAAAACCAAGAACTCAAATACAACAACAACTTATGCTTGTTTTCAAAATAGCGATACACCGAACTTTCGTTCGATTCAATTTGTTGTCCTAATTTTTTAAAGGTAAAACTTTCAAATCCTTGTTCGTCAATTAATTCGATACTTTTTTTAACGATGTTTTTTCCGAGTTCGGAAGATTCCGGATCTTTTAAAAATAAATTCGGATGAATTTGAAATCTGAGATTGGTTAACAATTGTTCCATAATTGCAATAAAGGCAAACAAAATTAATAGTAAAGCTATCGGTATTGAAAGTATTTATGTTAATTTTAACAAGTTTTGTAACAATTCCTCTTTTTTGTACGTATCACCATTAAAACAATTGCTTATGGGATTTGGAGGGAGTGTTGCAGGTGCCATCACTGCATTAAAAAACAACAAAGCTTTGTTGGGCAATAGAAAAAGACAAAGCGAAATCCGTAAAGAATGGATTCAAAAAGAAGCAAGAAAAGAGAACAATGGCTTTACTTTTGATGAGCTTGAATTTACCAAAGAAGCACAAAAAAAGATTGCTACACAATTGGAAATTCGCAAAAAGGAAGAGCAAAAACTAATTGGTATTTCGTTGGTGTTACTTGCCCTATTGCTTCTTTTGTTTTGGCTTATTTGGTAAGGATGTAAAACAGAAAAGCCACCCAAAGGTGGCTTTTCCAACCAATAAAACACATCAAGCAGTTGTTGCAACCTCCTTGATTTCGTGGAGCAATTTTTGCTCTATTTCATACGGAACTACATCATAATGATGAAATGTAGCTTCTATTTTGGCTCTACCTTGTGTTAACGATTTCACTTCTTTTAAAAAGTCCATTTGGTTTACTTCCGGAATCGTAGCTTGGATTACGCTAAAATGTCCTTTGCTTTCCATGCCTTCCACTACTGCTCTGTAAGAAGATAATGTACCCATGATGGTTCCGGTCATTTCTTCGGGAGTGGTAATTTTTAAAGCATTCCATGGTTCTAGCAATTGTGGTTTGGCTTGTAAAAAACACTCTTTAAATGCCATCATCCCAGCAGTTTTAAAAGCCAAATCGTTGCTGTCAACCGCATGCATTTTACCATCTAATACCATTACTCGTACATCTCTTACAAAACTTCCGGAAAGTGGTCCGTTTTCCATTTTTTCTAAAACCCCTTTTTGTATGGATGCGTGAAAACGTTGGTCAATAGCTCCTCCAACCACACAATTGTAATACATCAATTTCCCTCCCCATGGCAAAGCAATGGTGTCTTTTCCTCTGATTGGTACACCAATTGGTTCGGGCATACCTTCTTCCCACGGTTCAATTCTCATCAAAACCTCGGCAAACTGTCCGGCACCACCAGTTTGTTTTTTATGTCGATAGGTTGTTTCTGCTACTTGTCGAATAGTTTCGCGATATGCAATTTTAGGTGGATAGAAAGCAACTTTTAAATTCCGATAATGCTCTAACTTCCATTGCAATACTTGCAAATGCAATTCACCCATGGCATGGATGATGGTTTGTTTTAACTCCGGATGCACTTCAATTTTTACAGAAGCATCTTCCTCTGCCAATTGATGTAAGGCATTGGCTAATTTGTCTTCTTCCCCTTTTATCAAACCTTCAACAGCTACCGAATAAATAGGAGTTGGAAATGAGATGGCTCTTAACTGTACCGGAAATTCTTTGGTATGTAATGTATTATTGGTGTGGGTGTTTTTTAATTTTTGTGTGGCTCCAATATCTCCAGCTACCAATTCATTCACAGCTGTTTTTTTGTTGCCTTGCATTTCATACAATTGGGCAATTCGTTCCATTTGCCCGGTATTTTCATTTACCAATTCATCACCAACTTTTACTTTTCCGGAGATTACTTTAAAAAAACTCAACTCTCCAACATGTGCTTCTGATAAGGTTTTAAACACAAACAAAACCGTTGGTCCTTGATCTGAGCAAACAATGGTATCTCCATTTACCGTTCTCTTTTTAGGTCTTTCAAAGGCAGAGGGTGCAATATGGTCAATAAATCCCATCAATCTACCGGTACCCATGTTGTTTTTTGCAGAAACACAAAAAACAGGAAAAATTTCATGTTTCACCAATGAAAGGTGCAACCCACTTTTCATTTGTTCTTCGGTTAGGGTGCCATTTTCAAAATATAACTCCATCAAATCTTCTTGATTTGCAGCAATGGTTTCCACCAAAATCCGATGTAACTCTTCTGCTTTTTCTTTTTCTGTATCTGGTATGGGTAATTTTTCTGGCTTGCCTCCATTAGCTGGGAATTGGTAATACACCATATGCAACACATCTACAATACCATTAAAGTTTGGCCCTTGGTTTACAGGATATTGCACTACCACTACTTGGTTGCCAAAATGGTTTTTGGCTTCTGCCACTGTTTTATCAAAATCGGCTTGTTCATGATCGAGCTGGTTGACTGCTAAAATCAGTGGCAACTCAAAATCTTCTGCATATTGCCAAACGATATCGCTTAGCACTTCTACTCCCATTTTGGCATTGAGCAATAACAAACCACAATCGGCTACTTTCATTGAAGTAACTATTTCTCCTGCCAAATCATCCGATCCGGGAGTATCGATAAAATTAATTTTGTACCCTCTCCATTTGGTATTGATGACTTTGGAAAAGAGTGTTTTTCCTTTTTCCTGTTCCATTTCGTTGGCATCACCAACCGTGTTATGGTCTTCTACAGTTCCCCTACGAGAGAGGATACCAGATTCCCACAACATCGCTTCTAACAAGGTAGTTTTACCAGAGCCGGTATGTCCGAGTAAAGCAACATTTTTCACGTGTTGCATATCAAAAGTATCCATGATATGTGTTTTAAAGTTCTCTCAAATTTCTGAACTTCCACGCACTTTTTAACTGATAAATATCAGGAATACAGAATATTTCAAAAAAAATTAATGGCAATCTGCTTCTGCTTGTACCATCAAATTTAAGTTGGATGGAGACACCAATGGAATGTTGAGACCTAGTCCACGCAAAATGAAAAGACTAGCTAAAATTACCAATAGAATAGGTACTATTTTTTGGATTTTTTGTTGCATGCTGGCTGATAAAAATCCCGATATTAAGGTAATGCTGCTCATTACCGGAATGGTTCCGATGCCAAATAATATCATATATAAGATACTTTCTGAAGTATTTGACATGGTTAAAGCACCAAACAAAGCCATATAAACCAAGCCGCAGGGTAAAAAACCATTAAAAACTCCCATACTAAAAAAAGCATCGGTAGTTTTGCGTTTGAATTGCATGCCCAAATGATTCTTTACCATCTGAAACAACTTTCCTATCGGTTTTAATAAAGTAAATGCAAAGAGTTTTTTTTCAGGAATTAAAACCAAAACCAACATGATAATTCCGGCAAATAACGAAATTTGTTGTTGCATTCCGGCTATGACAAACCCTTTTCCCAATAGCCCAAAAATTAGTCCTAAGGAAGCGTAACTACTTATCCTGCCTAAATGATATAGTATAATTTGGCCTGTTTTTTTGGCTGGATTATCTCTTGTTACAGGCAACATTAAGGCAATAGGACCGCACATTCCCAAACAATGGAAACTACTTAATAGGCCAAAAAGGAGAGCGGTTAATAGCATTTTTTTTAGTTAAAAGTTTCAAGTTCAAAGTTTCAGGTTGAGACGAATTTTTGCTTGTTCCCGTTCAGACATTTATCGTATCAATTGATGCTGGTCGTAGCATCAGCATTTAATGTATTATCTTGATTAATTGGCACATTTTCAAATTGGCAAATTAAAAATATATCGTTTCTTTTTTCAAATACGCTTTGTCTTGGTATTCAAAATCAATCATAATGTCCCAAAGACCGCCTACCAAAGAACTTTTAGGTATGAGCAAATGTGAATTAGTTAATGAAATGGTGATTTCAGAATCTAATTTTTGGTTAGACGGTCGGTAAAGGGACACTTTTCCTTTTATTTCAGTGGGGTTGAATTCTTCCGGGAATAGCACTTGAATGCCTTCTTCTACTTTTTTAATTACTACAGGACTTGGCAACAATTTTAAATTGGCTTCTTTTGCCATATTTTCATCTACAAACTTTTCTTGCTTGTAGTAGTCTTTTTCTACCAATTCATTGTCATAAGCACTATTGGTTTGTACTTTCATTACAAAGTACAATATGAAAGTCATAAACAATCCAAATGCTATTACTACTCCGGTTCCCCAATTAAATTTCATATTTTTTTATTTTTTTACCTCACCCCATCCCGATATTTCTGGACCTCTCATAAGGAGAGTGGAGAAAGGTGTTATTGTTATCTTTTATTCAAAAAAAACTTATTCTATCATTTCTTTAAACTACAAACATTCCATCTAAAAACTTCTTGGCCCCATGAAGTTAGTGGTAGTGGTTTCAATTTTTTGGTCACCATTCCACACTTCCAACCAAATTTTGGTTTTATCGCCTTCTAAAAATTTCGGATGTACTTCAACAAACAAAGTTCCTTTGGCTAGTTTTTGAGCAGGTACTTGAATTTTATTTTTTCCAACCAAGATGATTTTTCCTTTCGGAGCCACCAATTGAAAAGTCACCTCATTGTAATCCACATTAGTTTTGTTTAAAATTTTGTAGGTGTATACATTACTTATCATGTCTCCTTTGTGCTCAAATAATTGTCCGGGTAATCTCAATACGGTTGCTTCTACTTGTGTTCTTAAAAACAACATACCAATTAACACTCCAATTAAAATGGTCAAAACTGCTGCATACCCTTTCATTCTTAAGGTAAACTCGAAAGGTTTCTTTTTGGCAATTTCTTCTTCACTGGTGTAACGAATCAAACCTTTAGGTAATCCAACACTCTCCATAATAGTATCACACTCATCTATACAAGCGGTACAATTCACACATTCTAATTGGGTACCGTTTCTGATATCAATTCCGGTTGGACAAACATGTACACATTGTTTACAATCAATACAATCGCCTTTTCCGGTGGTACTTCTGTCTTCTCTTTTGTCGAATTTAGCCCTTCCTGCTTCTTTTTCTCCTCTCACATAGTCATAAGCAACTACAATAGATTTGTTGTCCAACAACACCCCTTGTAATCTGCCATACGGACATGCAATGATGCAAACTTGCTCTCTGAACCATGCGAAAATGAAATAAAAAACTGCAGTAAAAATGAGTAATGCCACAAAAGTACCCGAATGTTGAATAGGCCCCTCGGTTATCATTCTTATCAATTGATCGCTACTAACCAAATAGGCTGTAAACACATTGGCAATGACAAACGAAATCACAAAAAACAAAAACCATTTGGTAAGGCGTTTTCTCCATTTCTCAGCATTCCATGCTTGTTTGTCTAATCGCATTTGGGCACCTCTGTCGCCATCTATCCAGTATTCGATTCTTCTAAAAACCATCTCCATAAAAATGGTTTGCGGACACAACCAACCGCAAAATATTCTACCGAAAGCTACTGTAAATAATGCCAATCCCACGATACCCACTATCATAGAAATCACAAATAAGTGAAAATCCTGTGGCCAAAACGGAAAACTAAAAATATTGAAACGACGTTCCAACACATTAAACATCAAAAACTGGTTCCCATTGATTTTAATGAATGGAGCTGCCAACAAAAACACCAATAAAGCATAGCTAAGCATTTTACGTTTGTCGTAAAAATATCCTTTGGGCTTTTTCGGGAATAACCAAGCCCTTTTGCCTTGCTTGTTGATGGTGGCAATGGAATCTCTAAAGCTTTCGTTTTGATTTGGTTGGTTCATTTTAATTGAAGATAAAATGTCCCCTATTTTTGGATAGGGGACTAATTTCTTTTATGGTTGAACAGTATCTTTCACTGCTTCTGTGGTTTCGGCAGAAGTAATTTCCTCTACCCACAAATCCCCTTCAGCTGCTTTTGCTTCTGCAGGATTGGTACCTCTTAAAGAGAGCACATAACTTGCGATTTTTTGGATATCCGCTGGTTTGATGGTAGCTTTCCAAGGTACCATCCCTTTCCCTTCTCTACCACCTTCCATAATGGTGTTGAATACATTTTTAATGCCACCACCTAAAATCCAATGGTCATCCGTTAAGTTTGGGCCAATACCTCCACCACCATCTGCTCTGTGACATGCTGCACAACTTGACTCATATAATGCTTTTCCTTTGGCTAAATCTGCTGCATCTGTAATCAACACTACATTATCCACATTGGTAACATCCGGAGCAGTGGTTTTATATTTGGCAACTTCAGCTTGAGCAATTGCCATTTCGGTGGCAAACTCACTATCTTGATTGTACTCTTTTACAATGTGAAAACGAATCAAATAAACCACTGAAAAGAAAATGGTAGCATAAAACAAATATACCCACCACGGAGGTAATACATTGTCTAACTCTTTAATTCCATCGTAATCATGGTCTAACAACACATCTTTTTCCTCTTCAATTTCTTTTGATTTGGTTAATTTCTGCATCCAATTTTGGAACCAAGCACTTTCCGTAAACGAAATAGATTGGGCTTCTTCTAATTGTTTGCGTTGTTCGTCTGTTAACAAATGATAGGTTACTTTGTCTACTGCACTTACCACAATTTCTATGGCAACCAATAAAAACAAAAAGACTCCTAGAAACAAAGCTACCATTGGGTATTCTACAAAAGCTGGTTTTTCTCCAGAATCGATAAAATATTCCATGGCTGCAAGTACCACTGCAAAAATTAGCGGGACTCTAACATAGGATGGCATTATTTTTTTCATATGTATAAGGTTTTGGTTTCTTCAGGAAGCATGCTTCCTGAAGAAAAACTAGTTAGTCATTAAAAGGTAAATTACTTAATTCGTTGATGGTTTCTTTTTTGTACGTAAATGCATATATGCCGTAGGCAATGAATATCGTAAAAAAGATAGACAAGGAGATGATGGGGTAAATTTCCACATCTGCAATGGTTTCTAAGTTGTGTTTTACAAACTTTAGCATGGCATATTATTTTAAAGAAAGTTCGTTTTTGTGTGCTTTCATGTCCATTCCTAAACGTTGTAAATAAGCAATCAATGCAGTAATTTCTCGGTCTTTCATCGGAACAAATTGATCTCCATGTGCTTTTTTGCTTTCTTCGTATGCAGAAACAAAATCAGGATCGGCATGCAAATTCTTCTCAATTAAAGCTGATTGCTCTTCAATACTTTTACGAGCGTTGGCAATTTCTTCTGCGGAATAAGGCACTCCTAATTTAACCATGACTTCCATTTTCTTTTCAATCAAACTATGGTCCATGGCTTTGTTGTCAAACAACCATTTGTATCCCGGCATGATAGAACCTGGTGAAGTGCTTTGCGGATCCCACATATGGTTGAAATGCCAATTATCGTTATATTTTCCACCTAATCTCAATAAGTCCGGACCGGTACGTTTAGAACCCCATAAAAATGGATGCTCATAAACATATTCTCCGGAACGTGAGTAATTTTTATTGATAGGATCGTAACGTTCCACTTCGCTTCGGAACGGACGAATCATTTGAGAGTGACAATTGCTACATCCCTCACGAATGTAAATATCTCTTCCTTGTAATTCCAATGGGGTATAAGGTTTTACCGATGCGATGGTTTCTACATTAGATTCTACTACAATCATTGGTACTATTTGAACGATACCTCCTATGGCTACAGCAATAGTAGTAAGCACGGTAAATAAAACTGGTTTTCTTTCTAACCATCCATGCCAAGACTCCCCTTTTAATTGTTTCCCACTAATCACAGCCAAAGCTGGTGCTTCTGCCAACTCGTCTTGTACAGCAGCTCCTTTTCTTACAGTTAAAACGATGTTATATACCAATACTAAAATTCCGATAAAGTAAAAGGTTCCTCCAATCGCTCTCATCCAATACATTGGCATGATTTGAGTAACTGTTTCTAAGAAGTTTCCATAAACCAATGTTCCATCCGGATTAAATTGCTTCCACATGGATGCTTGGGTAAACCCAGCCACATACATAGGAACTGTATACAAGATAATTCCTAAGGTTCCAATCCAGAAATGGAAATTAGCCAAACCAGTAGAAAACAAAGTAGTTTTGGTCATACGTGGAATCAACCAATAAATGATTCCAAATGTCATGAAACCATTCCAAGCCAAAGCTCCAACGTGTACGTGAGCAACAATCCAGTCGGTAAAATGGGCTATGGCATTTACATTTTTCAATGACAACATTGGTCCTTCAAAAGTGGCCATTCCATATCCGGTAATACCAACCACAAAGAATTTAAGTACCGGATCTACGCGAACTTTGTCCCAAACTCCTCTTAGGGTTAACAAACCGTTGATCATCCCTCCCCAAGATGGAGCAATTAACATTACCGAAAATACTACTCCTAAATTTTGAGCCCAATCAGGTAGGGTAGAATACAATAAATGGTGCGGACCTGCCCAGATATAGATAAAAATTAACGACCAAAAGTGAATGATAGACAATCGATAAGAATATACAGGACGGTTAGCTACTTTTGGCACAAAATAGTACATCAAACCTAAAAACGGAGTTGTTAAGAAAAATGCCACAGCATTGTGGCCATACCACCATTGCACCAAAGCATCTTGTACCCCTGCATATACAGAGTAACTCTTTGTCCAGGAAACTGGCATTTCGATGCTATTAAAAATATGCAATAAGGCAACTGTTACAAAAGTGGCTATGTAAAACCAAATAGCTACATAAATGTGTCGCTCTCTTCTTTTTAGGATGGTTCCAATCATGTTGATACCAAATACCACCCAAATAAGAGCTATGGCAATATCAATTGGCCATTCTAATTCTGCATACTCTTTACCTGAAGTAAAACCAAGTGGTAAAGATAAGGCTGCTGCAACAATGATTAATTGCCAGCCCCAAAAATTGATTTGCGATAACACATCGCTAAACATTCGGGTTTTAAGCAAACGTTGCATGGAATAATAAACCCCAGCAAAAATAGCGTTCCCTACAAATGCAAAAATTACTGCATTGGTATGCAATGGTCTTAGTCTTCCGTAACTAAGCCACGAAATGCCATCGGTTAAATTTGGAAACAAATAAAGAAAGGCAACGATGAGTCCCACCAACATCCCCACTACTCCAAATAAAATAGAAGCATAAAGGAAGTTCCTTACAATTTTGTTGTCGTAATAAAATTGTTGATTCTCCATAATTATAATTGATTTTGATCGGTTGTTTTTTCTATTTCAGCAGTTTCTTTTTTCAGTTCGTTGTCAAATAACATACGAACAGAAGGTGTGTAATCATCATCATATTGGCCTGATTTGATGGCTTGAATAAAAGCCCACAAGAACAATAAGGCCACAATAATGCTCACAGAAATTAAAATGTATATTACGCTCATACCTTAAGAATACGTTAACAAAAGTAAATGGTGCACATTTTTTAAAACATGACATTTGTCAGTTGCCTTAATTTTGTTTAAAAATTTTCCATGCGTAGTAATTTGTCATCAAGGTTACCAAACTCACAATGGTAATCGTGCTTAATGGCATGATGATGGCTGCTACTAATGGTGATAGGGTTCCTGCCAAAGCAAAGCTCAAACCAACCATATTATACAACAACGAAACCGTAAAACTTGTATAAATAGTTTTCATGGCTTTTTTGGCATAGCGAAGTAGTGCTGGAAGCTCTTCAAATTTGGAGGCATCTACAATGGCATCGCAAGCAGGAGAAAATACGTTAACATCTTCCGAAATGGCAATCCCCACATTGCTTTGTGCCAATGCTCCGGCATCATTCAAACCGTCTCCTATCATCAAAACGTTTTCTGTTTGTTGCCACTCTTTGATTTTCTCCAATTTTTGTTCTGGTTTTTGGTTAAAATACATAGGAGTATTTGGTGGAAGAAAAGATGTTAAGGCAACTTTTTCTCCTTCATTATCCCCTGATAAAATGGCCAACCCATAATTTTGATGTAATTGATCTAATACTTCCTTTAAATTTTCGCGGTATTGGTTATGAAAAACAAACTTTCCAAGATAGGTGCCGTTTTTACTTACATGCACTTCGGTTTGCAAACTATTTTGCTCTGAAATGCTTTCTACCCAATTAGCCGAACCAATTCGGTAGGTATTTTGATGAATGGTAGCCTCTACCCCTTTCCCAGTTTCTTCTATAAATTTTTCTAAACTTACCTGAGAACTTGTTGTAATTTCCTCAGCAATTTGTCTGCTTAATGGATGGTTGGATGCCGAAAAAACTGCTGCTAACTCTTCTTTTTCTATTTCCGTAAAGTTTCCATGAATCTCTATATTTCTTTTCTTAGCTGTGGTAATGGTTCCTGTTTTGTCTAATACTACTCTTTTGATTTTTGCCAAATTTTCAATGACTTGAGCATTTTTAAGGTACATTTTTTTTCTACCTAAAATTCGCAAAGCATTGCCTAAAGTAAAGGGTGCTGTAAGAGCTAATGCACACGGACAAGCTACAATTAACACCGCAGTAAACACATTAAATGCAATTAGTGTGTCTATGGTTAGCCAATAAAACAATCCTGCAAAAGCTATGAATAATAAAGCTGGAGTAAAATACTTGCTGACTTGATTGGTAATAGTTTGATAGGTTTCTTCTTGTTTTTTCTGAAAAACTTCGTTACTCCATAATTGGGTTAGGTAACTTTGCTCTACCGAAAGCAAAACTTCTACTTCTACAGGTTTGCCAATAATTTTTCCACCTGCAAAACACTTGTCACCACTTTTTTTGTTCGTTGGCTCTGCTTCTCCGGTCACAAAACTGTAGTCGATATTGGCTTCTTCCGAAATTAATATGGCATCTACCGGAAGTAATTCTTGGTTGCGAAGAAATAATCGATCCCCTTGTTTGATTTCGTAAATCGGAATCGCTACTTTGGTAAAATCAGGCTGAATTTTAGAGACCGCTACCGGGAAATACGATTTGTAATCACGTTCAAACGATAAAAACTCATATGTTTTTTGCTGAAATAACTTACCAAGTAACATAAAAAAGATAAGCCCGGTCATACTATCAAAAAAACCTTGCCCCCAATCCATAATAATTTCCAGAGTACTCCGAACAAACATCACCACTATACCCAAGGCAATGGGGACATCAATATTCAAAAACCCCGATTTGATGCTTTTGTAGGCAGAAATATAATATCCGGAAGCACTGTAAATAAAGGGTGGCAGCGATAATCCAAAAATCAGCCAACGGAAAAACCCTTTGTATTGATTGATCCAAAATTCGTTTACTTCAAAATATTCAGGAAACGACAACAACATGATGTTGCCAAAACTAAAAAATGCTACACCAATTTTGTAGAGCAATTCTCTCGGAATATGCGTTTTTGGTTTTTCTAAATTCTCTAAACTAATGTATGGCTCATATCCAATGCTACTAAGCAAATAAGCCAACTGTTTTAAGTTGGTTTGCTCTGGATGGTAAGTAATTCTAATTTTCTTTTGCGGAAAATTTACTTGCGAAGCAATAACTCCCGAATTTAACTTTTGTAAATTTTCCAGAATCCAAATGCACGAGCTACAATGTATAGCAGGTATGTGCCATGAAACCACATGTAGTTGAGCTTCTTGAAATTCGAGTAGTTTGCTAATAATCTCTTCATGTTCTAAAAAATCATATTTCCCCTGGATTTCCGGAGGTGTAATTCCGGGAGTTGTGGCGTAATCGTAATAACACCCCAAATCGTTTTGTTGAAAAATTTCATATACTGTTTGACAGCCTCTGCAACAAAAGTCTTTTTCGTCAAAAAGTATGGTATCCTTGGGAGAAACCTCTTTCCCACAATGATAACAAGGAACTATTTCCTTCATATTTGCTCAATTACCTGTCGCAAAATTGCAATTAAGCAACGAACCAAAACATGACTTTTGTCAGTTGGCATACTTTCCTTAAAAATTTAACACTTGTTGTATTTTAAATATTGCTTTTGATAATCTATTTGCCTAATTTTGTTAGATATTACAAACCTATCACATCATGAGCAAATGTGAACAATGTATAGTGAGAGAATTTAGTTCGCTAAAGGCTCTCAACAAAGACGAGTTGATTAAAATTGCTAATTGCAAAACCTCTTATACCGTTAAAAAAGGAGAACCCATTTTTGAAGAAGGAAACTTATTAAATGGGGTTTATTGTGTTAAAGAAGGAGTTTGTAAAATGACCAAATTAAGCTCCAATGGCAAAGACCAAATTGTGAAATTGGTGAAACCCGGGGAA
The DNA here is from genome assembly GCA_018335925.1 of Flavobacteriales bacterium. Taxonomy (GTDB): domain Bacteria; phylum Bacteroidota; class Bacteroidia; order Flavobacteriales; family Flavobacteriaceae; genus Flavobacterium. Next base: position 88,524 of record JAGXRF010000112.1, read on the forward strand.
CTTTTAGGCCAGCGATCTTTGATTAGTGAAGAAAAAGCCAACCTTTCTGCGGTTGCTTTAGAGGACATGGAAGTTTGTTTTATTCCAAAGACAGAAATTATGGAGTTTTTCCAAAAAAACAATCAGTTTTCTATGAACATGATGCGAACCATTTGTGGAGATTTAAAAGATTCTGACGACCACATGGTTTCTATGGCCCAAAAAACGGTGAAAGAAAGGCTTGCAGAAACCTTACTTTATTTAGAAGATACCTTTGGCACCCAAACAGATGGCTCTTTACACATCCAACTTTCAAGGGAAGAATTAGCCGGTATGATTGGTACAGCTACGGAAAGTTGTATAAGATTACTTTCTGAATTCAACAAAAATGGCTGGATTTCTTTAGATGGCAAAAAAATTAAAATTGTCCAAAAAAATGCATTGAAGAAGATTTCGAATTAGTTTTCACAATCTTTCCATTTACATCTTTAAAAAGATTCTTTAATTTTTTTCCTCGTTATTATTTTTGAAGTAAAAAATAGAATAGTAATTTCAAATCTGTTTTTTACTCCATGAATAATTGTGTAAATTCGCATCGTTCAAAAAAATTTAGATATGAAATTTGATGTCATCGTTTTAGGAAGTGGACCTGGTGGTTATGTTACAGCTATCAGAGCTTCACAATTAGGCTTTAAAGTTGCTGTAATTGAAAAAGAAAGTTTGGGTGGAGTTTGCTTAAATTGGGGATGTATTCCAACCAAAGCATTGTTAAAATCTGCACAAGTATTTGACTACCTAAAACACGCATCAGATTACGGATTGGTGGTGAAAGAATTTGACAAAGATTTTTCAGCAGTAATCAAAAGAAGTCGAGGTGTGGCAGAAGGCATGAGCAAAGGTGTGCAGTTTTTGATGAAGAAAAACAAAATTGAAGTTATTGAAGGCTACGGCAAAGTAAAACCTGGTAAAAAGGTTGAAGTTACTGCTGCTGACGGAAAAGTTACTTTATACGAAGCGGATCATATTATTATTGCTACTGGAGCAAGATCAAGAGAATTGCCAAACTTACCTCAAGATGGTAAAAAAGTAATTGGATACCGTCAGGCAATGACATTAGAACAACAACCTAAAAAAATGATTGTGGTTGGTTCAGGTGCCATTGGTGTTGAATTTGCTAGTTTTTACAATGCCATGGGTACAGAGGTTACCATTGTAGAATTCATGCCAAATATTGTTCCTGTTGAAGATGAAGACGTTTCAAAGCAATTTGAACGCTCGTTGAAAAAAGCTGGAATCAACATCATGACCAATGCTTCGGTAGAAAAAGTAGATACTTCCGGAAATGGCGTAAAAGCTTTTGTAAAAACAGCCAAAGGCGAAGAAGTGTTGGAAGCAGATATTTTACTTTCGGCTGTAGGAATCAAAACCAATATCGAAAATATTGGATTAGAAGAAGTTGGTATAGCTACAGATAGAGATAAAATCCTAGTGAATGCCTATTACCAAACCAACATTCCGGGTTATTATGCTATTGGAGATGTTACTCCGGGTCAAGCATTGGCACACGTTGCTTCGGCAGAAGGAATTTTGTGTGTAGAAAAGATTGCTGGAATGCATGTAGAACCTTTGGATTACGGAAATATCCCAGGTTGTACGTATGCTACACCAGAAATTGCATCGGTTGGATTAACCGAAAAACAAGCCAAAGAAAAAGGATACGAAATTAAAGTGGGTAAATTCCCATTTTCTGCCTCTGGTAAAGCAAAAGCTGCTGGAGCATCGGATGGTTTTGTAAAAGTGATTTTTGATGCCAAATATGGCGAATGGTTAGGTTGCCACATGATTGGAGCAGGTGTAACCGATATGATTGCAGAAGCAGTAGTTGCCAGAAAATTAGAAACTACCGGACACGAAATCTTGAAAGCAGTCCACCCTCACCCAACCATGAGCGAAGCGGTAATGGAAGCCGTTGCAGAAGCTTACGGAGAAGTGATACACTTATAAAAAATAAGCCGTTTCGAAAGTGAAACGGCTTATTTTTTATGTTTCAAGTTTAAGGTTTCAAGTTTAATGTTATTTAAACCAACGAAATGAACTTCATAAGGATTAGTTTTTGTTGTAAAGTTTAACAAATTCAAAAACTTTAAACATTGAACCATGAACTTTAAACTAAAAATTAAGCTCTCGGATGAAATTGCAGCATCACTTTATTCAAATGCGAACGATCTAAATGTACATAAACCTCGGTAGTGGTAATGGATTCGTGACCTAACATCATTTGAATGGCTCTTAAATCGGCTCCATTTTCTAATAAATGTGTTGCAAAAGAATGTCGGAAGGTATGTGGGCTAATGTTTTTGTGCAAGCCTATTTTTTCTGCCAATTGCTTAATGACAGTAAATACCATGGCTCGGGTTAATTTTTTACCTCTTCTGTTCAAAAACAAAATATCTTCAAACCCTTTTTGAATGGGTTGATGCACCCTAACTTGGGATTGGTACCCTAATATCACTTTTATGGTGTAATCGCTCATCGGAACAAAGCGTTGTTTGTTTCCTTTTCCGGTGACTTTTATAAAGCCTTCCTCGAAAAACAAATCAGATATTTTGAGTTCCACTAGCTCTGAAACACGTAAACCACAACCATATAAAGTTTCAAGCATGGCTTTGTTTCGTTCGCCTCCTTCTTTACTCAAATCAATGGCAGCAATCAATTGATTGATTTCCTCTAAACTTAAGGTATCCGGGAGTTTTCTGCCTAGTTTAGGAGTTTCTATCAACTCCATCGGAAAATCTTTTCGATAATCCTCTACCATTAAATATTGAAAAAAACTCTTTAAACCTGAAATGACTCTTGCTTGAGTTCTGGCACTGACTTTTTTGGATAAATGGTACACAAAGTTTTTGATTTCATCCTCCGAAATTTCCATAGGAGAAACAACAATAGAAAACTCCTCCAAATAGTTGGTTATTTTTTGCAAATCAAACAAATAGCTTTGCATGGTATTTTCTGACATACCGCGTTCGATGCGTAAATAATGGGCATAATTTTTTAAAAAAGATTTCCAGCTTTGCATCTATCAAAGATAAAACAAAGCAATAAAAAACCCCGCATTAGCGGGGTTAAATAACTAAAACGAATTATTATAATCTATACCCTAAACCGAATTGTAGATTTGAATTTTTTAAACTAAAACTACCTACATTCAATTCATCTCTTACTGCTTGTTGGTAAGCTGTTGATGCAATATTAGTTATACCAAAAGTATATCTACCACTTAAAAAAACTTTACTGGAAACCTCATAGTTCAAACCAAATCCTAAATTCAAATCAAAACTATTAAAAACCTCACTTCCATCTACAGAAAGTTCATCTACAAAAACAGAAGAATCAGCTAAAAATCCGAACTGAGGTCCTAATTCCAATGAAAATTTATTTGAAGTATAAAATTTAAACATCACAGGTATTGCAATATAATTTAATCTAAATCCTGTATCTTGTCCTTGTTCGGTAGCATTACCTCCTTGCATGTTAAATAAAACTTCCGGTTGAATAGCAAACTTTTCTGAAACTTTAAATTCCCCAAACAAACCAAAATGCAAGCCAAACCTTGCATCGCTTGCATCTGATGCACCATCGGCAGATGCTTTAACCGATGCAATATTAAATCCAGCTTTAGCACCAAACGATTTATTTTGAGCCTGTGCAAAAACACCAATCAAACAAAAACAAAAAATAATTTTTTTCATAAAGTAATAATTTTAAAGTGGGTGCAATAGTAGATAAAAAAAGTATGATTACAAAATAAAAAAACCCCGGAAAGCCGGGGTTTTTCAAATTATCTAATTTAATTAGAATTTGTAGCTAAATCCTAGGTTAATAGAGTCAAAAGAACCTCCAGTAACAGAAATCCCTCTATATCCTGCATACACATCAAATTTCTCAGCTGCATATCCAACTTTTGGTTGATACAAGAAACCACCATCATTTCCAGTTGGAGCTACACCTAAAGCATAACCTAAATCAGCACCTAAGAAGATGTTGTCAGATACTTTATAACTAGCTGTACCTGCTAATGGAATAAATCCAGCACTTTCTACATCAAAACCATTAACTGTTTTTCCAAAAAACATAGAATAACCAGTAGTAACACCAGCTGTAAAGTTGTCAGCTACTTCCCAAGTGTAAGCTAAATCCACACCTCCAGCAAAAGAGTAAAAATCAGCAACGTCACCAATTGGTAAACCAACGTGAACCCCTCCTTTAAAACCTTGAGCATTAACAGCTCCGAAAGCTAAAACTGCAAAAGCAGCGAATAAAAATTTTTTCATCTTGTCTTTGTTTTAGAATTAATACTATCACAAATTTATACGATTTTTTAAAACTACCAAGAATTCTTTTTATTAATCTATTAACATTTGGTGTTGAATAAAAGTTTGTCATCAAAATTCAAAACTTATAAATTATTACAAATAATTGTTTATCAAACACTTATAATCAATTAAAAACATAAATACTACCCTTAATATGGTTGTTTTTTTTGTAGTATTTATTCGACAAAACCTTTAATTATACGTCATTTGCCCTATCATTTTTCGTAATTTTTAACATAATTTGAAAATAGTTGTTGTAATAAACAAAATATTAATCATATATATTCGTTATACTATAAAAATAAATTTATGAAAACTTATTGGATTGCTTTATTGTTTCCATTTATGTTTTATGCTCAAGGAATACAAATTGGTTTAAAAGGAGGTGCAAACTTCTCCAACTTTACCGGTGGAAATATAGAAAACATCGATTTTAAACATGCTACCAACTTTCATGCAGGTTTGGTTTTTGAATTTAATTTAACGCCTTCTTTTAGCATTCAACCTGAAATAATGTACATTACACAAGGTGCTAATTTGGATGGTTTTGGTGATCAAATTAAAAACAGACTTGGCTATGTTGCAGTTCCTGTTTTGGCCAAATTTTACTTGATTCCCGGAAAACTTAGCATCGAAGCAGGCCCTCAAGTATCTGTTTTGGTAAACGAAGCAGAAGGTATTAGTACTTCAGACACCGAAAAAATTGATTTTAGTTTGGTAGCTGGTGCTGGTTTTAATTTGACCAATCATATTTTTGTTCAAGCTCGATATGTTGCCGGGATTAGTAAGGTAAATAGCATTCCATCTTCATCGGGAAATGTTGACATCAAGAACAGTGCTATCTTACTTTCTTTGGGGTATTGGTTTTAAAGAGTTGCTGAACAAATTATCAGGATTGAATTTTATTAGTAACCTATATAAATGTTTAGGGCTTTGCTACGCAAAGCCCTAATTTATTACTTACTCAAATACATTTTTCTTCTTGAGTACAATTCGTAGAATTGATCGTCTTTTAAATCGTCTATAAACAATATACTTTCTCCGGTAGATTTCATTTCCGGACCTAGTTTTTTATTCACTCCGTGAAACTTGCTAAAAGAAAACACTGGCTGTTTGATGGCAAACCCCTCTAATTTTGGTTGGTACGTAAAATCTTTCACCTTATTTACTCCTAGCATAATTTTGGTTGCATAATTTACATAAGGTTCTCCGTAGGCTTTACAAATAAACGGAACCGTTCTAGATGCTCTTGGGTTAGCTTCAATAATATATACTACATCGTCTTTTACCGCAAACTGAATATTGATCAAACCAACCGTTTTTAAAGCCAAGGCAATTTTTTTGGTATGCTCTTTTATTTGTTCCATTACAAAAGCACCTAAGTTAAAGGGAGGTAAGGTTGCATTACTATCTCCTGAGTGCACCCCGCAAGGCTCAATGTGCTCCATGATCCCAATGATATACACATCTTCTCCATCGCAAATGGCATCAGCTTCTGCTTCTATAGCACCATCTAAATAATGGTCTAACAACAATTTGTTATTTGGGATATGCTTTAATATTTCAATAACGTGTTCTTCCAATTCTTGTTTGTTGATGACAATTTTCATGCCTTGTCCCCCCAACACATAGGATGGACGCACCAACAATGGAAAATCTAACTCATCTGCCAAAACACTTGCTTGCTCTGCATTTTCAGCCACTCCAAATCTTGGATACGGGATGTTTAATTCTTTTAACAACTCCGAAAATCTTCCTCTATCCTCTGCCAAATCTAAAGCATCAAAGCTGGTTCCCAAAATCTTAATTCCATAACGGTCTAACTTTTCTGCCAATTTTAAAGCGGTTTGTCCACCTAATTGCACTATAACGCCTTCCGGTTTTTCATGCTGAATAATGTCGTAGATATGTTCCCAAAAAACTGGTTCGAAATACAATTTATCTGCAGTATCAAAATCGGTAGAAACCGTTTCAGGGTTACAATTGATCATGATGGTTTCAAAGCCAGCTTCTTTGGCAGCCAATACCCCATGCACACAGGAATAGTCAAATTCAATTCCTTGTCCGATTCGGTTTGGACCAGAACCTAAAACCACTACTTTTTTTCGATCAGTAACCTTACTTTCGTTCATTACAAATACATTTCCGGAAGCATCCTGAATTTCTTCTTCAAAAGTAGAGTAGTAATATGGAGTTAGAGCTGGAAATTCTGCAGCACAAGTATCTACTAGTTTGTATACTCTTTTGATAGATAACTCTTGACGTTTTTTATACACCTGACTTTCTAAACACTGCAACATGTGAGCAATTTGTCGGTCGGCAAATCCTTTTTGTTTGGCCTCTAACAACAATTCTTTTGGCAAACTTTCGATGTTGTATTTGGAGATTTCTTTTTCCAATTGATACAATTCTTCATATTGCTTCAAAAACCACATATCAACTTTGGTTATTTCATGAATACGAGCCAAAGGAATCCCCATTTGAATGGCATCGTAAATCACAAAAACTCTGTCCCAACTTGGATAGGTTAATTTTTCGATAATTTGTTCGTAGTTTTTATATCCTTTGCCATCTGCCCCTAAACCATTTCGTTTGATTTCTAACGATTGGGTAGCTTTGTGTAAGGCTTCTTGAAAAGATCTTCCGATACCCATCACCTCTCCAACCGACTTCATTTGCAAACCTAATGTACGATCGGCTCCTTCAAATTTATCAAAGTTCCAACGTGGAATTTTTACAATCACATAATCTAAAGTTGGTTCAAATAATGCCGAAGTGGACTTGGTGATTTGGTTTTGCAATTCATCTAAAGTATAACCCAATGCTAGTTTGGTTGCAATCTTTGCAATGGGATACCCGGTAGCTTTAGATGCCAAGGCTGACGAACGAGAAACACGTGGATTGATTTCAATGGCTACAATATCTTCTTTTTCATCTGGAGAAACTGCAAACTGTACATTACATCCACCGGAAAAGTTTCCAATACTACGCATCATTAAAATGGCCATATCTCTCATTTTCTGAAAAGTAGTATCAGAAAGTGTCATGGCTGGAGCAACCGTGATGCTATCTCCGGTATGAATACCCATTGGATCCATATTTTCGATTGAACAGATAATTACTACATTGTCATTTTGATCGCGAAGCAATTCCAGTTCATATTCTTTCCAACCCAACAAAGCTTTGTCAATCAACACTTCGTGAATTGGAGAAGCTTCTAATCCTCTGGTAAGTAAGTCGTCAAATTCTTCTTTCTTAAACACAAAAGCTGCTCCTGTGCCTCCTAACGTAAAAGAGGGACGGATGACTAACGGAAAACCAAACTCTTGGGCAATTTCCTTTCCTTGCAAAAAGGAAGTTGCAATTTTGGCTGGTGCTGCCCCTACTCCTATTCGTTGTAACAACTGTTTGAATTGCTCTCTATCTTCAGTAATGTTAATTGCATTGATATCTACTCCTATCAAACGCACATTAAAATCTTTCCAAATTCCTTTTTCTTCTGCTTCTAAACATAAGTTTAAAGCAGTTTGTCCTCCCATTGTTGGTAAAACAGCATCAATATTAGGATGCTTTTTTAATATTTGTACGATGGATTTGGTGGTTAAAGGCAACAAATACACGTGATCGGCCATACTTGGGTCGGTCATGATTGTTGCAGGATTGGAATTGATTAAAATAACTTCGATTCCTTCTTCTTTTAAAGATCTGGCAGATTGAGAACCTGCATAATCAAACTCGCAAGCTTGACCAATTACAATGGGTCCGGAACCAATAATTAATACGGATTTAATAGAAGCGTCTTTAGGCATAGTTGTGTGTATTGTGGTGTGTAAATTTACGGAAGATGATTAAGTGGTGAACTTGATTTTTATCAGAAATTATAAACAAAAAAAAACGTTACTTGAAACAAGTAACGCTTGGAAATTATGAGAACCAACACATAAATTATTTTTTATGTCTTGGCTCAGAAGATACAGTCAATTTATGTCTTCCTTTAGCTCTTCTACGAGCAAGGACCTTTCTACCATTAGCAGTAGCCATTCTTTCCATAAACCCGTGTTTATTTCTTCTTTTTCTTTTTGATGGTTGAAACGTTCTCTTACTCATTGTAAAATATCTTTAGAAAATTATAAAAATCTGATGAAATTGGCTTCTTTCAAAACCGAGTGCAAATATACAATGTTTTTTGATACTTGCAAGATGGACTTTTTATTTTTTTTGAATTTTAAAAAATTTTACAGCTTAAACTTTTAAACACTTTATAATCAATCAAATATCCCAAACTTATAACTCAAAAAAAATATTTTATAAAATCTTGTTCGCAATAACCTTAGCACTGTTAAAACCATTGTAATCAATTGTTTAACAACCCTAAAGTGATTATTTTTAGGAGGATTTATGGTTAAAATTGTTTCTACCTTGATGCTTTTGTATATTTGCACTCCTTTTAATGAAATATTATGGTACCAAAAATTGTTAAGCTAATTATTACCGGATTGTTGATTGTTTTAGGCATTTGGCAAATTACCGATCGCAATACCGGAAATGGCATCTTTTTAATTTTACTTTCTATCATACCGCTGTTTTTATACTTTAGAAACGAATATATTTTATTGGCATTTTTGCAATTGAGAAAGCAAAACTTTGCAGGTGCCAAAAAATGGTTAGATAAAATTAAAAATCCGGAAAGTGCTTTGATTAAAAAACAGCAAGGGTATTACAACTATTTACACGGTTTGATGTTGTCGCAAACCAACTTAAACCAAGCAGAAAAATATTTTAAAAAAGCCATCGAATTAGGTTTAACGATGGATTTAGATTTGGCAGTTGCAAAATTAAATTTGGCTGGAATTGCCTTAAGCAGAAGACGTAAAATTGAGGCTACTAACTTATTGGCAGAAGTTAAAAAGTTAGACAAACAAAATATGCTGAAAGATCAGGTAAACTTGATGAAACAGCAGATGAAGAAGATATAATTTAAAAATCCGGCAATTGCCGGATTTTTAAATTTTATACCGTTAACGAAAACAACGAAGTAGTTGGTTGGTTTCTTCGCAATCGCAAGTCAAATGCCATACAAATATTACGAATAAATGGTTTGCCAAATTCGGTAACACGAATTAAGTTTGGATAAAAAATCAACAATCTGTCGGATTCTAATTCCTGTAAGGCTTCTTTTATTTCTTGCACATAAGGAGCATCTTCCTCCCAATGGGTTTCAAAGTGACACATCAAATCTAAAATATGCTTGCGAATGGTTAAATCTTCTTTGGTGAGGATATGTCCGCGATAAATAGGTAATTTATCTTGTGCCAAGGCATCGTAATAATCTTCTAAAGTTTTTGCATTTTGCATAAAACTATACCAGCTATCTCCGATAGAAGAAACTCCCAAACCAATCATTACTTGAGTTTTAGAGGAAGTATACCCCATAAAATTACGGTGCATTTGATTGCTTTCAAAAGCCAAAAACAAAGCATCGGTTTCTTTGGCAAAATGATCCATACCTACTTCGTAGTATCCTTGTTTGATTAGTTGCATTTTTCCGGTTTCGTACAACAAACGCTTGTACTCATCTTTTGGCAAATCTTCGTCTTTAAAACCTCTTTGTCCATTGCCTTTTATCCAAGGCACATGGGCATAACTGTAAAATGCCAACCGATCCGGCTGTAGCGAATTGGTTTTTTGAATGGTATCCACCACATCTTCTACTGTTTGAAATGGCAAACCATAAACCAGGTCATGACTAATAGAGGTATAGCCTATTTCACGAGCCCAAAGAGTTACTTTGGCTACTTGATGAAAGGGTTGGATGCGATGAATGGCTTTTTGAACTTTTTCTGCGTAATCTTGTACCCCAAAACTTACCCTTCTAAATCCCAAATCATACAAAGTTTGCAGATGTACTTTGGTGGTATTTTGTGGATTTCCTTCAAAGCTAAATTCATAATTTTCTGCTCTTTTGGCTGTAACAAAAATACCTTCGATTAATTTTTTTAAGTTCTCAACAGAGAAAAAAGTTGGGGTTCCACCACCTAAATGTATTTCTTTGATATTGGGTTGGTGCGGTAATAATTCGCAATACAATTCCCACTCTTTCAACAATGCTTGAATGTAGGGCTCTTCTACCGCATGATTTTTAGTAATTCGCTTATGACAACCACAAAAAGTACATAAACTTTCACAAAAAGGCAAATGAATATACAAACTGATGCCCTCTGTCGCGTTAGATTCTTCAAAGCTTTGAATCAACAGTAATTGGTTTTGCTCTTGATTAAAAGTTTCCGAATCCCAATACGGAACCGTAGGGTAACTAGTATACCTCGGACCCGGAACGTTATATTTTTGAATTAAGCTGGACATAATTTTATCGATTCTAAGGCCAAAGGTAGTATAGGTGTTATCGATAAATTATGACAATTGTCATTAGATTAGATTTTTACAAAAAAAAAGCACCAATAAAATTGATGCTTTGAATTATCTATGTAAATATTTTGAACTACTCTCCTTTCTCAATAACTTGGATTTGCTTGAGCTTTTCTTTCCAAACTTTCAAATCTTCTTTGTGCTTTTCTAAGTTTTTATTTGCTTCTTTCATCAAAGGATTGTCTTTTTTCGCATTGCTAAAAAACTGCATATTGTTTTCGAACTGAATGATGTCTGATTGCAATTCTTCAATTTTTCGTTGGATGAAAATCTTTTCCTGAATCAATTTTCTATGGTCATCGCCAGAAGCTAATTGCTCCATTTTATTGGTAAAACGAACAATATCGCTATCTTTTTTACTCAAACTCAATTTTTGGAATAAGGCATCTAAAATTCTATTGAACTTTCCTTCAATATGTCTGCGAGAAAAAGGCACTTTTCCTAGAGTTTTCCAATGCTCGATATGTTTTTTGATGGCCTCCAAATCGGTTTTGTGGTCACCAGTCATTTCAAAGCTTTTCATTGTTTCTAAGTATGCTTTTTTCTTTTCAAAAGCATCTAATTCTTCCGACAAGGATTCTTTTCTTGTCTCTTTTAAACGATCAAAATAATGGTTGCATGCAGCTTTGAAATCCTCCCATATTTTGTCAGATAACTTTCTTGGCACATGCCCTACCTTTTTCCAATCGTCTTGTATTTGCTTCATCAACGGAGTGGTAGCAGCAAAATCCTCACTGTCTTTCAACTCATTGGCTTTTTGCAACAAATCTAACTTTAATTGATAGTTGCTTTGTTGCTCATTTTTCAACCCTTTGTAATAGTTGTTTTTAGCCACATTGAAATCGCGAACTGCATTTTTAAAAGCTGTCCACAATTCTTCATTGACCTCTGCTGTAGCTTTTCCAACTGCAAAAAATTCATTTCGCAAATGCTCCATGTGTTGCATCAACTTTTGCCATTGTCCGTGCGAATCACCAGGTTGTGCAACCAAGGCTTGTATTTGTTCGATAATTTCTTTTTTCTTGTCGGCATTTTGTTGTTCTACTGCTTTTTGTGCCAACAACAATTCCTCTCTTCTGTCGTGCATTTTTTTGGTCAACTCCGAAAATTCTTGCCAGATGGCTTCTCTTACATCTCGAGAAACCGGGCCAATATCTTCTTTCCAAATGCGGTGCAAATCTTGTAATTCTCTGAAAGCTTTGATGATATCTGCTTCGTTGATCAGCTCCTTTACACGATCAATAATTCGCTGCTTTTGCTCTAAATTGTGTTTGAATTCAAGGTCTCTAGCTTCTCTATCTAAATGCAAAAAATCGTAGAAGTTTTCCACATGAAAGTGGTAGTTATTCCAAACAATATTGTATTTATCTCTTGGTATTGGTCCCAATGCTCTCCATTGTTCTCTCAATTCGTTAAAGTGCTTTACAATATCCTTGATGCTTTCTTGCGGATTAATTAAGTTTCTTAATTCTTCTACAATTGCTTCTCTTTTTTCTAAGTTATCTTGCAAAGTTTTTTGCAGACTCTTATAATGTTGATTTAATCGATTTTTATACGTTTTGTATAGCTCGTCAAAGGTGTTTTTTAACGGAAAATGGTAAGAAAATGTCTCGGTTGGGTCCTGATTTTCTGCTTCAAACTCCTCTCTTTTCTCCTCCATGAAATGATGGAATTTTGACAAAAACTCTTTTTTAATTTCTTCCACATGGTCTTTTACCGATAAAACTTTATCTGCCAAATGCAATTTCTCCAACTCACCCACCAAGGCATCCATGGTTAAGGTAGAATAGTCCATCATCGGAATGTCGTGCTTTTCTTTGATGCTGGTATCTTCACTTTCCTCTGCATTGGTAGCATCAATAGATTCGATCACATCTTGGTTGACGTTTTCTGAAATTGGCATTTCAAGATTTGTTTCTGTAATAGAAATTTCTGGTTGTTGTCCTTCTGCTGGTTGCAGGTTATCATTCATGGATTCTAACATTTGTAAAATGTTTATAAGTTATTATTCAGGGTGGAAAGATAAGAATAGTCTCGGATAATTCAAAAACTAAGTGACTGTGCTGGTTAAATTTTAAGAAAAACTAAAAAGTTGCTTGCCAAATTTCCCAAGATGCCATCGCTTGTGCATGCAACATGGGCAATCCGTTTAATGTTTTGGCTCCTTTTTCTTGAAACTTTTGCAAAAACTTGGTCTGTTCCGGGTTGTAAATCAAATCGATTGCAATGTGTTTTGAGGTAATAAACTCAAACGGAAAATCGACACTTTCCTCTACATTCGGAAATGTCCCTACTGGAGTAGTTTGAATAATCAGTAAATGTTCTTGAAGTATTTTATTATTGAGCTGTTGAAAATGCAATTGTTTGTTTTGAGGATTTCTGGCCACTACTTGAAACGGAATTTGTCTTTTTTGCAACACAAATTGCACTGCCTTACTAGCACCACCGGCTCCTAAAACAAGTGCTTTAACAGCAATTGGCAAAATCAATTGATCTAGCGAATGTGCAAAACCTATCACATCGGTGTTGTGACCTATGGTTTTATTTTGATCAAAAGCAATGCAATTTACCGCTCCTATTTGTTGTGCTGCCTCTGAAAGTTCGTTTAAATACGGAATAATGCTTTGTTTATAAGGAACTGTAACATTGCAACCCGACAAATTTGGATGTAATTTTTTTAAGGATAAAAACTCCTGAATATCTGGCAAATCAAAATTAACATAGGTATGAGGCAATTGCCATTCTTGAAATTGATTGGCAAAAAAACCTCTGGAAAAAGAATAGCCAATATTTTTCCCAATCAAACCAAATAATTTAGGAAGATTTTTTTCTGCCATGAATTATTTGTTTGATTAATGGGAGGTTTGCCAAAACGATAATGAGTAAAATAAACTTACCCAAATGTTCTTTAACAAAAGTAAACTGACCTAAAAAGTATCCCAAAGTACCTATCATTCCTACCCAAAGTAAGGCTCCAATCACGCTGTATAACAAAAAGGTACGGTAAGATACTTTGGTGGTGCCACATAAAAAGGGCACAATGGTTCTAATTACAGGAATAAAACGAGCGATGATGATAGATTTTTTTCCGTTTTTTTCAAAAAAATCGGTGGCTTTTTGGATGTGGCTTTTTTTGATCCAATAGCTTTTTTCCGAATCCATGATAAAGGAACCAAAACGTCTCCCCACCAAATAATTCACATTATCTCCTAATAAAGCTGCAAAAATCAATAAAGGGATGATGATAGAGTACTCTAACTCCCCTTTTGCTGCAATCATTCCTACTGCAAAAATTAGTGCATCTCCGGGCAAGAAAGGCATTAAAAACGACATCACAATCAAGCCGGTTTCTGCAAAAACAATTAGGAATAAGAAGATGTAAATCCAGTTGTTGTATTTTTTTATGAGGTCGGAAATAATTTCATCCGGTTGGGTAATAAACCGAATAATTGCATCAAAAAACTCCATATTTAAGCAGATTTAGGCATTTGTTTTGCCAATTTTTCGAGCATAAAAATAGCCAAAAATCCGATGAGGATACACAAAATTGCTCCAAAGATTTGCGGGTCACCTTCGTAATGATTTGGTAAAATACTTTTCTCTAAAAAAGGAACTTCTTCTCCTTTGGAATTGATTCGGGTAGAAATTACTTGCTTCCAAGGCCAAATTTTGTTTAATGAACCTACCATAAAACCTGTTAACACCACCAAAGTGATGTTTTTGTAATGGGCAAACATCCAATGCAATACCCCTGAAAAAGCTTTTAATCCGATAATTGCTCCTATGCCAAATACAGCTAATTTTGAAATTACTACAGCCAATCCTTCCCAATCTTGTGCTTTGATTAAGGGAGTCAAACTCCCTAAACTCCCAATAATCACCTCGTACGAGCCTAACAATAGTAAAATAAAAGCTCCTGAAATTCCCGGTAAAATCATCGCAATGATTGCAATAAAGCCTGATAGAAAAATAAATCCATAACTGTCTGGAGAGGTAGTTGGCTCCAAAATAGTTAGGTAAAAAGCAAAAAAGGTAGATGCCAAAAAAGCAAGCATTTCTTGCCATTTCCAACGATTGGTTTGTTGGTATATCATCCAAATACTTGCTAAAATCAATCCGAAAAAGAAACTCCACAATAAAACTGCATGATGGTGCAACAAATAAGTAATTAACTTAGCCAAACTCAAAATACTCGTGGCAATTCCAGCCACCAAAAAAAACAAAAAATTACCGTTGGCTTGTTTCCAACATGCAGCCAAACCATCCTGTTTCCATACTTTCCATAAACCAAAATTAATTTGGTGGATGCTGTCAATTAATTCTTGGTAAATTCCTGAAATAAAAGCAATGGTCCCTCCGGAAACTCCAGGCACCACATCGGCTGCACCCATGGCCATTCCTTTTAAATACAACGGAAAATATTTTTTTAACAGGGTTGGTAACGACATTTTGATTTGTTTTTTAGGTGACGCAAATTAGTGCTTTTTTGTTGGATGCTCTAATAAGGGAATCAAAAATCTTTTTCCTATAAGAAGATTTTGAGCCAATCTTTTTTTAATACATTTGAATTCATCAAAAAACTACGTATGCAAAACCAAACTACCAATTATCCCGCTTTATATACCTTGATTACTGTGTTCTTTTTTTGGGGATTTATAGCAGCCGGAAACAGCATTTTTATTCCGTTTTGTAAAAATTACTTTTCCTTGGACCAATTTCAATCGCAATTAATCGATTTTGCGTTTTACTTGGCATATTATATAGGAGCGTTGCTGTTGTTTGCACTCGGAAATTTAAAAGGCAAAGATGTGGTAGGCTCATGGGGTTATAAAAAAAGTATCGTATTCGGACTGCTTTTTTCTGCCTTGGGTGCAGGTGCCATGATTGTTGCTGTTTACGTAAATTTATATGTTGGAATGCTTGTTGGTTTATTCATTGTTGCACTTGGTTTTTCGTTGCAACAAACTGCCGCAAATCCTTTTGCTATATTATTAGGCGATCCAAAAACTGGGGCATCTAGGGTAAATTTAGGAGGAGGCATCAACTCCTTCGGAACCACTATAGGTCCTATTTTGGTTGCTTTTGCTTTGTTTGGCACTACGGCTAGTATCTCTGACGAACAAATCAAAAACTTAGAATTATCTAAAGTAATCTTACTTTACATTGCCGTTGGATTGTTGTTTTTGGCTGCAGCTGCTTTGTTTCATTTTTCAAAGAAAGTTCCAGCTGGTGTTTCGCAAGAACCTATGGAAAAGGCCAACAAAGCATTAACTACTTTAGTGGTAATGACCTTATTGTTGGCTACATGTTTCGTACCAGTATTTCAAAGTTACCAAAGTACAGATGCTTTGCAAATACAAACCTTGCAAGAACAAATTGCTTTGGTTTCTGCTGAGGAAGCAACTACTTTACAATCTGCTTTAACTAATTTACAAGAAGAAGTAGAAAACTATCGCATGTTTTGGTTAGGATTGGCATTATTGGTGGTAATGGTAGGATTGTTGTTTGCCTACTTCCTAGCCAAGAAAAACGGAAATGGTTGGGGAGCCATGCAATACCCGCAATTGGTTTTAGGGATGTTGGCCATATTTACTTATGTGGGAGTAGAAGTTGCCATAGGTAGTAATTTAGGAGAATTACTCAGTACAGATGCTTTTGGAAGTTTGAGCACTTCGGAAATTGCCCCTTACATTTCGATGTACTGGGGAAGTTTGATGATAGGAAGATGGGCTGGTGCGGTAAGCGTTTTTAAACTAGAAAGCTGGCAAAAAACCTTGGCTTTGGTATTGGTGCCATTGGTAGCTTTTGGAGTGATCATAGGAGTGAACTTAATAAGTGGCAAAAACATGGAAGCTTTGTACTATTACATAGTGTGTGTATTATTGCAAATTGCTGCCTTTTTTTGGAGTAACGACCAACCTGCTCGTACTTTAACTATTTTTGGTTTGTTTGGCATCGTTGCCATGTTGGTAGGATTAAATTCTACAGGCACGGTTGCTATTTACGCTTTTTTATCGGGTGGATTGGCTTGTAGCATTATGTGGCCAGCCATTTTTAGTTTATCGATTTTAGGATTAGGAAAATATACTTCGCAAGGTTCTGCATTTTTAATTATGATGATTTTAGGTGGAGCCATCTTACCTCCAATCCAAGGAAAATTAGCCGACATGATTGGCATACATGCCTCTTATATTTTGGCAGTTGTTTGCTTTGCTTACCTTACCCTATTTGCCATTTTAGTAAAATCGGTTTTGAAAAAACAAGGCTTAGAAGTGGATCAGGTTGAAAGTACTGGTGGGCATTGATTTGAAAATTAGCCAATGTGTGAATGAGCGAATGGGAATTAGCTGTTAGCAATTAACGATTAGCTGTATGGATATGAAAATTAGCATATTAGTAGATTGGCGAATGGCTATAGTTCAATTTGAAAATTAGCCAATGTATGAATGAGCGAATGGCAATTAAACATGAATGTAAATTTAAATTTAGCATTGGCTCAATTACGTTTGACTTGACCTAAAGTTTCTTGATACAAAGCAAAGCTTTTAATATTTTTTCCAACTAATTATAGCTACAATTTATATTTCTTTTCACATTAGTCTTGAGCGGATACATTAAATTTGGTTCAAACAAAAAATGAAAAATGAAAAAAGCACTCACTTTATTATTTGCAATAACCTTTTATGGTGTTGTGGCACAGAATTTAAACGTGCACAATTACCAAGATGGAGAGCAAGCTTTGCAAGCTATGGTTACCAGTAATACCAAACAAAACAAACCTTGTGTGTTGATTTTACCAGCATGGAAAGGCATTGATGAAGAAGCAAAAACAGCAGCCCAAGATTTAGAGAAATTGGGTTATATGGCATTTATCGCAGATATTTATGGGGTTGGCAATACACCAATTGATAATGCGAGTGCAGCCAAAATAGCCGGACAGTATAAAAAAGACTACCTAGCTTACCAACATCGCATTGCCGTGGCTTTGCAAGAGTGTATTAAATTGGGAGCAGACCCAAATAAAATTGCGGTGATTGGTTATTGTTTTGGCGGAACAGGTGCTTTGGAAACTGCCAGAGCAGGCTTGACAGTACAAGGGGTGGTTTGTATACATGGTGGATTATCGAGAGCTCCGGAAAGAGAAATTGCTCCAATCAAAACCAAAGTATTGGTTGAGCATCCGGCAGCAGATAGAAGTGTGAGTAAAGAAGATTACGACAATTTGGTAACAGAATTAAACACTGCCCAAGCAGATTGGCAAATTATTACGTATGCAAATTGCGGTCACACTTTTACCAATCCTTTATCTAAAGATTATAACGAATTGATGGCAAAACGAGCTTGGAGCCATACCACGATTTTTTTGAAAGAGGTGTTGCAATAAAATAAAAATATTCTGATTTTTGTATGTTTGCTTTTCAAGTAAAAGTGATTAAGACTTCATGTAAGATGTTCTTTAACTTGTTATAGAACCAAATGTGACTTACCAATTTTTTCTTTTAAAGCTTTTTCCACTCCTGTAATTTCTGCAAATTCATACCAATTACTAACCGTTTCGCTTATTTGTTGTATAATGGCATTAGCTTTTTTAATGTTCATGGATTTTGCTACAAACAAAAGATCGTCTTTGGTAATGTTTTTTCTTTTTCCGTTGATGCTTAAATTGTGTTGGCTTACCCAATCACTGTCCGGTCGATAAGCAAAGCATACATCATAGGCAGGAGCTAATTCCCAGTCACCATCTTTTTTTAATCGAAAAGCAAAATTTTTGGTGTGATCATCGCAATTTTTAGCCATTACATTAAAGACCATTCTTCTAAACATTTGTTCTGCTTGCGGATAAGGAAGTCTTAACAAACGCATGGTTTGAAACAACTGTTCATAACTAAAACTTGTTATTTGATTAAAATCATAGTGTTGCATGGCACATAAGGTTTGTATGTGGTGTTTTTGGTCACCTCGTTCTCTATCAAAACGTTTGGTCATAAAATGAGCTCTTCCGTTTTCCTCCATTAATCTACATTCCATTATCTCAATTCCACATGCTTTTGCCATGAGGTAGTAGGCCATTTCAATTCTGCCATAACCCGTACTTTCTCCAAACTGAACATCGCTAACGGTGTCTAATTTAATGAGCCAATGTTCAAAACCTTTAGGTGCATTGGTTTGACCTGATTTTACTTGTCCTGTTTTTTCATTATAAGCAATAATTGCTTTAGGACGAGCTCCTCCAGCAGAAGTTCCAATTTTAAGAATATCTAACATGGCTTTTTGATCATCCTCAGTTAATTTAGTTTCAAAATCATCTCTTTTGGCTAGCATTTTTTTCGAAATACTAACTAAACCATCTATTTCAACTTCAAAAGCTCTTTTATTTGTTTTCAACTGTGATGGTTCAAATTCTAAAGCTCCCATTCCACGAGTTCCTATAAAACACAAAACCTCTACCGGATTCATGCTATTTTCCGGACGACCATTTTGTGCTAACCAACTGTTGATTAATTGATTTCCGTAATCATCTGGCAACACATCTGCCAACAAACCCGGCAAACCTTTAAATGTTTTGTTATTTCTAAGCTCCGGAAACGAAAAAATACGATTGTTACTATTTGCAACAGGCATTTTTAGTGGTGCTAAATCTAATTTTGAATTAATAAACTTCGAATCAAATTCAAAACTAGCAACACCTGTTTGTTCATTCCATGCCACAGCTCCGGCTGTTTCACCCCATATTTTTACAAATGCAGTTGTTATCATTACCAATCTGACATTTTGTTGTTATTATCTGAATTTCTAGCCCGTTTTCTTTTATTTTGTTCCATTTTTGCTAATTGAATCGGACTTATTTCTTGTTTTATAGAAAAAATTTCTAACAAATGTAAAACGTTTAATGCTCTCAGGATTTGAATTAACGAAAGTAAGGTGATGGCTTCCCCGTTTTCAATTTGACTAATGGTCCAGCGATTTATGCCAGCTTCCTTTGCCAACTGTGCTTGCGTTTTGTTGCTATTTAAACGCTCATGTTTAACAAATTCTCCTATTTTACGCACAATAGCGGTATCGCTCATTGCTACCCATTTTGTGTTGGTATTTATCATCATTATAACTTAAATTAGCTTTATAAGTTGGTATTTACCTACAAATTTAATAAAAAAATTAATTAAAAAAAATTTCAAACAAAAAATGTTGGTAAATACCATCAAAATAAACATAAATAACTATTTATGATTGTTATTACCAACACAAATTAATTCTTTTATAATAATAAATAGTTTTGAATATGAATTTTAAACATGTTACATCAAAAAAAAAGCCCAACAAAAAGTTGAGCTTTTTAGTGGAGTCGCCGAGAATCGAACTCGGGTCCAAACGAGCAATCAAAGAGCTTTCTACACGTTTAGTTTCCGTTTGTTTTTTCGACCAAAAGCTCGGTTGGAAACTACCACTTTTGGCTTAGCTTTATCCGTGTCAAAAGGGATTTAAAGCGTTACCCTTTCTAGGTTTATTTTTGCGGTTCCCCTAAACCAAACGCCACAAACCAAGGCTTTTGAGGAGAATTTAGCTTTCCGACCTGGCCGGACGAGGCAAATCTTACTGTGATTCAGATTAAGCAGCTAAAGCGTAGTTATTTTCGCCGTTTATAAGTCGTATAGCAGATATTTACGAGCCTACCATACTTGGCTCGACGTGCTTACTAAATAATTCCACTCGCTGTCAAAACCAG
>JAGXRF010000113.1 GCA_018335925.1 Flavobacteriales bacterium
TTACCAACCAACCAATTAACCTTTTATCCTAACCCGGTAAAAGATGTATTAAACTTGGTAAACAATACCACTATTGAAAGAGTTGAAATTTACAACTTGCTTGGTCAACAAGTAATGCATGTAAGAACCAACGCTACACAAACTAGTGTACAAGTTGGGGAACTTGCCAAAGGTGCTTACATTGTAAAAGCTTATGCAGATGGTGCAGAGCATACCTTTAAAATTATCAAAAACTAACTATAAGATAATTTGATTAAAACTTAGAGGTGTTCGAAAGAGCACCTCTTTTTTTATTCCCAATAAATCTAAAAGTTAGGTTCCATTGTTTAAAGGTTTGAGTTTCGTTTAAAATAGTTAAGCTAAATGCTTAATATATAAACACAAAGCTTATAAAGTATTATGTTTTTAAGAAGCTCTTCCTAAGCATTTTTGAATGAATCAATTGTGATTTAATTTGAGAAATCATTAAACAGCAAGTAATTTGAAGCACATTAATAAGCTTTGTATAATTTTTACAATTTTATGTAATGGTTCCTTTTTACTGTGTCTCTAATATCGATAAAGCAGTACATCACAATTACTATTTATCTCCTTATATCATTTGTTGTACTTTCGCAATTTTATTATTTCCTTTTTTTTAATAGTCATTGATATTGATATAGAAATTGTCAATTATTTTAATACTACTAAGCAAAACAAAAAGCAACAAAAAAGCCCCTATGAAAGAGGCTATAAAATTTATTTTCATTTGAATTAATTAAAATTAATCGGACCAGCCCATTCACTGGTACTGCCATCTAAGCAATTAGCACGTACATAAAATTGTTTCCATGTGCAAAACATATTGCTAAAGGCAATGGATTGGTTACTAGTTGTGAATTGATTTCCATTTTGAGGTAATCCACCTTGTCCGACTAACGAAATCGTAAAACTTTGGGCATTGTTGTAATCGTAATTCCAACTAAAATTTCTGTATGCTGTACCTTGATTGCAGTTTCCAGAAATTAAAACAGTGTTTAAAAATATAGGTTTTGGACAAGAACCAATGGTTGTATACGTATATTTTTTGGCAGCAGATTTATCATTTTGAAAGCAAATGGCTCTAACATAAATATCATAAGTAGTACTAGTTTGAATATTTTGAATGGTACCACTATTTGAAGAAAATGAAATTTTAGTGCCATTTCCAGGAGTAAATCCCTGCAATCCATATTCCACTTCGTAGTTACCTGCATTTCCTCCGGAATATTCAAAGTAAATGCTAATGTTTTGTGTACTTGTCCACTGATTCATGGTAGCAGAAACTTGACCGGTACATTGACTTTGTTCTGTGGCAATATTTGCAATTTTAAAACTATTGGTTTGTCCTTGATTGCATAAACTTGAAATGTAAATATCGTATAGAGTACTAGGACTTAAATTTTCAATGGTAGTTCCAGTTTGAGAGGTTGGGAAAGAAGTCCCGGTACCTTTGGTAAATCCTGCCGGGCCAAATTCTATCAAATAAGAGTTGACATTATTTGCTGGCTGAAAGTTAAATGAAATATAGGTTGGGCCGGTACTGTAAACAGTTACGTTGGATACTTTGCCACAGCCATCTTCATCTCCTGAAGAACATCCGTTAAAAATTAACAATAATATTCCTGCAAGGAATGCGCTTTTAAATAGTGTTTTCATATGGTTTGGTTAAGTTAAAAAAAACGTTTGGAGAGTTTGATGCTCCAAACGATGAAAATTATGTGTGGATTAAATGATTAGGAATGTGACTTTTTACGCATTTTCATGTTTAAAAATTCTACTCCAAGTGAAAATGCAATGGCAAAATACAAATAGCCTTTGGGTACTGCACCAATTTCTTCTCCTATCAAAGTTGCATGAGATAAGTGCATGCTTTCGGTAATCAGCATGAAACCAATTAAAATTAAAAATGCCAAACCGAGAATTTGTATAGATGGATTTGCATTAACGAAATTACCAACTGGAATGGCAAACAACATCATAACCAATACAGAAATTACTACAGCAGTTACCATTAGGTACAATGCTCCTGGAATTCCATTGGTCATCCCAACTGCGGTTAAAATACTATCTACCGAAAAAATCAAATCGATCATCAATATTTGTACAATTACATTGGAAAACGATTTGGCAGCAGTAGATTTTAAATCTTTGGCATGTTCTCCTTTGTGGTCCACTTTTTCGTGAATTTCTTTGGTACTCTTATAAATCAAAAAGAGTCCACCTAAAAGTAGTATCAATGCTTGCCCAGTAATACCGGCATTAAACCACCCCCAATTAATCTCAAACAATTCTACTTTCATGGCAATCAACCATGTAATTCCGAATAGCATGGCAATTCGCATAAACATGGCCAAAAGCAATCCAATTCTAGTAGCTTTTTTGCGTTGATCCTCAGGTAGTTTTCCGGTGACAATAGAAATAAAAATGATGTTATCTATTCCCAAGATAATTTCCAAGAAAGTAAGCGTTAATAAAGCAACGATAGCTTCAGGTTGTAATAAAAATTCCACGGTAGTTTCCTAATTAAGTTAATTGATTTTTTTTGCGTAACCTTTGGCTTTTTGGCTATCGCCTACAAAGCCATATTCAAATTGATAGCCCTCTGTATCGGTTTGTAAAATTTTGATATGGACTCCTTTTTTTTCTATTCTTGATTTTGGGTTGATTTTTTCTAAAATCATTTCACAGTCATTAATCCATCGAATCTTGGAACTATCGGTTACATTTCGAAAAGTCTCCACCTGCATGTTTTCATCTCGGCTAAAAACAGAAATTTCTTTCACACCATCCAGTTCTTGTTCCATTTGAAACTTTCCAGTTTTAAAATCAACACACTTTTGCTCCACTTGGTAACACGAATTAAGTATAAAACAACTCGTGATCAAACTAAAAACATATTTCATATGTAAATATTTATTGTTTTTTTAAGGTCATATGGTATCGCTTTATTTTCATTGGTGTTTGCAAGCAAACGAGTCTGTTTATGGCGATTTCATAGCAATTATTTTGGGTCGTTAAACAATCCTTTAATCATGGTTTGAATGCCTTTCCACAATAAATAAACGGCTAAAAAACATAAAACCAGTCCAACAGTAAGTACCACATAATGAAACCAATGTCCTTTATTGATCCATGCATTGTGAATAATGGTAGGACCAATAAACATCAAAGGCAAAGCAATCACTGCTTTTTTAATGCCTTTGTAAAATAAGTCTTGGTTCATTTAAAATTGAATTTGAATTCCGGTACCTCTGAAGTTATGCACCAATTGAATTTCTAAACTAGTAGCTTTAGATTTTATTTGGTTTTCTGTATTTACCATTTCTATACTTTGTTCCAAGTATTTTTTTCTACCCGATATAATCGGAATAGAAATAGCCATCATACCAATTCCCACATAGGTAAATCCACCCGGGTATTTTTCATCTGCGGAGGCATGTTTTACCAAATCTCCAATAACCAAAACAGTTCCTCCAGCAAATAATAAGCCACCTACAGCCGATTTGGTTTGGTATTTTTTATAGCTTAAATAGGCATTTGGATGGTTGTTTTTCAAATGGTTTTTTACATCGTAATTGGACAATCTCTCTCCATTTTGAAATATTTTTTTTCCAACCAATTCTAAAGGTGCTTGGTCAGAAATTGGATTCGGTTGCGTATTTCTTTGAGCAAATGTAAACCCGATAAACAGTAGTAATAGTATATTCCAATGCTTCATATCTTATTGATTTTTTTGAAAGTTTCGATTGCTTTTCTCACATTTTGGTGTTCTAATAACAATTTCTTGGCTTGTTCAGCATCTAATCCTGTGGCTTCTTGAATCATTTTGGTGCCTCTTTCTACCAATTTATAGTTGCTCAATTGCATGTCTACCATGCGGTTGCCTTGTACTTTACCCAATTGAATCATACAACTGGTAGAAATCATGTTTAAAACCAACTTTTGAGCTGTGCCTGCTTTTAATCGTGAACTACCCGTTACAAATTCAGGTCCAACTACCACTTCAATAGGGTAGTCGGATACTTTTTGTAATGGACTATTGGTATTGCACGTAATACATCCGGTTGGGATGTTGTTTTTTTGACATTCTTTTAAAGCTCCAATCACATAAGGGGTAGTTCCGGAGGCAGCAATTCCAATTACAAAATCATTGGTGTTTACCTGAAATTCTTGCAAGTTTTTCCATCCTTGTTGGGTGTCATCTTCTGCAAATTCTACTGCTTTTCTTATGGCTTGGTCTCCTCCAGCTATCAAACCAACTACCAAGTCAAAAGATACTCCAAAGGTAGGCGGACATTCCGATGCATCCACCACTCCTAATCTTCCAGAAGTTCCGGCACCTAAGTAAAACAATCTGCCTCCTTTTTTAAATTGCTCCACTGTTTTTGACACCAAAGCTTCGATTTGTGGAATAGATTTTTGTACTGCTAAAGGCACACTTTGGTCTTCTTGATTCATCGAAATCAAGATTTCTTGCACAGACATTTGTTCTAAATTCTGATAATTGGAAGATGCTTCTGTAATTTTTTCCATGTTAGTGTGCATGACCGCTTTCCATGATATAAGCCAAAGCAAAACCAAGTAAAATCATGCTGATTTTTGCTAGGTTGAATTTATGCCCTTCGTTGCTTTCAAAAATGATAGTAGAAGATATGTGAAATAAAATCCCTACCACCACCGCTGTTAACTCGCGAGAATAATGTTGCATAAAATGCAAATGTTCTGCCAAATAGGTACCAATAGGAGTCATCAAGGCAAAGCCTAGCATAAAACCAAAGATGGTCCAATTTTTTAATCCCGACTGACGGAAGAAAATCGTCAGTATCATCGCAATAGGGAAGTGGTGAATACCAATGCCATAAGCCAAATGGTTGTTTTGGTAAATAGGCAATCCTTCTAACAAAGCATGTAAACACAAACTTCCGAATAATAGCCAAGGCATTTTTTGAAATGGCATTTCTTCTTCATGCGAGCCGTGCAAATGCACATGTCCGTGTTCTGCTCCTTTAGAGAAAAATTCTAGTACTATTTGCAAGATAATACCAAACATAATGTAAGCTCCCACCGGAATTTGACTGTGTGTATGACCTTCATGCCCGTGATGTTCTGCATGAAATAATTCAGGCAGCAAATGCATTACTGTGAGTGATAATAAAAAAGCACCAGAAAAAGCCAACAACAATTTGATGTGTTTTTTCTTTTTAGGTTGGGTGGTCCATGCCAAAGCATATCCCAACATAACTGCTAAAAAAGTAATGATATAGTGCATTTATTGAAAAATCAATATTAAACGTTCCGATTTTTGTTGGTCAAATTTAGTCAATTTGTAATCACCAAAAACTTCTAACAAATACAATCCTGCTTTTTCCAGCATTTCTTCAAAATCAGCTAAGCCCAACGCTTGAACTTTTTCTGTAAAATGATGGTTTTTTCCATCAACTTCAAAGCGAATGTCTTTATAAATAAAATCATTATCTATCCTTCTTATAATAGAAAAAGTTATTCCATCTAAAGTGATACTTTCTGATGGTACCAAGTTTTCTTTTACGAAGTTTAAATTCAAAAAATCAATTACTGCAATGCCATTTTCTGTCAACGATTCTTTAATAGCTTGTAAAGTTTTAACATTATCGTCTTTACAATCAAAATACCCAAAACTGGTAAACAAATTAAAAATGACATCAAATTTCTCAGGAAACTTTTCACGCATATCGTGCACCAAAAAATGGACTTTCCCTTTTTGGTTTTCTTTGGCCAATGCAATGTTGTTTTTACTCAAATCGTATCCAGCTACATCAAACCCCAAAGTAGCCAAATAATTGGCATGCCTTCCTTTGCCACAAGCCAAATCTAAAATGGTGCTTCCTATGGGAATATTTAAATACGAAGTAAGTTGGTCAATAACAAATTGAGCTTCCTGCTCATCGCGATGTTGGTATAATATATGGTAATAAGGCGAATCAAACCAAGATTCGAACCATTCATTAGGAGTATCTTTGTGCATGTAAAGTTCGTTCTACAATAAATGCAAAAGTACAAAAAGAAGAAGTGTAATGATAGCAAGTTAACGAATCCTTTTTTTAATCAACTTTATTTAGTTTGAAATATATTGTAAATGTAACTTTTTACGTTTGTTATTTACTAATTTACAAAACCTAACCAAATGAATACATCACTTTTTTTCTATTTCATCAATCCTTCTACCAGAAGATGGGGATACGTAATTGCTATTTTATTTTTGTTAAGCATTCCATTTATTGCCATGCAATTTACTTCGGAGGTAAATTGGGATGTGTATGATTTTGGAGTTGCATTGGTGTTTTTTTCCTTGCTCTTTGCAGCAATGGAGGGGATCATCTTATGGAAAGTATCTTTAAAAACCAAGTTCATCAGTTTACTAATTTTGTTATTGGCATTTATGTTGCTATGGGCAGAAATGGCTGTAGGGATTTTTAATTCTCCCATCGCAGGCTCATAAGTTGATTTTACATTTGGATTTTAAAATGGCATAAAAATGGTATCTTTGCATCCGAAAATTGAGGAAGAATGAGAACCAAATCTCTTAAAAAAAATAAAATAAACGTAGTGACCCTAGGGTGCTCCAAAAATGTGTACGATAGCGAAGTGTTGATGGGGCAACTAAAAGCCAATGGCAAAGAGGTAGTTCATGAGCAAGAAGGAAACATCGTTGTTATCAATACTTGTGGGTTTATTGATAATGCAAAAGAGGAATCGGTTAATACCATTTTAGAGTTTGTAGATAAAAAACAGCAAGGTTTGGTGGACAAAGTTTTTGTTACCGGATGTTTGTCTGAACGTTACAAGCCTGATTTGCAAAAGGAAATTCCGGATGTAGACCAATACTTCGGGACTACGGAATTACCTCAATTACTTAAAGTTTTGGGTGCCGATTACAAACATGAGTTGATTGGTGAACGATTAACTACCACACCAAAAAATTATGCTTACCTAAAAATATCGGAAGGATGTGATCGTCCTTGTAGTTTTTGTGCCATTCCTTTGATGCGAGGCAAGCATGTTTCTAAGCCCATAGAAGAATTGGTTATAGAAGCCCAAAAATTGGCAAAAAATGGTGTGAAAGAATTGATTTTGATTGCCCAAGATTTGACTTACTACGGATTAGACATCTACCAGAAAAGAAACTTGGCTGCGTTGTTAGAAGCTTTGGTTGCTGTGGAGGGGATTGAATGGATACGTTTGCATTATGCATTTCCAACCGGCTTTCCGTTGGAAGTACTAGAGGTAATGAAACGTGAACCAAAAATTTGTAATTACATCGATATTCCATTACAACACATTGCAGATCCGGTATTGAAATCGATGCGAAGAGGTACAACTTACGAAAAAACCAACGCTTTATTACGAAAATTCAGAGAGTTGATGCCGGAAATGGCTATCAGAACCACTTTGATAGTTGGATATCCGGGAGAAACAGAAGAAGATTTTCAGGTATTGAAAAACTGGGTAAAAGATATGCGTTTTGAACGTTTGGGTTGTTTTACCTATTCCCATGAAGAAAATACCCATGCGTTTTCGTTAGAAGATGATGTACCTCAAGAAGTAAAACAACAAAGAGCCCAAGAAATCATGGATTTGCAAGCCCAAATTTCATGGGATTTGAACCAAGAAAAGATTGGCAAAACTTTTAAGTGCATTATCGATAGGAAAGAGGGGATGTACTTTGTTGGAAGAACCGAATTTGATAGTCCGGATGTAGACAACGAAGTGTTGATTGATGCTACTCAGCATTATGTAAAAGTTGGTGACTTCTGCGAAGTTGAAATTACCGATGCAACCGAATTTGATTTATATGCAGTTCCGGTAAAATAAGAAGACCTGACAAATATCATAATTTTTACCATAGAATAGGGGTAACTTAGTTTCATAAAAAACTAGTAACCCCTAATTATTTTGTCATGATAACCAAACATCCCTTATTAGTTGAGTTTCCGGAATATGCCGAAAAAATCAAAAATTTGTACCACGAAAACCAAGAATTTCAAGTGTTGTTAGAATCTTACCACAACTTGGATGAGGAAATTTTTAAAATCGAAACCAACGAAACTCCAGCCAGTGATGACGAGCTAAACAAACTCCGAAAAGATCGTGTATTTATTAAAGACGAAATTTACCAATTTTTAACCCATTAAACTTTACATCGGTTTGGGTAAAAATCCTTGAGGAGCATACAACGTACTGGTTTCGTATATGTTGAGATATAAGGTGATAGGTTGTTTTAATCCTTCGTATTGTACTTCGTACAAATCAATCAAACCAGCACCCATAGGATGACGTTGGGTTGGAAACGGACAACAAGTAGAAACTCTGCGGTATTGCAGGGTTTCTCCTTTGGGTCCGGTGATTGAGTTAAAAAATCGAACCACATTTAAGGTGTCGTTGGTTGCACTAGAGTAAAACAGATTCACCGGATAATCAGGGTCATAGCCATATTTTTTATCCGGACTCACCTCATTAATCAAAAAACGATTGTTCACTAATACCGGAATAGGTGCATTAGCATCTACATTTTTTAAGGTAGATTTCGTACTTATACACGAAGTAAACAGAATAAAACAAAAAAGTAATCCAAATAGCAATCTCATTTGTTGTAATTTTACAATATTAATGAAACATAAAATTAGGCATTATAATGGAAACACCAATCAAAGTACAAAATTTAAAATGTGGAGGTTGTGCCAACACCATTCAACAGAAATTAATTTCTTTAAAAGGAGTTGAATATGTGACTATAGATGTTGAAAACAAATTGGTTCACATCACACATCAAGATTATGTTTCTTTTGAAATACTTGCAAATAAATTAAAAGCTATTGGCTATCCGATGGAAGGGGAAGAAAATTCGTTAGGAGCCAAAGCTACTTCTATGGTTAGTTGTGCTATTGGTAAAATTTCTAGCTAAGCAAACCAATAAAAATAAGCAGCAATAAGTAAAGATAAAGAACCAAATAAAAGCAGATAAAGAATGTTCTTTTTCGGAATTTCTCCTCTAATTACCAACAGTCTAAAAATCCATAAATTGATCAATAGCACTCCAACTGCGAGATACATTTGTACATCTAAAGATATTTTTTCACCAAATAAATTCATTACCAACAAATAGATAAAAAGAACTATTAAAGGAACTGTTTTTAATTTTAATGGCATATTAAACAGAAATTATTAGTTGGTTTTTTTGGTGAATTCTCCAACTCCAAAAATTAGAAATTATTAAATAAGCAAGCAATACAAAAAATCCAACTTCTGTTATTTGTAACGAAAACCAAGGGATTTGTATCCAAATTAAGATAAACAAGATGGTTTTTCCTACATCCAATTTCCAACCACTGTCATTGCCATCCATCACATCGGTATAACTGTAAATATTCCAAAAGATAAAAAAGCCAATGGCAAGCATTTCAGTCAGACTCATTCTTCCGATATAATTAAAAAACAAGCTAACCATAAGCAATGTACTAAATAACTGAAATAGACTATAAGTTTTGAACTCTGTGTAGGAAAAGGTTTGGTATTTCACTTGTTGATTTACCTGTTCAATTTTCTTTACCGGAAATTTTTCTTCTAGCCCATATGGTCTCCATCCGGTTGGTTGAAACCAAATAGTAAATTTGTCCTTCCAACGATTTGCACGCCAAGCATCTTGTATTAACAGCCATAAATGCTGGTAATTAATTTTGATTGGGTTCCATGTAGATGCTGGTCGGGTAATGCCATATACTGCAGGAACCTCTGGAATTTCTTCTTGAAATGTTCCAAACCATTTGTCCCAAAATATAAATATTTGTCCGTGGTTTTTATCCAAATACTCCGGATTGATGGCATGGTGCACCCGATGGTGAGAAGGCGTTACAATAATTTTTTCTAACCAGCCTAATTTGCCAATATGCTTGGTATGGTACCAAAATTGAGCAAACAAATGCAAAGGCAAAATGGTTGCAATTACTTTGGCAGGAACTCCAACTAAAGCAGCCGGAAGCAATAAAAAAGTAAATAAATTGACCCACGAAGCAATGGATTGTCTTAATGCACAAGGCAAATTAAACTCTTCACTGCTATGGTGAATGGCATGTTTGTTCCAAAAAAAGTTGATTTGATGTGCCCAACGATGGGTCCAATAGCCGTAAAAATCGATAACAACAAAAGCTATGACATACGTTATCCAGCTATTTTGAAGGCTTAAAATAGCTGTTTTTTGCACCATCCATTCGTAAGATAAAATAGAAATACTCAAGCCCAACACATCTTTTACCACATTGGTAATTCCAGAACTTAAGCTAGAAACCGCATCTACAACCGGAACGGTGTCTTGCCCTTTATACCAACCATACCATTTTTCAATGGCAATGAGTGCCAAAAAAACAGGCATGGCAATGATGAGTATTTTACCGTATTGCTCCATTTAATTTAAACGATTTCGGCACTTAGCCCTGCTTCTAACAATTGGGTACATTGGGCTTTTAGTTCTTCCATAGCACCTGTTTTAACCGTGCACTTTCCTTTGTAATGAACGATGATGGAGCATTGTTCTGCTTGTTCCCAGGTATGGTCACAAACCCTTACTAAAGTTTCAATTACATGGTCAAAGGTGTTTACATCATCATTGTACAAAACTATTTCGTTAGGAGTATCTAATAATTCTTCTAACAAAACTTCTTCTAAAACTTTTTCTTGGTTATTGTAAAACATGGCATTAATTTTTAATCCATTGCATGGCAATCCAATTATTTTTTTCTGTAGTTTTTACTAGTTGAAGTCCTTGCTCCTCGCAACATTTAGAGATATAGGAAATATCTTCTGAATAAAAACCACTCAAAAATAACAATCCTTTGTCATTCAAACAAGTCACATAAGTTGGAATATCTTCCAACAATATATTTCGGTTGATATTGGCAATAATCACATCGTATTTTTGGTTGGTTAACCAAGAGGCATCGCCTTGGTACACTTGTATATGAGCACAATCATTTTTAGCAACATTCTCTAAAGAGTTTTCATAACACCAAGGGTCAATATCTACAGCATCTATAGGATTGGCACCTTTTTTGGCTGCCAAAATGGCTAAAATGGCAGTACCACACCCCATGTCTAAAGTACTTTTTCCTTGTAAATTGGTGTCTAACAACTGTTCTAACACCAAAAAAGTTGTTTCATGATGTCCGGTACCAAAACTCATTTTAGGTTCAATCACAATTTCAAACGGAACATTTTTAGGTTCGTGAAATGGAGCTCTGATATAACATCGATCATCTACCTCAATAGGAGAAAAATTTTGCTCCCATTCTTCATTCCAATTGACTGGTTCAATTTCTTCTACATGGTATTTGATGGTGAATTCCGGAGATTTCAAAATAAAAACATCCTCTAAAATATTTTCTTGCCAATCTTCTTTTTTTATGTAAGCAATCACCCCTAAGTCAGTTTCTACAAAGCTCTCAAAAGGTTTTTCTCCCAATTCGGCAACTAAAATTTCAGAACCTAATTCTTTTGGTTCCACTGTAAAATGATATCCTAAGTAAACGTGCGACATGATGATTAATTTGAAGCAAAAGTACTATTTTCAAAGCATAATTAGTTATTGTATTTTAATTTGATGATGTTTTAATAAAAGTTAAATTTGTGCAAATTTTTAAAAGTTTACCTCTTGAAAAAAGATTCGATCATCTTCGCTTTTATTTTGCTTTTAACCTGGAGCTCACAAGCCCAATTTTATAAAAAAGACACGATAAACAACGATCTGCGTTTAGAAAACTTACCTTATTATAGTTATGGTAGAGGAGTTGGATTGACTTCTCCGGATAGTATTTTTCAATTCAACATTCGATTCAGAATGCAAAATCGTGCTACGTATTTAAACGATTATCAAGATAATAAAATTATTGACGGACAAATAAGAAGACTTCGTTTGCGATTTGATGGTTATGTGGGAGATCCAAGATTTTTGTACGTAATACAATTATCCTTTGCTCCGGGAGATGTTGGTGCGATTGAAGAAGGTGAGAATATCAATATCATTAGAGATGCCGCAGTAACTTACCGACCAAATAAACATTGGAGTTTTATTTTTGGTCAAACCAAAATACCCGGAAACAGACAAAGAATAAATTCTTCCGGAGCTTTACAGTTTACGGACAGAACCATCAATAATGCTCGATTTAATATAGATCGTGACTTTGGCTTTCAAGCGTATTATCTTAACCAAAAACCAGATCATTTTTCATGGAATGTGAAAACTTCTATTACCAATGGAGAAGGTAGAAATTTTACAAGAAACACCGATGATAATTTGGCTTATACTGCCAAATTAGAATTGATGCCATTTGGCTCTTTTACCAATGATGGAACAAATTTTGAAGGAGATTTGGCTAGAGAAAAAAAGCCAAAGTTGTTTATTTCCCCGGCATTTTCTCAAAACAACCGTACCAACAAATCGTCTGGTCAATTAGGAAATGAGTTATTTGAAGCCAGAACATTAAAGTATTTTTTTACTGATGTGATGTTTAAATACCAAGGTTGGAGTTTGCTATATGCTTATATGAGTAGGAATACCTCAGAAAATCCAATCACTGTGAATCCATTAAATCCTAGCCAAACTAGTTTTGTTTGGGTAGGAAGTGGACATGACTACCAAGCTAGTTATTTGTTTTCAAACAATTACGAGTTAATTGGAAGATACTCCAACCAAAAGCCTTTTGCAGGCATTGAAAATTTGGTACCAAAATCAGAACAATTTTCTGTAGGAGTTACCAAATATTTATGGGAACATGCTTTTAAGTTACAAAGTGAGTTGACATACGATTTGCAACAAATGCCAGCCGGAAATTATAGAAACCAATGGTATTTGAGATTTCAGGTAGAGATGGGTATTTAATGTAAATTCATTTAATTTAAATTATAGCTTTTAGCCTTTTGACATAAAGGTGCTTGTTGTTTTTTTATCTTTATGTTATCGTGACAAAAAAATTGCGATTTTTTGAAAATTGAAATTCTTGTTTGCACCGAAGAGGTGCAATGTTGGCAAAGTTTAGCATGAATTTACATAAGATTTTATTTAGAAATCACATTTTTAATACTGCTCTTGCTCGTTCGGAAAATCTAAACTTTTTACATCCGAAACATATTGCCCAATGGCTTGATGCATGGCATCATATAAATGCAAGTATCTTCTTAAAAAACGTGGACTAAACTCATGGGTCATTCCTAACATATCGTGAATAACCAAAACTTGACCGTCAACTCCATTACCCGCACCAATTCCGATGACTGGAATGTGCACGCTTTCGGCAACTTTTTTAGCCAATGCGGCAGGAATTTTTTCCAATACCAATGCAAAACAACCTACTTTTTCTAACATTTTGGCATCCTCCAATAATTTTTGGGCTTCTGCTTCTTCTTTGGCTCTAACGGTATATGTCCCGAATTTGTATATGGATTGTGGTGTTAAACCCAAATGCCCCATCACCGGAATTCCGGCATGCAAGATTCTTTTGATACTCTCTTTAATTTCACTTCCACCTTCTAATTTTACGGCATGCCCGCCACTTTCTTTCATGATTCTGATGGCACTTCGCAAAGCTTCTTTAGGGTCAGATTGGTACGAACCAAAAGGCAAATCAACTACCACCAAAGCTCTTTGACAAGCACGTACCACACTGCTTGCATGGTAAATCATTTGATCTAAAGTAATTGGTAAAGTGGTTTCATGTCCAGCCATTACATTACTAGCAGAGTCTCCAACCAAAATCACATCAACCCCGGCTGCATCTACAATTTTTGCCATGGTGTAATCGTAACTGGTAAGCATGGAAATTTTTTCTCCTTGACTCTTCATGTCCACCAAAGTTTTGGTGGTAATTCGCTTGTAATCTTTTTTAGCAACAGACATATGTATGAATTTTGATAAACAAAGATAGGTATTTCTGTAACTAATGTAAGGAGATTATTAACATTCATTTGATTTTAAATCTATCTTTTTCAAGCACAGAATCACCTATTTTTGCAAAAAAATAAATGCCATGCTACAAACGGTAATTTTTGATATGGATGGGGTGATTGTTGACTCGGAACCGGTTCATCATTTTGCCTACCAACAACATTTTAAGCAATTGAATATTACCGTTTCTGACGAAATGTATGCGTCTTTTACCGGAAATTCTACCAAAAATATTTACCAAAAATTGAAAGCTCATTTTGATTTAAAGGAAGAAGTGGAGGATTTGGTTTTGGTAAAAAGAAATTTATTTAACGATGCTTTTGATGCCAAAGAAGATTTGGAATTAATTGATGGGGTACTCCCTTTAATACAAGAGCTACATGCCAATGGAGTGCAATTATTGTTGGCATCGAGTAGTGCTAAAGTGACCATTGAAAGGGTTTTTAATCGCTTTAGATTACATACTTACTTTTCTGGAATTTTTTCAGGGGAAGATTTTCCGCAATCTAAACCACATCCGGCTTTATTTTTAAAAGCTTGGGAACATAGCAAACATCCCAAAAATAATTGTTTGGTTATTGAAGATAGTACCAATGGCATATTAGCAGCAAAGGCAGCAGGAATTCCGTGTATTGGTTTTGATAGTTTTCATTCTAAAAACCAAGATTATTCACAAGCTGATTGGGTGATTCAAGATTTTGCAGAAATCAATTACCAAAATCTTCACCAATGGTTACACCGCATCTCGGTTGGGTAAGGTGTGTTTTTGTAAAATGCGAAAAGCATCTTGTTGTACCAAAGTATTCTTTTTCATTTTCCAGAAAAAGTCGGTCGACATTTTTTGTG
Source organism: Flavobacteriales bacterium (assembly GCA_018335925.1). GTDB lineage: Bacteria > Bacteroidota > Bacteroidia > Flavobacteriales > Flavobacteriaceae > Flavobacterium. The sequence goes on from JAGXRF010000113.1 coordinate 14,837, forward strand.
CTATTTCAAGTGGCACGATAGGGTTTGGATAATGTACGCCTAATTCAAAATCGTAAAAGTTACTTTCTAAAGCGGTCATTTTCCAAGGTTCGTGTACAAATTCTTTTGGTAAATTTTGTAATTCAGGTACCCATTTTTGGATAAAGACTCCTTCAGGGTCGTGTTCGTATGAATTTTTGATGGGGTTATAAATTCGCAAAGTATTGATACCCGTTACTCCCGCTTGCATTTGAATTTGAGGATAGTGGATGCCGGGTTCAAAATCTAAAAACATTTTTGCCAAATGCTTGCTGCAATTTTGCCAAGGCTGAAACAAATGATGCGTATAAAAAGAAACTACCAAAGCACGCATTCTAAAGTTTAAATATCCGGTTTGGTTCAAACATCGCATGCAAGCATCTACCAAGGGTACTCCGGTTTTTCCTTCGCACCAAACTTGATGAAATTCTTCCACCACTTCTTGGTTTAAATTTCTGAATCCGGCATTGATGGCCTGAAATTCCATGCTACATTCCATTTCAAATTTTTGAATAAAATGGGCTTGCCATCGCAAGCGAGAGGAAAAGTTTTGTAAACTTCTTTTCCAAGAACTTTCTTTTTTTTGAGTTGCAATAAAGTGGATGATTTGCCGTATGCTGATGTTTCCCCAAGTAATGTAAGGAGAAAGCCTGCTGCATGCCAATCTTGCTTCGTTAGGTTTGGAAATATGTCGGCTGTAATTTTTGCCTCGTTCTTGCACAAAACTATGCAAATACTTCCATGCAAAACTGCTACCTCCAGGCTGCATTTCTTTGTTTTTATTTGTTTGGAGTGTGTATTTTGGAAAATTGTCTTCTATATGTACCACCTCCTTTTTTGGTAAGGAAACTAATCTCTGTAAATCGGTGTTTTGCAATGGAGATTCCATAAAACTTTCCCAGGATTGGGTCCAATGGTTTCGGTTTTTTCTTCCTCTCAATACCCCATTTTGCACACATTCTTTCCACAGTATGTTTTGCTTTTGAAAGAATTGTTGCAATACAATGTCTCTGTCAAAAGTCACTTTTAATCCGGTTTCATGGTAAGAGAAGACTTGTTGGATGCCAAAATTTTGGTGTAGATACTGAAAAACATCTAGTGCTTCTGCATGTAATACAATCAAGAAATGATGATAGATTGCCAAAGTATGCTGCATTTCCAATAAAGACTGTTGGATGAATCGGAAATGCCTTTCAGAATAGTGCCCTTCGTGCATCCAACTTGGCTCAAACAAATACAAAAATAGGGTGGGAAGGCTTTGTTGACTTGCCAACCAAATCGGTTCATGATCTTGCAATCGAAGATCTTTTTTAAACCAAACTACTTGTATCATGTGTTAAAAGTAGGAAGCTTTTTTGGAAACAATTGTTAAATGGCAGACATAAAAAAAGCGAAACCAAATGATTTCGCTTCTTGAATGATATTAAAAGAAAAATTAATCTTCTTCTTCCATGGTGTGATATACGTTTTGTACATCATCATCCTCTTCAATTTTTTCTAAAAGTTTTTCCACATCTGCAATTTGTTCTGGAGTAAGCTTTTTGGTAACTTGCGGAATTCTGTCAAATCCAGAGGATAAAATTTCAATATTTCTGTTTTCCAATTCTTTTTGAATGGCACCATAACTTTCAAAAGGAGCATACATCAAAATACCATCTTCGTCTGCAAAAATTTCTTCTACACCAAAATCAATCATATCCAATTCCAATTCTTCCACATTTTGACCTTCTGTCGGAATACGGAAATTACAGGTATGGTCAAACATAAATTCAACAGAACCTTGGGTACCTAACGTTCCGTTACACTTGTTAAAATAGCTACGGATGTTGGCAACCGTTCGATTGTTGTTATCTGTTGCAGTTTCAATTAAAATGGCAATTCCGTGTGGTGCATAGCCTTCAAACAATACTTCTTTGTAGTTGGCAGTGTCTTTGTCTGATGCTTTTTTTATAGCCCTTTCCACATTTTCTTTAGGCATGTTGGCTGCTTTGGCATTTTGCACCACTGCACGCAAGCGAGAGTTGGTTTCCGGATTCGGACCTCCTTCTTTTACTGCCATTACAATGTCTTTCCCAATTCTGGTAAAAGTTTTGGCCATTGCTGACCAACGTTTCATTTTTCTTGCTTTTCTAAATTCAAACGCTCTTCCCATTTCTTCGTTTTTATATCAAATTTATTTAATGCTTTAGGCAATAAGCAATAAGCTTTACTTATCACTTATCACTATTCACTAATTAGTACTCACTTCTTATAAAAAGGCAACTTCACTACTTTTGCTGCGATGTCTTTGTTTCTAATTCGAATGTAGATTTCAGAATCTACCGAACTCAACGCAGTTGGCACATATCCTAAACCAATGGCTTTACCGGTGCTTGGAGACATGGTACCGGAAGTTACTTTTCCAATCACTTCACCTTCTTTGTTTACAATTTCGTAATCATGTCGAGGGATGCCTCTTTCTATCAATTCAAAACCAACCAATTTTTTGGTTACACCATTTTCTTTTTGGGTTTTTAAAAAGTCTGCATCTACAAAATCTTTAGTGAATTTGGTAATCCATCCCAAACCAGCTTCTAATGGAGAAGTGGTATCATCAATATCGTTTCCGTACAAGCAGAATCCCATTTCTAAACGCAAGGTATCTCTCGCAGCCAATCCGATTGGTTGGATATTAAAAGGTGCACCAGCTTTAAAAACAGCATGCCATATGGCTTCTGCTTGTTCGTTTTTACAATAAATTTCAAATCCACCGGAACCAGTATAACCTGTAGCAGAAATAATCACATCGTTAAAACCAGCAAAGTTTCCTACTTGAAAATGATAATATGCAATAGATGACAAATCGATGTTGGTTAAACTTTGCATGGCCTCCATTGCTTTTGGACCTTGGATGGCAAATAAAGAATAATCGTTAGATGCATTTTCCATTTGTACACCTTTGGTATTGTGGCTGCTGATCCAATTCCAATCTTTTTCAATGTTAGAAGCATTTACCACCAATAGGTATTTTTCTTCTTCCATTTTGTATATAATCAAATCATCTACAATACCTCCTTTGCCATTGGGCATGCAAGAATATTGTGCTCTTCCGATGGTTAAGGTAGAAGCATCGTTGGTGGTGACTCTTTGAATTAAGTCTAACGCATTAGGACCTGACAAAAAGAATTCACCCATGTGCGAAACATCAAACACACCAACTCCGTTTCGAACGGTTTCGTGTTCTACATTTACCCCTGCATATTGAACAGGCATTTGAAAGCCTGCAAAAGGAACCATTTTGGCACCTAAACTTTCGTGGATATGATTTAAAGTAACTGTTTGTATCATGGTTTATATTTTAAAAAAACCGTAACAAACTAGTTATTACGGTTAAGGGGTAATTATCTTTTACAAATTAGTTATTTAACATTACTGGCATTACCAACATTACTACTTTTTCTCCTTCAATCAATCCATCAATAGGGGTTAAAATACCTGCACGGTTTGGTAAGGACATTTCTAACATTACTTCGTCAGAATCTAAATTAGAAAGCATTTCGGTTAAAAACTTGGCATTAAAACCAATTTGCATATCGTCTCCTCTGTAATCGCAAGTCAAACGTTCTACACCTTTGTTAGAGAAATCTAAGTCTTCGGCTGAGATATTTAACTCGGTACCAGCAATTTTTAAACGAATTTGATGTGTAGTTTTGTTTGAGAAGATGGCCACACGACGCACAGCATTTAAAAACATGTTGCGATCGATGTGCAATTTATTTGGATTTTCTTTCGGAATTACAGCTTCGTAGTTTGGATATTTTCCATCAATCAAACGACAAATTAAGTGGTAATTTTCAAATGAGAAAGTTGCGTTAGAATCGTTGAACTCCATTTTAACTTCTGCATCTATGGTTGCCAAGATGTTCTTTAAAATATTTAAAGGTTTTTTAGGCATGATAAATTCTACCACTTCGTTGCTGGTAACATCTGTTCTTGAATATTTTACCAATTTATGTGCATCCGTTGCAACAAAAGTCAACCCTTCGGTAGAGAATTGAAAAAACACTCCCGACATTACCGGACGTAAATCGTCATTCCCGGTAGCAAAGATGGTTTTTCCGATTGCAGAAGACAATACTTCAGCAGGGACCATGGTTTGTTGTGCATCTTCTAAAGCAGATGGTTTTGGGAATTCTTCTCCAGCATAAAAAGGAATGGTATATTTTCCGTTTTCAGTGCTTAAATCAACAGTAGCATTATCTTCTATTGTAAAAGTAATCGGTTGGTCCGGTAAACTTTTTAAAATGTCCAATAGTTTTTTTGAGGGAACTGCAACACTAGCTTTGGAAGTAGAATCGATTTCTAATACAGCCGACATAGAAGTCTCTAAATCAGAAGCAGAAACCTTTAAAGAATTATGGTCTAATTCGAACAAAAAATTATCTAAAATAGGCAAGGTAGATGTGTTATTAATCACGTTACCAAGCACTTGCAATTGTTTGAATAAATAAGAACTCGAAACAATAAAATTCACCATATCACGATATTTTTAGAAAACAAATATAGGGTTTGTACAACAAACCAAAAAATAAAATTTACTTCGATTGCATTTGGAATTTTGCTTTTCTTCTCCATGTAAAGAAAACACCAAAAATAGCTACCAATAGCAGCGGAATTACCAAACTAATTACTTGTAACCAATGGTAGTTTTCAAACACCTTATCTCGGTTTAATAAAGCCAAATCTACTTCTTTGTTTCTTACTTCAATTAATCCGTTATTGTCCAATAAATAATTGATGCTGTTTAAAATAAACTCTTTGTTACCAAAGATATTTTTGGTCCATTTGTCGTATCCTAATTCCAGTGGTTGGTAATTTCGATCTAATTGATTTTTTATCACATCACCATCCGATACTACAATGATTTTGGTTTCCTTGCTTTGGTCTTTAAAATCTTTTAATTCAAAAGGAAGAATTCTGTTTTGGTACATCGATTTAAAATTGCCCTCGAGCAAAACCGCTACCGGAAAGTTTCCTTTGTTGGCAAAATCTTCTTTGGTAGGCATTTCAGAAACTTCTTCTAAAGAAATTTCTTTTGGCACACCAACGGTTCTAGCATTGGAAGAGGTTTTTAACAAAATGGTTTTTTTTATGCCATTTTTTAAGGTGTCAATCGGACTTACAAAGTCAAATTTGAGTCCATCTACATTGTGTACAATAGGATGTTTGATTTCCGGATATACCAATGGGGCATACAACCAAGGATAGTTTTGGTATTGGGTTTGGCTGCCCTCTTCTCCTGTTGCTAAAGTAATAGGAGTGGATTGGATATCTTGGATCAATACCGGATTAATTCGTATACCATATTTAAAAAAGAAATCATTCAAATTGTGCTCTCTAGGATATGCAAAAGCAGAACCGGTTTCGTTGTACAAACTGTCGATATCCGCAGCAACAACATCTAATAGAAACATGCCTTTGCCACCATGCATCAAATATTGGTCTAATACCAATTTTTCTTCTTCCGAAAATTTTTGGGTGGGTTTGGCCATCAACACCAAGTCGTAGGTTTTTAACTGATTCAATGTTATTAATGGGTTAAAAGCAACGGAGTCTAAAGTAAACGGTGCAATAAAATAGTTTTCTCTTATCGCTTTTAAAGCATCTGCAATAAAAACATCTTCTAAATTTCCATTTCCTTTTAAAACGGCTATTTTCTTTTCTTTTTCAGTAGTAATGGTATAAAACGCTTGAATAAATGCATATTCTAAATGCTGTACGGAGCTAATTACTTTTTCTTCTGTGCTAGCTCCCAACATGTTTTTTAGCAAACCTATTTTAGTGTCTTTTGTTTCGCTATAAGCCACAGCCCATGGAAAAACCAATTCTTGGCTTTGTTTGCCCCTGTCTTCCACGGTAATATTGATAGGAGTCATGCCTTTATCGTAAAAAGCCTGAACTATTGCACCTTCATCTTCGGTATCTTCCAATGGATTTACAAATGTAAACTGAATGTTTTTGTTGTAAGCCCTAAATTCTTCCAACAATTGTTTGGTTTCGGTTTGCAGTTTTTGGATGTCTCCCGGAAATTTGCCTTCCAAAAAAACATCTACAAAAATAGGCTCGTTTATTTGGTTTAAAATTTCTAGAGTATTATTAGAAAGCGTATATCTTTTGTCGTGCGTCAAATCAAAACGTTGGAACCAATGGTAGCTAATCAGGTTGACAAGGATGAGAGCCAATAACCATCCTAGATACTTTTTAAAAAGAGGAAAATTAGTTGCTAACATGGCTTATTGGTTTTTAAGTTGGGTGATTTTGGCATGGGTAAACAACCAAAATATAGCGGTTACACTCATAAAATAAATCAAATCTCGGGTGTCAATTACCCCTCTACTAATGCTTTTGTAATGAGATTCCATTCCGATGTAAGAAATCCAATAATTTTGATCGAGCCACTGCGACATTCCTTCCACACCATAGTACAACAAAAAGCAAATGGTAACAGATAACACAAAAGAAACCAGTTGGTTGGTAGATAGGGCAGATGTGAATATGCCAATAGCACTATAAGCCGAAGCCAAAAAAAGTACCCCAAAATACGAGCCCAAAGTGCTGCCCCAATCAAAGGTGCTGCTTGTTTGAATGTGCGATTGCACTATAAATACATATACTAAAGTTGGAATCAATGCAACGATAATTAAGGTGATAGCTGCAAGCCATTTGCCAACAATTAAATCAAAAACAGAGATTGGTTTGGTAAACAAAATTTCCAGAGTACCTAGTTTTCTTTCTTCACTTACCATACGCATAGTAATGGCTGGAATTAAAAACAATAGTACCCACGGAGTTAAAGTAAAAAAAGGAGTAACATCTGCATAACCACTGTTGGGAATGTTGTACGGACCTTCTAAAACAAACAAAAACAAGCCGTTTAAAAACAAAAAGAATCCGATGACCAAGTAACCTAAAAGGGAACCAAAAAAACTGAGCAATTCTTTTCGATATATCGTTAACATAATGATTTTTTAAGGTAATTCAACTTTACAAGCCACACTCCAAGCTTGAGCTTTTTCTGCAAACATTGGTTTGGTTTCAGCCCAAACTTTGGCAAATAGCTCTGAATTTCGGTATTGGTTTAAGTCATCTTCCGAATCCCAATAGCTATAGGTAAAAAACACGTGAGGTTGGTGGATGTCTTGGTATAATTTCAGGAATTGATTTCCTGGAAAATTTCTAATGTGCAATTGGTATTGGTCAAAGTGTTGCTCAAACGCTTTTACTTTGTCCGGATCCAAGGTCATTTTTACAATTCTAGTAATCATTTAAGGTATAAATTGAATGGTCAATGAGTCAAAATAATCAAAACCATACAAGGTTTTTGCAGTACCTGTTCTGTTCGGATTGGCTCCAAAGGTACCTATTTCTAAGTAATCTAGTTCGTTAAAAATGGCTACTTTGCTTCCCTCTACATCTTTTAGTTCTCCATTAATACCAACCAACACCTCACCATAATTTTCGTAAATGGTTTTCAGAATTTTGGGTTTAAACATAATTTCAAATTTTCTGCCTTTTCGAACTTCTTCAAAAAATTTCTTAGAAATATTAAAAACCAAATTCCCCATACCATCAATATAAACAACCGAACCCGTAATGCTATTGCCATCTTTGGCAACAATTGGCTGTATGCTGGTTACTTTTTTGAGTTCATGGGTTGTTCCTATTCTATTCAAATCAGGATTTTGGATGATTTTTCCTGCTGTTAATACAAACTCTTCCATGGTACTTTTACTTTGGTTTTGGTAGTGGAATGTAACCACTTGCTCCGGAGTTTCTTCATTACTTAATAACGATAAAATTCCATTATCAGTACCAATAAAAAACTGTTTTTTCCAACGCATTGCAACGGGAACGTTTTTTATATTTTTTTCACAATCAACACCAACAATGTGAATCGTATTTTCAGGAAAATTTCTCACCGAAGCTTTTAGCAAATAACTTGCTTCGGTGTGATTAAAAGGATCTATTAAATGTGACAAATCTACGACACGTACTTCAGGAAAATGTTGAAAGATAAAACCCTTAATGGCTCCTACATAATAATCTTTTAATCCGAAATCGGTAGTTAGGGTAATTATTGACATTGAAATGTTTATAACTAATTTTTTAGCAGTACTAAAAAAACGTAAATTTGGTAAACAAAGGTATTACTTTTAAAAAAATTGTCACACTAAAATTTCTTTGCTTTTGAACGAAAGAATCATTGAACTGGTAGATATTGCTCCAAAAGAATTTTGGGGAGCACAAGATGCACATTTAGAGACCATTAAAAAATATTATCCGAAATTAAAGATAGTAGCCAGAGGAACTACCTTAAAAGCTTTTGGTGAAAAAGACGAATTGGATGAGTTTGAAATTCGCTTCAAACGATTGATGTTGCATTTCACCAGATACAATAATATTGACAACAATGTGATTGATCGGGTGATTTTAAGTGGTCCGGATGAAGTTCATCGCATGCCTGATCAAGACAAGATATTGGTGCATGGAATAGGAGGGAAGTTGATTAAAGCGATGACTCCAAACCAGCAATTGTTGGTGGATCAAATTCAGAAAAACGACATGGTGTTTGCAGTTGGTCCTGCTGGTACCGGAAAAACATACACTGGTGTTGCGTTGGCAGTTAAAGCATTGAAAGAAAAACAAGTTAAACGTATCATTTTAACTAGGCCTGCTGTTGAAGCCGGAGAAAATCTAGGTTTTTTACCGGGTGATATGAAAGAGAAGTTAGATCCGTACATGCAACCTTTGTATGATGCATTGCGTGACATGATTCCACCACAAACTTTGGAAGATTATATTTTAAAAGGAATCATACAAATTGCTCCATTGGCATTTATGCGTGGGAGAACGTTGGATAATGCTTTTGTAATTTTAGATGAAGCCCAAAACACCACCCATGCTCAAATGAAAATGTTTTTAACTCGTATGGGAAAAAATGCCAAGTTTATTATTACAGGTGATCCCGGACAGGTTGACTTACCTAGAAGATCTATTTCCGGGTTAAAAGAAGCTTTGCTGGTATTGAAAGATATTGATGGTATAGGAATTATTTATTTAGATGATAAAGACATCGTTCGTCACCGATTGGTAAAACGCATTATTGATGCATACAAGAAAATTGAGAATCAGGATTAATTAAAATCCAAATCAAAGGTTTTTTTAAGCAACTCAATAGCTGGGTTAATCTCTACAAATCGTTGGTATTTGTCCTCTGTAGTGTAAGCTTTGTTGATGGTAATATGTTCATCCTCTTCTAATTCTAGTTGAATGTGGTGGTTGTGAAGCATACCTCTTAAGTAACCAACCAGATCGTTTTTGATGCGTTCAAATTCCATTTTACTACTCGCATTTGGCACTTTATGAACAATGGTGGTTTCATTTTGGATGCTAGGTGTGTGTAAGGTAAACAAACTATAAATCATTTTTTCGCCATGAGACTCCATTTTTTGGGCAAATTTGTTCCATTGCACCATCAAATCATTTTCGGTAAATGGTTCAGCCAAGTGAATGGTTTCTTCTAAAACTTCCGGTTTAAGTTGTGCTAACAAGTCTTTTTTCTGTTGAATACTCTTTAAACTAAACGCTTTGATTTTGTTATCCTGGCTAATGGTTTTGCTTTCAGGAATTTCATAGGATGTTTTTGGTGCTTCAACAGGTGGATTTTTTTTGGTAGTAAGTACTTTTTCAGGAGTAACTATTTCTTCTGTAACTTCTGTGTTGCCTAATTTTCCGGTAAAATGAAACGGAGGGATTATGTATCCATCAACTTTTTTTTTTCTCCATCAAAAGTGATAGAGCACAATTGCATTAACAGCAATTCTACCAATAATCGTTGGTTTTGTGCAGTTTTGTATTTTAAGTCGGTTTGCGTACACAAGTCAATTCCCTTAATCAAAAACTCTTCCGAAGCTTTTTGTGATTGGTGGATGTATTTTTTCTTGGTAGCTTCTCCAACTTCCAATAACTCTAAAGTATTTGGATTTTTAGTCATCAACAAATCCCGAAAATGACTTGCCAAACCTTGCACAAAATGATGTCCGTCAAAACCATTACTCAAAACTTTGTCATACAACAATACACTTTTCGGAATATGGTTTTCTAAAAAGCAATCGGTGGCTTCCAGATAGGTATCGTAATCTAAAACTTGTAAATTTTCCGAAACTGCTTGGTTACTCAAATGGTTTCCACAAAAAGTGACCACTCGATCAAAAATTGACAATGCATCACGCATGGCACCATCAGCTTTTTGGGCAATTTTCAACAAAGCATCTTCTTCAAAAGTAATGCCTTGGTTGGTGGCAACATAAGCCAAGTAATTCTTAGCATCTTGTATGGTAATTCGCTTAAAATCGTATATCTGACATCTGGATAAGATGGTTGGAATTACCTTGTGTTTTTCAGTAGTTGCCAAAATAAAAATAGCATGTGCAGGTGGTTCTTCTAATGTTTTTAAAAAAGCATTAAAAGCTGCAGTAGAGAGCATGTGTACCTCATCTACAATATATACTTTGTATTTTCCGGTTTGGGGTGGGATACGAACTTGATCTATCAAACTTCGAATGTCATCCACACTATTATTGGAAGCAGCATCCAATTCAAAAACGTTAAACGAAAAATCTTCGTTTGGATCGTCATAATCCGGTTGGTTGATTTTTCGTGCCAAAATACGAGCACAAGTAGTTTTACCAACTCCTCTCGGACCGGTAAATAATAAAGCTTGTGCCAAATGGTTGTTTTGAATGGCATTGAGCAACGTATTGGTGATATGTTGCTGCCCCACGACATCTTCAAAAGTTTGCGGACGATATTTTCTGGCTGATACTACAAATTGTTCCATCGTTTACAAATATAATGGGTTTTTGGTGCTTGGTACAAGGCATCTAATGAAAAGTTTTTGACAATTTTGAAGAGTTTATTTTTCTAAAAAAATCATCTAAAAAAAGTTAATGTCTACTTAACCAACTATCTGAAAAATAAACCCTACTTTTGCACGCGAAAATTTAATTTATGGAAAATATCAGAAACATTGCAATTATTGCCCACGTTGACCACGGAAAAACCACTTTAGTAGACAAAATCATGCACCACTGTCAGTTGTTTCGCGACAACGAAAGTACCGGAGAATTGATTTTAGATAACAATGATTTGGAGCGTGAACGAGGCATCACGATTGTTTCTAAAAACGTATCGGTGACTTACAAAGGAACCAAAATTAATATTATTGATACCCCTGGTCACGCGGATTTTGGAGGAGAAGTAGAAAGGGTTTTGAATATGGCAGACGGAGTTTTGTTGTTGGTAGATGCTTTTGAAGGCCCCATGCCGCAAACTCGTTTTGTATTGCAAAAAGCGTTAGATCTTAAGTTAAAACCATGTGTGGTAATTAATAAGGTAGACAAAGAAAACTGTACTCCGGAAGAAGTACACGAAAAAGTTTTTGACTTGATGTTTGATTTAGGTGCAGAAGAATGGCAGTTAGATTTTCCAACGGTTTATGGTTCGGCAAAAAACAATTGGATGTCTGACGATTGGAAAAACCAAACAGATAACATTGAGCCATTGTTAGATATGGTTTTAGAACATATTCCTGCTCCAAGAGTTTCGGAAGGAACTCCACAAATGTTGATTACTTCTTTAGATTTCTCTAGTTTTACTGGTAGAATTGCTATTGGTAGATTGCAAAGAGGTGTATTGAAAGAAACCCAAAACGTGACTTTGATTAAGCGTGATGGAAAAATGAGCAAAACCAAAATCAAAGAACTACACACTTTTGATGGTTTGGGAAGAAAAAAAGTAGAAGAAGTAAAAGCAGGTGATATTTGTGCTTTGGTTGGATTGGAAGGATTTGAAATTGGGGACACTGTTGCTGATTTTGAAAATCCGGAAGCATTGCCAACCATTGCTATTGACGAACCAACCATGAGCATGTTGTTTACCATCAACGATTCTCCATTTTTTGGCAAAGAAGGTAAATTTGTTACTTCACGTCACATCAAAGATCGTTTGAACAAAGAGTTAGAGAAAAACTTGGCTTTGCGTGTGAATGAAACAGACAGTGCAGATAAATTTATGGTTTTTGGACGAGGAGTGTTGCACTTGTCCGTATTGATTGAAACCATGCGAAGAGAGGGGTACGAAATACAAATCGGACAGCCACAAGTAATTATTAAAGAAATAGATGGTGTTAAATGCGAACCAATTGAAGAATTGACTATCGACTTGCCAGAAAATGTTTCTGGTAGAGCAGTAGAATTTGTTACCATCAGAAAAGGGGAAATGTTGAGCATGGAACCAAAAGGGGAGCGAATGATCATTAAATTCTTGATTCCTTCGAGAGGAATTATCGGTTTGCGTAACCAATTGTTAACTGCTACAGCAGGTGAAGCAATTATGACGCACCGCTTTTTGGAATACCAACCAATGAAAGGAGAGATTCCGGGAAGAATCAACGGTTCGTTGATTTCTATGGAAAACGGTAAAGCTATTCCTTATTCTATCAATAAATTACAAGATAGAGGTAAATTTTTTGTAGATCCGAATGAAGATGTATATGAGGGACAGGTAATTGGAGAAAATTCTCGTGGAGATGATATGGTGGTAAACATTACCAAAACCAAACAGTTAACCAATTTCCGTTCTGCCGGTGCAGATGATAAAACAAGGATTGTTCCTGCCATCAAATTTTCGTTAGAAGAAGCTTTAGAATATATTCAAAAAGACGAATACGTGGAGGTGACCCCTAAAAGCATTCGTTTAAGAAAGATTTACTTGAACGAAAATGATCGTAAGCGATATAAAATTGCTTAAAACATAAAATTAAAAACGCTTCCAATTTTGGAAGCGTTTTTTTTAGAATATTACATTATTCGATATAAAACATTAAAACTCAAACCTCCAATAAATCCTGGAGTAACACCTCTTCCAGAAGAGTCGTCATTTCCAAAGTCTCGATTGGTTTGGTATCTAATTTCTGTAGTCCATTTATTAAAAGAAACTCCCAAAGCTGAAGAAAAGCTCAATGTAGCATTGATGTCTCTTTCAAATTGTAAATGAATATCACTCACACTAAATTCAGGACTGTTAGTACCATTCTGGTAAAAGCGATAGGTTCCATTTAACGGTAAGTTATATTCAAAAGCACCATCTAAATATGTACGAAAATTTCCTTTGTCAACAATGATTATTCTAGCACCTAATGCAGGAGTAACCACAAATCCGTTCATTTCAGCTTTTTCATGTATATGTGTGGCTACTACAAATTCAGTTAATTTAGTTCCTTTGGCTTCAATGTTTAAGCTTTCAAAACTGGTTCTTAAAAACATAAAAAAGGTGTTTCTTTTGTTTAAAGCCAGTGAAAAATCAACTCCAAAATTTAGGTTTGCATTGGTAGAAGAAATATCAGATTTATTGATTTCTTCTGTAGAATAACTATTAAGTTTTAAACCAACAAATGGATTAATAGCAATTGCTTTTTCTTTAATATTATTATTGTAAGTTACTATTTGGTTTTCTTGATTTATTTTGGTAATTATTTGTATTAAGTCCTCGTCTGTATATTTTAGTAGAACGAAATCTGCTGAATCAAAACCTTTATCTTTAAAAAGATTGTATAAAATTCTTTTGTATTCTTCTTGGTTTCTTGCTTTAAGATTAACACACTTGGAATTATATAAAGGTTGTATTTTGCCTTTGTAAACGATGTAATAAAAAGTTTTATCTTGAAAATTAGCTTTGTATAAGCTGATATCAGACTCAATCAATACTTGACTTAACATGAAGAGCTTTTCAGATTTTACATTTTCGTCTGAACAAGATCTGGATGAATTAAATCGATTGGAGTCAATAGTAATATATTGAATGATAAATTTAATGTTGTTTTCTAATTCAATATGTGCAATATTTTGTAATTCAATTAATTCACTATTTCCAGTGTTTGGTTTTACTTTGATTAAACTATCAAGAAAGTAAATTTTCCCATCTAATTGTTTTTGATTTTTAAGATAAACTGTACCATTTTGGTTAAAGATTTGGGCATTAAGTGAAGTGAAAGTAAACAAAAAAATGCTTAAAGCGTAAAATAAATTTTTCATTAATAAATATTTTTGATTTTTACAAAAGTAACGATTTCAATAGTATTTGTTATTGAAAAATATATTTTTCTGAAAAATTTTTATACGTATTTATGAAAAAATGCTTCCTAATTAAGAAGCGTTTTTTTGTGAAACATTATTTAAAATTGGTTTACTGTATTTCGGATAGCAACCAATTTTTTCATCAAATCTCCAAAATAGTCTAAGTGCAACATATTGGCACCATCGCTTTTGGCATTGGCTGGGTCAAAATGAGTTTCGATAAAAATTCCGTCTACTCCAGTAGCTATTCCAGCTTTGGCAATGGTTTCAATCATATCTGGTCTGCCTCCGGTTACACCACTCATTTGGTTGGGTTGTTGTAAAGAGTGGGTGACATCCAATACTGTAGTAGCAAATTGCTTCATGGTAGGAATACCTCTAAAGTCAACAATCATGTCCTGATACCCAAACATAGTACCTCTGTCGGTTACCATCACATTTTGGTTGTTGCAATCCAAAACTTTTTGAACTGCATGCTTCATGCTTTCCGGACTCATAAATTGTCCTTTTTTTAAATTCACGGTTTTTCCGGTATTGGCAGCAGCAACCACCAAGTCGGTTTGACGTACCAAAAAAGCAGGAATTTGCAACACATCAACATATTCTGCAGCCATAGTGGCATCTTCATTTTCGTGGATATCGGTAACGGTTGGAACATGAAACGTTTCGGATACTTTTCGTAAAATTTTTAAAGCTTTTTCGTTTCCAATTCCAGTAAAACTATCTACTCTGGAACGATTGGCTTTTTTAAAAGATCCTTTAAAAACGTAAGGAATTTTTAAATCGGAAGTAATACGTACCAAACGTTCTGCAATTTTCATGGCCATTTCTTCGCCTTCAATGGCACAAGGCCCTGATAGTAAAAAGAATTGGTTGGAATCTAAGTTTTTTATTTGTGGGATATTTTGTAAGTTCATGTGATGAATAATTTGCGGTACAAAAGTACAATTTTATATAGATTACCTAAAAAGCATTTTTTCGGATTTGTATTTCTTTTGTTTTTTGCAAAGTAACTTACTAATTTGGTGAAAAAGAAAAACTAATTTTACTTTACATTCGTTTCAATTTTAAACTACCAACAATCCTGCTTTTTTAATTTTCTCCATGGACTTTCCAAACCAAAACAATTCAAAATGGTCCCATTGGTTTTCGTAAAGGTTTCGAAAATCTTTGATTAATATAGTTCTACCTGAAACTAGATGATGATTGATTTGCTGTTGTAACCATTTGGCTTGTTCTATTTCCATTTCTACAGAAAAACGTTGGGTTCTATTGCTAAAATGTAATTGTGCCACTTCCCAAGTAGTTCCTTTTTTACTCTTGGTAATAGTTTGTAATTGTATTTCAGTTGCCAACCAAACCAATTTTTGGTTTGGCTTTGGAGGTTGTAAACTGTTTTTGTTTTGAATGCATTTGGCAATGTAATCTTTGGCAATGGTAGTTCTAGGAATTTTGAAATCAAACCAGTAGGAGAGAGGTTCCTCTAAACCGATGCCATGCATGTAGTTGAATAACGACTTTTTGAGTCCGAAACTAAATTTTTCATGATTTACTCCTTTTTTGTCAGTAAACTCCAAGTCGTTTAAAGCAAAAGAAACCTCGGGGTTTGCTACAGTTAAGCCATAACTTTTGGGGTCTAATCCAATCGGACTATGGGCAGTTAATGCAAATTGATGCCAAAAGCCGGATTGCAATACTCCCAAGGCAAATAATTGCCGAACCATTTCTAAACTATCTATGGTTTCTTGTTCTGTTTGGGTAGGATAGCCATACATCAAATAAGCATGTACCATAATACCAGCTTGGGTAAAATGATGGGTTACTTGTGCCACTTGCTCTACTGTTACTCCTTTTTGGATTACTTCTAGCAAACGATCGGAGGCAACTTCTAATCCACCCGAAACAGCAATGCAACCACTCGCTTGTAAAAGTCGACACAAATCGGCTGTAAAGCTTTTTTCAAATCGAATGTTGGTCCACCAGCTTACTACCAATCCTCTTTGGATAATTTCTAAAGAAACTTCTTTCATCAAAGCAGGTGGTGCCGCTTCATCCACAAAATGAAACCCGTTGTTTCCGGTTTGTTGGATGAGTTCTTCCATTTTATCTACCAATGCTTTGGCAGTAATGGGTTCGTATAAGCGAATATAATCTAATGAAACATCACAAAAAGTACATTTTCCCCAATAGCAACCATGAGCCATAGTAAGTTTGTTCCATCTGCCATCACTCCACAAGCTATGCATTGGATTGGCAACTTCAATAACGGATAAGTAGTCGTTTAATTTTAGGTCAGAATAATCGGGAGTACCTGTTTTGGAAAACGGATAATCTGGTTCAGAAGCATTGTTGCAATAAACTACTTGGTTGTTTTCCAATAGATAAGTTCGCTTCCATTCCATGGTTTGTGAAGGAAAAAGGGTGTTTTTCCAAAGCAATTCAATAGGTAATTCTCCGTCATCTAAAGTGATATAATCAAAATATTGAAATACTTTTGGTTCTGTTAAACTCCTTAATTCGGTGTTGGCAAAGCCCCCTCCCATAGCTGTTTTGGTATTGGGATGGTTGGTTTTGATCCATTGTGCCATGCGAAAAGCACTGTATAAATTTCCGGGAAAAGGCACCGAAAAACAAACCAATTGTGGTTGATGCTCTTTGATTATTTCTTTTAAAATACCTATTCCCAATTTATCAATAAAAGTTGGAGGAGCAAGTAATTTTTCTTCTAATTCTGTCATTTGATACGCACTTCTTCCCAAACGTTCAGCATAACGAGTAAAACCAAAATCGGTATCTACACAAGCTACTATTAAATCAGATAAATCTTCTAGATAAAGTGTAGCAAAATGTTTCGCTTTGTCTTGAAACCCCATCGTACCAAATGCCCAATCTAATTCTTCGGTTATATGAAATCTGCTAGCTTTTGGTAAAAAGTTTTCACTACAAAGTAATCGTGCTAAGGTAGGCTCTTTGCTTTGTAAAAATTGGATGACAGTTTCTACCGTTTGTACATATGCTTCTTTCAATGCAACGATATGTTGCAAATTGGCATCTTGATTTTCAATGTTGTTCGATGCAATTGCAAAGACTTGTTGGAGGGTATCTTTGGTAAATAATTTCCAAATAACCTCCATTCCTAAATCTAATTGAAAAGAAGAAATTTGTTTGGTATTTAAAAATCCTTTCAAATAAGCGGTAGCCGGGTAGGGTGTATTGAGTTGGGTAAAAGGCGGAGTAACAAGTAATAAATCTTTCAAAACTTTCAGTTTAGTCTTTGTATACCCTGGTTACTTTATCAATGCCGTCCACGTTTTTGATTTTTGAAATCAAATCTATTAGCACGGTATTGTTTGGAACAATCACACTAACTTGTCCTTTAAAAATTCCGGCTTCGGTGCTTAATGAAATACTTTGGATATTCACGGTCATTACGTTTGATATCACTCTTGTAAGCTCGTTGGTTAATCCTAAAATATCCATTCCGGTAATGTACAAAATTGCTTTAAATTCTTCTTGGGTAGAGTCAATCCACTTGGCTGGAATGATCCTGTAAGCGTAGTTAGATTGCATGCTAATGGCATTCGGACAATCTTTTCGATGTACTTTGATGCCATCATTAATGGTTAAAAAACCAAAAACCTCATCACCAGGAATGGGGTTGCAACAATTGGATAATTTATAATTCAATTTATCTTGATTAACTCCAAATACGAGTAAATCGTAGTTTTTAGTCAATTCGTTTTTCTGAATTTCTTCGGGAGCAACACTCGGACTTCTTTTAATTTTATTTTTAAAGAAGTTAATCAAAGTATTGCTTTTTTGAGAAGCGAAATCTTTTAATTGTTGGTTGTCAATACTACCAATACCGACTTTGTAAAACAAATCCAAACTAGTTTTTAGTTTGAAAAAATTCACCAAATCGTTCACGGTATTTTCGTTTAAAGCCAGCTTTAAATGACGAAGTTTTCTGGCAAGAATTTCTTTGCCATCTTCGGCAATCTTCTTGGTATTCTCATTTAAAACGTTTTTGATTTTGGTTTTTGCACGACTAGTAGTTACAAAATCTAACCATTGGGCATTGGGTTTTTGGTTTACAGAAGTAATCACTTCTACTTGGTCACCACTTTTTAATTCGTGGTTTAACGGAACTAATTTTCCATTTACCCGTGTTCCTCTGGTTTTGACTCCAATTTCTGAGTGGATGCTAAAAGCAAAATCTAAAGCGGTTGCTCCTTTTGGTAAGGATTTGATTTCTCCTTTCGGAGTAAAAATGTAAATTTCCTTGGCATACAAGTTTAGCTTGAAATCTTCTACAAAATCTACCGCATTGCTTGAGGCATTTTCCAAAGCTTCTCGTAACAAATTCAACCAAGCATCTAAAGTATTCTCTTCTGAACTACCTTGTTTGTATTTATAGTGTGCAGCATACCCTTTTTCTGCAATTTCATCCATTCGTTCACTTCTAACCTGAATTTCTACCCATCTTCCTTTTGGTCCCATTACGGTAATGTGTAAGGCTTCGTATCCTGTAGATTTAGGGGAAGAAATCCAATCTCGCAATCTACTCGGACTCGGACGATAATGATCCGTTACAATGGAATAGATTTTCCAAGCAAGAAATTTTTCGTCGTGTGGAGTAGATTTATATACAATTCGCAAGGCATACTTATCGTACACTTCGTCAAATGTGACTCCTTGCACTAACATTTTTCTACGAATGGAGTAAATAGATTTTGGTCTGCCTTTTAAAGTGTATTCAATTTTTTCTTCTGCTAACGATTGTTTTAAAACGTTGGCAATTTGTTCGATGTAAGCTTCTTGTTCTTGCTTACTTTCTTTCATTTTGCTTAAAATCTCTTGATAAACCTCAGGTTCGGTATACTTTAAACCAAGATCTTCCAATTGGGTTTTGATATTATATAAACCCAATCGATGTGCCAATGGTGCATAGATATATAAAGTTTCTGAGGCTATTTTTGCTTGTTTATATGGCACCATCGATGACATGGTTTGCATGTTGTGCAATCTGTCTGCTAGTTTGATTAAAATTACCCGAACATCATCGTTAAGCGTCAACAACATTTTACGGAAATTTTCTGCTTGCATCGAAATTTCTTGGTCGGGAATTACTTTGGATATTTTGGTTAGCCCTTCTACCAATTTGGCAATTCTGGGGTTAAACATTCTTTCAATATCCTCCACAGTATATTCTGAGTCCTCTACCACATCATGCATCAATGCAGCAGCAATAGCAGTTGCTCCTAAACCAATTTCAGAGGCAACAATTTTTGCCACTGCAATAGGGTGAAAAATATATGCTTCACCTGATTTTCTGCGTTGGTCTTTGTGTGCATCTACTGCAACATCAAACGCTTTTCGGATGATTTTTTTGTCTTCGACAGATAACGTTTGGTAACTAATTTTTAAAAGTTCCTTATACTCTTTGGCAATTGCCTTGTTTTCTTGTTCCAACTCCAATTCGGTCATAACGCTCTATACTTTTCAATCCTTAAAATTAAAGGATTGGAAGGAACTAAGCAAGGTCTTTGCAAAATATTTCAAACCAAAGTTTATTCAAACTGCCTTTGCCTCTTGGCTTCATACAACAAAATGGCTGCTGCTACCGATACATTCATCGAGTCTACTTGCCCTAGCATAGGGATATGGATGTTTTGTTTGGCAAGGTTTCTCCAAAAATAAGACAAACCGACATCTTCGGTACCAACGGCAAAACAACAGGAGGTAGTATAGTTATTTTCGTTGTAACGATTGGAATTTTGTAAAGTAGCTGCGTACACCGGAATATTTTTTTGTTGCAAAAAAGTCGCTATTTCGTCATTACTGCCAACTACAATTTGGTTGGTAAAAATACCTCCAACACTTGAACGAATAATATTTGGGTTGTAAAGATCGGTTTTGGGATTGGCAAATAAAACCAAATCGATTTTTGCGGCATCTGCTGTGCGAAGCATGGCACCTACATTGCCTGGTTTTTCGATGCTTTCCATTAATAAAATCAATGGATTTTCTGGAAGCTTTACTTCCTCCATCAGAAGCGATTTTTGTTGAAAAATACCAATCACACCTTCTGTGGAACCACGATAAGCTATTTTTTCAAATACATCGGAAGTTATTTCGATAATCTCTATGGCATTAATTTCGCCAGGTAACGAGAAAATTTCTGGAACAAAAAGCAAAGTTTGCAATACAAATTGGTTTTGTAATGCCAAGGTTAATTCTCTTGTTCCTTCTACCACAAACAAGTTTTCTTTTTTTCGTGTACGTGATTTTTCTTGCAATTGAAGGACTTGCTTGATGAAAGGGTTTTGAAGAGAAGAGATTTTTTTGTGCATTTTAATTTTTTGAATTAAAATTTATAGATAATTATTTAGGATAAGTAGTTAGTGTAAGCTATACATTGTCCTCTAATATTTTTAATAAGCGATAATTTAAGTAAAGCTTTTCTTTTCCAACTTTTTCAGATTTTAAAAAGCCATTATCTTCCAATGCAATTAGATAATTACCAACAGTTTTCAAATTTCCAATTTTTTCATCAATTAAATGTTGTCGTTTGGTGTATGGTAAGCGAAATAAGATTTCAATTAAGTCTTTGGAGTATATTTTTGGCAATTTATTTTTAATTTCTATTGCGGTTTCTTCCATTGCTTGGGTAATTTTATTTAACCTTTGCAAACCTTTTGAAGCAGTTATTTCAATCATATCTAACATGTATAAAATGTAATTTTCCCATTCATTTTTTTCAGTAACATTTCTCAATAAGTGATAATATTCCTTTTTGTTTTTAATGATGTACTCACTTAGGTATAATGCAGGTGTGCTTAACAATCCAGAAAGTTTAAGGTATAATAACAATAAAATTCTGCCAGTTCTTCCGTTACCATCAGCAAAAGGGTGAATTGCTTCAAACTGATAATGAATGATTGCCATTTTGATTAATGGATCTACAGTGTCATTTTTATGTATGAATTTTTCTAAGTTTGCTAGTTTTTCTCGTATTGTATCTTCACCACTTGGCGGAGTATAAATTATTTCACCATTGGGATTACTTAATGTTGTTCCCAGTGTTTTGCGAATAGAAGCATTGTTTTGTTTGATACACTGAACAATTTTAATGCAAAGATTGGTGGTAATGAAAGGTCTTTCTTTTAATTCTTCTAATCCCAGCCAAAGTGCTTGCTTATAACTTAAAACCTCTTTTGTAGCAGCGTTTTCAATTTTTCTCTCTGCGATGAAAGATTTGTATAGCTCATCGTTTGTTGTAATAATGTTTTCAACTTCCGAGCTAGCTTTTGCCTCTTGTAAATAAATAGTGTCTAAAAAAAGTGTAGGATTTGGTAAATTGAGTAAAGTTCCGTTAAGTTGGGCCAATGCTCTTCCGGCTGAAATGGTTTTTCTTAGTATTTTTTTTGTTTCAATATCTGCCAATGGAGGTAACAATGGCAAGTTGTTATAAGGAACTTTTCGGTCAAATTTTTCCATAGTACACAAAAGTAAAATTTACGCTTATAGTTTAAACAAAGGTAAAAATAACAAATAATTACTCTTGTTTAGTAAGTTAAAGTAAAAAACACTTTTGCTTGATTTTTAACTATCATTTCGATTAGGTATTTAAGTCGAAATTTAAAATTTATTGTACTTTTCAATTGGATAAGTTCTTTACTTTATATAAGCTTCTGGGATAATGTGTTTTTTTTTAATTTGTATATTATTGCATTTATTTTTTTCATACCATTCAATCCATTTTTTACGGTCCTTTTCGTAAACACCAAAAGGATATGTTCGGGAATAATTCATAATTTCATTTGTTGAAGTTGGAGCATAGTTTGAAATGAAGATTACTGATTGTATAAATTTTTCACCATGAAAAATAGTTATATTTTGATCAATATTTGCTATATGTGAAAAAAACAATTTTTTAAATTTTTGATTTTCATTACACTCAATTTTTGATTTAGAAACATTACATGATACTAAAAATATGGCAATGAAAATTGAAATTTTTCTCATAAAAAATAGGTCAAGTTTTTTAAGATTAGTTTTGAACTTTATTCACTGGAAAGATTCTACTGTAAACTCAAGATGTAAAAAAAACTGTAATGATTGAAAAGCTTTTAGATTCAATTAGTTATTTCCAAAACAATTAATTTTGCATCTATAAAATCCCTCTCGCTTTTATTTCTAGATACTTATTGATGCTTTCTAACGTTAAATCTTTTGGTTCGGTTAGCAAAGTATAAATACCGTATTTTTTGAGCTCTTGTACAATTAGTTTTTTTTCTTGCATGAATTTTTCAGCAATTACTTGGTCATATATTTCTTGCACATTGGCAGGTTTCTTTTGTATGATTTCGTTGAGTTCGGTATTTTTAAAGAATACCACCACTAGTAAATGACTTTTTGCAATTCCTTTTAAATAAGGCAGTTGTCGATATAACCCATCTAAGGTTTCAAAATTAGTATAAAGCAAAAGTAAACTACGTTGGTTTAAATTTCGTTTGATGTCAACATATAATCGACTAAAATCACTTTCAAAAAAATCGGTCTGAATGTGGTATAAATTTTCCATCAATCGTTGCATTTGTCCAGATCTTCTTTCGGCTGCCACTCGGTTTTCTACTTTTTTAGAAAATGTAAACATCCCGGCTCTATCCTGTTTTTTCAAAATCACATTGCTCAAAACCAAGGTGGCATTGATGGCATAATCTAACAAACTCAGACCTTCAAAAGGCATTTTCATTACCCTTCCTTTGTCGATAATCATGTAAATAGATTGCGATTTTTCGTCTTGAAATTGGTTTACCATCAATTGGTTTTTCTTAGCAGTAGCTTTCCAATTCAAGGTACGAATGTCATCGCCTTGCACGTATTCCTTGATTTGCTCAAACTCCATGGTATGGCCAATTCTTCTGATTTTTTTGATGCCATATTGCAATAATTGATTGGAAAAAGCCATCAAGTCGTATTTTCGAAGCTGTATAAACGAAGGGTAGGTAGGAACCATTTGCTCTCCAGCCATTTGGTATCTTCTGCTTGCCAAGCCTAGTACACTGGAAACATACACATTTAATTTTCCGAAATAATATTCTCCTCTTTCTGTTGGTCGTAAATAGTATTGCAAAGCATCTGCACTTTGGGCTTTGATTTTTCTTTGGATGTTAAACTCACGCATTTGAAATTGAAATGGCACTTCATCAATCAAAATCGTATGAATGGTAAAGGAATAGTAATTTTCTAAGTGAATTTCAATCGCATTTTGGTCGCCATTGGAGAGTTTTTCTGGCAATTTTCGGTAAACACTTATTCCTTTTTTTGGAAGAAATAACAATGTTATTTCCAGCACAAAAACAAAAGCCAATCCCATCCAAAGCAACCAAGCTGCTTGGTATAAAAACGGAAAAAAGAAACTACTGCACAACAGGGTGGTAACAGCAATTCCGAGATAGTAAAATCGGTTGTGGATATACAGGCTTTTGAAAAATCGCTTCATAAGGGTTGGAGTTCTAAGAGTTTTATCTCGGAATTTCAATCATTTCTAAAATCTGGTGTATGATTTGTTTAGAAGTTACACCTTCCATTTCTCTTTCCGGGGTTACCATCACACGGTGATGTAATACTGGTAGGGCAGCTTGTTTGATGTCTTCCGGAGTAACAAAATCTCTGCCATGTAATGCGGCAAATCCTTTAGAGGCATGTAAAATTGCAATAGAAGCACGAGGAGAAGCTCCTAAATACAAAAATGCATTTTCTCGGGTTTGTTGTACAATTTTAGCAATGTATTCCAATAACGATTTTTCGATGGTAACTTGGTTTACCAAAGCTTGAATTTCGATGATTTTGCTTGCTTGCAAGCTGCTTTCTACCAAATTAATTTTGGCTTCGTTACCTAATTGATGCTCTTTTTCGAGCAATAAAATTTCTTCTTCTAACTTAGGGTAATCGATATTGATTTTAAATAAAAATCTATCTAATTGTGCTTCTGGCAATCGATAGGTTCCTTCTTGTTCAATTGGGTTTTGGGTAGCGATTACCAAAAAAGGTTTTTCCATGATATAGGTGGTACCATCCATGGTAATTTGACGTTCTTCCATTACTTCAAATAAAGCTGCTTGAGTTTTAGCTGGAGCACGGTTGATTTCGTCAATCAAAACCAAATTAGAAAAAATTGGTCCTTTTTTGAATTCAAATTCTGATTTTTTTAAGTCAAATACCGAAGTTCCCAAAATGTCTGAGGGCATCAAATCAGGGGTAAACTGAATTCTACTAAAAGGTACTTGGATGCTCTTTGCCAATAATTTTGCGATCAAAGTTTTGGCTACTCCAGGAACACCCTCCAATAAAATGTGGCCGTTGGTTAGCAGTGCCACCAACATTTGATCTATTACGTGGTGTTGTCCAACTACTACTTTGCTCAATTCTCCTCTAATCGCATCTAAACTTTCTTTGATAGGTTGTAAATTAATTCGCGATTCAAAATGTAATTCTTCTGATTGTTGGTTTTGTTCTTCCATAGTTATTTTAGTTTTCCAATAGTTGGTTAATAGCATCGTTTAAAGCAATCAAATCGGCTTCGGTTGCTGTAGTTTGTTTTTGGTGTTTTTGTATAAGTTGTATTACTAGTCGTACTTTCTCCTCTGACTTTCCGGTTTTTGCTTGCAGTTTTCTGTTAAAATCTTCGTTTAAAATAGTGGTATCCAACCAATACTCAGAACGTACTTTTTCTAAAAAGTATTGGATTTTTTTGGACATTAAATCGTAATGGTCTTTTTCTTGAAAATACAAATTCCCAATGGTTTTGGTAAAATCAACCGTAGTGTTGTTTATAGGTGGGATAATCGGAACCACACGTTGTTTTCGTTTGGCTGAGAATAGCATGAAAATAGCGAGTAATATCCATCCCATATACCAACTCCATCGTAAAGGAGCATGTTCTTTAACAAATCGCAACGGATGACGTGAAATAAATGTTCCGGTTTGGTCTTTTACCATCCAAAGAATTTTTTGGTTGGGTAGGATGGATAGGGTCGACTGCGTTAATTGGTAGTGATTGTCTTTTAGCAATTCGTAATTGGTAAATAGTACCGGATACAAATGCAACCAAATTTTGCCTTTGCCATAAGGGATTTCTGCAAAATATATGTTTTGAGAGTTTTTGTAGTTGAATGTACCCAATGATTTTGCGCTAACACTATCTTTCCAAGTGAAATGTCCTGCATGGAATTCTTTGGTTAAGTAAAAAGATGGTTTGGAACCTTTGACAGAAAACAAGGCCGAATCTCCAACCGACCATTTTCTAGTTTGTTGGATGCCTAAACTGTCAAGTAAATTTCTAGGAAAAAACTCGCCACTTAAAAAAGCATTGCCACCATTTTTAATGTATTGTAAAAGCTTTTTGGTAGAACTCGGATCGATATTGAAGTCTTTGTTGATATATAACCAAGTATTTTGGGTTCTTAAAATACTGTCTTGTGCTTCTACTTCGTTCCCAAACTCATCATAAGTTACATATTCTTCGGTGTATTCGAAAGTTTCTTCGTTGTAATTTTCAATTAATTCGGTTCGATAATTGGGGGTTAAATATTCAAAAATGGTTTGGTCACTAACTTGTTTTAAAGAATCTTTCGGAAACATGGCAGGAAGTTCGTTATTCAAAACCAATAAACCAAGGGGACTCTTTTTGTTTAATTGGTAGTAAGGAGTCCAGTCAATGGGTTTTGGTCGAGTGTAATCTACCCAAACAATCAAGCCAAGTACTAGGATTAAAAAGAGGATATATATTTTTAATGTTCGACTCATCGGATGTTTTTCAAAAATTTTTCAAAAGAGTTTTTGGCTTGCGAAAAGTGTTCTTTGCTGATTTCAAATCCACCATACCAAGCATAATCGTACAAATAAGAATGGTATTCAAAATCGTGCTTAAGTGCTGAATTTTGTAACTCGTATGCATAATCTGCATTGGTTTTTTCAGGATCCCATTTTATTTGGTTGCTATCGGACAATTTCTTTAAAGTCCACAAATAGTAATATCTAATAGCCAAACGATAATCGTTTTGTTGCAAACTTTGTTCAATAGCTTTTGCAAAATTTATTTGATGTACATTCACAGCAACATCTTCTACTTGAAGCACATTTTGGTTTTTTGCAGAGCCAAAAATCCATTGTCCTTCTTTATTTAATACCAATTGAATGATTTTATATACCACAAACAAGATAATTAATACAGCCAATGTTTTTAAAATGATGTCAACAGTGTCTTGTGCTTGTTTTGGGTCTTTGATTCGAAATAAATCCTGAATAAAACGCGTAATGCTCTCTACTAATTGGTCCCACCAATTAGCAGTATGTTTTTTTTGTTCGTAAATGAAGTCCTTGTCTTGATATTTTTCCTGAAAGTCATCCGAAAAATTTCGCTGGGTAGCCAAGGTATCTTGTTGGGAATACAAATAGGTATTGCCAACATAAAAAGCCAAAAGAATTTTCCAAAACCTATGCTTCATGGGTGCCAATTAAATCAATATCCGATTTGGTTGAAGTATTTTCTGCGGCTTCTTTTTCAGAAAAGTAAATATAACTTTGGTTAACTACCATAAAATTTCCAAACACATAAGAAGAAATGATTGCAACTAATAATACAATGGTAAAGATAATTCCAATAGATGAAAAACGATCATCTTGAACTCCTACATCATTCATTCCTGCAAAAATGCTAATAAACAAGAAAATATAAGGTATCATAGTAACTACTGTTACCATCACTTGCACCAATACATAAGAAATGATAGTGGAAAAAACGTTTTTCCAAAAACCATTCTTTAAATAATTCCAAGCAGTTTGAAAAGCATCGGTTAATGACGATTTTTGCATTAAATAATGGTGCAAGCTCAACATAAACCAACAGAAAAAAGCAGGGTAGAGGAGTAGCATGACTGGAAAAAGAAAAATACTGAAAATACTTGCCATCATCACACCTACGTACACCAATGCTAACGGAATAATCATCAGAAATAACAAAATAAAAAACACCAAAATTCTTTTCCACGATTGTTTCATGAATTTCATGATATCATTTACTTCAGGTTTTTCTTTTCCTTGCTCTTTAAAATGGAAATAGATGATAGGATAACAAAAATGAAAAATACTTAAAAAGATGGTTCCAATAATTAACACCAATCCTAAGCCAACAAAAAGAGCTATGTTTTCGTAAAAGGATGAAAAAGGGCTAAATGTTTCACCTAATCGAGCAACTCCAAAAATTCCTTCAAAAAAAACAGTCATTAAAAAGTAAATACTTACCCCAATTAAAACCAATGGAATGCCTAAAACAGTGAAAAATACTTTAAAAAAGTTTTTCCCATCGCTTTTAAAAAACGCAATAGTGTCGTTGAGCAACTGCCCAAATGTTCTTATTTGATACAACGAGGTCATAATTGGTGTGCTTTACTTTTTTTATAAATCCAATACGGATAAATTAAATAATAAAAAGAAATGAAACTTAACGTTCCGAAAATGATAACTAAGTTAAGTAACAAAGGCATTTCAAGAGCATAGCGGGTTACAAATCCTTCTAAAATGCCTGCCATTAAAAAGAATGGCATGGTGCTCAAACATATTTTTAAACTGTTTCTAAACCCAATTTTAAAACTATTTAATCGAGAAAAAGTTTTCGGGAATAATACCGAAGCACCTAAAGCAAATCCGGATGCAGCCGAAATAACGATGGCAAAAATCTCCATCGCACCATGAATCCAAATACCTCGCATGCTTTCTAAAAGTACACCTTCTCTGTAAAACATATACTGAAAAGCACCGAGCATAATGCAATTTTGAAGCAATACAATAAAGGTACCAAAGCCTAAAAATATTCCCCAAATAAAACATCTCAAAGCAACGTACATGTTATTTAAAGTGATGCCAATACTCATGCCCCAATTGCTACCTGTTTTGTAAATAGCCACCGGATTGCCATTTTTAATGTTTTGCAAAGTTTCATTAACATAGGCATCTCCTAAAATCAATCGTACAAAGTCTAAATCGTAATGGGCAGAAACTGCTCCAATAGCTGTAAACAAGAAGAATAAAATAAAAGCATAGCCAATATATCTTCGATATTCGTGTAATACCAAAGGGATATCAATAGCAAAAAATTGCACCAACTGATTGCGATCGGTTCGTTTGGTTTTGTAAATCTTTTGAAAAATTTGTGCTGCCAAATAATTCAAATAAACCGTAGTTTTGCTTTTCGGATAATACGTTTGTGCATAAGATAAATCATTCATTAAATGAATGTATCCCTGGGCAAGTTCATCGGGAGTTTTTTTTATTTTTCCAAAAAGGGCTTGTTCAAAATCCAACCATTTTTGTTTATTTTGCTTAATAAATGCCACTTCTCTCATGAGGGCTAATATATAAAAATATGTCACAACTCGCTATTGTAACCACACAAAATGTTACCATTCATTTTCAAGCTGCATCTGTTGGAGATCGCATTTTAGCCTATGTTTTAGATTGGTTGATTAAGATAGCTTATGCCATTTCAGTCTATTTCGTTTTTTTTGTTGCAGTAGGAATTGAAGATTGGGCAAACACTTTAGATAATTGGTCTCAAATTAGTGTGTATATCATTTTTTACTTTCCGGTTATTTTTTACTCTTTATTGTTTGAATCTATTTTTGAAGGACAGACATTAGGAAAGAAAATGATGAAAACCAAAGTGGTCAAAATAGATGGATACCAAGCAACTTTTGGAGATTATATCATTCGTTGGTTATTTCGTTTGATTGATATTAGTACCAATTCTGGAATGATTGGTTTGATAGCCATGATAAGCAGTAGTAAAACCCAACGTTTGGGTGACATGGCTGCAGGAACTGCGGTAATCAGTTTGCAAAATAAGGTGGACATCAACCATACCATTTTACAAGAAATTCAGGGAGATTACCAGCCAATTTACCCACAAGTGATCAAACTTTCTGATAACGATGTTCGAATTATTAAAGAATCTTTTGAACGTTCGGTAGTGCAACGTGATTACCAAACTTTAATCAAATTAAGAGAGAAAATTGAACAAGTTGCTGGCATAACCAATAAAATGGGTAACGATATGGACTTTATTCGTACCGTGTTAAAAGACTACAATTACTACACCCAAAGTATGTAAGTTATGAAAAAACAATTTGTATTACAAATTTCTCAAAATGAGGCGCATCTGCCAGTTTTACAAAAACATTTATCCAAACACGGATTGCTTTTGCACGATTCCAGCAACCAAACATGGATTTTTAAAAATGAAAAGTCATTTTGGGAAGGATGGAAAGTCAACCCCTTAAAATGGGAAGCTAGCCTCGAAATGAAGTGGATGGAAAATAGTGTAGAGGTTCAACTAGAAGTAAATACCAGTCACGGAATGTCAACCAAAGCAGCCATGTATGCTTGGAAAGTATTGCTTCAGCAAATCAAAAAATTTTGTTTGCACGGAGGATGGAACGAATCTGAATTGCAAAATGCTATACAGCAAGCAAAAAGTTCGGTCCTGTATCGGATGATTTTTCAAATGCTAGGATTATTTTTTGTTTTTTCTGCCATATCTTACAAATTTGATTTCTTTGAATGGAATTTTTTAATGAAAGTGGGAGTTATTTTGGTTATTTCTTTCACTTTTCAATTCTTATCTTGTAAGGAGATTGAAGGAGAAATAGTATAGTGTAAAAATTTTCATTAAATAAAGTCGATTAAGATTCATTAATTAAATAGTTTAGTAAATTAATACGGAGGTGGTATGTTGCTTTTTCTTTTGATTGCATTTGCAGCATTGTTTTTTTGTTACTTCCAATCCTAGTGATAGTTGGTTCCAAAAGAGTTTCTAAAAGAGAAAAATTAGGTTGGATATTAGCAGTAATTTTTATTTCGTGGTTTGCATGGATACTCTTTTTGTTGCTTGCTCCAGTGAGTAAAAGATAAACAAATTAATATGAAAAGACGACATCTGCTTAAAAACATTTTGATAGAATAGCTACCATACTATTTGTGTCTGTTTAACGGTTCTCGGCTTTGCTTAGTGGCGGATTTAGAAGTACTTCACTGTCAGCCTACCACAAATGCTGATTAGATGCACAAAGTTACAATTTTGCACTGAATCCGACATTACGCAAAACCGATGTTGTGCCTTCGTTTTTCTTTTTCGTCCGTATGTTGTCGGTCAATACTGTCAGCGTTGGGAAAGCCATACTCTTTGCCAAGTTTTGGTTTGCGTATCGGCTCGTGCGACTTGGCAATGTGTATGGCTTGTGGGTTGGTTTTAATAATTAAATGTCAGTCCTACTCCAAAACCCATATCACTGTCGTAATGCGTTCTGAAACCTAAGTTTTTACTTGCGATATAATTCAGTCCAAGCATATATTCTCTGTCTGTATTTACCATAAATGCAGCTCTAAACCTTTTTGAAAGTGGAATGTCTTCACGTCTTAATTGTACTCTTACGTTTCCATCGTGATAGACTTCTGTTTGTAAAATTATAAGCATTGGCA
>JAGXRF010000114.1 GCA_018335925.1 Flavobacteriales bacterium
GTTAAGATATTTGCCTCGACAAAGGCGAGGCGTTTATTGTTCCAAGTTTAAAGTTTAAGGTTCAAAAAACTTGAAACTTCAAACCTGAAACCTTAAACAAAAATTTAAGGTGGTTATTGCGGTGGGGCTCACCTCTTCCCATTCCGAACAGAGAAGTTAAGCCCACCTGCGCAGATGGTACTACATCCGTGGGAGAGTATGTCACCGCCTTCTTCAACCCTTCATCATTACGATGAAGGGTTTTTTGTTTGGTGTAATTGCATAATTAAAAAGCCTCTTCCTAATAAAGTTTAAAGTTATATGATTTAAAAATTGAGTTTAATACATTTATATTGAGAGATTAAGAATTACACTCATAATCTATTATTCCTATTTTTCATTTTTAATTATTATTTTAAAATTCAAAATGTATTAAGTTGTTTTTTATAACAAAATGTTATGATAATATAACAAAATGAGATTAATTTTTTACAATTGTTCATTTAAGTTGTGTAAAGAAATGGTTAATATTTTCTTTGAGGAAAATATTTAATTATGAGAAATAAAATTACATTGTTTTTAGTATTAATTACCAGTTTGGTTAATGCACAACTTTGGACAATTGAGTCTTGTTCAAATTTAGGTTCAAATTTGTATGGGCCTATGTACAGTACTGCAACTGCAAATTCAGCAAGTAGAAGTATTAATATTTATCCAGCTTCGCAATTGATAGGTGTAGCGAATCAAGAATTAACTTCCATGTATTTTTTAAGAAATACAGCTACAGGTACTATGAGTGGAACACCAAATTTTAAAATCTACTTAAAAGAAGTATCTTTTGCTGACTGGGGATCATCTGCTGTTGATTGGACAAATGCAATTAATGGAGCAACATTAGTTTATGATAGTAATCCAGCCTCAACTGTAGGTAGTTCAAATGGTTGGAAACAATTTGTATTTTCTAACAATTTTTTATATTCAGGATCGCAAAATTTGGCTGTTTTTTTTGAATATGTTAATAATACTGCAAGTACTAATATTACGTGGAATTATGAATATACTGGTCCATGTAGTAATACTTCTAATAATAATACTGGAAAGTATACGAATGTTACTACTGGTATTTTACCTACATCATTAGGAACGTCAAATTTTAGAAGACCAATTATTGGTTTTGATTTTACAGTTTCTTGTCCAAGTCCAGTGAATTTATCTTCAAATTCTTTATCAACTAATGGAATTAATTTTCAATGGTCAGCGGGAGGAACCGAAACTTCTTGGGAATATTCTATATTACCGCAAGGATCTGGAGTGCCAACTTCAAATATTCAAACTACAAATAATAATTCATTAAGTATAACTGGTTTAAATCCAAATACTTCTTATTCTTTTTATTTGAGGTCTTTTTGCGGTACTGGTGATGAGAGTATTTGGATAGGTCCGTTTAATTTTAAAACTCTTTGTGAATTTGCTACCGATTTTGTTGAGAATTTTGATAATTATCCTACTGGAACAACTAGTTTACCAGATTGTTGGTCAAGGGCTGGAACAACTACGAATGTATATATTACAACAGGAGGTGTAGCACCAGGAACTCCACCAAATAGATTTTATATGAGTTCCACAACAACAACCGTTGGGTATGCAATATTACCGCCAGTCTCTAATTTACAAGCCAATACACATCGATTAAGGTTAAAAGCATATTGCACCACAGCAAGTAAACAATTATTTGTTGGGTATTTAACCAACTTAAGTGATACCAACAGTTTTGTGTTGATCCAAGCTTTAAATTTGCCAAGTACTACTGCTGCAACCGCTACAGAATTTACAATAATTCCTACAAATATACCTTCCGGAGTTAATAATTTAGTATTTAAAAATGAAAACACTACTTCTACAACTACTTTATATATTGATGATGTTAAATGGGAATTAAATTCTTCATGTCCTGAACCAACAAGTATTAATGCATTTAATCCAACTAACAATTCATTTAATGTAAGTTGGGTTAGCAGCCAATCAAGTTTTGAAATTCAATACGGAATTGCAGGTTTTGCATTAGGAACAGGGACTATTGTAAATAATTTAACTACCAATAATTTTCAAATTACAGGTTTATTACCAAATACAAATTACCAAGTTTATGTAAGGGCAAACTGTGGAAGCGAATTTAGTCCGTGGAGTTTTCCAGTTACCATTAGAACACAATGCAATCCTGTTAGCAGTTTCTCAGAGAACTTTGATAGCTATCCTACAGGAGCAAATAGTTTGCCTGATTGTTGGTCGAGAACAGGTTCAAGCACCACCGTAAGTATTACTGCATCTTCAGTTACTCCTATGTCTGCTCCAAATAGATTGCAGTTAAGTGCTTCTGGAACCACTCCTACAGATGCATATGCGATTTTGCCCCCAGTTAACAATTTACAAGCAGAGTCGCATAGACTAAAGTTTAAAGCATATGCTACCTCTGCAGGAAGATTTTTAGATGTAGGATATTTTACCAATTCGGCCGATGTTAATTCATTTGTATTGTTAGAATCTTTTCCTATGCCGAGTACTACTGCTGCTGTTGCAGAAGATTTTTTGCACATACCACCTGCGTTACCAGCAGGTATTCAAAATTTAGTTTTAAGAAATAAACCTGGGGCTACTGGTGTGGCATTGATTTATGTAGATGATGTAATTTGGGAAGCAATTCCAGCTTGTTTGGATCCTGATTTCTTATCAGCTACAAACATTACCTCTACATCGGCTGATTTATCATGGCTTTCAAATGGTTCAGAAGTAGAATGGCAAATTGAATATGGCTTAACTGGTTTTGCTCAGGGTAGTGGAACTATCATTACAAGTATTTTTGATAATCCTTATACATTAACTGGTTTACAAGGGAATACAACATACCAATATTATGTAAGAGCTGTTTGTGGATCTAATGATTATAGTCCTTGGGAAGGGCCACTAGCATTTACAACTGCATGCGGAAGTTACACGGAATATGATGATAATTTTGAAGCTTATGCAACAGGAACAGGTTTGCTTCCTGCTTGCTGGTTAAGTGCAGGAAATGGAACGGTTAATTTAACCACTGGTTCTGTTGCTCCTATGTCGCCTACCAAAAGGATGTATATGTTTGCATCATCAACCACTCCTACTGTTGCTTATGCCATTTTTCCACATTTTAGCAATTTAAATAGTAACTCTCATCGTTTAAGATTTAAAGCATACGCTACAACAGCAAATAGAACTCTTGACTTAGGATATTTTTCTGTTCCAAACGACCCTAGCTCCTTTGTTCTTGTTGAAGCAATTCCAATGCCAAGTACGGTAGCTGCTTCTGCTCAAGAATTTGTAATTTACCCAGGCGTAATTCCAGCAGGTGTTGAGAGATTGGTGTTTAGAAATATGCCTACAACCACTACAGCTGCAATATATTTTGATGATGTAAAGTGGGAACCTATTCCTAACTGTATTGAGCCAACAAATATAAATTGGACTGCAAAAACAGATGCTTCTGTAACTATACAGTGGACTTCTAACAATACTGAAACTGAATGGGAAATTGAATATGGATTGGATGGTTTTACACTAGGGACAGGAACTGTTGTAAATGCTACCACAAATCCATTTACTATTAATGGTTTAAACCCAAATACCAACTACACATTTTATGTGAAAGCAATATGTTCAACAACAGAGTTAAGTGCTAATTCTTTCCCTTTAAACGTTAGAACCGATTGCGGATCAGTTTCTACTTACAATGATAATTTTGAAGCTTATCCTACCGGAACTTCAGCTGCTCCGGTTGATTGTTGGGACTATTTTGGAAATGGTTCGGTTTATTTAACTACTGGATCTGTTGCTCCAATGTCTCCTACCAAAAGGATGTATATGTTTTCATCAACAACAGCAAATCCTCCAACAGTTTCATATGCTGCACTACCTAAATTTAATAATTTACAAGCAAATACTCATAGATTAAAGGTTATTGCTTATGCTACTACTGCTAATAGATTTTTAGATGTAGGATATTTTGCTATTGAAAACGATCCTAGTTCGTTTGTATTAGTGGAGGCTGTTCCACTTCCAAGTACAGCAGCAGCATCAGCTCAAGAGTTGATCATTTATCCTGGAGCATTGCCAGCTGGAATTGAAAGATTGGTGTTTAGAAATGCTCCTACAACAACTACAGCTGCAATTTATTTTGATGATGTAAGATGGGAGCTTGCTCCAACTTGTATTGAGCCAAATACTGTTCAAGTAAATGCGGTTAATAATAACGCAGCAGAAATTTCTTGGACAGCCTTAAACAATGAAACAGAATGGCAAATTGAGTATGGGCCTGCTGGATTTACATTAGGAAATGGAACAATAGTTAATTCAACAACTAACCCTTACACAATTACAGGATTAAATCCGTTTACAAATTACCAAGTTTATGTAAAAGCAATCTGTTCTTCTACTGAAAGTAGTGTTTATTCAAATGCTTTAACTTTTAGAACTGAATGTGACCCTATTGCTAATTACAATGATAACTTAGAAGCATATGCTACAGGAACAAATATGATGCCTGATTGTTGGAGAAGTGCAGGAAACGGAACAGTTAATTTAACTACAGGATCCGTAGCTCCAATGTCACCAACCAAACGAATGTATATGTTTGCATCTTCAACTACACCAACAGTAGCCTATTCAATGCTTCCATTCTTTTCAAATTTACAAGCCAATACACATCGCTTAAAATTAATTGCATATGCTACAACAGCAGGCAGAACTTTAGATGTTGGATACTTTACTAATCCTTCTGACTTAAATTCATTTGTGCTGATTCAGGCACTTAATTTGCCATCTACTGCAGCAGCTTCTGCAATAGAATTCTCGGTAACTCCAGGAGCATTACCAGCTGGTGTTAATAGATTGGTGTTAAGAAATATGCCAACTGTAACTACTGCTGCTATTTATTTTGATGATGTTATTTGGGAACCTCTTCCAACTACTGCACCAACTTGTACAACAGGAATGGCATCTAATTTAGATCCAACTTGTGGACTATCTCCTGTGGTATTGTCTTGGAATTCTTTAAACGAAGCAACTGCTTATTTAGTTAGAATTGGAACAACGCCTGGAGGAAATGAAATTGCGGATAATATTAGTGTAGTGAATACTAACTACAGTTTTACAAGTCCTACCCCTAATACCACTTATTATTGGTCGGTAACACCAACTAATAACGTTGGATCTGCAACTAACTGTTCTGAGTTAAGTTTTACCACACCTAATGGTTCATGTTTGTGTACACCGGTTTATACCACTGGTAAAACATTAAACGATTTGATTTCAAATGTGGTAATTTCAGGTACAACTCTTGCAAATAATTCAGGAATGGATCCAGTAAATCCTTTTTACACCTATTTTGCTGGCCAACCAAATTTTACAGCTACCTTACAATCAGGCACTTCTTACACCATTCAAGTTAGTAATGGTACCGCTGGTACGGGTAATGTTGCTGTTTGGATTGATTATAATAACAACGAGTTGTTTGAAGAAAGTGAAAAAGTTACTTTTACCACCACCACTATGGATGGTTCTTCAACAGTTAGCTTGAACTTCACTGTGCCATGTTTGCCACAAAGTGGTGTACATCGAATGAGAGTAAGGTATGTTTGGGGTTCTGCAAATCCTGGAAGCACCATGGATCCATGTGCCAGTTATTCTTGGGGTGAAGTAGAAGATTACGATGTAACTATACAAGCAACTCCTGCTGTTGTAGGTGACAATATTCAAAACATCACTGTTCCTTTGGCTGGTGATGCAACTTTAGCTCAAATAGTAATTAATCCTACAAATGCTAAGTGGTATGCTTCTGAGTCGGATGCGTTAGCTGCAATTAATGAATTACCATTAAGTACTGTTTTGGTTTCTGGTACTACTTACTATGCAGTAAATGTAGTGAACAATTGTGCTAGTCAGCCTTTTGCAGTTACGGTTACAGTAACTCTTGGTATTAATAATAATAATTTAAGTTTGGTTAAAATTTATCCAAATCCAACTTCTGATTATTTAACTATTCAACATTCTGTTAGTATTCAAAAAATTGAATTGTACAACTTACTTGGACAGTTGGTAAAAGAAGTGAAAGTTTCAAGTAATATTGAACAGATTTCACTCAACCAACTTTCTAAGGGAACATATCTATTGAAAGTTTTTGATGATGTTTCTTCTCAATCATTTAAAGTAATAAAGCAATAAGGAAATTTTTTTGATTAAATATTTCAGCCGATTTTCTCATGAAAATCGGCTGATTTTTTTGGTATCTTTGAAAAAATTACCAAATGTTTTTTTCTGTTGTTGTTCCGGTTTATAACAGACCTGATGAGCTATACGAACTTTTAAAAAGCTTATCTAGTCAAACAAAATCAGATTGTTTTGAAGTGATAGTTGTAGAAGATGGTTCCGTTTTTTCAGCAGAAGAAGTGGCAAACACTTTTAAGCATCTAAATTTGCAGTATTTCTTTAAAGAGAATACCGGGCCAGGTGATTCTAGAAACTTTGGAATGAAATATGCAAAAGGTGACTTTATTTTACTTTTTGACTCAGATTGTATTTTGCCCAATGATTATTTTGAGAAATTAGTACATCTTTTAAAAAATTATCCTTGTGATTTTTTTGGTGGTACAGACAAAGAGCTCCCTCAATTTTCGTTGATTCAAAAAGCGATTAATTTTTCTATGACGTCTGTTTTGACTACGGGAGGTATAAGAGGTCAAAGAGTTTCCGCCAATTTTCAACCAAGAAGTTTCAATATGGGACTTTCCAAAGAGTGTTTTGAATTAAGCGGTGGGTTCTCTAACTTACATCCGGGAGAGGATCCAGAATTAACGTTCAAACTTTGGAAAATGGGAAAGATTTCTAAAGGTTTTCCAGAATTATTTGTGTATCATAAAAGGAGAATCAGCTGGAAAAAATTTTATCAGCAAATGAATAAATTCGGAAAAGCAAGGCCAATTTTAGACTTAAAATATCCGGAATATGCTAAAATTTTCTTTTGGTTTCCAACATTGTTTATTATCGGAATTGATATAGCGATCATTGCAGCATTATTTGGGTATTTTATCCCTATTTATTTATATACTTTTTATTTTTTGTTAGTTGCATTAGAAGCCGTCATTAAAACTAAGTCCTTAGTAATGATTCCATATGTATTTGTGGCACTTTTAATTCAAATGTATGCCTATGGTTTGGGATTTTTGTGGTCAAAAATTCAATTAGTATTCTATAAGAAAAATCCTGAGGTTACTTTTCCTGAATTATTTTTTAAAATATCATGAGTTTATTAGTTGGAATCACTGGAGGAATAGGTAGCGGAAAATCTACCATAGCTAAATGGTTAGAGTTAAAAGGCTATCCAGTATTTTATGCTGATATGGAAGCAAAAAAAATATTATTTCAAGCAGAAACTATACAACACTTAGTAAATCAGTTCGGAAACGGCATTTTAGAAAACGGACAACTTGATAAAACAAAATTAGGGACATTAGTTTTTAACCAACCGGATAAATTACAACAATTAAACAAAATCATACATCCTTTGGTTGCTATAGCTTTTTCTAATTGGGTGCATCAGCATTCTGATCGATCCATTTTATTTAAAGAGGCAGCTATTCTATTTGAAACAGGCGGTTACAAAAGTTTAGATTACAATATATTGGTTACAGCACCTAAAAAAGTTCGCATACAACGTGTGATGCAAAGAGATTCTTTAAGTAAAGAAGATGTTTTAAATCGTATGAAACAACAACTTCCGGATTCAGTCAAAAGAAAATTAGCTGATTTTACGATTTATAACGTTCACTTAGAAAAAGCTTATCAAAAAGCCTCATCAATTCTTAAAAAATTAGAAAAAATTCAATCAGAAGTCTGATTGTTAATCTTTGGTTAATTTATTAACACTTTAAATGTTAAAATTTTAAATTTGCTTCATGAGTAAATGGTGGTTCCGCATACTTGTTTTTTTAATGAGTCTGTCTCTTATTGGGATTATTTCCATCCAGTTTTACTGGTTTAAAATTACCTTAGAAGGTAATGCAGAGCAGTTTAAGTTACAAGTAAAGCAAGTTTTAGGAAATGTGGCTGAGCGTTTGTATGAAAGAGAAGCCATGTTTTTCTTAGACAGAATGAACGAGTTGGTACAGGATGGAGTAGATGATAATCCGGAACAAATGTTAGAGTTTGGGTATTATCAACGCAATACCCAGACCAACGAAACCATTATTTATTCAAATACCATTTTATCGGAAGATTTTATGCTTCCACCTACGTTCTTTGATAATCGTAAAGATTCTCTTCCTTTTAAAAACTTTACTTCTAAAAGACAATTGGAGGTGTATAATAGTTTATCACCCGATAAACAAAAAATGCAAAACAACATCCAGCCAGATATTCAAATCAAAAAGTCGAACAAATTAAAAATGTTAGATAAATTGAATTTTGAAATATCCTTAAGAGATGTGATGTCAACCTGGCCAATTCAAAGGAGAATTTCCGTAGAGGAGTTACAAAAAATATTGGACAACGAATTAAAAAATTATGGTGTAAAAACACCATTTGAATTCGGGATTTACAGCAAAGGTTTGGCTACCAAGGTTCGTTCGGAAAATTTTACCATGGATAAAAATAATACTTATAGTATTCCAATTTTCATGGATAATGAAGGAACCACTCCTTTTAATTTATACATCACATTTCCTGAGAAAAGAAAATTTTTATTGTCAGAAGTATTAGGAATCACCATGCTTTCGTTATTGTTTACTTTAATAATCATCTTAGCTTATGCAAATGCATTGAATCAATTGTTTAAGCAAAAGCAGATTTCGGAAATCAAAACAGATTTCATCAACAATATGACGCATGAGTTTAAAACGCCTATTGCCACTATTAATTTAGCTTTAGATGCCATAAAAAATCCCAAGGTCATTCAAAATACCGAAAAAGTTCATCAGTATTTGCAAATGATTAAGGATGAAAATAAGCGTATGCATGCACAAGTTGAAAATGTGTTGCGAATTTCTAAACTAGAGAAGAATGAAATAGATATTCGCAAAACTCCACAAGATGTTCATGAGTTATTGCAAGATGCGATGGACCATGTACAACTGATTTTAGCAGATAAAGAAGGGGAAATGGAAACTAATTTAAGTGCTTCCAAAACTACTGCATTGTTAAATGACATGCATTTTACCAATGTTTTTGTAAACATCATGGAAAATGCTATTAAGTATTCAAACGAAGCACCTTTGGTAAAAGTAACCACTGAAAATATCAAAGATTTTATCTTGGTAAAAATTCAAGATAATGGCATTGGGATGAGTAAACAAGTACAGAAAAAAATATTTGACAAATTTTATCGTGAGCATACCGGTGATGTTCACAATGTAAAAGGACACGGACTTGGTTTGGCATATGTTAAAAAAATGATTGATTTACATCAGTGCGAAATTTTTGTTGAGAGCGAAAAAGGTAAAGGAAGCACCTTTACGATTAAAATACCTATTGTAAACTAGTAATAAAAAATACTATGGAAACTGAAAACAGAAAAATTTTATTGGTAGAAGATGATCCAAATTTTGGAAGCATCTTAAAAGATTATTTAATCTTAAATGATTTTGAGGTAACCTTAGCCAAAAATGGCATGGAAGGTTTTGAAAAATTTAAAAAGGACAACTTTGATTTGTGCATTTTAGATGTAATGATGCCTTATAAAGATGGATTTACTTTGGCAAAAGAAATTAGAGAGAAAAACAAAGAAGTCCCTTTGATTTTCTTAACTGCCAAAACCATGAAAGAAGACATTTTAAAAGGATATAAAGTTGGAGCAGATGATTATTTAAACAAACCGTTTGACTCAGAAGTTTTGTTAATGAAAATCAAAACCATTTTGGCAAGAAAAGCTTCTGAAACCAAAGTGGAGGACAACAGATTTGAGTTTACCATAGGTAAGTTTCATTTCAATTCCAAGTTACGTTATTTAACTTTTGAAAACGAAGAGCCTATCAAATTATCTCCAAAAGAAAACGAATTATTAAAGTTGTTGGCAGTGCATGAAAACGATGTAATGAAGCGTGAATTGGCATTGACCAGAATTTGGAGAGATGATAATTATTTTACCTCCAGAAGTATGGATGTGTACATTGCTAAATTGCGTAAGTACTTGAAGAAAGATGAGGATGTAGAAATTTTAAACATCCACGGAGATGGCTTCCGTTTGGCAATTAAAAACAGTAGTTTGATCTAATAAAAAAGTGCTCCCAAGTGGAGCATTTTTTTTGATATTATATTTCGAATTTCATCCAAAATCTCAATTCATCGTGATGGGTAATTTTGAACTGATTTTCATTTTGGTGTATCGTTAACACTTCATTTAAAATGGATTCTTTTGCAAATTGCACATGAACTTTTTTTATAGGTTTCCTATTTTTATTTTGTTGAAATATATCCATACACCATTTGATGTATTGAATGTTATTCACGTGGCCAACAAAATCTAAATGTTCGTTGCTAACTGTTATCGTATGAATTTCTTCCCATACATTTGAGCCTATTCTATCAAAAGTGATTTTTTTAGTAGGTAATGAATGTTCTAAAAACTGTGCACCGTGCACTTTTAACGATTCCAATTTTCTACTTTGGGTATTCATTACCAACCAAAGAGTGTGTAACTCAATGCAGAGTGATTTATTCACATAAACTTCAAACAATCGCAACGATTTGGCATGTTGCATCTCCTGTACCCATGTTTTGATTTTAATGGTTTCATTCCGCAAAGGAAATCTATAAATGTGCATTTGCCACTGATACAAAACCCAAGCTTGGTTCAGCTTTTCCAATACTTCAAAATTAACATTGCCTAAACTTGCATGTTCGCTTGCTGTTTTTTCTATCCACTCTAATAAAACATCTAAACGCAAGAAACCTTCGTTGGTAGTGGCATCTTGAGTCAATAGAAATGAAGTATGATGAATTGGATCAAATAACATGATTAAATTCTTCTAATTTTTGCTCCATTTTATGGAGAATCGATTTCAAATCTTCAGAATAATCTACCCATAAAGTATCGGTTTCTTTTTTAAACCAAGTCAATTGTCTTTTTGCAAACCTTCTGGTGTTTTGTTTGATTTGCTCAATGGCTTCTTCTATAGAGCATTTTCCATCAAAATAAGCAAATAATTCTTGGTAGCCTACCGTTTGTAGGGCATTGTTTGATTGATAGGGAATCAAGTTTTTTACTTCTTCCAACAACCCGTTTGCCATCATGATGTCAACCCTTTGGTTGATTCTTTTATAAATTACTTCTCTTGGTGCTTCGATGCCTAAATAAATCACGTTGAATTTTCTTTGCAAAGATTTTTTACCAAGAAATGAAGAATAAGGTTTTCCAGTTCCCAAACATACTTCTACAAATCTTTTCATTCTTTGTGGATTTTGTAGAGTTTGTGGGTTGTTTACTGCAATGAAATTAAAGTAACTAGGGTCTAAAGTTTCCAATTTTTCTTGTAAGAAAGTAATTCCTTTTTCATTGTATTCTTCGTTGATTTGATTTCTTACAGTAGCATCTATCTCCGGAAAATCATCCAAACCTTTGGTTACTGCATTAACATACAAACCTGAACCACCAACTAAAATTTGAACTCGATTTTTTTGAAATAATTCTGGCAAAATAGCCAAAGCTTCTACTTCGTATTTCCCAACATTGTAGTTTTCAAAAATGCTTTTGTTTTGAATAAAATGATGTGGAGCCTGTGTCAATTCATCTTCTGAAGGAACAGCAGTTCCAATGTTCATTTCTTTGA
Organism: Flavobacteriales bacterium; assembly: GCA_018335925.1. GTDB lineage: Bacteria > Bacteroidota > Bacteroidia > Flavobacteriales > Flavobacteriaceae > Flavobacterium. The sequence continues at coordinate 11,826 of JAGXRF010000114.1, forward strand.
AAAACTGTCGGCTATCTGCAGAAATTATCTCACTTCCAAAGTGTTTGGCTAATTTAATTGCCAAAGAAGTTTTTCCAATTGCAGTTGGTCCAACAACACAAATTAAAGTATTGGTGTGTTTCATAGTACAGCTCCACATTGTTGGCAATATTTTGCATGATCTACATGCTCTGTATTGGCACATTCAGGGCAAACCTTTTCTTTGTTAACTATCGGATTTAATTTGCTTTTAAGTTGACTAAATTCTGCAGTTACAATTCCGGTTGGCACAGCAATAATTCCATAACCCATAATCATCACTATAGATGCAATAAACCTTCCTAAAGAGGTTACAGGAGTGATATCTCCAAACCCAACAGTAGTTAAAGTTACTATGCACCAATAAATTCCGGCAGGAATGCTATCAAAACCACCGTTTTCTCCTTCTACTAAATACATGATAGTTCCAATAATAACAGTAGAAATAATCATGAAGTAAATAAAAATGATAATTTTTGCTCTACTAGCTATCAATGCATCTTTCAAATGAGAAGATTGATGTAAAAACAATGGGTGATTAACAATTTTAAAAAGTCGTAGCAAACGCAATACCCTAATGATGGCAAAAGCATGAGAAACACCAAAGAAACTTTCTAGATACATGGGTAAAATTGCAACCAAATCAATAATGCCAAAAAAACTTAAAATATACTTTTGAGGTTTATCTAAACTAATGATTCTTAAAAGGTATTCAATGGTAAAAAAAATGGTAATTGCCCATTCTAAAGAAATTAGCAATGTATGGTGTTGTCTGTCAATACTTTTAACAGTTTCCAACATCAATAGAATTACAGAGGCAAGTATTAAAAAAAGTAAAACCAAGTCAAACAACCTTCCGTAAAATGTATTGGTGCCATATATAATAATTCTGGCTTTCTGACGGAATAACTCCCAATAACTTTTATTAGTTTCCATAAATCAAAGATACATTTTTTCTAATGAATAAAATGGATTTGCCTATGGGTGAATTGTCTTAAAACTGTTGAAAACTCTGAAAAATGTTAATAACTTAACCAATTTGAAGAGGTAATTTCTAGGTAAAAACAATCGGTTTTAGTATGTTTGCGTGTTACACAAAACGGAAGAAAATATTAAATATTTATGAGCGAAGAAATTAAAAAAAACCAATATTCTGCAGATAGTATTCAGGCATTAGAAGGAATGGAGCACGTAAGGATGCGACCTTCTATGTATATTGGTGATACAGGGGTGAGAGGTTTGCATCATTTGGTGTATGAAGTGGTAGATAACTCTATTGATGAGGCACTTGCCGGGCATTGCGACAATATTCAAGTTTTTATCAAAGAAGATAATTCTATTTCTGTAGAAGATAACGGAAGAGGTATTCCGGTAGATATCCATAAAAAAGAAGGTGTTTCTGCTTTAGAAGTAGTAATGACCAAGATTGGAGCAGGAGGGAAGTTTGACAAAGATTCCTATAAAGTTTCCGGAGGTTTGCACGGAGTAGGGGTATCGTGTGTAAATGCATTGTCAGATCATTTACATGCCATAGTGTATCGCGATGGCAAAGTATATGAGCAAGAGTATGAAAGAGGAAAAGCTTTGTATCCGGTAAAACAAACCGGAACAACTGACAAAAGAGGTACTAAAGTAACCTTTAAGCCGGATGCTACTATATTTACGCAGACTTTAGAATATTCTTATGACACCTTGGCTGCAAGAATGCGAGAATTGGCCTTTTTGAACAAAGGAATCACCATAACTCTAACCGATTTAAGAAGAAGTAATGACGATGGTACTCCAGTTTCAGAAGTGTTTCATTCCAAAGAAGGTTTAAAAGAATTTGTTAAGTTTTTAGATGGCAATCGTTTACAAATTATTGGAGACGTTATCCATATGGAAAACGAAAAAGGGGAAATTCCTGTAGAAGTTGCCTTGATTTACAACGATAGTTATTCAGAGAATATTTTTTCTTATGTAAATAACATCAATACCCACGAAGGTGGAACTCACTTACAGGGTTTCCGTATGGGGTTGACTAGAACGTTAAAGAAATATGCGGATAATTCCGGTTTGTTAGAAAAATTAAAGTTCGAAATTACCGGGGATGATTTTCGTGAAGGTTTAACAGCTATTATTTCGGTAAAAGTTGCAGAGCCACAGTTTGAAGGACAAACCAAAACAAAATTAGGAAATCGTGAAGTTGTTTCACCCGTAAGTCAGGCTGTTTCTGAAATGTTGGAAAATTATTTGGAAGAAAATCCAAATGATGCCAAAATAATTGTACAAAAAGTCATTTTAGCTGCACAAGCACGTCATGCTGCCAAAAAAGCACGTGAAATGGTGCAAAGAAAAACTGTTTTAGGTGGTGGTGGTTTGCCGGGTAAATTGTCAGACTGCTCGGAACAAGATCCTGAAAAGTGTGAAATTTTCTTGGTGGAGGGTGATTCTGCAGGTGGAACTGCAAAACAAGGAAGAGATAGGGCTTTTCAAGCAATTTTACCACTAAGAGGTAAGATTTTGAATGTGGAAAAAGCCATGCACCATAAAGTGTTTGAAAACGAAGAGATTAAAAATATTTTTACGGCTTTAGGAGTAACTATTGGTACAGCAGAGGATAGCAAAGCTTTGAATTTAGAAAAACTTAGATACCATAAAGTAGTTATAATGTGTGATGCAGATGTGGATGGTAGTCACATTTCCACTTTGATTTTAACATTCTTCTTCCGATTTATGAAAGAGTTGATTGAAAACGGTCACGTTTACATAGCAACTCCACCTTTGTATATGGTGAAAAAAGGAAATAAAAAAGAATATGCATGGAACGATGACCAACGTGACAGAGCGGTTCAACAAATGGGTGGTGGAGCTTCTATTCAACGTTATAAAGGTTTGGGAGAGATGAATGCGGAGCAATTATGGGAAACCACTTTAAATCCGGAATTCAGAACTTTACGTCAAGTAACTATTGATAGCTTAACAGAAGCTGATAGAATTTTCTCGATGTTAATGGGAGACGAAGTGCCACCAAGAAGAGAGTTTATCGAGAAAAACGCTGTATATGCTAAGATTGATGCGTAATTTTTGTTTTTCGTTTTTGTTGGCATTGCCATTGTTTGCACAAGAGTTAATCAACTCGCAACAATCCGCGGCTTTGTTAAACGACTTAACTTGGTATTCCAAACAATATATCGAGCCAGCTTCGGAGTCAATTATTTACCAAGCGGCTTCTGCTTGGATGATTTCTCCTAAAAAACGAGAAGCTTGGAAGTTTACTTTGGGTTTGCAAAACAATTTGTTTGTGGTGCCGGGTAAGAACCGTAATTTTTCTGTGCAGAACAGCGATTTTGAATTTTTTGAAATCGAAGGGGTAAACAACAACAATCCAGTGTCTGTACCAACAGTACTCGGAATCAAATCTCCCTACTATTTGGTAGGAGATATTGAAGTGAATGGAGACCCACAAACCATAAGTTTACGAATGGATGGAGTAAACCAAGAAATCATTTACTATCCTTATTTACATGGAAATTTATCTTTACCATTAGGGTTTGAATTACATGTGAAATATTCATTTAAAAATCGTTTAAAACGAGGAGAATACCAAGTATATGGCATAGGTTTACAATACAATATCAGTCAGCATTTTGCAAATAACAATGGTTTTAATCTGGCTGTTTTAGGTGCATATAACAATGAAATAATCAATGTAGATTTTGTACAAAGTTACCGCACCCAAATCGATATAGGTTTGCGAACATTTAATACCGAAGCCCAAGGATATCAATTGCAGTTAGCTGGTTCTAAAGAATTTGGCAAATGGGAATTGATAGGAGGATTGGTTTGGAATAAAAGCTTTTTAAAACATTATTTTGATGGTGTTCCAGCCGACATTCAAGGGGTTTCTATCGATTTAATGCCTATTTTTAACAGCAAAGTAGAGGAGTTTAAAAAAGAGCAAACTTTGTGGATGGGAGAAATGAGTGCCAGATATTCTTTTGCCAAAAAATGGCATGCACAAACAACCTTTTCATTTGGCAGATTGTTTAATTCAAATCTTGGAATTCAATATCAAATATTATGAAGTATTTACTTTTTTTATTTTTCACAACCAATTTCATTATTGCACAATACACAGTTAATGATAACGGAAATGTTTTTACCATAAGACAAGAATTAGTTAAACCAAGTCAAATTAGAGCCATGTTAGAAGGAAATGAAGCTTATCTAAAAAAGTACAACAATGCACGCCTTCAAAAAACAATTGGAAATATATTAATGACCACCGGAATTGGATTTGCTGGGTATAATTTAATTGTCTCCAATAAAAAAACAAATTATGGAGAGACATCAAACAAAGATAAATATGGACCTTTATTAATAGGTGCCTCTGCATTTGTGGTTGGTGGAATCATTAAAATAGGTTTTAAAAATAAAATTATTGAATCTGTGGAACAAATAAATAGTAAACAAAATATTTCTGAAGTAGAAATGCGTGTTTTGGCAAATGAAAACGGCATTGGATTAAAAATTTCATTTTAATAGTTTTTTTAATGCTCCTAGATATATCATACAGTAATAACTAAAGCATCTTAAAAACTCAATTTCAAAAACCTGAAACTTGAAACTTGAAAACAACTTAATAACCAGCATAAATAACATTTAAACTTAAATATATGAAAGTAACTATTGTAGGTGCAGGAAATGTAGGTGCAACCTGTGCAGATGTAATTTCTTACAGAGGAATTGCAAGTGAAGTAGTTTTGCTAGACATCAAAGAAGGTTTTGCAGAAGGAAAAGCATTAGATATTTCGCAATGTGCCACCACCACCGGATTTAATACTAAAATTTCAGGTACTACCAACGATTATGCGAAAACTGCTGGAAGTAGTGTGGTAGTAATCACTTCAGGAATTCCAAGAAAACCTGGAATGACTCGTGAAGAATTAATCGGAATCAATGCAGGAATTGTAAAAAATGTTGCGGAAAATATTTTAGCTCATTCTCCAAATGCAATCATTGTAGTGGTATCTAATCCAATGGATACCATGACTTACTTGGCATTAAAAGCAACCGGATTACCTAAAAACAGAATCATCGGTATGGGTGGTGCTTTGGATAGTTCTCGTTTTAAAACTTATTTATCTCAGGCATTGAACAAGCCGGCAAACGATATTCATGCCATGGTTATTGGTGGACACGGAGATACCACTATGATTCCGTTAACCAGATTGGCTGCATACAATGGAGTTCCTGTTTCTGAGTTTTTATCAGAAGAACAATTGGCAAAAGTTGCAGCCGATACCATGGTAGGTGGAGCTACTTTAACCAGTTTGTTAGGGACTTCTGCTTGGTATGCACCTGGTGCTTCTGTAGCATTTTTAGTTGATAGCATTTTAAACGACCAAAAAAGAATGATTCCATGTTCTGTTTTGTTAGAAGGAGAATATGGTCAGTCTGATATCTGTATTGGAGTACCATGCATCATTGGTAAAAATGGCTTAGAACAAATTGTAGAAATTGAATTATACGATGCAGAAAAAGCATTATTTGCTAAAAGTGCAGATGCGGTGAGAAGTATGAATGATGTTTTGGAAAGTGTATTATAATAAAATAACTTGCAAATAGCTAGGATTGTTGAGAATTCACCATCAGGTGCTTATTTTCAACAATCTTTTTTTTGGATAACACAAAAATGTATTTTTATTGGTAAATCCTATTCATAATTTTATATTTGCACGTTTTTAACCAACCAAATTCAATAAGAATTAATTAAAATAGAGAATAATGCAGAACAAAGGACTCGTTAAGTTTTTTGCAATTTTAATTGCTCTGGTAAGTATTTACCAACTTTCTTTCACTTTTATCGGAAACAAAGTAAAGCAAGATGCAAAAGCTTTTGCTAAAGGCGATAGCCAATTAGAATTAAAATATTTAGACTCCATCGGAAAGGAAAAAGTTTTCTTAGACTATTTTACTTTTAATGAAGTACAAGACAAACAAATAAAAAAAGGTTTGGACTTAGAAGGAGGTATCAACGTTATCCTTCAAATTTCTGTAAAAGACATTTTAAAAGGCTTGTCTAACAATTCACAAGAGCCAACTTTTAATAAAGCTTTAGAAACTGCTACCAAAACGCAGCAAGGTAATGAAGCATACATTGATGCTTTTTTCCGTTCATTTAAAGAGGAATCAAAAGGTGCTGTTAAGTTAGCTTCTCCGGATTTGTTTACCAACAAAATCATGGGAGATGAAATTAACTTTAAAATGACAGATGCTCAAGTAGAGCAAGTGTTAAGAAGAAAAGTAGACGAATCAGTAGTTTCGGCTTTTGAAGTATTGCGTAAGCGTATTGACAAGTTTGGTGTTACCCAACCAAACATTCAACAATTAGGAAATACAGGTAGAATTTTGGTAGAGTTACCAGGAGCTAAAGATGTAGACCGTATCAAAAAACTATTGCAAAGTACCGCTCAGTTAGAGTTTTGGGAAACTTTTAAAATTGAAGAAGTAGGCGGATACTTACAACAAGTAAATGAAGCATTAAAAGCTACTGAAAATACCAAGTTAGCTGTAACAGAAGTTACCAAATCAGATTTGGATACCTTATTGGTAGACAAGAAGAAAGATAGTTCTGCAGTTGCCAAAAACCCAATTTTCGACAAAATGATTTCTTTTGGTGGAGGTGGTGTTGTAGGTGTTTTTGCACCAAAAGATACCGCTACTATTGGAGGTTATTTAAGAAGAGACAACATCGTAGCCATGCGTCCGGCTGAATTGCGATATGTAAAATTCGTGTGGGGAAAACCAACCACCATCGAAAACGATAAAAAAGAGAAAATAGATGCAATTGAATTATATGCTTTAAGAGGCAACAGAGAAAATTTAGCTCCATTAAGCGGAGGGGTAATTACCGATGCTCAAGCAACTTTTGACCAATTAAACCGTCCGGCTGTTACCATGCAAATGAATGGTGAAGGAGCTAGAAAATGGGAAGAATTAACAGGAAGAGCTTACCAACAAAAAACCAATATTGCTATTGTTTTAGATAACGTAGTGTATTCTGCTCCAGGGGTATCTACCGGTGCTATTGCAGGTGGTAGATCTGAAATTACAGGAACATTTACTGTAGAGGAAACTGCGGATTTATCAAACGTATTAAAAGCAGGTAAATTACCAGCTGCAGCAGATATTGTTCAATCAGATGTGGTTGGGCCATCTTTGGGTCAAGAAGCCATTGACAATGGGATGCTGTCTTTCTTGATTGGTATGTTGGCAGTGGTTTTATGGATGATTTTATATTATGGTAAGGCAGGTTTTGTGGCAAACATTTCGTTGTTGGTGAACATTTTATTTATCTTCGGAATTTTAGCAAGTTTAGGAGCGGTGTTAACCTTACCAGGTATTGCAGGTATTGTGCTTACTATTGGTATGGCAGTGGATGCCAACGTAATTATTTACGAAAGAAGTAAAGAAGAATTACGTGAAGGCAAAACTTTGCCAGAAGCAATTGATGCTGCATTTACTTGGAAAGGTGCGATGTCGTCTATTTTTGATGCCAATATTACTACTGCATTAACTGCTTTAATTTTATTAGTATTCGGTACAGGTCCTATCAAAGGTTTTGCAACTACCTTGTTAATTGGTATTGGTACTTCTTTATTCACTTCCATTTTTATCACAAGAATACTGTTAGACTGGATTTCTTCGAGTAAGCATAATATTACTTTTGATACACCAATGTCTAAAAACTGGTTCCAAAACTTAAATTTTGATTTCTTAGCAAAAAAGAAAGTTGCTTATGCAGTTTCTGCAGTTTTGCTAATTGCTAGTATAGGTTCGTTAGCTGTACAAGGTTTAAACTATGGAGTAGATTTTGAAGGAGGTAGAACTTTTCAGGTTCGTTTTGATAAAAAAGTTATTGCAAGTGAAATTTCTTCTGAATTAACCAATACTTTTGGAACTACTGTGGAAGCAAAAACTTTTGGTACTGATAATCAATTAAAAATAACTACAAAATATAAGGTTAAAGAAGAGGGTGAAGGTGTTGATAAAGAAGTAAATGAATTATTATTTAAAGGTTTACAGAAGTTTTTGCCGGCAAATACTACTTACGAAAAATTTATAACCAATGAAGATGGTAAACAATTCGGTTTGTTACAATCTACTAAAGTAGGTCCAACAATTGCAGCTGACATTAAAACAGATTCTATATATGCAGTATTAGGTTCTTTACTTGTGGTATTCTTATACTTATTAATTAGTTTCCGTAAATGGCAATTTGGTTTGGGAGCAGTAGCTGCAGTAGCACATGATGTGATTATTGTTTTAGGAATTTACTCAATCTTTTGGAAGTTTCTACCATTTAACATGGAAATTGACCAAGCATTTATTGCGGCTATCTTAACGGTAATTGGTTATTCGTTAAACGATACGGTTATTGTTTTTGATAGAGTTAGAGAATATTTGGATTATAGATCTTCTACTGATTTCAAAGGTTTGGTAAATAAGGCTTTGAACACAACACTAAGTAGAACAATCAATACATCTTTAACCACTTTAATTGTATTAATTGCAATTTTTGTTCTAGGAGGGGAAACCATCCGTGGGTTTGTATTTGCAATATTGGTAGGTATCTTGGTAGGTACTTATTCCTCTTTGTTTATTGCAACTCCGGTAATGACGGATTCCTTGTCTGAAAAAGAAGCTTTAAAAATGGCAATGGATAGTAAGGAAAATGCATAATTCTATTGAATTTTAAACAAAAAGGGAGGCAAATAGCCTCTCTTTTTTTTTGCATTTATTTTGAAAAAAAATCTAAGGATAACGAATTAACACAATACCTTAACTTTGTTTTGGTAGGGCCATCGTCAAACACATGGCCTAAGTGCCCGTTACAATTTGCACAAACAATCTCAGTTCGAATCATGCCATGAGAACGATCTTGTACATAGGAAATTGTTCCCGGAATACAATCGTCAAAGGAAGGCCAACCACAACCGGATTCAAATTTATGATCGTGATAAAACAATTCTGTTTTACATCCAGCACAAACATAAGTGCCCTTTTCAAAGTGCAAGTTGTATTTTCCGGTAAAAGGATATTCGGTGCCTTTTTGTCTTAAAATACGATATTGCTCAGCCGACAAGTGTTTTTTCCAATCTTCTTCAGTCCAATCTTGATAGTTCATTTACTTTTCTTTAGTAGTTTCTGGTACAAATTCTATAGATACAGAATTGGTGCAAAATCTCTTTCCGGTGGTCTCTTGCGGACCATCATCAAAAACATGACCCAAGTGTCCACCACATTTGGCACACAAAACTTCTGTTCTTGTCATCCCAAAACTGTAATCAGCTTCATAAACTACAGCTCCTTTGATGGCTTTGTCAAAAGAAGGCCAACCACAATCGGATTCAAATTTGGTAGTTGATTCAAATAAAGGTGTTTTACAACCTGCACAAACATAAGTGCCTTTTTCAAAATGATTCCAATAGGCACCGGTAAATGCTCTTTCCGTTCCTTTTTTACGAAGTACTTCGTATTGTTCAGGAGATAGTTCTTGTTTCCATTCCTCTTCGGTTTTTTGAACCTCAAAGTTTTGATATTTCTTTTTTTGTGCTTCGCAACCAAATGTTGTCAAGATTACGAAAACTATAATGCCAATTCTTTTCATCTTTTTTTAGTAAAAGTAGATAAAAATGATTGCTAAGAATAACCTACAAAAGTTAATATTCTGTCAATGACCTGTTTGTCACCTAAAATTTTTCGATGTCCTAAACCTTTGGTTTCCATCCATTGGCAATTGTTTAAATGTTTTGCAATGTGTTTTCCTGCCTCTACAGAAACATCGTGATCATTTTGATCGTGTATAACCAAAGCCGGAATGTTTACTTTTTGAGCTGCTTTGTAGGCATCGTAATTGCTCATAGGTTCGTTAAATTTTTTTTCAAACTGTTCTTGTAATTTAACAGCTATCTTCATGCTCAAGCCAACTTTAGAGACAAAGTCATGTACAATATCTTCAATTTTATCTCCGCTACCAATCAAAACGATTTTATTGGTTTTACTTCCCCTTGCCAAAGAATTTAGTATAGACATGCTTCCTAAAGAGTGTCCAACCATCAAATCAAAGGAGCCGTAAATAGCTTCTAAGTGCTGGATGGAAGCAATAAATTCTGTCATAATAGTTTGTTTGCCCGGTGCAAAACCATGGGCTGGAGCATCAAAACTGTAAACATTAAAGTTCTTTTCTAAAAGTGCTTCCCCAATTTTTACAAGTTGAGTACCTCTGCCCGACCATCCATGAACCAATAGCACATTTGGGTAAGTACTGTTTTTGATGTGTTCATACACTACAATTTCCTTTTGGATGGTTGGAACTTTTATTTTTTTTCTGTTAGATGTTTCGTACCAATGAATTTCTCTTTTGGGGAGTTTGTATTTGATTGGAGTGGTAAATAATTTAACTGCGAAAGAAGTTGCTAGTTTTGGAGATATTTTCTCTAAAATTTGAGCAGTAGTTCGAATAAATTTTGGAACTTCTGATTGATACTTTTTCTTGATTTTAGCCACTTTGTTAAAAAAATATTAGTTTATGGTTAGGTTTGGGTTTTTTGTTTGAATTATCCAAAAAAACAATGCAATTTATCTATAATCACATTTTTTTGTCTAAATTTAGTTCATAAATATTACTTAAAATGCAAAATCAAGCGAGAGTAGTTATCGAAAATATTCAACCACAGTTAAATGGTGGTCAGTTTTATATTAAAAGAATCATAGACCAATGGGTACATGTTACAGCAGATGTGATTGCAGACGGGCATGATGTGCTGGTAGCTGTGTTGCAATGGAAACACGAAAAAGAAAAGCAATGGTGCGAAGTGCCCATGCAACTTACCACTAATGATGCATGGTCTGCCAAATTTCGAGTCAAGCAACAAGGACATTACCATTACAGAGTTGCAGCATGGGTAGATTATGCTTTGAATTGGCAACATGGTACAGAAAGGAAAATAAATGACGGACAATACGTAAAGTCTGAATTGCTAGAAGGAGCAGAGTACTGTAAAGCTATTTTGAATAAAGCAAACAAAGACGAAAAAAAATGGCTTAAAGAAGTTATTGCTTGTTTTGAAGATACTGCTAAATACGAACAAGCAATTGCATTTGCTTTATCTGAAGAATTACATCAAATATTTACCTCTTATCCTGCTCGAATTTTAGGGGTAACTTCGGCTGAATATCCAGTATATGTTGATAGAAAAAAAGCATTATTTAGTACGTGGTATGAATTTTTTCCTCGATCGGCATCTTCTACTCTCGGCAAACATGGTACTTTCAAAGATTGTGAAAGACTCCTCCCAAGAGTCGCAGAAATGGGATTTGATACGTTGTATTTTCCACCCATTCACCCAATTGGAGAAGTAAACCGAAAAGGAAAAAACAATGCCACCACTGCTCAGCTTGGAGATGTTGGTTCTCCTTGGGGAATTGGCTCTGTACATGGTGGCCACCAAGCTACCCATCCGGAATTAGGTACCATAGAGGACTTTAAATCGTTGGTAAAAACTGCCAAATCTTATGGAATTGAAATTGCCATGGATTATGCATTACAAGCAGCTCCTGACCATCCGTATGTAAAAGATCACCCGCAATGGTTCAAGTGGAGACCAGATGGCACGGTTCAATATGCAGAAAATCCTCCAAAAAAATACCAAGATATTCAACCTATATATTTTGAATCGGAAGACTGGAAAAACTTGTGGGCAGAGTTGCTAAAAGTTGCTTTGTTTTGGGTAGAAGAATGCGATATTAAAGTGTTTAGGGTAGATAATCCGCATACCAAACCATTTCATTTTTGGGGATGGTTGATAGGTGAAATCAAGAAAAAACATCCGGATGTTTTGTTTCTGTCAGAAGCATTTACACGACCAAAAATCATGCATCAATTGGCCAAGCAAGGTTTTACCCAATCCTACACTTATTACACTTGGAGAACTACCAAAGAGGAATTATCTGCCTATTTAACGGAACTTACGCAAACCGAACAAAAAGAATTTTTCCGACCTAATTTTTGGCCCAATACTCCGGATATTTTACCGTATCACTTACAGTCAGGTAACGAAACCATGTATTTGATACGTTATTTTTTGGCAGCAACCATGTCATCTAATGTTGGGGTGTACGGACCTGCGTATGAATTTTTGGTACATGAGGCCATTCCAGGAAAAGAAGAATATTACAACTCTGAAAAATACGAAGTGTATCATTGGGATTGGAATGCGAGAAACAAAATTACCATGTTGATGACTCGCATCAATCAAATTCGAAAAGAAAGATTGTCGTTACAGCAAACCAACAATGTGGTGTTGTGCGAAACCACTAGTTCAGATTTAATAGCATTCCTTAAATATGATGATGACCATACAGACCATACTTTAATGGTATGTAATTTAGACCCTTATTACCCGAAACAAGGCAGTGTGCAATTGCCTTTAAAAATTATAGGAAACCAACCGGTTAGGGTAACCGATTTGATTACCGGAAACAGCTATTGGTGGGATAAGGAATGGAATTATGTTGAATTACATCCGGCATTGCCATTTCATTTATTTAAATTAGAACGATAATGGAGCCATTAAACCAAGATACTTTTGTCAATACCTTTGAGTTTAAAACCGATTGGAAAAACTGCTTTGAAAATGCAGATTTCATCAAAGTTTTTTCTTCGGATATACTAGAAAATTATATCATCAATAAACGTTGGTATGGGGGAAAGGCAAGTACGTTAAAGTATATTGAGGTAGTGGATTATTTCCAAATCCGATCAGATAAACATACCTACTATGGAGTATTGTTAGAAGTGAATTTTAAAGAAGCTTTTTACCAACATTATTTTATGCCATTGGCTTTTATGGATAAAGCAGATTTAGATACCAACACCATCATAGCACCAATAAAAATGGGCAAGCAAGAGGGCTTTTTGGTAGATGCTTTGCACCAGGAAGATTTTCGAAAATTATTGTATGACAATATCATTCAGGCTAAAGAAACTCCGGGTTTAAAATTGGTCTTTCACAGGGGTTCCGTAAAAGAGCTTTCTTCTTATAAAACTTCACGTTTTATGGGATTAGAACAAAGCAATACATCTATTGTTTACAACGAAAGCTTTGTGCTTAAAATATTCCGTCGAATTTATGTCAGTACGAACCCCGATTATGAAATCAGCAGGTTTTTAACCGAACGAATGCATTTTCAAAATACCCCGGCATATACCGGAAGTATCAATTTGCTATTGTCAGAAGGCAACATCACTTTAGGATTGATGCAAGAATTGGTTCCCAACCAAGGCGATGCTTGGAAGTTTATGTTAGAGCAATGTGATGGGGTTTTTACCAATTTAAAATCAAAACGTATTAAAATTGACAAACTTCCGGATGTGGCCATGTTCAAACGATTACGCATACAAGACATCCCGCCTGAAATTATTGATTGGGCTGGTTTGAGTATTTTTTTGCGTATCCAAACCTTGGCATTGCGGACAGCAGAAATGCATATTGCACTTGGGAGCGACATCCACGAAACGGCTTTTACACCAACCACTTATAATGGAGATTACACCGTTTGGTTGAAAAACCGAATGTTGTATCAGTTTCAAAACCGTTTAAATATCATCGAAAATAGTTTGCATAAATTAGATGGATTGGCATTGGAGTTGGCCCATCAGTTTATGGAAAATAAAAAATTAGTTCGAAAACACTTTGTTGATTTTGATTGGACTAAGATGAAGTCGGAGCGAATTCGAATTCATGGAGACTACCATTTAGGACAAGTTTTGGTAAATGGAGATGATTTTTACATTTTAGATTTTGAAGGGGAACCTGAAAGTACCATTCGAGATAGAAAAGTGAAGCAACCACCTTTGAAAGATGTAGCTGGAATGTTTCGCTCTTTTCATTATGCCATTTATGCAACCATTTTTAATAATGCCGATAAATATCCGGTAGAGCAAGAAGAATTGTTTAAGGCAGGAGAAATATTGTACAAATACTTTGTAGGAGTATTTTTACAAACTTACATCCATACCGTTCAACAGAACAATTTGAATATTGGGTATGACCACGAAATAGATTTTTTACTCAAATACTGCTTGCTCGAAAAAGCTGTTTACGAATTGGGGTACGAACTTAACTCTCGTCCCAGATGGGCAGTTATTCCGTTAAGAGGGATTCAAAGTATATTAAATTATTAACACCAAATTTACACCATGACCAATCAAGTACAATCATATAGTTTATTTACCGATTTTGATATCCAATTATTCCAAGCAGGCAAACATTTTCAGTTATACGAAAAATTTGGAGCACATTTGGTTGAGGTAAATGGAGTGAAAGGGGTTTATTTTGCTGTTTGGGCTCCTTCAGCCAAATCAGTTTCTGTGATTGGTGATTTTAATTACTGGATACAAGGCGTACATGCATTAAACGTGCGTTGGGATGGTTCCGGCATTTGGGAAGGATTTATTCCCGGTATTGACAAAGGAGTAAAATACAAATACAAAATTCAATCGCATCATGGAGGCGTGATTACCGAAAAAGCAGATCCATTTGCTTTTTATTGTGAAACTCCACCAAATACCGCTTCTGTAGTTTGGGATCATGCCTATACTTGGAAAGACGATGCATGGATGGAAAAACGTAAAGAAATTAATGCGTTAAACAAACCATTTTCGGTATATGAAGTACATTTAGGTTCTTGGAAAAGAAATGTGGAAGAAAACAGGTCGTTATCCTATGTAGAACATGCACAAGATTTGGTGAATTATGTAAAAGAAATGGGTTTTACCCATGTGGAGTTTATGCCAATCATGGAATATCCTTACGATCCATCATGGGGATACCAATTGGTGGGATACTTCGCACCAACATCACGATTTGGCAAGCCACAAGACTTTATGTATTTGGTAGATGCTTTTCACCAAGCAGGCATCGGAGTAATTTTAGATTGGGTTCCTTCTCACTTTCCGGAAGATGCACATGGTTTAGGCTATTTTGATGGTTCGAGTTTATACGAACATCCCGACAGAAGAAAAGGATATCATCCCGATTGGAAAAGTTTGGTGTTTAATTATGGCAGAAACGAAGTGCGTTCTTTTTTAATTAGCAACGCCATTTTTTGGTTGCAAAAGTTTCATGCCGATGGATTAAGAGTAGATGCAGTGGCATCTATGTTGTACCTAGATTATTCAAGAAAAGATGGAGAATGGGAACCAAATGTATTTGGAGGAAGAGAAAACTTAGACACGATAAGTTTTTTGAAAGATTTCAATCATGCAGTTTACACCATGAATGAGGGGGTGCAAACGATTGCTGAAGAAAGTACCTCTTTTCCGATGGTATCTCGTCCAACAGATATTGGTGGTCTTGGCTTTGGTATGAAATGGATGATGGGTTGGATGCACGATACCTTGGAATATTTTAAAAAAGAACCTATTTACAGAAAGTACCACCAAAACCAAATCACTTTCTCTTTGGCATATGCATTTTCCGAAAACTTTATGTTACCGCTATCGCACGATGAGGTGGTGTATGGCAAAAAATCCATTTTAGGAAGAATGCCAGGAGACGAATGGCAAAAATTTGCCAATTTACGATTGTTATATGGCTATATGTTTACCCATCCAGGCACCAAGCTTTTGTTTATGGGAGCAGAGTTTGGTCAAAAAGCAGAATGGAAGTTCGATGGAAGTTTAGATTGGCATCTTACCCAAAATGGTTACCATCATGGAATTCAAAAATGCATCCAAGCATTAAATTTAATGTATAAATCCTATCCGGCCTTACATGAAAACCAATTTACTGGAGATGGCTTTGAATGGATTGAATACAACGATGCCCAAAATAGCATAATGAGCTATATGCGTAAGTCTGCCAATCAAACCTTGGTGGTGGTTTGTAATTTTACACCTATGGTTCGAGAAAACTACAGAATAGGATTGCCTACAAAAGGGAAGTTAAAAGAAGTATTTAATTCTAATCAAATTGAATTTGGTGGCAGTGGGGTGACCAACGAAAAAATAATTAAATCTGAAACCAAACCTTGGAACCACAAAGAGCATTCTGCAGAAATTAAAATTGCACCATTAGCAACTATTGTTTTCAAAATGGATTAATCTGAAAAAAATTATAACAAAAAAAACATTTTATTAAGAAAGTTTTATATTTTTACGAAAGATATTTAAAATTTTTCTTAATATGGAACAACTTTACACTAATCTTGGTGTGTCGTCTACGGAAATGATTTCCACACAGACGAATGGTTACCTAAACAAAATGCAATTCAATAGATGGTTATCTATGAGTTGCATTTTGTTTTTGGTATTGATTAATGGCTTTAATGTTGCCGCACAATCAGCATCTAATTATGTTTTCACAACTTCAACTAGTGGAAGTTTGATTGACATTTCAAGTGGTTCCACTTTGGTGGTAGGTGCATCTAATGATGATACCCCAAGTGGATTGTTTGATATTGGTTTTGAATTTGTTTTTATGGGATCTGTTTACACACAGTTCTCAGCTTCACCGGATGGATTCATTAAATTAGGTGGGCCTGCTGCTGCTGCACAATTTACAAATTCTGTTACATCTACAACCAATTTGCCTAAAATATATCCTTATTGGGACGATCTTGCAACAGGTGTTGGTGGTTATATACGGTATAAAGTAATTGGAAGTGCACCAAACAGGAGTTGCGTTGTTGAATGGTTTACTACAATTCCAAGAAATACAACTGGAAATGCTAACTCAACCTATCAAGTTGTGTTAAATGAAACCTCAAATAGTTTTAGTTTTAATTATGGGAATATCGTATCAAATGGCTCATATAGTGTTGGATTCACAAATTCCTCTGCACAATTTGCAAGTGTTTCATTACCAGCTAATACAGTTTCATATTCAGTAGCAAACGACATCAATAGTGCTGCAATAACAAGCGGATTACAGTTTTTATTCACACCTTCTTCTAGCATTGTAAATGGAAATGTAACGAACCTAACATTTACAGCAATTACTTTAAATGGTATTACTTTAAATTGGGAGGATAATGCGACAAATGAGGTAGGATTTTCGGTTTTAAGAGCAACTGATAGTAATTTTACTCAAAATGTGCAATCATTCTTTGTAGCTTCCACTTCTTCTGCATCAATTGGTACAGGGTATAATTTACCCCAAACTGGTTTAACACCCGGAACTACTTATTATTACAGAGTTTATGCAACAGTGGAAGCTGGATCTTCACCTGCTATAAGTGGTAACCAAGCAACCTTAACTGGAGCAACCTATTATTGGGTTGGTGCTTCAGGTGCTGCTTGGAATACTTTTGCTAATTGGAACACGGCTGCAGACGGCACTGGTACAGCACCAACTGTATGGGCAGCTACTGATGTTCATATTATTGATGGAGCTGGTACTACACCTGGCGGTGCTTTAACGATATCAGTAGACAGAACAAGTTTTTCATTAGGTCAATTTAGAGTGGTTGATAATACAAACTTAACTTTGCAATCAAGTGCTACAACCACAAGAACATTAACAATTACAGGTGGACCTGGAGATGATTTTGTGATAGAAGCAGGTAGTAGTTTAAACATGATAAATGGAACACAAGCAGTTGCATTTATATTTTCTGGAACTGGAAATACCGGATTAATAGCTGGAAATTACACAGCTGGTGGGTC
This sequence comes from Flavobacteriales bacterium, assembly GCA_018335925.1. Classification (GTDB taxonomy): domain Bacteria; phylum Bacteroidota; class Bacteroidia; order Flavobacteriales; family Flavobacteriaceae; genus Flavobacterium. The sequence continues at coordinate 29,560 of JAGXRF010000114.1, forward strand.
AACCTCCAATAATTTTACTACAACAGGAGGTACTGGAACTTTGGTAACTGTAGCTGCAACAGGTGTAATAACTTCAAATTTGAATTCAAGTTCAGCAGGTTTGGTTGGAAATGCCGCAACTTTACTTTTTACTAATGGAAGTAATTGGATACATCAAAACAGTACTACTGTTAATTATATTCCTTCGGCAACTTGGCAGTCAAACGCAACAGCCACATTGGCTGGTAATACTACTGGAACTACTTTGACTTCTTCTTCCACTGCATTAGGAAATTTAATTGTAAATACTACTACTTCCACTGTTACATTAAGTGCATTTACAACTGCTACTAGAATTATTCAAGGAGATTTTACTATCAATAGTACTGGTACAGGTAGATTTAGAGTTGTAACAACTGGGTTAGTACAAGTAAATGGAAACTTGAATTTGAATGGTGGTTTGCTTGATATTGCTTCAGGAGCTACGGGTGCAGTTATTGTTAAAGGAAATGTAAATGTTTCTAATGGTGCAATATTAGATATAAACCAAGGTATTTTACAAGTAGAAGGGAACATGGTAAACAATGGTTCTATTTTAAGTAGTGAGACTACTACTTCAACTTCTAGAATTAATTTTGTGTTATCCCCAAATGCACAAACTTTTTCTGGATCAGGAACATTTACCGGAAGGGTTTCTGGAATTGGAGTTAGTAATCCATTAGGATTAACCATTTCTACTCCGGTTTTAACTCAAAGAGTTAATTTATTTACAGGAACCGTTACAGGTGCTTCAAATATTACTATTGGTACAGGTGCTGCATTAGCCGCAGTTGTTCAAGTAGGGACAGCTAATAATACAAATCCCGGAGGTAGCTTTGATACTGCACCAGTATTTAATTTGGGAACAGGAGTTTATTCTGTTTTATATCTAGGAGAAACTACCCCAAGAACTACTGGATTTGAAATTCCATCATCCAGAATTGTTAATAATTTAACTTTAGATAATGTAAATGGGTTAACAATTGCTGGAGGTCCTATAGAAGTTACAGGTAACCTTACATTAACAAATGGTTTAATAAATTCAAGTTTAGCAAGTCATATTGTTCATGGTTCAGCCACTTCAGCAGGAACTTTAACGGGTGGTTCAGCCACTTCATATATTAATGGGCCTATTATAAGAACCATTAATGATGCTAATGCAAATACCAATTTTAATTTATTTCCAGTTGGTAAAGGAGGTTCTTATAACCCAGTTTGGTTAGCTCCAGCTACAACATCTGCTTCTAGATTTTTAGTGGAAGCTTTTGATAGTAACACAGGTACGGCAGATATGTCTATATCAAACTTATCTTCAAGTAGAAGATGGGAAGCCATTAAAACATCCGGTACATTTACCGATATCAATGTAAGATTAGGAGAAACTTCTTTAATCAGTGACAATATTATTGCTCACGCCTCTACCGCAAGTGGTGTATATAGTGCTCCTTTTGGAGGAGTAAGCAATTTTGTAGCAGGTACTCCAAATACAATCGAATCACTAGTTGCCGTAAATGAAGTAGATTATGTTGGATACTTGTCTTTTGCTACTTCCAATGCATGTACCGGAGCTCCAGCTCCGGGGAATACTGTTGCATCAAGTACTGCAATTTGTTTAGGAGAAAGCGTTGATTTATCATTACAAAATATTGTTGTTGGAGCAGGTATCACCTATCAATGGTTTTCTTCATCTGATGGAGTTACTTATGCTCCAATTGCTTCTGCAACTGCAAGTACCTTAAACGTTACTCCAACAGCAGCTACTTATTACCAATGTGTAGTTACATGTACAAATAGCAGTCAGAGTACGACATCTACACCAGTATTGGTTGGTTTTGCAAATGCTATTCTCTCAACCACACCTGCTACCATTTGTGGAGCTGGACAAGCAACTTTAGCAGTTACTGCTACAAGTAATTCCACTGTACGTTGGTACGATACTCCTACTGCTGGAAATATAGTAGGAAACGGTGTAAGTTTTACAACACCTTCCATTAATACTACCACAACTTATTATGCAGAAGCACAGGGCTCTCAACCAGGAAATGTGCAATTAGGTGCTGGTACAGCCACTTCTGCTGCTGATAATATTACTCCTTATACCTCGAATTGGGAGGGTGCTAGAACTCAATATTTAGTTAGAGCGTCAGAATTACAAGCACTTGGTTTGGTGGCTGGAGCTATTAACTCTTTGGCATTTGATGTTACAGCAAGTGGATCTTTTACACAAAGTAATTACACAGTTAGAATAGGTACAGTTGGTGTAAATGCTCTATCTACTTCTGCATATGAAACATTAAATAACCCTGTTGTGGTATTCGGTCCAATTAACAAAACCACGCCTGCTGTTGGATTGGATACTTTGAATTTTACTACACCATTTAACTGGGATGGAACCTCTAATATTGTAATAGAGGTTTGTCATGATAATGATAATATAACCTCTCCTTCTTGTCCATCATGCTATGGTCCAAACTCAACCGTAAGGATTTCAACTACCTCTTTTAATTCTGTATTTGGTAGAAGAGCAGATAATAGCACCTTATGTGGTACTAATGATGGAACAGCTTTATCATCAGGCTTCAACAATAGACCAAATATGAGATTTAATGGAGTAGTTGCTTGTTCCTCTCCAAGGGTTCCGGTTATAGCTACCGTAACTACTCCTCCAACATTTACCTTAAGCAGCAATACACAAACAATTTGTGCGGGAGATACCTCGGCTGCTATCACTATCTCAGCTGGAGCAAATGATTATGATACGTTTGTTTGGTCACCATCTACAGGTGTTTCAGGAGATGCTATTAATGGTTGGACATTTAATCCTAATACTACAACTAACTATACATTGACTGTTTCTCAAACAACAGGTGATTTATGTACTATTACTGCTAATGTGCAAGTAAATGTTAATCCTTTGCCAAGTGCATTGGTGATTACACCATCTGCACCTGTTACCTGTGAAAACGAAATAGTGTCTATCACTGTTTCAGGAGGACAAATTGGTGTAGAAGGTAAAATTGGTGCTCAAACATCTACCAATACCTCAACAACACCGTTTAGAGGCTGGTGGGGTGGTACCAAAACCCAGGCTTTGTATACTCCAGCTGAATTAACTGCATTAGGTGTTACTCCTGGTGAAAGTATTAAAAAAATTGGCTATTTAGCATTAGCAGGGACTCCTATTCCATTGAATGATTTTCAAGTTAGAGTTGGTTTAGTGCCAAGCTCAACGAGTTTAGGAACTACTTTTATTTCTGGAGCTAATAACTTAGTTTTTGGTCCTGCTAGTTATACACCATTAGCAACAGGAAATATTGAATTCCCTTTGTCAACTCCAATTGTATGGGATGGTACTTCTAGTTTGTTGGTGGAAACCTGTTTTAACAACAACAACGGTGGTGGAGTTAGTGCAAATTCAATTTCGGTGGAATCTTCTACTGTAACTGCCGGATTGATGAATAGTTTACAACAAGACAACAATCCAACAGTTTGCTCAAACAACACTCCAAGTACCAGTACCTTAAGACCAAACTTGTTAATCTCTACCAAAGAGAGTTTTGATTTTGTTTGGACTCCAATAGCTAATTTGTATACCGATGCAGCTGCACAAGTTCCTTATATTGCAGGTGCTAATGCATCTACGGTATATTTTAAAGGAAATGCTAATGCTACTTATACAGTTACAGTAACTCCTCCTTCCAATTGCTCTGTTAATGGAAATGTAACTGTAACAGTAAATCCTACACCTTCAGCTCCTACTGCTGCAACGCAAGATTTTTGTGCCAATGCAAGCCCAACGGTAGCTGATTTGGTAGCAACAGGAGATAATTTAAAATGGTATGACGTTGCAACAGGAGGAACACCTTTATTAGCAACATCTGCTTTAATTAGCGGGAACTATTATGTTTCACAAACTTTATTGGGATGCGAGAGTCCAAGAACTACTGTTCAAGTAAATGTGAACGATTGTAACATTGGTTGGGCTAACTTACAATGGCCAGCTTCTGGAACTATAGGTACATGTGGAAATTATACCGTTTATGGTCAAGTTTATAAATTAGGAGTAACCGAAGCTCCAGGGCCAAATGCAAACATTACTGCATGGTTTGGAATTAATTCTTCCAACACAGATCCGTCAACTTGGGATGCTTCAGCATGGCAAATAGCCACCTATAATGTACAAGCAGGAAATAATGATGAATACCAATATACCTTTAACAATTTACCAGCAGGTACTTATTATATTGCCTCTAGATTCCAATTTACTGGAGGTGAGTTTTGGTACGGTGGCTTCAATACCGGTGGTGGAGGAGCATGGGATGGAAACAATAATGTGAGTTCAGTGTTGACAGTATTGGAAACAATTGCTCCTTCTGCATCTAATCAAACATTTTGTGGTGCAGCAACAGTTGCAAGTTTGGTTGCAACGGGTACTGCACTGCAATGGTATGATGTTGCAACTGGAGGATCTCCTTTGGCTGCAAATGCTCCAATTGTTACAGGGACCTATTATGTTTCTCAAACTTTAAATGGGTGTGAAGGTCCAAGGGCAACAGTAGAGGTTACAATAAACATTACTCCTGCACCAACAGCATCTGCTCAAGTTTTTTGTAGTAACTCTACAGTTGCAGATTTGGTAGCTACTGGTGCAGATTTGCAATGGTATGATGTGGCATCTGGAGGGGTAGCTTTGGCTTCAAACACAGTATTAATTTCTGGAACATATTATGTATCGCAAACATTAAATAATTGTGAAGGACCAAGAACAACAGTTCAAGTTACGGTGAATCCTTCACCGGTAACTCCAAATTTCAATGAGACCGTATGTAATACGGATGCTTCATTTGATTTGAATTCAATAACCAATCCAATTCTTGGAACATCTACAATTACTGCTTTATCTGAAAACTTTGATGCTAGTACTACATTGCCAACTGGTTGGCAAGTGCATAAAGTATCGGGTACAGGAACAACTACTTGGATAGTTAACAATACTCAAAGTGTAAGTGCTCCAAATTCGATGAGAAGAGTTTTCGGAGGTTCAGGCGAGGGCTTTCAAGATGATTACCTAGTTATGCCGCAGATTACTGTGCCTGCAAGTGGTGTATTAACTTATCAAGAAAGAGGTCAATGGATGCAGGATTATGTTTATTCTGGTGTGCTAATAGCTACAAACGGAAATGGTAATCCATCTAGTTCTGCCTACGTGCAATTACAAGAAACTGCAAACATTCCTAATAATGCATGGCAATTAAGAACAATTGATTTATCTGCGTATGCAGGTCAACAAGTGTATATTGCCTTCAGATATAGCGGTACTTTTGCACATACTTGGTGGATTGATAATGTAAAAATTGACGGCTTACAAAACAACAGTATTGTGTTTTTTGATAGTAATAATGTACAATTAACCAATACTATTTTTAATCCATCTACAGCAACTCAAGGAAACAATAGTTTTACATATACCATTACAAATGGAAACAATTGTTCAAGTACTGGAAATATCAATATTTTAGTAAATGCTACAGCATCACCTACAGCATCAAATCAAAATTTCTGTAATGCTGCAACTGTGGCGGATTTAGTTGCTATTGGTTCTTCTTTACAATGGTATGATGTTGCTTCCGGTGGTTCTCCATTATCATCAAACACAGCATTAGTTAGTGGAACATATTATGTTTCTCAAACTTTGAATGGTTGTGAAAGTACAAGAACAACTGTAGAAGTTACAATTAATTCCACAACTGCTCCAACTGCATCTGCCCAATCTTTCTGTGGTAATGCGAATGCTACCGTTGCTAGTTTAGTAGCAACCGGATCAAATTTGCAATGGTACGATGTGGCTACCGGTGGAACCGCATTGCCTTCAAATACTGCTTTAGTATCTGGAACTTATTATGTTTCTCAAACATTAAATAATTGCGAAAGTACTAGAACTTCAGTAGTTGTTACCATCGATGATTGTAACATTGGATGGGGTAATTTACAATGGCCTCCATCAGGAACCATAAACACCTGTGGAGACTATACAGTTTATGGTAGAGTTTGGAAACAAGGAGCTACCGAAGCTCCAGGACCAAATGCAAATATTACTGCTTGGTTTGGAATTAGTACTACGAATACAGATCCATCTACATGGCCTTCTTCTGCTTGGGTGTTGGGAACTTACAATGTTCAAGTTGGCAATGATGACGAATACCAACATACTTTTTCTAATTTACCTTCAGGTACTTACTATATCGCATCAAGATACCAATTTACCGGAGGTGACTTTTGGTATGGTGGATTTAATTCCGGTGGTGGAGGTGCATGGAATGGTACTTCAAACGTAAGTTCTGTGTTAACTGTAGAAGAAGTTCCAACTCCTACAGGAGATGCTTTACAATCTGTAACCGTACCTTTAGCACCAGATGCTACTTTAGCCAATTTAGTAGTTTCCGGAACCAATGTAACTTGGTATGCTACTTTGGCAGATGCACAAGCTGGTACCAATGCCTTGCCTTTATCTACTGTATTGGTTAGTGGAAATACCTACTATGCTGTAAGTATTGTAAATGGTTGTAGAAGTGCAGCTTTAGCAGTTACTGTTACCGTAAATTTAGATATTCGTGTGTTTGATTTTGCTCAATTAAGAGTATATCCAAACCCAGTAATTGACAGATTAACCATTACTTTTGATCACCAGTTAGAAAGAATTGAAGTATACAACATGTTAGGTCAAATGGTTCGTTTCCAACAACCAAACTTTACCGAAACAGAAGTAGACATGATCAATCTTCCTGCTGCTACGTATATTGTTAGAATTTACTCTAATGATTCCGTGAAAGAGGTGAAAGTAATTAAAAAGTAATTTTAAAAATTATAATGTAAGAGGGGGGCAATTTGCCCCCCTTTTTTTATCCTTCTTACGCAAACGTTTGAGTTAATAAAATGTATATTGGCATAGAATGTTTTCACTCACAACTCCTTACTTTTGTTTTTCATGTTAAATAGGGACTTATGATTACCAACACGGAGCTAGAGTATAAAGGCGATTTATTTCCATCCAATATCATTTCGTACAAACAAGAAGTTGACAGTATTTATTTTATTACCGAAAACAATGTGATTTTGAAAGTCACCGTGCTTCGCGATAGTATGATTCGATTCAGATATACTACCAAAGGTTATTTTAACAACGATTTTTCGTATGCCATTGACAAAAGCCAATCACATGGTTACAATGAACTGAATTTAATTGTTGAAAAGGAGTTTTATTTGATCAAAACTTCTAAGATATATTGTAAAATCCAAAAATCAAATGCCAAAGTATCTATTTATGATACAGATGGCTTTCCGATTTTGGAAGATGAATTAGGTTTTCATTGGGAAGAATCCTATGAGTATGGTGGTAACATTGTAAAAATGAGTAAGCATTCAAAAGAGGCGGAAAGTTTTTATGGTTTAGGCGACAAAGCTTCGCACTTAAATTTAAAAGGAAAACGATTACATAATTGGGCTACCGATCAATATGCATTTTCGAAAGACCAAGAGCCTTTGTACAAAGTGGTCCCTTTTTATATTGGGTTGCATCACCAGAAAGCATACGGTATATTTTTTGACAATACCTTTAAAACTTATTTCGATTTTTGTCACGAAAAAAGAAATGTCACTAGTTTTTGGGCTGATGGAGGAGAAATGAATTACTATTTCATCTACGGACCAAAAATGAAAGAGGTGGTAACCACTTATACCCATTTAACAGGAAAACCTGAATTACCACCTTTATGGGCATTAGGCTACCACCAATGTAAGTGGAGTTATTATCCGGAAGCCAAAGTTCGAGACGTAGCAGCAAATTTCAGGAAACTACAAATTCCGTGTGATGCCATATATTTAGATATTGATTACATGGAAGGTTTCAGATGTTTTACATGGAATAAAGATTATTTTCCCGATCCGAAAAAGATGGTTTCAGAACTATCTAATGATGGTTTTAAAACTGTGGTAATTATTGATCCTGGAATAAAAATTGATTCGGACTATTGGGTATATAAAGAAGCTTTAGACAACGATTATTTTTGTAAACGAGCCGATGGCCCCTATATGAAAGGAAAAGTATGGCCCGGTGAATGTAATTTCCCGGATTATACCAATCCGAAAGTAAGAGAATGGTGGGCAGGTTTGTTTAAAGAATTGATTGCCGACATCGGTGTAAAAGGTGTATGGAACGACATGAATGAGCCTGCAGTAATGGAAGTGCCTACCAAAACTTTTCCGTTAGATGTACGTCATGATTACGACGGAAATCCATGTAGTCACCGAAAAGCACACAATATATATGGAACCCAAATGGCCAGAGCTACTTACGAAGGAGTCAAACGATTTGCTTATCCAAAACGTCCTTTTATTATAACCCGATCTGCTTATTCCGGTGCACAACGATATACCTCGTCATGGACTGGAGATAATGTAGCTACTTGGGAACATTTGTGGATTTGTAATATTCAAATGCAACGAATGTCGATGAGTGGTATGGGCTTTACCGGTTCAGATATTGGAGGATTTGCAGAACAACCAACCCCGGAGCTATATGCTCGTTGGGTGCAATTAGGTGTTTTTCATCCATTTTGTAGAACACATTCTTCCGGAGAACACGGTGACCAGGAACCTTGGTCGTTCGGAGATGATGTTGTACATGTGGTAAGAAAGTTTGTAGAAATACGTTACCAATTATTGCCCTATTTATACACCATGTTTTGGAAATATTGCAATGATGGAGAACCATTATTGAAGCCATTGGTATATTATGATCAAGAAGATTTGCAAACTCATTACCGTACAGATGAATTTTTATTTGGAAGCCAAATTTTGGTTTGTCCGATTTTAGAGCCAAATGCCCAAGGAAGAAGAATGTATTTGCCAAGAGGCAAATGGTACAACTTCTGGACCAATGAATTGGTAGAAGGCGGTAGAGAATTATGGGTGGCATGTAATTTTGATCAAATTCCAATTTTTGTGAAAGAAGGAGCCTCTATTCCGAAATACCCTGTGCAACAATATGTAGGAGAAAAAACCATCGACCAATTGATCATGGATGTATATTATGCCAAAGGAAAAGAGAAATCCCATTTGTATGAAGATGCACAAGACGGCTACGATTACAACAAAGGAAGATATTCTTTCAGAACATTCAGTGTTACTGGAAAAGAAAAAGAATTGATTATTCAGCAACACAAAGTTGGGGAATACGAAACTACCTATCAAACCATGAAAATCAATTTAATTGGATTGCCATTTAACATAAAACGAGTTGAATTAGACAATGAAGAACTATCCTTAGATAAAATGCATTTTAATGGGGAAAACTATTTGATTGTTGACAAACATTTCACCGAATTACATATCATTGGAGAATAATCCTTAATTTTATATATTCGTAAAAGGAATTAAAACAGGTGTATTATGATTAATAAATGGCTCAGTTTTTCAGTAATTAGTTTCTTTTTCTTGTCCATGGGATGTGCAACCAATCCATTAACAGGAAAAAGTACTTTGGCATTGGTAAACAATAGTTCTATTTTTCCACAATCTTTCCAGCAATATTCTCAGTTTTTAAACGAAAATAAAGTGGTAAAAGGAACTGCGGATGCCAAAAGAGTGGAAACTGTTGGAAATAATATTCGTATAGCTGCCGAAAGATGGTTCCAAGAAGTTGGTAGAGCTGATTATTTGAAAGATTACCAATGGGAATACAAATTAGTGGAAGACAAAGCTGTGAATGCTTGGTGTATGCCTGGTGGTAAAATTGTTTTTTATACCGGAATTTTGCCCATTACTAAAGATGATGCCGGAATGGCAGTAGTAATGGGACACGAAGTGGCACATGCGTTATTAGATCACGGTCGTCAACGAATGAGTGCAGGAATGTTACAACAAGTTGGAGGAGCTGCTATTGGCATTGCTACTTCTGATAAAAGTGCAGAAACCCAACAATTGTGGATGACTGCTTATGGTGCAGGTTCGCAAATGTTTGGAATGTTACCATTTAGTAGAAGTCACGAAAGTGAAGCAGATAAAATTGGATTATCGTTAATGGCTATGGCAGGGTACAACCCGGAGGCAAGTGTGCCCTTTTGGGAAAGAATGTCTGCCAACAGTGGAGGACAAGCTCCACCTGAGTTTATGAGTACACACCCATCACACGGAACCAGAATTAACAATTTAAAATCTTGGATTCCGGAAGCAAAACAACGTGCATTAAAATACGGATATAAGTTTTAACCTAAAGATAATTTTGCCAACCAAAAACTAAAAGCTACATTTACCTGTAGCTTTTTTTATGTTATGACAACAAACTTGAACAATAAAAAACTTTGGAATGCTTGGGCATTTTACGATTGGGCCAATTCTGTATATCCATTGGTAATTTCTTCCTCTATTTTTCCGTTATACTTTGGTTTTATCTTTCCTAAAAATAATGACCAAATTGTGTTTTTAGGTGCTACTTTCAAAAGTACAGCTCTCATAAGTTATGTTACAGCTTTTGCTTTTTTAGTAGTTGCATTTTTGTCTCCCATCCTTTCCGGAATTGCCGATTATGCCGGAAACAAAAAACGTTTCATGCAGTTCTTTTGTTACTTAGGGGCATTGTCGTGTATCGGAATGTATGGATTTACACCAGAAAATATTTATTGGGGCATCCTTTGCTTTTTCTTTGGATTGATTGGATTTTGGGGTAGTTTGGTTTTTTACAATTCCTATTTACCTGATATCGCTCCAAAAGATGAACAAGACCGATTAAGTGCCAAAGGATATTCTATGGGATACATAGGCAGTGTATTATTGTTATTAGCTTCTTTATTTTTAATCCTAAGCAAAGAAGGAGAGGAAGCTTTGCAAATGATGCGTTGGTCTTTTGTATTAACCGGAATATGGTGGATGGGCTTTGCCCAATATTCCTTTTTTCATTTGCCTAAAGGAAATAAAAATGCACCCAAAGTAACCAAAGATGTGCTTTGGAACGGTTTTAAAGAGTTGAAAAAAGTGCAAAAACAATTGTATTACCACTTGCGATTATTTCGTTATTTAACTGCTTTTTTTGTGTATAGCATGGCAGTACAAACTGTAATGTTGGTAGCTACCTACTTTGGTGAACAAGAAATTGCATGGAGCACTGACTCCGAAAAAACTACGGGTCTAATCATCAGTATTTTACTCATTCAATTGGTCGCAGTTTTTGGGGCATTAATCACTTCCAAAGCTTCTGAGAAATTCGGTAATGTTCCAACTTTAATTGTTATCAATGCCATTTGGGCTGTGATATGTGTTTGTGCTTATTTTGTGTACGTTCCTATTCAGTTTTACATAACAGCAGTTTTTGTTGGATTGGTAATGGGGGGAGTACAATCTTTATCAAGATCTACTTATTCAAAGTTTTTACCAAAAACCGAGGATACCACTTCATTTTTTAGTTTTTATGATGTTACCGAAAAAATTGGAATTGTTATCGGAATGGCCATTTATGCTACCATTGATCAAGTAACAGGAAGTATGCGAAATGCCATTTTCTTTTTAACGGTGTTTTTTGTGGTAGGATTGTTATTATTGTTCAGAATTCCAAAGGAAAACGAAGCTAATTAAATTATATTTCTATTTTTGCAATAACCAAAAAATGAGTCTCATGCAATTTTTCAAAACATTTATTCTTTTAGCTTTTATTTCGATTTTTACTTATTGTGATGTAGAGCCAGTTGATACCGTATTATCAAACGAAATTACCAATCCTAACAATCCTAATAACCCAAATAATCCTAATAACCCATCTGCTGCAGATTACTTTCCAAGAGCAATCAATAATACTTGGAATTTTAAATATAATACCACCGAAAATGTACAAATCAAACTTTTATCTACAGAGACGATAAATGGAATTTCTTTTTATAAATTCAATCGATTTTTTTCAGATGATTTGTTTGATTTTGGCGATACATCAAGTTATATGGCAAGAGTGGGTGACTCTTATATCTATAGAAGTGTATCTCAAAGTAATCAACCTGGTTTGCCTCCTACCACAGTTGCAATGCAATATAGTCTTTTGAAATCAAATTTAAACATCGGACAAACTTGGAATGATAACCAAAATATTACGGTGAATGTGATGGGACTAACGGTAACTTATCAAATTCAAATTCAAGGGAAGATTTTAGAAAAAGGAACTTCTGTTACAATTGGAAACACCACTTATAATGATGTTATTAAAACAGAAATTAAAATGAATATGCAGGGAGTCGAAATCATTTCCAACTATTGGTTTGCTAAAAATGTAGGCATTATCAAAGCGGTTGAAGCTGAGGATTTACAAACCCAAGTGGATAGCTTTGAGTTAACTTCTTTTCAGTTGAATTAAATCAAATTTATTATAAATCAAATGGGGCTTTTGCCCCATTTTTATTTTTTACTGTTTCTTTTTTTCAACACTTCCAAAACATCTTCTAACGTATTTCCTTTGGCTTGAATCAAAAGCAATAGGTGAAACAACAAATCTGCAGATTCATTTAAAAAGTTTTCTTCCGATTCGTTTAAGGAGGCAATGACCGTTTCTACACCTTCTTCACCCACTTTTTGGGCTATTTTGTTCAATCCTTTTTGTAATAGCAAATGAGTGTAGCTTGATGTATCTATATTTCCTTTTTTAAAATCATTAGCTTTATCAGTAATAATTTTTTGCAAAGTATTTAGGTTAAAAATATCGTTGTTGCCCCAGCAAGTTTTGGTGCCGTTGTGGCAGGTGTTTCCTTTGGGTTTCACCTGAATTAAAAAAGTGTCTTCATCACAATCTAATTGTATGTTTTGCACCCATAAAAAATCACCTGAAGTTTCTCCTTTGGTCCACAATCGTTTTTTAGAACGACTAAAAAATGTCACTTTTTTTAAGTCTTGGGTCATTTTCAAAGCTTCTGCATTCATATAGCCCAACATCAAAACTTCTTTGGTTTCAACATCTTGAATAATGGCTGGCAATAGAGTTTCTTTATCTTTAGGAAACGTAATCATCTGATAGGGATATTTAAGGTTTTTAAATAATTTTTCAATACCGGAATAGGTACTTCGTTAAAGTGAAATATGCTTGCAGCCAAGGCAGCATCTACGTTAGTTTGTTGAAATACTTTTGCAAAATGGGCTTGGTTGCCTGCTCCACCGGAAGCAATTACCGGTACTTTCACAACTTCACAAACTTGTTGTAATGCTTCCACTGCAAATCCTTGTTTGGTGCCATCATGACTCATGGAAGTGAATAAAATTTCACCGGCACCTAATTGTTCTAATACTTTTACCCATTCTAACAACAACCAATTGGTTTTTTCCCTGCCACCTTTTTGGTACACCACCCATTCTTGGTTTTCCCATTTGGCATCTACGGCTGCAACCACACATTGGTTGCCAAAATTTTGGGCAATTTCGGTCACTAATTTCGGGTTTTGAATAGCAGCAGTATTAATGGTGACTTTATCGGCACCCGATTTTAAAATGCTTTCTACATGTTGCACATCTTTAATGCCACCACCCACCGTGAACGGAATGTTTAAGTTTTCTGCAATTTCTTTTACCCATTTCAATTGGGTACTTCGATTTTCTACCGAGGCAGTGATGTCTAAAAAAACCAATTCATCGGCTCCTTCTAATGCATATTTTTGGGCTAAGGTTACAGGATTTCCAGCATCAATCAATCCTTCAAATTGAATGCCTTTCACGGTTCGACCGTTTTGAATGTCTAAACACGGAATGATTCTTTTGGTTAACATAAGCTGGCTAATTCTTTTATACTGATTTTATTCTCATACAATGCCTTGCCAACAATCACGCCTTCGCAACCAATGCTTTGCAATTGCTCAATTTCTTGCAAAGTTGTCACCCCACCAGAGGCAATTAGATTTATATCAGGAAATTGTTTCATTAGTTTTTGATACACTTCTCGGTTACTTCCTTGCAACATGCCATCTTTAGAAATATCTGTAATCACAAAGTATTTTGCTTGGTGATTCAAATAATCTTCTACAAAACTTTCTAAAGTTTTTTCCGATGTAGATATCCAACCCGAAGTAGCAATAAAATGTTTTTCGTTTTCGGTTTTAAAATCTGCTCCAATAATTAGCGTATCATTTCCTAATTCCTGAATCCATTTTTGCACTATCTCAGGTTGTTTTACTGCCAAACTGCCAATATTTACTTGATTGGCACCATGTTCTAAAACTTTTTGCAATTCTTCCTCATTGGCAATACCTCCACCAAAATCAACTTTTAGAGTGGTGTTGCTAGCTATGTTTTCTAATATTTTATGATGGATGACCTTTCGTTCTTTGGCTCCGTTTAAATCTACCAAATGCAAATATTGAAACCCATGATCTTGCAACATTTTAGCCATGTCTAATGGATTTTTGTAGTAAATGGTATTTTGCTCATAATTGCCTTGTTGTAATCTTACCGCATTACCGTTCAACAAATCAATGGCTGGAATAATTCTCATGGTTGATAGTTTAAAAAGTTTTCAATTAGTTTGGCTCCATCTGCTCCACTTTTTTCCGGATGAAATTGTACTCCTAAAAAATTATCTTTAGCAATAGCTGCACTAAACGGAGAGCCATATTCGCAAGTGGCAATAGTATTGGGTTGAATGGGAACGTAATAACTGTGTACCAAATAAAAATAAGCATTGTTCAATCCTTCAAACAACCAATGATTGCTTTGCACGGTGTTCCATCCCATGTGTGGGATTTTTGGAGCTTCCGTAAAAAGTTTGGTTTCTGCATCCATAATTCCCAAACATTTGGTTGGTCCTTCTTCTGAAGCATTGGTGAGTAGTTGCATGCCTAAACAAATCCCTAAAACAGGTTGGGTTAGGGTAGGAATTACCTTATGTAAACCAGTTTTTTGAAGCTGTTGCATGGCATAATTGGCATGGCCAACTCCCGGAAAAATTACTTTGTCTGCTTCTTCCAAAACTTTGGCATCTTTGGTTAATATGCTTTGGTATCCTAATCGTTGCAGGGCAAATTGCACTGAGTGAATGTTTCCGGCTCCGTAATCAATAATGGCTATTTGCATGGTTATAACATTCCTTTGGTGGTTGGTAAAAACATTCCGTTGGGGTTTCGGGTTTTGGCCATTTTAATGGCTTTGGCAAACGCTTTAAAAATGGCTTCAATTTTATGGTGTTCGTTATGGCCTTCGGCTTTGATGTTGAGGTTTGCTTTGGCTTCATCTGCAAACGATTTAAAAAAGTGGAAAAACATCTCTGTTGGCATGTCGCCAATTTTTTCTCTTTTAAACGGAGCCTGCCACATCAACCAACTTCTTCCTCCAAAATCTAAAGCAACTTGTGCCAAACAATCGTCCATTGGCAAGCAAAAACCATAACGTTCCACCCCAATTTTATTTCCCAAAGCTTGATAAAAGCAAGCACCTAGAGCAATTCCGGTATCTTCAATGGTGTGGTGTTCATCTACCTCCAAATCGCCTTGCACTTGAATGGTTAAATCTAACTGACCGTGTTTGGCAATTTGTTCTAACATGTGGTCAAAGAATTTGAGTCCGGTGTTAATGTTGGCAGTGCCACTTCCGTCTAAGTTTAAAGAAATAAAAACATCCGTTTCTTTGGTTTTTCGATGAATTTGTGCAGTACGAATAGGCAAACGGAGAAATTCGTAAATTTCTTTCCAATAAGTTGTAGTTAGAGCAATGCTATTTTTTAAATCTTCGGTAGAAGTTAATTCAGAGACACCTAAATCTGCTTTTTGTTGTAAGAAAATAGCTTTGCAACCTAAGTTTTTGGCCAATTGGACATCGGTCCAACGGTCTCCAATTACCAACGAATTGGAAAGGTCGTAAGTTGGGTTGTTGATGTACTCTTGTAACATGCCAATACTTGGTTTGCGATTGGCTGAAGGATTTGCCGCAGTAGAAGTATCGATATGAATGTTTTGAAAAACGATATTTTCCTTGGCAAAACTATCTATAATAAACTTTTGAATAGGGTTAAAAACTTCATAAGAATAACCCGATGTTCCCAAACCATCTTGGTTGGTTACCATTACTAAGGTATAATCTAGTTCTTCTGCAATTTTTCGGAGGTAGTAAAATACTTCCGGATAAAATTCCAATTTTTCCCAAGCATCTACTTGGTAATTTTCTGGCTCTAAAATTAAAGTGCCATCACGATCGATAAATAATATTTTTTTCATCTTTAATTTTTCAAGTTTCAAGTTTTGCTTCGCACCGTTCGTCCCGATAGCTTTCGGGACTCGGGTCAGGTTTCAGGTTCCAAGTTTCTAGACTATTTACTAATCACTAAAGCTCTTATCGCCTTCAACAATCGTTCATTTTGCTCCGGAGTTCCCACAGTAATTCGCAATGCTTCTGAAACGAGAGGTTTTATATTTGGTTTTCTTATCACAATTTGTTGTTGTAATAATTGTTGGTAGCGTAAATTGGCATCGTCTACTTCAATCAATACAAAATTAGCTTCAGAGGGATAAATTTTGGTAATCCAAGCAATTTCTTGAAAGCTTTCTTTTAATTTTTTTCTTTCTTTAATGATGGTTTCCCAAACAGTTGTATCATAATTTTTCAATTGATTGATAGCAATTTTTGCAGAAATCGTGTTTACATTATAAGGTGCTTTCACTTTGTGCATCCAACCAATGGTTTCATTGTTTGCAATAGCCATTCCTAATCGCAATCCTGCCAAGCCATAAGCTTTGGAAAGTGTTTGCATCACTACCAAATTAGGATAGGTTTCCACTTTGTTTTGCCAACTTTCGGTTGTGGCAAAATCTCCATAAGCTTCATCAATTACCACCATTCCATCAAATTTTTCAAGGACTTCAAATATAAAATCTTCATGTAATAAATTTCCGGTGGGATTATTTGGTTGGCAAAAAATCACCATTTTGGTTTGAGCGGTTACTTTGTTCCAAAAATCTTCTGCATTGGGCTGAAAATCGCCTTGTAACCAACTCTTTACCACTTTTACCTGGTTGATATTGGCACAAACTTCATACATGCCATAAGTAGGAGGGAAGAGAATTATTTCTTGATTTACCTCACAAAACATACGCATCAATAAGTCTAAAATTTCATCACTTCCATTCCCGAAACAAATGTTGGTTGGGGGAATGTTTTTGAGGTTTGCTACCACTTGTTTTAATTCCTTTTGATAAGGATCTGGATATCGATTATAATCTGTATCAAAAGGATTTTCATTGGCATCTAACATCAAATAGTTGGTGCTATCTAATGAAAATTCCTCTCTCGCAGAGCTATAAGGTTGCAATCCTAATAAATGTTTTCGAAGATATTTTTCCATCATCCTTTTAAATTTACTAATCTTATTTCTATGGCATTTTGGTGGGCAGTGAGTCCTTCTGCAGCAGCCATCAAAGCAACGGCATTTCCAATATTTTTAATACCTTGAGACGTGATTTTTTGGTAAGTAATGCTTTTTTGAAAGCTACTCAAATTCACTCCATTATAATTTTTTGCATAGCCGTTGGTGGGCAGGGTATGGTTGGTGCCCGATGCATAATCACCAGCACTTTCGGGAGTGTAGTTTCCTAAAAAAACGGAACCTGCATGCTGGATGTTTTCTATCATCCATGCTTCTTGTGTACTGCACACAATCAAATGTTCCGGAGCATATTCATTGATAATTTCTACTGCAATTTCATCGTTTTCTACCACCATAAATATGGCATGCTCCAATGCTTTTTTGGTGATTTCTTTTCTTGGCAATAATTTTAATTGTTCAGCAATCGCTTGTTGCACTTTTTTCACTAGCCCTTTTTGGTTGGTCACCAAAACTACTTGGCTATCTGTTCCGTGCTCGGCCTGACTCAACAAATCGGCTGCAATAAATTCTGCGTTGGCACTTTCATCTGCATAAACCATCACTTCACTTGGGCCAGCAGGCATGTCGATAGCAACTCCAAATTGGGTAGCAAATTGTTTGGCAGCAGTTACATAGCTGTTTCCGGGACCAAAAATTTTATCCACTTTCAACATGCTGTTGGTACCAAAGGTCATGGCTGCAATAGCCTGAATACCACCAACTTTAAATATACTTTGAATGCCACAAAGTTTGGCTGCAAAAATAATTTCGGGAGCAATGTTTCCGTTTTTATCCGGAGGAGTACATAAAACGACTTGTTTACAACCAGCTAATTTAGCAGGAATTCCTAACATCAACACCGTGGAAAACAACGGTGCTGTACCTCCCGGAATATACAAACCTACTTTTTCAATGGCTTTAAAGTCCATCCAACAAGTAACTCCCGGTTGGGTTTCTACGATAATTGGCTTTCTTTGCTGGGCTGCATGAAATTTTTCAATATTACAAGCAGCCAATTTAATGGCATCTTCTAATGCAGGTTCAATCTTACAATTTTCGATTTCTGTTTCCGCTACTCTAAAATCGATTAAAGAAATACCATCAAACAAAGAGGTGTATTTTTGCACAGCGACATCTCCTTTTTGTTGAATTTCTTTAAATATGGTTTGCAATACATCTATTTGCTCTTCTTGGGTTTTGGCAGGTCGCTGCAAAATGCTTTTCCATTCTTGCTTTTTTGGATATAGGTATGTTTTCATAGGTTTTACCTCACCCCCAATCCCTCTCCAAAGGAGAGGGGAGTTTAGGGCTACTTAAATTTTATTTAGTTATTGTTTTTTTACCTCACCCCCAACCCCTCTCCAAAGGAGAGGGGAGTAGAGCAAGTATTATTTTATATTTCTTTTAGAAATAACTATTCACTAATCACTAATTATTAATCACTAAAGCACCATCTTCTCAATCGGGCAAACCAATATGTCGGTTGCTCCGGCTTCTTTCAGTTGGTCTATTACTTCCCAAAAGGTAGCTTCTTCTATTACCGAGTGTAAACTGCTCCAGCCGGGAAGTGCAAGTGGCAGTACTGTTGGACTTTTCAATACGGGTAAAATTGTGGTTACTTTTTTAATTTTATTGTTTGGAACGTTCATCAATATATATTTGGATTTTCTTGCTTTTAAAACCGATTGGATTCTGAATAAAAACTTTTGTAGTAATTGCTTTTTTTCTTCGTCCATCTTAGGGGAAGCAGCCAAAACGGCTTCACTTTTTAAGATAATGGCAACCTCTTTTAAATTGTTTTTAAAAAGGGTACTCCCGCTAGAAACAATGTCAACAATCGCATCGGCCAATCCTATATTTGGAGCTATTTCTACCGATCCGGATATTTGGTGAATTTCAATCGGAATGTTGAGATTACCAAAATAGTTTCGAACCGTATTGGGGTAGGAGGTTGCAATTTTTTTGTTTTTTAAATCTTGTAGACTATTGATTTGGAATTGATTTGGCACTGCTACAGAAACTCTGCACTTAGAAAAACCTAATTTTTCTAATATTTCAATGCTGTTTGGTTTTTCTTCTAGTAAGTTACTTCCAATAATAGCAATATCAGCCACGCCATCTTGCAAATATTGTGGAATATCTGAGTTGCGTAAAAACAATACTTCTAGAGGGAAGTTGGCACTGGTTGCTTTGAGTTGGTCGTTGCCGTTATCTACCGATATACCTGCATCTTTGAGTAATTTTAAACTGTCTTCGTTTAAACGACCTGATTTTTGAATGGCAATTTTTAATGTTTTCATACTTCTTGTTTTGTTTGGATTTGAGTACTTCAAAACAAGGAGGATTTAAAACAAAAAATCCGTTTGAAGTACTCAAACGGATTGGATTATATGTTTATACATCAACACACCTCACTTCGTTTGAGCGAAAGTAAAATGATGATGATGATGTAAAATGATATTCATTTTGTTGTTATTTGATTACAAATATATGCATTTGGTTTCTGTAAAAATATATTTTTAAAAATTTTAAGATTTGTTAGGTTTTAAAAATTCTTAACCTTTAATTAATTTTCGCTTTGCAAATTTTATTTTTTTTATCCTTTTTCCATTATTATCATAGATATTCTTTTCCCCATTGATGTAAACTTCTTTAAAAATGTATTTGTCATTGAATAGTATTTTTTCAATCAACTCATTTTTTGAATTGTATGAAAAAAAACAAACAAACCAAATATCACCAAATTGATTTTCAATGATTTCAAGTAAATGAAGTTTGTTTTGGCTAAAGAATTCTTTTCTAACACCCATTAAAGGGATATTGTTGTTTAAATATTGAGATTCTTTTAGAATTATTTGCTCAATTTCATCGTAGTAAATGATCTCTTTGATTTTTTGTTTAGTTAATTCAACTTCTTTAATTGAGTTACTTGTAATTTTAACTTTAATTGAGTCTTCAAATTTTCTAGCTTTTTCAATAAGATATTCTTCATTAAACTTTTCTTGTGAATAAGAAAAACCAACAAAAAATATGATGAAGACAATTGAAATACTAGAACTTTTCAATCCGAACAAATTAAAGCTTATGCATATTCCCCACCAAAGTATCCATTAACTTGCTAATAGGGCCTTTGATCATCATGGCCATCATAGGGTTAAAATCTCCTTGAAAAGTCATTTGAACTTCGGTGCTATTTTCTGAAGTTTCATTTAACAAAGCTGTTAATTCAAAAGGCATTTTATCAGAGGCTGCACCTAAAACTACTTTGTTTGCAGAGTTTTCCTTTAATTTAAGTTTAATTTCAGGCATACCACTTAAAGCAAAAGCAAATAATTCAGGTGTCAATACTTCAAATTTTGCAATGTTTTCAGGCATTAACGTTTTGTAGTTTTCCACTACGGTCAATTTTTCTCTTAAAGTAGCAGCACTGCTTGGAACGGTAATTTTAGAGGTTTCTAATTGCATAAATTTTTATTTTTTCCAGGTTTCAGGTTGTACTCTCCAATCTTGCAGAGTTTGTAATTCAGTTTTATCTATATAGTTTATTTCAACGGCTTGTTCTATCAAACTGTCGTAGTTACTTAAAGTACCCAAAGGAACTTTTGCATCTTCAAAGTTTTGATTGGCAATTGCAAATCCATAGCTAAAAATAGCTACCATGCCCATCACATGTAATCCGCTTTCTCTTAAGGCATCTACGGCTTGTAAACTGCTTTTTCCGGTAGAAATCAAGTCTTCAATCACAACCACTTTTTGTCCTTTTTCAGCAGATCCCTCTACTTGGTTTTGTCTTCCATGTTTTTTTGGTTCGGGTCTTACATAAATAAATGGCAAGTTTAAAGCATCTGCTACCAACATTCCAATTCCGATGGCACCGGTTGCTACACCTGCAATCAAGTCGGGTTTACCGTATTTTTCGATGACAATTTTTGCCAATTCTTCCTTTACAAAGTTTCTGATTTCCGGAAAAGATAAAATCATTCGGTTGTCGCAGTAAATTGGAGAATTCCATCCGGAGGCCCAAGTAAAATGATTTTTAGAATTTAATTTAATTGCGTTTATTTGTAATAACAATTCCGCAGTTTTTTTGGCTGTGTGGTTGTGGTAAATCATACTGCAAATGTATAAAGTTTTTGTCAACGATAAGCCTCTTTTTTTGACCAACGTCATTGAAAAAGAAACCGATTTTCAACTCTTTTTGTTAGAAGCAGTGGATATCAAAGATATCATTGTGAAGTTGTATAAAAACAAAATCCAAAAGTGTTTTTTATACCATGCTGACGAGGAAAAGTTGCTAAAATCTCTCAAAGCCAAGATTCCAAAGGAAAAAGCAGGTGGAGGTTTTGTTACCAATCACAAAGGAGAAATTTTGATGATTTTTCGCAATGGTAAATGGGATTTGCCAAAAGGGGGACAAGAGAAAAATGAAAAAATGCGTCAAACTGCCTTAAGAGAAGTAGAAGAAGAAACCGGAATAGGCAATTTAAAAATCATGGAAAAGTTATCCAAAACCTATCATGTGTTTAAACGAAATGGAAGATACAAACTCAAAATAACGCAATGGTATTGGATGCACTCTAGCTTTGTTGGTGAACCCATTGCTCAAATGGAAGAAGGAATTGAACAAGTAAAATGGGTTCCGGTACATCAATTAGACTCTTATTTAGACAATTCGTACCAAAATATTTTGCTCATATTTGAGGAAATGCAATCAAAATTATCATTGATGAAGACTAATTAGTTGGTATTTATACGAAAATTAATCTGCTTTTTTATGCGAAAAAAAATTACATGGATTACACTTACCACCCTTTTGATTGTAGGGTGCAATCAATCTGAAAAACCTATGAAGGAAGAAACAACTGAAGAAGGTAAAATTGTAGTTTACCAAGTCTTTACCCGCTTGTTCGGGAACCAAAATGAAACCAATCAACCTTGGGGAACTATAGAGCAAAATGGCGTTGGAAAGTTTGACGACTTTACCAACAAAGCTTTACAGGAAATCAAAGATTTAGGGGTAACCCACATTTGGTATACCGGAATTCCACACCATGCTTTGGTAAATGATTACACTGCTTATGGTATTTCAAACGACGATCCGGATGTGGTAAAGGGAAGAGCAGGCTCACCATATGCAGTAAAAGATTATTACAACGTAAATCCAGATTTGGCTAAAAATCCAGCCAATCGTTTGCAAGAATTCGAAGCCTTGATAGCTCGTACCCATCAAAATGATTTAAAAGTGATTATTGATATTGTGCCAAATCACATTGCTAGAAAGTACGAAGGAAAAACCAATCCGAAAGGAGTGGAAGACTTTGGAGCAAAAGACAATACTACTGTAGAGTATGACAGAAACAATAACTTTTATTATATACCAAATACACCATTTGAAGTACCTACTGATGCAAATTACCAACCTTTGGGTGGGCAAAAACATCCGTTATCGGATGGTAAATTTGCTGAAAATCCTGCAAAATGGACAGGCAATGGCTCTCGTGCTGCAAAACCAAGCATCCATGATTGGTATGAAACCGTGAAAATTAACTATGGTATCAAACCGGACGGATCGAAAGATTTTCCTTTGTTGCCAGAAGGTTACCATCAAAAAGATTACAAAGCTCATTTTGCTTTTTGGAAAGACAAAGACGTACCAAGTTCGTGGGTAAAGTTTAAGGACATTGCGTTGTATTGGATAGCAAAAGGAGTGGATGGATTTAGATATGACATGGCCGAAATGGTTCCGGTAGAGTTCTGGAGTTACATGAATTCGCACATCAAAATGAAAAATCCGAAAGCCTTTTTGTTGGCTGAAATTTATAATCCTGCGGAATATCGCAATTACATCCAACTTGGAAAAATGGATTATTTGTATGATAAAGTGGAGTTGTATGATACTTTAAAAAACATTGTTCAAGGCAGAGGTTTACCTAAGCATATTGCCAACATCCAACAAGGATTAGCTGATATAGAGCATCACATGATGCATTTTCTGGAAAATCACGATGAACAACGTGTTGCTAGTCCTGAATTTGCTGGAGATCCTAAAAAAGTATTGCCTGCAATGGTGGTATCTGCCACTATTGGTACTTCGCCAACTATGATTTATTTTGGGCAAGAAGTAGGGGAGCCCGGTGCACAGGATACTGGATTTGGCAAACCGAGCAGAACTTCTATTTTTGATTATGTTGGTGTGCCACATCACCAAAAATGGATGAATGGTGGTAAATTTGATGGAGGAAGATTAAATGAAGAGGAGAAATCTTTACGCGATTACTACAAACGCTTGCTTAATTTTACCATTAAGAGTAAAGCATTGATGGGTGCCTATCATGAAATTAATACTTTTAATATAGAAAACAATCCAAACTACGAGCAAGGATTGTTTAGTTATGTGAGATATAACAACCAAGAAAAATTAATTATTGTTTGTAATTTTTATCAAAATACTTCGGTAAACCATGACATCATCTTACCAAAAGAATTGATTCAAAAATGGCAATTGAAAGATGGGGCATATGCTTTAAAAGAGCAATTGTTTGGTAAAAAGAATGTGACCCTTACGGTGAAAAAAGGAGAGGGTAGAATCACTTTAAATTTACTGCCATTAGAATCGGTGATTTGGAAAATGTAGAAATTTCTTTTTAATCAAAAAAAAAAGCAGCTTAGCTGCTTTTTTTTTATTGAATGATAATTTTTTGTGTTTTCGTGGAGCCATTGTTTTCTGTTTGAAGAAAATAAACTCCTTTGGTCAGACTTCTCACATCTATACTAATTTTATTTTCGGTAAACGAAGAGGGGACTTCCATTTTTTGCCCATGAATATTCCATAAAGTTATCCTATTTGGTGCTTCATTCCCATTCCATTGCACATATAAGTTTTCAGAGGTAGGGTTTGGATAAACTTGAAAAGTAGTGTTGTTTTCATCTTCTAAAGACAACGTAGTGTCTACAATTTTAGAAATAGTTCCGTTGGAAATTCCGGCAATATATAACTCTCCGTTTACGTCTTCTCCAAAAGTACTAAAGTTACCTGAGAAGTTGGTGCTCCAAGTTATTGCTCCGGGATTTACTGCATCTATCCAACCTATTCGATTGGCACAATAATCGGCAAATAAATATTTGATTTGTAAATTCGGGTATATATTTCCGGTGTAAACATAACCTCCGGTTACAGAACAATAACCACCACCTAAGTTGTACGAAGCGACCGGAAAAAAGTAATTAGACATTGCACCACATCCTGTTGTATTGTATACAATATTTGCTTCGTAGCATCTCCATCCAAAATTGAATCCGGGTGTCATAGGGTTGGGAATCTTGTTAATTTCCTCTCTTGCATTTTGTCCCACATCTGCAATCCACATATCACCATTCAATCGGTTAAAGGAAAATTTCCATGGATTTCTCATCCCTACAAAAAATATTTCATCTAAACCGGTTGTTGCACCAAAAAAAGGGTTGGTATTCGGATTTTGATAAGTAGTTTGGTTAGTAACATCAATTCGCAACATTTTTCCTAAATGCGATTGTATATTTTGTGCTAAATTTTGAGGATCACCTCCGCTTCCTCCATCACCCATACCAATGTATAAAAAACCATCAGGGCCAAATACGATATTGCCTCCATTGTGATTGGTGTATGGTTGTGAAATGGTTAAAATAACTTGTGCAGATGATGCATTTGCAATGTTTGGATTACTTGAAACTTGGTATCGTGCAAGCACGCTTGCACCATCACCGGAGCGAGTATAATTTACAAAAAACAAACCGTTATTGGCGTAGTCAGGATGAAATGCCAGACCTAACAAACCCCTTTCTCCACCGGAAACAATTAAGCTGCTAACATCTAAAAATGGAGTAGCATTGATGGTGCCATCTGCATTTAAAATGCGAATCAAACCTCCTCTTTGTACCACAAATAATCTAGAATCTCCAGCGTGGACTATTGCAACAGGACTGGAAAAACCTGTGGCAAAAGTTTGCAATACGATGTTTTGTGCCAAAGCACTAAAACCAATTAATAAGAACAAACAGATTTTTTGAATCATGGATTAATTTTTAATAAAAGGAGCAGATTTGGTTTGGTAAAACTCATTTTGCAATACCAACAAATATTGTCCGTTTGGTAAGTTAGTAACTAAAATTCCTTGAGAGGTTAATTTGCCCCTCAAACAAGTTCTTCCTAACATATCCACCACTTGGTAATTAGTATATTCTGTTTCTTCTACATATAAATTTTGAGAAGTTGGATTTGGGTAAATTAGCAATTTTTGTGTGTTTGCAATGGTAGGTGTACTTAAAGTACTTCCTTCGTTTACATGATGGGTTTGGTTGATAGTGGGGTTCATAATCTCATCAACCATTCCGGAGGGCCATTTTACCACAATTTTTTGGATGGTAGTATGGGTACCAATTCCAAAGTGTACATTCAAACTATTCATGTGTCTGAAACCAATTCCACTTTGCACATCTCTTATTTGTATCCCCCACGGGCCGTGTAATTCTACTCTTGCTCCAATACCATTTCCATTGGATTGGATGCCTCTTAGAGTTACTTTACACCAATTGTTATTATTACCATTACTACGGTAAATTGTGCCTCCAATTTGAACATCTAAAAAGCCATCGTTATTGATATCACCTATCGGTCCGTTATTGATATTGGTATTTTCTGGAGTAAAAGTTAAATTACCATTGCCGTACATGATTTTGTTTCCACCACCCAAAACATCTAAAAAGCCATCGTTGTCAAAATCGTAAGCAACAAATTCAATACTTGTAGTTTGGTTGTTATGAAATCCACTATCTGCAGTTACATCAGTAAATGTTCCGTTTCCGTTATTCCGCATTAATTTGTGCATACCTTGGGTAAAGCTTGATGCTCCAACCAATATATCCATGTCTCCGTCGTTATCAAAATCACCTACGGCAGCAGACCAAGTTTGAATAGGATCAGAAAGGTTTGCAGCTACAGAAACGTTGGTAAAAATGCCATTGCCATCATTTCGAAACAACTGATTTAAACTACCATTAATATCTCCATTTCCTTTACATTTGGCAATAAATAAATCTACCTTCCCATCATTATTGTAATCAAACCAAATGGAACCATAATTACCTCCATTAGGAACGTCTCCCAAGCCTCCTTGGTTAAAAGTTAGGTTGCCATTACCATCATTAATATAAAATACATTTGGAGCCACATCATGACATACAAAGGCATCCATATGACCATCGTTGTTAATGTCTACAAAATTACTTCTTTGTGAAAAAACATATTGAGATGTTGACGAAAGTGTGTATGCACTTCCGTTGTTGTTTGCTCTTACAAAAGCAACTCCTGTTCCGCTACCATAAACCAAATCATTAAATCCGTTTTTATCAATGTCTCCTGCGGCTACACTCCAACTTGGTAAAAAATTGGTAGTTTCGGTTGGAAAGGTTACGGTGTTAAAACCTGTAGGTGTTTGGAACAAGACCTTTATGTTTCCGCTGTTGATATTTACAATATCATCTAAAAAATCGTTGTTCATATCTACAATACAATTTCTATATGCTCCATTTATTTCACTATTACTTTGAGCGGTAAAAGTTACTCTGCTTACTGGAGGAGTAGAAGTACCATAAGTAACAGTAAAAACAAAATTACTTGCATTGGTAGTTCCCCAACGGTTATCAAAAGCAATGTAATAGGAACTCCCGTTAGATACGGTAAAAGATATTTCAGATAAAAAATTATTTCCAGAGATATCATCATTTCCTGCTAAACATGTCAAGCTGCCACAAGTGCCATTATAAATATGTACACGAGTATCTTTTCCAGAGTTTTGAGGTAAATTGGTACTTACAGTTAAAGTGCCACTTTGGGTAGCTGTAAACTGATACCAAAGTCCGGCAGGGTTGTTTGTAGTAGGCACTGCTCCATTAGAAGCACAAACCGGAGTGGGAAGAGTACCGTTTAGTAAACCTACATTATGCTGCCCAATAGCAACCACTTGAGCGGTTTCGCAGGTTGCTTGAGCTAATGCATATATAGGTAAAAAGTAAATTAAATTTGTTATGAATAGTAGTGTTTTTTTCATAATTAGTTGATTGTTTAGTTGCAGTTAGAAAGGGATTGGATGAATTGTTCGGTTAGTTGCAATGCTTCCTCATGAACAATGAATCGACCAATTTTTGGCATCATTAAATTTTGTTCGTCTGTTGAAATACGATAGTATAAAACACTTCGGTCAATTCTACCCGGTAATATTATTTTGGTGTGTGCAGGAATTTCTTCCTCTGGATCTTGACAAACCCCCATTTTACTTGGGTCGCTGGTTTGATTAAATGGAAATCTTACCATTCTATATGAACAATCACCTCCATCTTGATGGCAATGGGCACAGTTGATATCTAAATAGGAACGAAAACGTAAATCAATAGGTTTTGAAGTATCTTTATAGTCAACCACTGAGTTTATGTTAGATGGGACACTTTCTAAATAGCCAAAATCTATCCATTTTTGTAATTGGTTTTTGGTCCCATCGCTGTAAGCAAAATTATAGTTTAAGTTTTGTGGTTTTGGACCTATGGGAAGATTCTTGTCTTGGTTGATGTGACAAACTCGACACTCAATACTATTTGGAAAGCGGTAATAGGTGCTTTTAGTTTCGCCATTTTGCATCCACGAAATATTTATATTGCCACCATCCATATTCAAAAAAGCATCGGTTTGTTCATCGTTCCAAATGTATTCGGCAAAAATCCAATTGCCGTTAATTTTAATCAACAAACGAGTTTCTAAAATTTTAGTTTTATTGTCCGGAAGTACATTGTTGTAATAAAAGTTCTTAATTAAAATGGTTTTTTCCGGAAAGTTCAAAATATTACCATCGCCATCATAGGTTGCTTTAGAGCCTTTAGGCATCCACACAAATCTCTTTTTTAAAGCATAATCTGTAAATAATTCGCTTGCAGGTTTGTATGGCAAAACTCCAAAAGCGGGTTCTAAATTTTTGATATCTCCTTTAAAAAAATGATAATCGGACAATTTAGGCCATGCAGTAAGATCGGCAGACAACTTAACAGGTGTGATTTCCTCTAAAGCTTCTTCAGTATCACTTGAGCAAGTGTAAAAAGTAAAGGCAAGTAGCAAAAAAGCAAGATAAGTTGTAGTTTTTTTCATATTTAAAGCAAATCAATTACCAAATATAAAAAAACTTCAATAGGGATGTTAAAAAAAATAGAATTATAGCAGAAGTAAATCATGAATTAACTCTTTTTTTATCTCCTCATTTAACAAGGTGATAATTTTACTTTTACCATAACTTAATTCCTCTCGTAAAACCGATGAGCTCAACTTTACAATTAGTTTATTGCCTTGTAATTGAATGTCTTGGGTGTATTTGTGCACAGCAGGCCCCATCACTTGTTCCCAAATATCTTTAATTTGGGCACGATCAATTCCCTTTTGCAGGTTGTTTTGTTGGATAAAATCTTTTAATACTTCTGCAATCGGACTCCCTTGGTGAATTCTACTTTGGTTTTTTTTACTCATCGTATGGGTAGGTGTCTTTTAAAGTAAAATTTGGTTTTTTGGTCTTTTAAAATTAAAATGGAATCTTGTAATTGCCATATGATTTCATTATTTCTATTCCATATAGTATCGTAGTGAATAGAGGTAGTATTTTCTTTTGTGTAAATTTTAAAAGTCTGTTCCACATCATTGGTTAAAAAAGTACCATCTAGTTGAGGTTTTACTTTTTTCCTGAAACCAACCGAATCTTTGACGTTAAAATAGTCGATGGTTTCATTTAAAGTATAGCTTTTGATGAGATCACCATCTTTTTCTACTTTTTCAATTTCCCAATATCCATTCAGTTTTTCTAAATTTTGAATTTGATCAGCTTTGTCACAAGCTATTAATAGAATGAAGCTGAAAAATAAGAGTACAAAACGCATGATTTACTTTTTTAGGTAAAGATAATTAATCTCCTTAGAGCCCTTTTACATTATTTAGGAATTTCTTGGGAAAATATTTTTTCACATTGGTGAAAAAGTACCTTAATTTGTTTAAAAAGAAGAAGATGAAAACATTATTGTTTTTGATTTTAAGTTGTTTTTTAGTGTTAACAAATGCGACCAAACACGAATTAACCATTCAAGTTTCCAACATACAAGATAAGTATGTGGGTAAAAAAATGTATCTAGCTATTTGGAAAGACCAAACCAATTTTTTGAAAGAAGACAAAATAGATGTTTCGGAAATCATTCCAATAAATTCAAAAAATTTCAATTATAAAAAGTCTATAACTGAGGGAACCTATGCGTACTCCATGTACGTTGATTTGAATGGAAATGGAAAATTAGACAAAAATATTTTTGGTGCTCCAAAGGAACCTTACGGATTTTCCAATAACTTTAAACCTAAATTTTCAGCACCAGATTTTTTGGATTGCAGTTTTATCATCAAACAAAATACTAAACATACCATCATACTTAATTAAGGAAATATGTTTACACCAGATGTATTATTTCAGTTTGCCAACACATTTGTGTTGATAGGGTGGATATTTTTATTGTTTCTTCCAACTTGGAAATTTAGCGTTTCTATTGCTAGATTTTTCGTTATAGTGCCACTGAGCATGTTGTATGCTTTCTTGGTGGTGAAATCATTTGGAAATTTTGACCCCAATATGTTTTCTACTCTTGCGGGTGTGAAAAGTTTATTTGGACAAGATTTGGGTGTACTGGTTGGTTGGATTCATTATTTAGCTTTTGATTTATTTGTGGGGACATACATCGTTAAAAAAGCACAATCACTGCAAATGCCTAGATTTTTATACACTATTTGCTTGCCATTTACTTTTATGTTTGGTCCTCTAGGGTTGTTACTGTTTTATGTTTTTTGGTGGTTCATTTCCATAAAAATGTTAAAAGCTTCCAACTAATTCCATTTAAACCATTGTGAAGTATTTATGTCAAACAAGAAAAAAATGATGAAATATCTAATAGCTTTAATGGCAACTTGCTTGCTATCTTGTTCTTCAGAAAATGTAAACCCACAACCCGACCCACAACAACCTACGGCTTTATATTTTCCACCAAACGGATCCAATACTTGGGAGGTCTCCTCATTGGAAAGTTTAGGTTGGAATGCGTTAAAAGCAGAGGAATTGAAAACCTTTTTAGCTAGCAATGGTACAAGGGCTTTTATTGTATTAAAAGATGGGAAGATTGTAATGGAACATTACTGGGGAAACAACTTAACAAATACGGCCCCTTTTGACCAAACCAAATTGTGGTACTGGGCTTCTGCAGGAAAAACTCTTTCGGCTTTTTTAACCGGAAAAGCTCAAGAAGAAGGATTTTTAAACATCCAAAATAAGACTTCAGATTATTTAGGTACTGGATGGACTTCTTTAACTACTGCACAAGAAAATCAAATCAAAGTTGTTCACCAATTAACCATGACCACAGGTTTGCAATTTCAAAATGTAAATTTAAATTGTACCAGTCCGAATTGTTTGACTTTTCGTGCCAATGCAGGATCGCAGTGGTATTACCATAACGCACCTTACACCTTATTGCGAAATGTAGTGGAAAGTGCTACCAATAAAACCTACCAGCAGTACACTCAGGAAAAGTTACATCAAACCATTGGAATGGATGGTACTTGGGTACAACAGGCAGAGGGAAATGTGTATTATTCCACCGCACGAAGTGCAGCTCGATTTGGTTTGATGGTTTTAGCAAAAGGAAAATGGAATGAAAATACTGTAATGAACGACACCAATTATTTCAACCAAATGGTTAGCACTTCTCAAAATTTAAATCAATCCTATGGCTATTTGTGGTGGTTAAATGGCAAAAATAGTGTGATTTACCCGGGTGTAACCATTCCAATTTCCGGGAGTTTGGCTCCAAATGCACCATCTGATTTGGTTGCTGCCATGGGTAAAAACGGACAATTTGTTGGCGTGGTGTCCTCTAATAACTTAGTGTATGTTCGTTTTGGGGAAGCACCTAATGACGATTTAGTGCCAGTGCTATTCCATGATCAAATGTGGCAAAAGTTAAAAGAGGTTATAGGAAACTAATTCCCAAATTGTTCTTGTAAAGCCAAAGTCCAATCTACTTCGTAGTATCTAAAAACAATAATGATGATTGTTCCGGCAATTCCCAGCCACCATTGGTATTTTTGATTGGCCCAAGCAAAGGCAGTTGCAACTCCAAGTGCAATAAACGGCATGATTAAAATAACATTAGGTACCAACCAAGCTCCTCGTAATATGGCAATAGACTTGATCAACACCAAAAAGAAACTGTAAATGGAAATGATTTTGGTTAAGGAAACCAAATATTTGTTGTGCAAAGGTGTTTCGTTTTGTTCCATTATTTAAAGAATGAGTCTACAAATTCAAATTTATTAAACACTTGTAAGTCTTCCATTCCTTCCCCAACACCAATAAACTTTACCGGAATTTGAAATTGGTCAGAAATACCTATCACCACACCACCTTTTGCAGTACCATCCAATTTGGTAACAGCCAAAGCAGTTACTTCGGTGGCAGCTGTAAAATGTTTTGCTTGCTCAAACGCATTCTGCCCAGTAGAGCCATCAAGTACCAATAAAACTTCATGCGGAGCATCCGGAACCACTTTTTGCATCACTTTTTTCACTTTACTCAACTCGTTCATCAAATTGATTTTATTGTGCAATCTACCAGCAGTATCAATAATTACAATGTCTGCCTCATTTGCTACTGCACTTTGCAAAGTATCAAAAGCAACCGAAGCAGGATCACTTCCCATTTGTTGTCGTACCATAGGTACTTTAACACGGTCTGCCCAAATTTGCAATTGATCTATGGCAGCAGCTCTAAAAGTATCTGCGGCACCTAATACTACTTTTTTACCAGCTTTTT
Source organism: Flavobacteriales bacterium (assembly GCA_018335925.1). Taxonomy (GTDB): domain Bacteria; phylum Bacteroidota; class Bacteroidia; order Flavobacteriales; family Flavobacteriaceae; genus Flavobacterium. The sequence continues at coordinate 61,858 of JAGXRF010000114.1, forward strand.
TGTATTGGTAGGCTAGTTTTCCGATGGTAGTAGTTTTTCCAACACCATTTACGCCAACTACCATTATTACATAAGGCTTATGGGTAGGAATCTCTAGTTCAGATGCATTTCCGTGGTTGTTTTCAGAAAGTAAGGCAGCAATTTCTTCTCGTAATATTTGGTTTAGTTCGTCTGTGCCTAAATATTTATCGCGTGCAACTCTCTCTTCAATTCGTTCAATAATTTTTAAGGTAGTATTTACTCCAACATCTGAGGAAACCAAAACTTCTTCCAAGTTATCTAAAACTTCGTCATCTACTTTCGATTTTCCTGCAACTGCTTTAGTAAGTTTGCTAAAAAAACTGGTTTTTGTGGTTTCTAAACCTTTGTCTAAGTTTTCTTTTTTATCGCTACTGAAGAATTTTTTAAAAAAACTCATGGATGGATTAATTATTTTAATGGCAAAATTACTAAATATTATCGGGCTTTTGAAGCATAAAAAAAGCTACTTCGTAAAAAGTAGCTTTTTTATAATGAGTATATTGGATTACTTCTTTTTTAAGAAAGTATCAACTTCTTCTGGAGACATCACAGCTTCCACGAAAGTATACGCTCCTGTTTTTGGAGATTTCACCATTTTGATTGCTTTGGTCAATCTTTTAGATGCGGTTTGTAACGATGCAACGGTTTTCTTTGCCATGACTAATAATTATTTAATTTCTTTGTGAGTAGTTACTCTTTTTAAAATTGGATTGAATTTTTTAATTTCCAATCTCTCTGGAGTATTTTTTTTGTTTTTGGTTGTAATGTAACGAGAAGTTCCTGGCATGCCAGATTCTTTATGCTCGGTGCACTCTAAAATTACCTGAATTCTATTGCCTTTCTTTGCCATTGTGTATCTTTTTTATAAATCTAAACGATTAAATTAATCCTTGTGCTTTCGCTTCTTTGATTACTGCTGCAATTCCATTTTTATTAATGGTTCTCATAGTAGAAGCAGCTACACGCAAAGTAATCCACTTATTCTCTTCAGGAAGGAAGAAACGCTTTCTGTGTAAGTTTACAGAAAACTTTCTTTTTGTTTTATTCATTGCGTGAGAAACGTTGTTTCCAACCATTGCTCTCTTACCGGTAAGTTGACAAACTCTTGACATGATGTAATCTTTATATCGTTATTCAAAATCAGGGTGCAAAGAAACAAAATTTCAATGTACTGCACAAATATTTTTTTTATTTTTTCGAAATTTCTTTCCAAAGCATTTCTAGAGCTTTGTTTACTGCTCTGTCAATCACTTTGCTTCTGGGTTGACCAAAAGTAAAAGTGCCTGAAACAGAAGATGTTTTGCTTACAACTGCAATACAAACAGTGCCTAAATCTGCATCCGAATCTTTTTTGCTAGGTCCTGCATTTCCGGTGGTAGCAATGGCATAATCTACGTTCATTTTTTCCAAAACTCCTTTGGCCATTTCCAAAGCAACGGCTTCACTCACTACGCTATGTTGTTGAATGGTGTTTGTAGATACTCCTAATAATTCTTCTTTAATGTGTGTTTGGTAGCTTACCACGCTTCCTACAAAGTATCCAGAGCTTCCTGGTATTTGGGTTAAGGTACTTGCAATTTTTCCTCCGGTACAACTTTCGGCTGTTGCCAAAGTCATTTTTTTGGTAAGCATTAATTCTTGTACTTTTTGCTCGATGCTTTCTTCTTCTTCCATCCCTACCAATATATGTTGTATCAGTGGGGTTACTTTGGCAATTTCTTCTTGCATGGCTTTTTTTAACAAAGCTTCTTCATTACCTCGAGCAGTTAATCGCAATCGAACCCTTCCTGGACTTGGTAAATATGCCAATTTAATGAATGCAGGCAATTGGTTTTCCCATGCTTCAATGGTTTGGGCTATCACACTTTCTCCTTCTCCATAAGTCATCAAAGTTTGGTGTAAAATAAACGGACGTTGAAATTCAGCTACTAATTTTGGTACCAAATGATGATCAACGATGCCTTTCATTTCATAAGGTACGCCTGGCATAGATACAAAAATGGTTTGTTGGTGTGCAATCCACATGCCAGGAGCAGTGCCATAAGCGTTATGTAATATGGTACATTTACTAGGCACCAAAGCTTGGTCTAAGTTAATTTGTCCTGGCTCTCTGCCCAGTACATTTTGAAACAAATGCAACACATGTTGTTCTACTTCTTCATTTTTCACCAAAGTGTCTTCAAAGTATGTACATAAAGTTTTTTTGGTGATATCATCTTTGGTAGGGCCTAAGCCTCCTGTGATGATTACCAAATCGACTTGATTTTGTAAGCGATGTAATGTGTTTAAAATATGATTTTGGTCATCGGAAATAGAAAGCATTTCGTGCACTTGTATTCCGATTTTTTCCAAACTTTTGGCAATATAGCCCGAGTTGGTATCGGTAATCTGACCAATTAAAATTTCGTCTCCAATGGTTAGGATGGTTGCTTTCATGCAAGGTTGTTTTTCCAATAAAAGGAAAAGGATAAGAATTTACAGTTTAAAATCTTTGTGAATTTCTTTAACGGCTTTTTCAATTTGCGTTTCAATACTTTTCACCAATTCTTTTACTTCACTTCTTTTCCCTTTGCGTTTGGTCCATTCCTCTAATTGCTTGATTTCTTCAAAGGCAATATCTAAACCCAACAAATCTAGAGTAGGTTTGATTTTATGGGCATAACTATAGGTCATTTGGTAATCTAGGTCTTCTAAACCTTTTTTAACAAACTTCCAGTCTTCCGGAACTTCATTTACAAACAAGGTGATGATTTGGATTACGAACTCTTCGTCATCTGCTGACAAAGCGTAAACTTTAGATAGGTTGTAATTCAGGGCCATATTATTTTACTTGTATTCTGAACATTTTTTGGTTTTCCAAATAACCTTCTAAAATGTCATTTGGTTGTACTTTGGCAACTCCTTCCGGAGTTCCGGTAAAAATTATATCTCCAATCTTTAAGGTAAAGTATTGAGAAACATACGAAATAATCTCATCAATTTTCCACAACATGTGGTCTGTGTTGCCTTTTTGTACTACTTTTCCGTTGGAATGTAATTCAAAGGTAATATTTTTCGATAAATCTACATTTTTTTTCGAAATAAAGTCTCCAATTACCGTTGCACCGTCAAAAGCTTTGGCTTTTTCCCATGGTAAACCCTTGGCTTTCAGTTGTTCTTGGACATCTCTCGCAGTAAAATCAATGCCTAAACCAATTTCATCATAATATTTATGTGCAAATTGGGGTTCGATGTACTTACCAATTTTGCTAATCTTCACCAATAATTCAACTTCGTGATGCACGTCGTTAGAAAACTCAGGTATCACAAAAGGGTGCTGCTTTAAAAGGATGGAACTATCAGGCTTTAAAAATATTACGGGTTCTGTAGGACGTTCGTTTTGTAGTTCTTCAATATGTTTGGCATAATTTCTACCAATGCAAATAATCTTCATTTGCCGTTACATTTTAGTATTTAACTTTCTTAGTTTAATTGATGTAAACACCTTTTTGGTGTATAGCGGAAAATCGGCACTCTGAATCCAACCATAATACCCCGGATCTTGTTCTAAAATATCTTCTACCGATTTGCCTTTGTATTTTCCAAAGTTGATGGTTTCTTTGTTGGTTTTTTCATCTACAATTACAAAACCTGCAAAGTCAACCGATTTATTTCTAGTAGTAAACTGCGATAGTTTTTTGATGTCATTTTCCAAATCATATCGCTCAATTTGGGCTTTTAATATTTCATAGGTTGCCTCGGTATCTGCTGCGGCACTGTGGGCATTTTCTAATTTTTTGCCACAGTAAAATTGATAAGCTGCACTTAATGTACGTTCTTCCATTTTATGGAAAATAGTTTGTACATCTACCGATACGGTGTTCTTTAAATCAAAATCCATCCCTGCACGTAACAATTCTTCCACCAACATCGGAATATCAAATCGGTCTGAATTAAATCCAGCCAAATCAGCATCTTTTATCATTTGATACACTTGTGGTGCTAGCTGCGTAAAAGTAGGTTCATTGGCTACCCTCTCATTGGTAATTCCGTGAACTTCGGTTGCTCTGCTAGGGATTTCCCTTTCTGGATTCACCAACCAAGTCTTACTTTCTTTATTGCCGTTCGGAAAGATTTTTAAAATGCTTATTTCTACAATTCTGTCTTTGGTAACATCCGTTCCGGTGGTTTCTAAATCGAAAAAGCAAATTGGTTTGTGCAGTTTTAATTCCATTAAAAATATTTTTTACAAAGATAAGTCATTGGTTTTATTTTTCTCACATAGATTTAAAACCTTCTTAAGTCATGTAAATGAATAGCTTACATATTGTTGACAACTCATTAACAATGAATACAGATGCTTTGGCACACTGCTTGAAAAGTATGTTATAAGAACGAAAGTTTTAGTGAAAGCCGAAAAACTAAAGAGTAGGCACCACCCTTAAATTGTTAAGTTATGAAAAAAATTACTTTCCTTTTAGTTTTAGCTGGGATGTTTCACACCAGCGTAAGTGTAGCCCAAGATGCTGCAAGAGGAATCAGAAATCAGGGTTGGGTAAACCATAATGAACCAATCGTGTTTATGGAACGTGGTATCGAGTTTTATGTATTTGCAGATGGAAGTTTCGATTTTAATACACGTCCAACCGACACCAACGGAACCTTTTATTTTAGAGGTGCCGGAAGAAGAGGCCAACAATTGATAGTTCCAAACTATGGTGTTCGAATTGATACCGATAGCTTTGGTAGAATTAGAAGAGTTGGTAATGTATTTGTAAATTACGATGGTTTAGATAGAGTAAATAGAATAGGCACCATCCTAATGCAATACAATCGTTTTGGATTGGCTAGAGTAGGGGGCTTAGAGTTGATTTACAACCGAAGAGGACAATTGGTACAAATGGTAGGAAGTGTATACCATCGCAACCACGGATTTTCCTCCACCTATTATGGGCCATCTCATGGAGTAGCTTACCAAAATCAGGGAGGTTACTACTTCAAGCAGTCAGATCAAGATTAAAATACAAATATAGTTTGAGTTAGTTAGGTTAAGTTTGGTTAGAAATTCCCCATAAACACGTTTTTTATGGGGATTTCTTTTAAAGAACATATACCAATTTTATTAAGATTTCGTTTTCTTGTTATTTGAACTTTAGGTTTTACTTTTGCAACATATTTTACAACATGCTTCACCTTAAAAAAATATTCGTTTTCATCGTTTTTATCTTCTTGGCCAATTGCAATGCTCAAGAGAATGAAATCAATACCAACCAACTCAATGCCAATGGCAATCGTCATGGTTTATGGAAAGGCTATTATGAAGATACCAAATACCTTAAGTACGAAGGAACTTTTAACGATGGTAAAGAAGTTGGAACTTTTACTTTTTATGATAATACGAAAGCAAAAAGTATCATTGCTACCAGAGTTTTTCAAAAAGACGGAAGTGCATATACTACTTTTTTTAAAGGAAAATTCAAAGTTTCAGAAGGATTGGTTGTAAACAAACAATACCAAGGTTTATGGAAAACCTATCATTTTGAATCGGATCAAGTGATGATGTTGGAACAGTACAAAGATGGCGTATTACATGGCAAAAAACAGGTGTTTTATATGGATGGGGATTTGTTAGAAGAAAGTACTTATGTAAATGGCTTGCGTGAAGGGGTTTATAAAAAGTTTGCTCGCACAGGTAAAGTTTTAGAAGAACTAAACTACAAACAAGGAAAATTATCTGGCAAAGCAATATATCGCGACCATCAAGGAAATTTGGAATCAGAAGGAATGTATCGAAACGATTTGCCAATTGGTGAATGGAACTATTATGAAAAAGGCAAATTGGTAAGAACGGAAAACAAAGAAGCTCAACGTAAGTTACGCAAAGCAGGGGATAGTTTGGCACACCCAACGGCAGAAATAAGAAAATTAAAACAAAAACCAACCCAAAAACAACCTTAATGGCCAAAGTAATTGTAGGATTATCAGGAGGAGTCGACTCTAGTGTGGCTGCCTATTTGTTGCAACAACAAGGACACGAAGTCATAGGTTTGTTTATGAAAAACTGGCACGACGACTCCGTGACTATTTCCAATGAATGTCCGTGGTTAGAGGATAGCAACGATGCTCTTTTAGTAGCAGAAAAATTAGGAATACCTTTTCAAACGGTCGATTTAAGCGAACAGTACAAAGAACGTATTGTGGATTATATGTTTCGGGAATATGAGCAAGGACGAACTCCGAACCCAGATGTGTTGTGTAATCGAGAAATTAAATTTGATGTGTTTTTAGATATTGCTATAAGTTTGGGTGCAGATTTTGTAGCTACCGGACACTATTGCCAAAAAGCAAGTTTTGAAAAAGATGGAAAAACCATCCATCAATTAATTGCAGGAAAAGATTCTAATAAAGACCAATCTTATTTTTTGTGTCAGCTATCGCAAGAACAATTAAGCAAAGCTTTGTTTCCAATAGGAGCACTAACCAAACCGGAAGTTCGAGCCATTGCCCAAGCACAAAATTTGGTAACAGCAGAGAAAAAAGATTCACAAGGATTGTGTTTTATCGGTAAAGTCCGATTACCTGAGTTTTTACAACAACAATTGCAACCTAAAGAAGGAGAAGTTTACGAAGTTTCCGCACAACACGAAGTATACCAACAATCTTTACCTAATGGGGTTACTGAAGAGGAATTGCAATTACTGTCTTCCCCAATAAAATACCAACCCAGCATGGGGAAAATGGTGGGTAAACACCAAGGAGCCCATTATTTTACCATCGGTCAACGAAAAGGATTGAACATTGGTGGTACCAAAGAAGGTTTGTTTGTGTTGGCAACAGATACCCTTGAAAATGTGATTTATACAGGTCAAGGAGCCAATCATCCTGGCTTGTTTCGTAAGGCTTTACGAATTCAACCAAGCGAAATTCATTGGATTAGAAGCGATTTGGCATTAAAGGACGGAGAACAAATGCAAGTAATGGTTAGAATTCGTTATCGTCAACCATTACAGCCTGCTACTTTATGCCAATATGCATCAGGCTTGTTTGTGGTGTTTGAACAAGCCCCATCCGCAATTACACCCGGACAATTTGCTGCATGGTACCTCAACAATGAGCTCTTAGGCTCAGGAGTAATATCAGCTTGAGGCTTGTTAATTAAAGTGAGTTCGACATAATAAAGATATTTAAGTGTTTGATATTTATGAAATTATGTGATTTAATATAGAGTTTTCTCTGTGTAACTTTGTGTATACTTAGTGCATTTTGTGTTATAGCTATTTT
>JAGXRF010000115.1 GCA_018335925.1 Flavobacteriales bacterium
TTAAAGCCAATAAAGTTAAAAGTTAAGATGCTGAATCAAGTTCAGCATGACAGCATTAGAAATGTAGAACATGGCTTTACAAAATATTGCGAAGCAAAATCCTGCATTCGTGATGAGTGAATCTTCTTATAAGTTAAAGCCAATAAAGTTAAAAGTTAAGATGCTGAATCAAGTTCAGCATGACAGCATTAGAAATGTAGAACATGGCTTTGCAGGATGTTGCGAAGCAAAATCCTGCATTCGTGATGAGTGAATCTTCTTATAAATTAAAGCCAATAAAGTTAAAAGTTAAGATGCTGAATCAAGTTCAGCATGACAGCATTAGAAATGTAGAACATGGCTTTACAAAATATTACGAAGCAAAATCCTGGATTCGTGATGAGTGAATCTTCTTATAAGTTGAAGCCAATAAAGTTAAAAGGTAAGATGCTAAATCAAGTTCAGCATGACAGCATTAGAAATGTAGAACATGGCTTTACAAAATATTACGAAGCAAAATCCTGCATTCGTGATGAGTGAATCTTCTTATAAATTAAAGCCAATAAAGTTAAAAGTTAAGATGCTGAATCAAGTTCAGCATGACAGCATTAGAAATGTAGAACATGGCTTTGCAGGATGTTGCGAAGCAAAATCCTGCATTCGTGATGAGTGAATCTTCTTATAAGTTGAATCTAGCTAATTTAGAAGAAGCACATTTAAATAGTGTTTAGTTTAAACAAATTGTAGATATTGAATTTCATTAAACTAAAAAAGTTTTAACTTACCCAAAAACCCAAAACTTCTTTCTCTATCCATTTTTTACCGTTCCAATAATAATAAACCGTTACACCACTTCCACATAAAGGACCACAAACAACACCTATTTTTACAATTACTTGATTGTATTTTTCGTTAAAAACTGGGTTAGATACCGATAAATATCCGGTATTATTACAATAATCATCTAACCATTTAAAAAACGGAACTTTATTGTTTTCTAAAGAATCTAATTTTTTTTGGGTGATGATTATTTTATTATTCAAACTAGACTCAAATAGAAATGCGGAAAAGTACATTTTTTCTTGAAATGCTAAATGTTTGGTGTTTTTTATTTTCAAATGCAAACTGGCAATTGTTTGAAAGTCAAAATCACTAGGTGGAAATTTATTTGAAGAAATTATACAAGCAGGTTCATTAAAATAATTCGAATAATCAATTTTTAGTTGGTCAAAAAGAGATTGTCCTTTTTCATAATATAAGTTGTTTGGTTTGGTTGATTTTTCATTACATCCCAAAATAGAACATAAAACAACCAAAGCAAACAAGTAAAATAATTTGTTTAGAAATACATTTTTAAACATTTAGAAATAAGGAATTAAGGAATACATTAAGTTTAAAAAACGCATTTAGCTTAAAGCTTATTGCCTAAAGCTACAACCCTTCATCCGGAAACACCTTACCAGGATTCATGATGCCATTTGGATCAAACACCTTTTTGATGCCTTTCATCAATTGTAAAGTCAATGGCGAAAATGCAATTGGCATGTAATTTTTTTGCACCCAACCAATGCCGTGTTCACCGGACAAGGTGCCACCTAACCGAACCGTAAGTTCCATGATTTCATGAATACCTTTCGGGACTTCGTTTTGCCATGCCTCTTCCGAAAGATTTCCTTTCACAATGTTGATGTGTAAATTACCATCGCCTGCATGGCCATAACAAACCGATTGAAAGCCGTATTTTTTTCCTATCGATTTTACTCCTAAAAGCAATTCCGGTAAAGCAAATCTTGGTACCACCGTATCTTCTTCTTTGTACACCGAATTGCTTTTTACTGCTTCTGCCACTTTTCTTCGCAATTTCCACAAGCTATTTTTAGATTCTTCTGTATCTGCAAACAAAATTTCATCAATTGAAAAAGCTTCTAATACAGGCATCAAAGCTTCTGCTTGCTTCATCAAATAATCTTGGTCGTTGCCATCTAGCTCTATCAACAAATGGGCTTGGTGGTTATCTTTCACCAAAGAGGCATCTTCTTGTAAGTGTTGAATAGACCAATCTAAGGCATCTTTCTCCATAAATTCTAATGCACTTGGCACAATGCCAGCTTTAAAAATGGCAGCCACCGCTTGGCAAGCTTCTTCCATTTTGTAAAAAGGAACCAACATTAAAATTTGGTTAGAAACTGCTGGAATCAACTTTAAAACAATTTTGGTAATTACCCCCAAAGTGCCTTCGCTCCCAACCATCAATTGGGTAAGATTATACCCTGTTGCATTTTTTAGGGTATTGGCTCCTGTCCAATGTACAGATCCATCTGGCAACACCACTTCAACATTTAATACAAAATCTTTGGTTACCCCATATTTCACTGCTCTTGCACCTCCTGCATTTTCGGCTACATTTCCACCTATACTACAGCTCCCTTTGCTGCTTGGATCTACCGGGTAAAACAAACCGTGTTTTGCAACCTCATCTTGCAATACTTGTGTGATTACACCTGGCTCCACGGTAACTTGTAAATTATCTGTATCGATATGTAAAATGCGATTCATTTTTTCCATACTCAATCCAATGCCGCCATGTACAGAAAGAGCTCCCCCACTCAATCCGGTTCTTGCTCCTATAGGAGTAACCGGAATTTGGTGTTGGTTAGCAAATTGCAACAATGCTACAATTTGGGAAACTTCGGTAGGTTTGGCTACCACATGCGGTGGAAAACAAAAATCTTCAGTTTCGTCTGAGCCATATTGTTTTAACACTTCTTCTTGCCAAAATAAAATTTCAGGTGAAACGATTGTGGTTAATTGCGATAAATTGGGATACATGCCTTTAAATTATGCCACTAAATTACAATAAAAGAAAGATACCTGAAAAAGCCCGTTTGGTAAATGCAATTAAAAAGTTAGTATCTTTACCTTTCAAAGCGAACTCATGTCGGGAATCAACGAAATTAAAGGAATCTCCAATCCAGATGGCATCAATCCGAAGGTGCTTCATCGGGTAAAAAATCTTCGTAACAAACCTATCGACACCACCGAAATTGCATCTAAAATTTTACAAGGCGATGTGGTAGCATTGAGTCAAGGAATTACTTTGTTGGAAAGCAACCAACCCAAGCATGCCGAATTGGCCAGTGAAATCATGCAACAAACTTTTGCGGGCACCAACACTACCTCTATTCGAATTGGCATTACCGGAGTTCCTGGAGTTGGTAAAAGTACTTTTATCGAAGCCTTTGGGACTTATTTAACCGAATTGGGCTTGAGAATTGCGGTATTGGCCATTGATCCGAGCAGCAGCATCAGTAAAGGCAGCATTTTGGGTGACAAAACGAGAATGGAACAATTGGCAAGAAATCCAAGAGCATTTATCCGACCTAGTGCATCCGGAAGTTCATTAGGTGGGGTTGCAAAAAAAACCAGAGAAGCGGTGTTGCTTTGTGAAGCAGCCAAATTTGATGTGGTATTGATTGAAACCGTTGGAGTTGGCCAAAGTGAAACCACCGTACATGGCATGGTAGATTTTTTCTTGTTGCTAAAATTAGCAGGTGCTGGTGACGAACTTCAAGGCATCAAAAGAGGTATTATGGAAATGGCAGATGCCATTGTAATTAATAAAGCAGATGGCACTAATGTAAAAAATGCACGGATTGCCAAAGCCGATTTTATGCGAGCCTTACATTTGTTTCCACCCAAAACAAGTGGCTGGACTGTGCCTGTTTTGTTGAGTAGTGCTACAGAAAAAATAGGAATTGCTGAAATTTGGGAACAAATAGAAAATTTTAAAACAACTACCACACAAAACGGTTATTGGAAACAACACCGAAAAGAACAACAAAAGCAATGGATGTTGGAATATTTAGAAGAGCATTTAAAAAATTATTTTTTTAACGATTCTCAAGTGAAAGAAAATTGGAATGAAATAGAGCAAAATGTGATGCTAAGCAAACAATCTCCTTACGAAGCTGCCAACCAACTGTTGCAACTATTTTATTCCAATAAAAAACTCCCCTAACATGGTAGAGGAGTTTTAATTTAAATGGATCATGTATTGGCATTACAAAGCTTTTCCCATTTTTCTGCAAGTTGTAACTCTCCATTAAGCTGAAACTGAGTTTCTTCGTCATATAACTCTAAATTAACCTCTTTGATTGCAGTAGATTTAGGCTCCAAATGCAAGTAGATTTTTTTAATTAATTGGTTGTTGAACGAATTTCCTTTATGGTTTGCAGTTTTTTTCTTGACTTGTATAGGTTGGTAGTTTTTTAAAATTATTTTTTCTTCTACTACCAATTCTTCTAAGTTTTTCACAAAGAACAATTCTCGTTTATTTTGATCTATGCCAATAATGGCATCATTTAACACATCAAAAGTTGTGATACTACTTCCGGAAGAAGCAGCCAATTGGTTAATTGATTGTATTAGTTTTTGTTTTTTGTTTTTTGAATGACGATTCATTAAAATAAAAGGTGCAGCACAAAGCAATAGTACTACCAATCCTATGATTAAATTTGGTAAATCCATGGTTTTAAGTATTTTGTTTTTTTAAATAGTAAAATTGGCCTAAGCCACGATTATAAAAACATACTTAACCAAAGGAATGAAAATGATAAAATAGTGATAAGATTTGTTTGGACAACTCCCTATTAGAAAAGGAATTTTTTGTAGTACTTTTCCAAGAATATGTGAAATAATCTACGGAAAATTCTTCTGAATAAAACTTAAACCCTTGCAGAAAATCAACTGGAAGGTTGTTTTTGGGGAAATACTTGTAAAGGCTTTCAGAAGGAGGTGTGTGAGAAAAATACTTTCCTTGGTAGATGGAAAAATACTTTTGCGAAGTGGTATGGCTATTGGTTTTACTTTCTAACTGAAAAGGAACTAAAAGTACCAATTGTGTTTGTATCCAGAGATACAAAAACATCCAAAAAAAGGAACCAATAGTAAGCAAACGATTTTTCACGGTACAAATATACTTAGGAAAGTATGTAGAAAATTGATATTCAATATTTAATTTAAAAGGTTTATGAATCTCTTAAAATTTTCTCCATCTTTTTACCCTTTGCCAATTCATCTACCAACTTATCTAAATAACGAACATTTCTAGTCAATTCATTTTCTATTTCTTCTACTCTATAGCCACAAATAACACCTGTAATTAATGATGCTTTTGGATGCAATTGAGCCCTTTCAAAAAAAGTTTTAAAAGTAACTTTTTCTTCCATTAGTTTTTGAATGTCGGCAGAATTAAAACTGGTTAACCATTCGATTACTAGGTGAAGTTCTTCTACCGTTCGTCCCTTACGCTCTACTTTATTTACATAATGCGGGTACACCGATGCAAATGTCATGGTGGCAATTCGTTGGTGGTGTTCTTCTGAAGGAGTCATGGACATGATTTCTTATTTGGTTACTGAAATGGATACATCAATTTGAACGTATGGATAGGCCTTTTTGTCCATCATTTGGTTATCATGATGGAAAAGGTTCCATTTTCCGTTGGAATACAACCATGTGTTGGTGGAATTAGTTGGCTCAAATCTAAAATTTGGTTGGTATTCCACCCGTTGAAGTGTTAAATTGGTTCCGTATTCCGTTGCTTTCCATTCAAATTTATTTTCAGGCAAAACAATAGTTTCTAAAGCTATCAATACGCCGTTTTTTGGAATTTTAATTCCAATATTTTTCACATCAACCTCAATTTCTAAAACATTGCTTTCTTTTACCTCTACTAAAATAGGACTTTGGTGTATTAGTTTGATAGGTTTGCTGTTTTCATCCACTTCGTAAAACCTCATCAAAAACTTGGATCTTGCTTGCCGGTTATTTAATTTAATTCGAACCTTTTTGAGCATTGTACCGGTTTGTTGCAAATCCTTGTTCGGAAAGAATTTGGAAAACATATATGGTATTCCGGGATTGAGATAAACTTGTTGGGGTTGATAAGTGGCATTCCTTTGTAAAATTTTCACTTTTGGAACATGCATCAATTCTTTACTTTCTTCATTTGGAAACAAAACAATAGGATTGGTTAATTGGTTTGAAGCAATTAACTTTCTTTCAAAACCCACCACATCTATTACCAAAGTATCCGTTTGCGAAATGTTTGGCAATTCAAACAAACCATTTTGATTGGTAGAGGTTCCAAAATTATTTTCAACTAGCCAAATATTGGCATAGGCTACCGGTTTTTTTGATTCGCTATGTACTACTTGAAAGGCATTTTGTGCGGACACAGTAACCAATCCGAAAAGAAAAAAAGAGAGCAACTGCTTCATATATTAATTCAAATACATTAGCAATGTACTAAAAATTTACTTATTAAAATTCGCTATGCCATCTTTTAACCAATCTCTAAAATAAGAAATATCAGAATTGTAGGTTCTTGGTCCGTTGGATATGGTTTTTCCCTCCGTATCTAATACCAAATAATAAGGTTGCGAATTGGTTTTGTATTTTTCAATTTGAAAATCGCTCCATAAATTCCCCACACTCTTAATGGTTCTTCCGGTAGTTTTGGAAATGTATTGTTTGCTTTCCGGTAATTTTTCTTTTTCATCTACATACAACGAAACCAACACCACTTGCTCTCGTAGCATTTGCAATACCGTTGGATCTGACCAAACAAAATCCTCCATTTTTCTGCAATTTTCACAACCATGTCCGGTAAAATCTAATAACACTGGCTTGTTAACTTTTTTGGCATAAGCCAAACCTTCCTCATAATCTAAAAATGCGGTAAGTCCGTGGGAAATTACTTTGGTTTTATAATTGCCTTCTACCAAATTAGCGTTTGCAACACTACCTCCACTGCCCCCTACGCCTTGAGGACTCTCGCTGTAATACAATGGAGGTGGAAATCCACTGATCAATTTTAAAGGTGCTCCCCACAAACCGGGAATTAAATATATGGTAAACGAGGTAACCAACAAAGCCATTAACAATCTACCGGTTCCGATTGGTGCATTCGGATTGTCGTAATTCAAGGTAATTCTGCCAAACAAGTACATAGCCCAAGCTCCAAAAACAGCAATCCAAATGGCTAAAAATACTTCTCTTTCCAACAAATGGGTTTGAGAAACCAAATCGGCTTTAGATAAAAATTTGAAAGCCAATGCCAATTCTAAAAATCCTAATGAAACTTTCACGGTTTGCATCCAACCTCCCGATTTTGGTAAGGAATTTAACCATCCCGGAAATAAGGCAAACAACATAAATGGCAATGCAATGGCTAATGAAAACCCTAACATTCCAACAATTGGTGCAATACCTCCTTTGGAAGAGGCTTCTACCAATAAAGTTCCTACAATAGGCCCGGTACACGAAAAAGAAACGATGGCCAATGCCAATGCCATAAAAAATATCCCAACAATACCAGAACGGTTAGATTGTCCGTCGATTTTATTGGCCCATGATTGTGGCAATACAATTTCAAATGCTCCTAAAAAGGAAATAGCAAAAACAATTAATATGGCAAAAAACAACAAGTTAAAGAACACACTTGTCGACATTTCGTTTAAAGAATCTGCCCCAAAAATGGCCACAATTACCGTTCCTAAAGTCACATAAATAATTACAATAGAAGCACCGTAAAAAATGGCATTGCGAATACCTTTGGCTCTGTTTTGACTCTGCTTGGTAAAAAAGCTCACTGTTAACGGAATCATCGGAAATACACAAGGGGTAAGTAATGCGGTAAACCCAAATAAAAATGCAACCAAAAAAATACTCCACAAGTTTTTTTCTTCTGGTACAGTTGTATTAGTTGTGGAAGATTTTTCCACGGTATTGTTTTCTATACTCAAAACTTCTTCGATGGTATCGTTGGAGGCTTGCTCTAATTCAATTTCGGTTGCATTGGGAGAAGCAACAAAGGCTTCCTTGTTTAAAGCAGGCAACACAAAATCGAATTTTTTATACAATTGGATGCACTGTTCTTTACATGCTTGGTAGCTTACTTCTACAGGAATCGACTTGACATTGGCATTCAATACTTTGATTTTTTGGTAAAAAGAAGCCTTGTCTGCAAAGTAATACTCATCTACTCCAAAAATATCATTAAAGACTTTTTTATACGGACTCTCTACGGTTTTGCCAATCAGTTGGTAATTGCCTTTTTGGTTTTGGTAATCATACTCTGTTGGAAGTGGTCCACCATCTGGAGTAAATTGCGAATACATATGCCAAAACGGGTCTATTTTTACTTCGTAATGCAACGTAAATTCGGTTTCGGAGTTTTTCTCCACACGGGTAGTCCATTTCACCGGATCTGCCATTTGTGCTTGGGCCAAAAACAATCCGAGAAACAAAAAGTATAACGAGCGAAAAAGAGTTTTTGTGGTATTCATTATTTTGTGTTGGACATTAAAGTTAATTGAACGATGTGTTTGGTTTTAGAGGTGATTTTAAATCGATTGTCCATTCGATGGCCAACCACCCAAACAATTTGGTTATCGGAACAAAGCACCCAAGCGTTTTCTTTATCGATGATAGAAAATTTCTCGTCTTTAAAAAACTTAGATAGCTTTTTCTTTCCTTGCATTCCGAAGGGGTAAAAGTAATCTCCTTTTTGCCATCTTCGCAATTGTAAGGGCAAATTTAACGAATCTTTATCGAGATACACTACCGAAGCATCTGTTTCAAATTCCGTTGGAATTACTGTGCATTCCTTCCACTGCAAATCGATTGGTAAATTTAAAGATGAAGAAGTAACTTCATAAACTTCTTCTTCCTCATGCAACGTTAGTGGTTGCAATAACAATTGCTCTCTGTTTTTTAGCAAACGAAAGTTTTTACTGTAGATGGTTTTTCCGGAGGTAGCATCTAACAATTGGTAAATGTCATCCCAAGCTGTAAATCCAAAAGGTGCCAACCATGCAAATAATATATATTGAAATCCGGGAATTAATTTTAACCGGTTTATAGGTAAGGATTGAATGTTTTCTCCCTCGCATTGGAGCAAAAATTGTAATTGGTTTTGCACCATTCCTTCCGCAAATTGCTGCACGGCTTGCAAATGCTGCATGGTTTGCAAAGCTTGGTTTAAAAACTCCGGTTGGTTTTCATTCAACAACGGAATTATTTGGTGTCGGAACCAATTGCGTTGGTAGTTGGTTTTGGCATTGCTGCTGTCTTCTCTAAATACAATTGGTTTGACCTCAGCAAAATGCAAAATTTCCTCTTTGGAAAAAGCCAATAAGGGTCGAAATATTTTATCGTTTTGTTCCGGAATGCCTAAAAGTCCTTTGATTCCGGTACCTCTTCCTAAATTAATAAAAAAAGTTTCCAACGAATCGTCTGCGTGATGAGCAGTAAGTAAAAGTTCTAAACCATTTTCTTGCATCACCGTTTCAAACCATTGGTATCGCAACTCTCTGGCAGCCATTTGAATCGAAATGCCTTGCTGCTCTGCATAAGTCAAGGTGTCAAACCTTTGCACAAAACAAGGGATTTGGTGCTGGTTACAAAAATCTTCTACCAAAGTTTGGTCTGCTTCACTATCCGAACCACGCAACTGAAAATTGGCATGGGCAACTGAAAAAGCGATAGATTGCTTTAATAACAAATGAGCCAAAACCATGCTATCAACACCACCGCTAAGGGCTAATAAGCACTTCTTATCACGTAAAAAAGCAATATGTGCTTCTTTTAATTTCATTTAGAATGGAATTCCGTAGGCTACTTGAAAAACAAAACTTCTCCCTAAACCATCTACAATTTGTTCTCTATTTAACAGTGGCATGGCAGCTATCAATTGCAATCGATGGTTGTTTTTAAAAGCATAAGTAACGTCTGCCATTAAATTAATGGTGAGTCCGTCTGTTCCAGAAATTTTCCCATTTAAAAAAGCAGGATCAAACAAAATAGGGAAATTGCTATTAAACGTGCCTTCATCTTCTGCAATTCTGTAAATAAACATGGTAGAAGGCTGTAAAGACCAACGATTAAATTTCCATAAATAGGTAGGTTTTAACAACAAATCTCCACCTCTTTTAAAAGAAACTCCATCTTTGGTGGTAATCGTATTTAGTGGTTGTTGGTAACCTAAGGTTAATTGAAATGCATGGTTGGTATAGGAAATTCCGGCAATTACATCAAAAGTTCCATTAGATGGTTCGGCATCTAAAAAAAAGGTCTCTGGGGTTGCAAAAGGTATTTTTGCTCCCAAAGTATATTGCCACTTTACCTTTTCGTTACTTGTTTTGGCATGATATGTCCCGGAAACAAACCAATCTGACAAACCAAAATTATCGATAAATCCATTGCCTCCATACTTGGAGGTGACTTTGGTAGCTAGTGAAAATTGCTTGTTTAATTGCACATGGTATTGCACAAATTGTTGCAATACATTAAACTCGTTGGTAGTTCTTTCGTAGGAAGACCCAAAGCTAATGTCGTTTTTACCAAGTTCTTTGGCTTGCATGGCACCTATGGTACAAAATCCAGCATCAGAACAACCTTGGCCATACATGAATGCAGAACCAAATAAAACTAAAAGACAGAATCTATTTTTCATATTTTTTTTTAAAACTAATCAATTTAAGTGAGAATCTGCAACATTGCTTTTGCTTTTAGCAAACATTCCTCATATTCCATTTCCGGATTGGCTTGAATGGTAATGGCACTACCTACTCCAAAGGATACGATTTTTTTGGCAGCATCGTGTTGGATGCTTCTAATCACCACATTGAAATCAAAATCTCCAGTGGGTGTAATGTAGCCAAAAGTACCACTATACCAACCTCGTTGGAAAGTTTCTAAAGCTTCGGTAATTTTCATGGCAGAAATTTTAGGAGCTCCAGTCATGCTACCCATCGGAAACGTGGCATGGATGATGTCCAGCCAATGGGTTTCCTTGCTTACTTCTGCCACAATAGTACTGATCATTTGGTGTACTTGCTCAAAGGTATAAATCCCGAAAAGTTCTTGTACTTGCACAGAATTTTTAACAGCCAAACGCGACAAGTCGTTTCGAACCATATCAACAATCATCACATTTTCCATTTGTTCTTTTGGGTCGTTTCGTAAAGCAGTTTTTAATTTTCCATCTTCTTCGTTTGTTTTACCTCGTTTTGCCGTTCCTTTGATGGGCTGTGATATAAGTTGGTTGCCTGTTCGCTTGAGATATCTTTCCGGTGAAGCACTTAATAAAAACTGCTCTCCCATTTTTGCAAAAACACTCATAGGTGCTTTAGAAATTCGATTCAACTCCTGAAACACTTGCCATGGATTTATGTTGGCATTTTTTGCCACAAACTCCATACAGTAATTGGTTTCGTATATATCTCCTCTTAGGATGTGCTGCTGTACTTTTTGCACAGCTTTCAAATAGGTTTCCTTACCAATAGAAGTGATGTTTAAACTGGATTTTTCCGTACTTTTTAAAGGATGCATTTCCTCTGTTAGAAACACATAATCAACTTCTATTTCTTGTTGTATCTCTTCGAGATAAGAAAAAAACAGTTGTCCTTTTTGAAGATAAATTATTTTCTTAGGCTGAAAGAAAAAAGCATCAGCTACTGCAACACTTGTTGCATTGGAAGAAGTTAATCCGTAGATTTGGTTTTTGTAGTCGTATGAAAAATACCCAAAATACCAATCTGGTTTTTCTTTTCTTATTTTTTGGATTTCCGCTACATCCCATTGTTGATGAATATCTGCTCCAATCAACCAATCGTAAGTAGCATAGGAGTCTTTAACATCCTCTACATTGCTTTCCAACCAAATAAAATGTGATTGTTGCCGGGTCCAAGCCAATAGTTGTTGGAACCAAGGAAAATAATCAGAAACCGGAAAACTTTTGGTTACTCGCATCAAAATTCAAATACTTTGCCATCGTCTGCCAAATGTACGGAAGAAAACACGGTTTTGGCTTCTTCCGCAAACATTTCCAAACTTTTGTAACGGGTAGAATAATGCCCTAAAATCAAATGTTGCACCCCGGCTTGTTTGGCTACCATTGCCGCTTGTTTGGCAGTACTGTGTTTGGTTTTCTCGGCCAAATCGACTTCTTTATCTAAAAAAGTACTTTCGTGGTACAAAACCGTAGCATTTGGAATACGCTGAGCCAAGGTTTCATCAAAAACAGTATCCGAACAGTAGGCATAGGATTTTGGAGGATCGGGAGCAAAAGTCAATTCCTCATTTGGAATCTCGGTACCATCTTCTAAAACCATATTTTTTCCTTGCTTGATTTTAGAAAAATACACTTGGTCAATAGGATAATTCCGAATGGCATCCATATTTAATTTGCGTTCTCCTAATTTTTCTTCCAACAAAAACCCATTACAATATATGCGGTGGTTTAACGGAATAGTGGTGACTTTATAAGAATCTGTCTCCAATATTACTTCAGGTTCTTTGGATGTTAATTCGTGAAAATACAGCGGGTATTTGGTATATGATTCTGATAATTTTAATTGCATTAGCATCAACTCTTTGATGCCTTTTGGTCCGTGAATGTGCAATTCTTTCTCTCTATTTAGTAAAGAAAACGTAGAAATCAACCCGATTAATCCAAAAAAGTGATCTCCATGTAAATGCGAAATAAATACATGGTTGATGCGAGAAAATTTGACCTGTTGTTTGCGTAATTGTACTTGCGTGCCTTCGGCACAATCAATTAAAAACAATTGATTTTTAATTTCCACCACTTGCGAAGTGGGGTTAGATAAACTTCTGGGAGTGGCCGCATAGCAACCCAAAATATGAATTTTTAACGACATGAATTAAAAGCCTAAGTCTCTTTCAATTTCATCCATTTCAATGGTATCTTGTGCTTCTAACACCGATGGAACCACATCTAATTGTTCCGGTAATTGGTCTTCCGACAAAGCATCACAAACCACAATAAACGATTTTTTATTCTTTTTGTGTTTTTTGCTAAGTGGAATCAAATCTTTCAAATGTTCCGGTTTGATTTCGGAAAACTTAGTAACATCTACCACAAAATTTTGGTCGGGAAAATCTTGCAAAGGCAATTGCAATCTTTGCAAAAAAACTTCCCAAAGTGGTTGGGTATTTCTGATAAAAGTAGTGTGTCCTTTGTGGTCGATTTTCATTTGTTTGTTCTGGTTTGATGTATTTGTAAAAGAAATAGTAATCTGAAAAATCTATTACGAAGATACTAAATTACCAGAAATTGACACCATTTCAATAGCGATTACTCGTATTTCTTGATTTCGTTGGTTGCCTCTAAAATATTATAATTCTTCCAATAGGATGCATCGTACTTAGTGAGTTCGTCCGGAAATATATATTTGGGCAGTTGCAATTGTTGTAAATCAGCATCTTGCATTGCTTTTGATTCAATTACCAATAACTCGTTGTTGGCATGTTGTTTGGACTCTTGTAAAATGGCAAACTTCAATTCTTTACGAGCTTTTTTATCGGGGTTATTTTCGGTAAACGACAAACTTCTGTCAAAATAAATATAATTTGACATCGAAGTTTGGATGTACTTTGGCACATAGGTACCGGTTGATGATTTTTGAAATAATGCCATTTCCTTTCTGGCAAAAGTGTTGAATTTAATACCCAATAAAAACTTCAAATTCACACTATTCATTTTTTCTCCATCTAACATTTGGTAGTCGTATTTAATGATGGCAAAATCAGAAGTTTGCACATATAAATTTCCTTTAAAAATAGCCTTGCTTCGTTTTGGTTCAAACTGCAAATGGTAGCAAACTTGCCCGTTAATTAATGCCAAATCCAACTTGGTGAAGTTGTAATCTTTCATGTTTTCGATAAAATCTTTTTGCGACAATCTATTTTTGGAAAATAACGATTGGTATTCTTCTCCCAATTTATTCGGAATGCTATCTCTTTTTCGCAACGAAACAAAATCTTTAATATTTGCATTCTTTTTAATCGGAATAATCCCTGATTTGATGTTAAAAGTATGCTCCGATTCTAAGTTAGAAAAAACCTTTTGCATCAACTTACTTTGGGCAGCATCGTTGGAGTTTTCTTTTTCCGGATTGCCCAAACGAAGTATTTTTTGGTGGGATATTTTGGTGGAGTCTTTCCCTTTATAAACTTCAAGCAATTTTTCCTCAAATGAAGTGTAAGGCTCTACTTTTACCAACTGATTGGTTTTGATGCCTTGGTTCAATTCTTTGATTTCTTTGTTAGAAAGATTGGCAGCATCTTTTAAAGAAAAATCCGCATTAATCACTTCCGAAGTAGTTTTGGTTCGCATAAACACTTGTAGTTGTATGTTTTCTAGCGAATGATTTTTTTGGAGATTATCTTTCAATTTTTGTAAAATTTCAGGAACGGTTAAATTGGCATTGGTAATGATGACCTCTTCTAACACATTGTTTGCAGGTGCCAAAACAACTTCTTGTCCGTTTTCAAAATCGCGAATGATCATTTTCTTTTCTGCAAACCCCATAGAGGAAAAAGTAATGGGAGTGTCCAACGAAAAATCTTTGGTTTGCAACACAAAATAACCTTCGTTATTGGTAATTACCCCATAATTATCCGATAGCAATACATTGGCAAAAGGAATAGGTTTTTTGGTAGATTCTTCTACTACCCTACCTTGTAAGGTTTTGTTTTGGGCAAATCCAATGATGGAAACAAAAAGAATTACAAATACAGAAAAATGTCGCATATTACTTTTTTTTCAAAAATAGGTAAAAGCTAAGTTGGATGGTGCAGCATTGTATCAAATTTTTATCTTTGTGCATATGACAAGTATTACTATTGTTGGAAGTGGTAACGTAGCACATCATTTGGCAAAAGCAATGGTTGCACTACAAAGCTATGACTTTGTTTTGCAACAAATATTTGCGAGAAATCCGGAAAAGTGGATATGGAAAGATGCTTCTGTAGTGGTATCTAACCAATGGAAGGCTTTGCAACCAACGGATTGGATCATTTTGTGTGTAAAAGACGAAGCTATTGCAGAAGTTTCCAGCCAAATCCCGTGGAAGGAAGCCTTGGTAATACATACTTCCGGAAGTACTTCAATGGAAGTGATTGCTCAGAAAAATAAGGGAGTTTGGTACCCCTTGCAAACTTTTTCAAAAGCTACAGAAGTTAGTTGGAAAGAAATTCCGATAGCTTTAGAAGCCAATCATCCAAAGCATTTAACGGATATGGAAACTTTGGCAAAAATGCTTTCAAACAAAGTGGCCGTTTTAAGGGAAGAACAACGATTACGATTGCATTTGGCAGCAGTTTTTAGTTGTAATTTTGCCAATCATTTGTACCATATTGCAGCCAATTTATTGGAGAAAGAACATTTACATTTTGATTGGATGCTGCCATTGATCCAAGCAACCACTACAAAATTAGAGACGCTTTCGCCAAAAGATGCACAAACAGGCCCTGCCTTGCGAAACGATGGTAATACCATTAACAAACAATTGGCACAATTGCCCGAAAAAGAAAAAGAAATTTACGACCTATTAACCAAATCTATTCAAGCATACCATTTAAAAAATGAGTAAAAGTTATAAAGAAATATTAGCTGACATCCGTTGTTTTGTGTTGGATATTGACGGTGTTTTAACCGATGGTAGTTTGCACATAGCAGAAAATGGCGAATTGCTTCGCATCATGAATGTTCGGGATGGCTATGCCATGAAAGCTGCCATAGATGCAGGTTTTGAAATTGCCATTATCTCCGGTGGGAAAAATGAAGGAGTTAGAAAAAGATTGCAATTGTTAGGCATTACCAATATTTATATGGGAGTACGGGATAAAGTGGAATGTTTAGACGAGTTTTGCGACATTTACCAAATACCGATGAGCCAAATTTTATATATGGGAGATGACATTCCTGACTTCGAAGTGATGAAAAAAGTAGCATTGGCTGCTTGTCCGCAAGATGCAGCTCCAGAGATAAAATCGGTTAGTCACTACATCTCGCATGTCAAAGGAGGAAGAGGTGCCGTTAGAGATGTGATTGAGCAAACCATGAAAGAGCAAGGCAAATGGCAACAATTTTTGAACGGTCAAATTTAATTCCATGAAACACCTATTGTCGTGGTTGCGTATCCTCCGTTGGCCAAATATTACATTGATCTTTATTTTTTTATATGTGTTTCGCTATGGCTTTTTGTTGCCACAATCGATGAGTTTGTATTTGGGAGATCTCAATTATATATTATTAGCTATTAGCTTAAGCTTGATTACCGCAGCAGGCTATATCATTAACGACATCCAAGACCAAGGCATAGATGCTTTGCACCCGAAGAAAAAAGTTTGGATAGGTACTTTGGTTTCGGAAGAAACGGCTTATAATGTATATGTAGCACTGAATATATTGGGAGTTGGCATTGGATTTTGGATTGCCAACGAAGTAAACAAACCCGCCTTTGGGATTTACTTTGTGTTGCTGGCAAGTTTAAGTTATTTGTATGCAACTTATATAAAAGGTTGGTATTTTTTTGGCAACTTGTTGGTTGCATTAATGGTATTTTTAGGAGTCAGTTCCATTTTATTGTTCGACTTACTTCCGTTGGTGCCAGATTACTTTAAGCCAAAGCATGCAGTTGCCATGTCGGTACTATTCGATTATGCCATTTTTGCATTCATCACCACTTGGATTAGAGAAATTATCAAAGATTTGGAAGACCATCCATTTGATGCAACTTTCGGATTGAAAAGCATGCCAATTTGGATAGGAGTAAAAAAAACCAAAATGGTGTTGATGGTGTTGATGACAATTTTAACCATCATAGTATTGCAATACATTCATTCCAAACTTTTGTTCAACGGACATTATATTAGTACGTTTTATTTATACTTAACGGTAGTAGCACCAATTTTATGGAGTATCCTTCATCTTTGGAAATACAATACTAGTAAAGAGTACCATAAAATGTCAACAGTATATAAATTTATTTTGCTTTTTGGCATACTTTCTGTAGCAATTGTGAACTATCAAGTTATGCACTATGTGGAATAGTTTTTTAAACCAATACGAAATCATCCTAGCCAGTGCTTCACCCAGAAGACAAGCTTTTTTGCATGAAATGCAAATTCCGTTTCGGGTAGAAGTCATTCCCACAGACGAAAGTTTTCCGAATCATTTAAAAGGAAAAGAAATTACAGAGTACATTGCATTACAAAAAGCAAAGGCATTTACCAATTTGCAAGACCATCAAATTTTAATTACTTCGGATACTTTGGTTTTGTTTGAAAATGAAGTTTTGGCAAAACCTGCCAATGCAGAAGAGGCCAAACAAATGTTGCAAAAATTATCCGGAAAAACTCATGAAGTAATTACTAGTATTTGTTTGAAAAACAAATACAAAAAAATTATTGATTCGTGTATTACTTTAGTTACTTTTGAGCTACTATCTAACGAAATGATCGACTTTTATGTGCAGCATTATTCCCCCTTAGATAAGGCAGGAGCTTATGGCATTCAGGAGTGGATTGGCCATTTAGGAGTATCTAAAATTGATGGCTCTTATAACAACGTGGTTGGATTGCCTACTCATTTATTATTTCAATTACTAAAAGAAATCGTATGATCCCTTTTTTTGAATTACACCAAAAGCAATTGATTGTTACTGTAATTGTTTTGTTGGTATGGATTGTTTTGAAATTATTGTTTCAGAAAATCATTGTCAAGTTTGGCAAAATGACGCATGTTGATCAAGCCAGAACCCGATTGGTGGTAAAATACACCAATATGTTATTGGCCAGCATTTCTTTACTTGCAATCTTTTTGATTTGGGGAGTAGATGCCAGCAATATTTTAGCAGTGATTTCGGCAATTTCTGCAGTAATTGGGGTGGCATTTTTTGCCCAATGGTCTATTTTAAGTAACATTACTGCCGGCATCATTTTATTTTTTAATGCACCATTCCGAATTGGCAATATTATTCGTATACACGATAAAGATTTTCCGATTGAAGCGGAGATTGTAGACATCAAAGGTTTTCACACATTTTTAAAAACCAAAGAGGGAGAATTAATCTTATTCCCAAACAGTTTGATGTTGCAAAAAGGAGTCAGTTTGGTGGAAAGCAAAGAAGAAAAGTTGACAGAATTTATGGATTAATGAAAAAAAACAGTCTTTTATTATATTTGGTAACAGCCGTTACCTTTTTACATGCACAAAAGCCAAAACAATTAAGTAGTGCAGAAATTTACCATGAGTTAGAAAAACTCAACGTACTGGCTTCGGTATTGTATGTAGCAGCCCATCCGGACGATGAAAATACAAAGTTGATTTCCTACTTTGCCAATGATGTCAAAGCTCGTACCGCATATTTGTCTTTAACCCGAGGAGATGGAGGCCAAAATTTGATTGGTCCGGAATTGCGAGAATTACTTGGAGTAATTAGAACCCAAGAATTGATTAAAGCCAGAGAAGTAGATGGTGGATACCAATTTTTTAGCAGAGCCAACGATTTTGGTTTTTCTAAAATCCCGGAAGAAACTTTACAAATTTGGAACAAGCAAGAAGTGATAGAAGACATGGCTTATGTGATTCGTCAATGGAAACCGGATGTCATTGTAAACCGCTTTGATCACAGAAGTCCGGGTACAACTCACGGACATCACACTACCTCTGCCCTATTGATGATGGAATTGTTTGACCAATTAAACAATCCACAGTTTTATCCCGATCAAGTACAAAAATTTGGTACTTGGCAACCGGAAAGGTTGTTTTTTAATACTTCATGGTGGTTTTATGGCAGTAGAGAAAAATTCAACCAAGCAGATAAAAGCAATCTAGTAGCCTTGGAGGTGGGTACATATTTTGAAACATTAGGGACTTCAAACCAAGAAATTGCAGCCCTGAGCAGAAGTCAGCACCAATCACAAGGTTTTGGAAGTACAGCCAACAGAGGATTAGAAACGGAATATTTAGAAATTTTAAAAGGAAGCAAACCTGCTAATTTTAATCCATTGCAAGGAATTGATACCTCTTGGAATCGCGTAAAAAACGGTGCTGGAATTGGAACTTTAGTTGCAAATGTGTTACGAGATTATGATTTTAAGCAACCTAGCAAAAGCATAGATGGACTATTAGAAATACGAAAAAAGATATTAGCTTTGGAGGCTTCCCATTGGAAAAAAATCAAATTGGAAGAAGTAGAAAAAATCATTGAGCAAGTGTTAGGCGTTTATGTAGAAGGTGTTACCTCTGAAGCATTTGCTACCCCTGGTGAAAAAATCAACATTCGATTGGAAGGATTGAATAGAAGTCCGGTTCCAGTAAAAATAAAAAATGTTCGCACTACTTTTTCGAAACATGCTATTGCTAATGACCTTGCTTTAGAGAAAAACCAACCGTGGTTAGAAGATGCCAATGTTTCAATTCCTATGCAAACAAAATTTACAGTTCCGTATTGGTTAACAGAAAAATCTACCGAAGGAATGTACCAAATTCCAGATGTGAATCTTACCGGATTGCCGGACACTCCAAGAGAATTTAAATTGTTGTACGACCTAGAAATTGGCAACCAATTAATTTCGTACCAAAAGCCAATTGTATATAAATACAACGATCGGGTAAAAGGAGAAGTGTACCAACCATTTGATATTTTACCGGTTGCTTCATTGCAATGGAACCAAAAGGTTAGCTTGTTTTTTAACAATAAAACTCAGAACATATCTTTTAGTGTTACAGCAAACCAAGACAATTTAACAGGAACTATTAAAATTCAAGCACCCGAGGGTTGGAAAATTAATCCAACAAATTTTGAAGTAAGTAACTTGAAAAAAAACCAAACACAAAATTTTAATGTTCAAGTATCACCAACCAAGCAGGACAATACCTCAGAAATCTATCTATCAATGGAAACTTCTGCAGGAAATGTAGATAAAGAGGTCATCTCGATAACCTATGACCACATTCCACACCAAAAAGTATTGCTACCAACCAAAACAGTTTGGAGCCAACAAAATATCAAAATTGGTAAAGAGCGAATTGCCTATGTGATGGGAGCAGGTGACGAAGTACCTAACTATTTACAAACTTTAGGGTACGAAGTACAAACATGGAAAGGAAGCGATATAAACGAAGAAAGTTTGTCGAAAATAGATGTGTTAATCACCGGAATTCGTGCCTTTAACACCGACCGAGATTTGGTAAACAAACGAGAGCTTTGGCTTCAAGCCATTGCCAATGGCAAAAAAATGATTGTACAATACAATACTTCAGATGTTTTGACCAAAGAGATTGGTCCGTATCCGCTTCAAATTTCAAGAGATAGAGTTACTGAAGAACAAGCCGAGGTAAGTTTCTTGCTTCCAAACCATCCTTTGATGCAACAACCAAACAAATTAAGCAATAGCGATTTTAATGGTTGGGTACAAGAATTGGGATTGTATTTTCCGAACAAATGGGATGAAAAATACCAAGCTTTATTTGCTGCAAACGATTTGAATGAAACACCCAAAAAAGGATTGTTGCTTACCACTAGTTACGGTAAAGGAACTTTTATTTATACTGGATTAAGTTTTTTCCGTCAATTGCCAGCAGGAGTTCCGGGTGCATATAGACTAATTGCCAATATGATTTCAAGTAAATAAAAGTGTCCGAAAAGCATGAATCAAAGCCTTTCGGACTTCTTTTTTAATTAATTCTTGGTAAATGTTAATAAATCGATAGAGCCATCTCCACCACTAACATGACGCAATGAAATGCTAGTACTAGAAACAGATTGAATTCTCCAATCTTCACTTATCTCTTCAAATGCACCAGAAGATGCAAAAAATTCTAAATACAACTTAGGAGTAGAATCGTCTACGCCTGTTAACCAAGTCCCCGGTACAGTAACGGTACCGTTACTTGCAGAAACGGTGGCAGAATTGGTAAACGTAAAATTATAACCGTTAAAATTAGAAGTTTTGTTCACACCATTTTCTGAGTAAGAACTCACCCTCCAGGTACCTACAATTACATTGGTTTGCAATTGCGTGGTAAGATCGCTTGGTGAGGAATTATCGTCTTTGCTACAGCCAATAAAAAGAGTAACAAGCAATAAAACCATCAATAAATTCGGATTTAGCAGTGTTTTTTTCATTTTTAGAATTGTTTAATCAATAAACGAAGGTAAAAGTTTTTTAGTATTTTTAGTTAATCAATTTGCAAGAATTTTATCAACCCAAAAAATAAAAATGGAGACTTTAATAAATGAATATATTTTGAGATTGGATGCCACAGAACAAGCCATTTGTTTTAAAATAAAAGATATGATTACACTTGAATACGGAATGGAAGAAGCCAAAATATGGCATGCACATCCGGTATGGTTTATCAATCAAAATCCTATTGTTGGTTTTAGCAAACAAAACAAAGGCATTCGTTTGATGTTTTGGAGTGGAGTAGATTTTGATGAGCCATTGTTATCCGTAAAAGGAAAAAAATTCAAAGATGCATCCATTTTTTACCAAGAAGTAAATGAGGTAGTAGAAGAAGACCTCAAACGATGGCTTGAAAAAGGGAAAAACATCCAATGGGATTACAAAAATTTGGTAAAAAGAAAAGGAGAATTATTGAAATTATTTTAAAAATTAGAATAAATTTTTGGTAATTTTTTAAAGAAATAAATATTTTTTTTGAAAAGTTTCAAAAAAATAGACTATCTTTACACCTTATTAATACCTATTTATTATGAACGAAGGAATCGTTAAATTTTTCAATGAAGCAAAAGGCTTCGGTTTTATTACACCTAACAATGGTGGACAAGATGTTTTTGTACATGCTAGTGGCTTAAATGGTCCTATCCGCGAAAACGACAAGGTATCTTTTTCTTTAGAATACGGACAAAAAGGACCTAGTGCAGTAGATGTAAACGTTATCTAAGATATATTTTACCAATACCAACTAAGCCGGACTTTAATTAGTTCGGCTTTTTTATTGAAAATAAGTAGCCTAATAAATCTTAAAATTATCTTAGGAAAAGTCTCCCTTGTTAAAAATTGTTATTTTTGGATATGGAAAATCCAAAAGAACCCAAACTGAATAAGATTTTTGAATGGTTGGTAATTGCCAACATTATTTACATTTTTGTTTTTTTAATCCTCATGAATTTATACCAATAAGATGCAATTATTAGATTGGGTTATTTTATTTGTCTCCATAGCCGGAATTGTAGTTTACGGAGCCTGGAAAACCAAAGGAAGTAAAAATGTAGAAGACTACATGCTTGGAAACAAGCAATCGAAATGGTGGACCATTGGAATATCAGTCATGGCTACCCAAGCAAGTGCCATTACTTTTTTATCTACTCCCGGTCAGGCTTTTCATGATGGCATGGGATTCGTACAGTTTTACTTCGGGTTACCTATCGCAATGATCATCATCAGTTTGGTGTTTATACCAATTTACCATAACCTAAAAGTATTTACTGCCTACGAATTTTTAGAAAAACGTTTTGACGTAAAAACAAGGTATCTTACCGCTGCTATTTTTTTGATTCAAAGAGGTTTGGCAGCGGGAATTACCATTTATGCACCTGCCATTATTTTATCAAGTGTACTAGGCTGGGATTTGAATTTACTAAACATCATCATTGGATTATTGGTAATTATATATACCGTTTCTGGGGGTACCAATGCCGTAAACGTGACCCAAAAGCAACAAATGTTTGTGATTTTAGTGGGAATGTTTAGCGTATTTTTTTACATCCTATTTCATTTGCCAGAAGGCATTGGATTTAATAATGCTTTGCATGTTGCTGGTGCCAACCAGAAATTAAAAATCATGGATTTTTCATTTGATCCATCCAGCAGATATACCTTTTGGAGTGGGATTACCGGAGGATTGTTTTTGGCACTCTCCTATTTTGGCACGGATCAATCGCAAGTGCAAAGATATTTATCCGGAAAATCAATCAGAGAAAGTCAGTTAGGTTTGGTATTCAATGGTTTTTTTAAAATACCAATGCAATTTTTCATTTTGCTATGTGGTGTGATGGTGTATGTATTCTTTCAGTTTAATAGCAGACCATTGCATTTTAATGAGCCAAACTTAGAGTTATTAAAACAAACCGAATACTACGAATCGTACAAAGAAATTGACCAACGATTTCAGGAAAACCAAAAAGAAAAACAGTTTGTAACGGAGAAATATATTGAACAATTAAATGTTGAGTTTGACAATCCGGTATTAAAAAATCGAATTGTAGAATTGCAACATCGCGAAACAGCATTAATTGAACAATCCAAAGACGTGATCAAAAAAGCAAAATTAGAGTCGAACGACAAAGATTATGTATTTATTCATTTTGTATTGAATTACCTTCCTACTGGAATCATCGGTTTATTAATTGCAGTGATTTTATCTGCAGCCATGTCGAGCACTGCTTCCGAACTAAATGCATTGTCTACCATCACCACCATGGACTTCTATCAAAAATGGCAAAAAACAGAAATTAGTCCCGAAAAATTATTAAAAGTTTCCAAGATATTCACTTTATTATGGGGATTATTGGCTATTGCGTTTGCTTCTTTTGGAACGCTGTTTGAAAACCTGATTCAATTGGTAAATATCATAGGTTCCATTTTTTACGGAACGGTATTGGGAATTTTTCTTACCGCATTCTTTTTAAAACAAGTACATGGGAAAGCAGTATTTTATGCAGGCTTGTTCACCCAAGTATTTGTGATTTTTCTGTATTATTTTGCCATCCATATCCAACCTTCTGGTGAGGAACTTTTAGGTTATTTATGGTTGAACCTCATTGGATGTGGCCTTACTATGTTATTGAGTTTGGCTTTGCAGAAGGTTTTGCCAAATAATTAAAATTAAATGGTGAATAGATAAGTTGTAAACGTGAGTTCGATATAAATAAAATAGTTTGTGAGAATCACTTTGTGGTACTCTGTGGCTTCTTTGTGACTTTTGTGTTACAATAAATGTAGCTGTAACACAAAATGCACTAAGTATACACAAAGTCGCACAGAGAAAACCCAATATTTAGTAACATATCTCAATTAATATCAAACACTTAAATATATTTCTTATGTCGAACTTACGTTAGTAATAAAGTCGAATATAATTTTCCGATTGATATTTAATTATAATTTAAGTACTTAACACTGCAACCATCTTAGCTGCATCAATACTTTGATGGGAATCGTGGTACAAACATGTCCCTGCAGAAATCAATAAAGCTTGCGGAGACTCGTGTCGAATTTGAAAATGTTCTGCAATGGCATTTGACAAAGATCGATATTGGATTACATCTAACAAATACACTTTTACATCATCTGGCAATTTGGAGGTTTGAAAATCATTCCACACCCATTTGCTAATAGCACATCGGTTGCTATGTTTAAAAACTACAATGGGAGAATTGTTAGAAAGCTCAATCAAGTTGTTTAAAGTATCGTTTGGAGTAATTTCAAGGTATCGCATCAGTAAATATGTCGGTTAAAAAGCCAAATTGACGTAATTTTTCACAGAAAAACAAGAAATATCAGCCAAATTGACACAAAAATTTCCTTGGAACGTTTGTTGAGTTAGTGCAAGAAAAATAATGCCATGAATACCCAACAATTTACACACAAAGCCCAAGAAGTTTTGCAAAATGCACAACAATTGGCCTACAATGCTACACATGCTCAAGTGGAACCTATCCATTTGTGGATGGCTATCTTACAACAAGAGCCAAACTACTTGCATGCTTTACTGCAACCTGCCAAACCAAATATCTTGCGTCAAATTATAGAAAGAGAAAGTCAACGATTGCCAAAAGTACAAGGTGCAGAAGTGCAATGGTCACGCGAGGCTGTTCAAACTTTGCAAGAAGCAACCAACTTGGCCCAAAAACAAAAAGATGCTTATGTTGCTATTGAACACTTGGTTTTGGCAAGTTTTTCCAAAAACCAGTCGATCGCAAACATCTTAAAGGACCAAAGTTTGACATTGTCAATTTTAGAAAGCAACATTCAAAAAATGAGAAACGGAGAAAAAATCACTTCTGCAAGTGCAGAAGAAACTTACCAAAGCTTGAATAAGTATGCTAAAAACCTCAATGAACTGGCAAAAACAGGCAAATTAGACCCTGTGATTGGAAGAGATGAAGAAATCAGAAGAGTTTTACAAATCTTAACCAGAAGAACCAAAAACAACCCAATGTTGATTGGAGAGCCCGGTGTAGGAAAAACTGCCATTGCAGAAGGCTTGGCT
This sequence comes from Flavobacteriales bacterium, assembly GCA_018335925.1. GTDB lineage: Bacteria > Bacteroidota > Bacteroidia > Flavobacteriales > Flavobacteriaceae > Flavobacterium. Next base: position 25,100 of record JAGXRF010000115.1, read on the forward strand.
CATAGAATTATTGCAGGAGATGTTCCGGAAAACTTAAAAGATAAAATCATCTACTCACTAGATATGGGAGCACTGATTGCAGGAGCCAAATACAAAGGTGAATTTGAAGAACGATTAAAAGCGGTGGTAAAGGAGGTTACCTCAAATGATGGACAAATTGTATTGTTTATTGACGAAATTCACACTTTGGTAGGAGCCGGAGGAGGTGAAGGAGCCATGGACGCAGCCAATATTTTAAAACCTGCTTTGGCAAGAGGAGAATTAAGAGCAATCGGAGCAACTACTTTAGATGAATTTCAGAAGTACTTTGAAAAAGATAAAGCCTTGGAAAGACGTTTTCAAAAAGTGATGATTGAGGAGCCTGATACAGAGTCTGCTATTTCTATACTACGTGGTATCAAAGAAAAATACGAAACCCATCACAAAGTCCGTATCAAAGACGATGCAATTATTGCTGCGGTAGAACTTTCTCAAAGATACATTACCAACCGATTTTTACCAGACAAGGCTATCGACTTAATGGATGAAGCTGCCTCCAAACTACGAATGGAAATCAACTCCAAACCAGAAGAATTGGATGTGTTGGATAGAAAAATCATGCAATTAGAAATTGAAGTAGAAGCCATCAAAAGAGAAAATGACGAGGTTAAATTAAAAAATTTAAATCTAGAACTATCTAATTTAAAAGAGCAAAGAGCTGAGGTTTTCAGTATTTGGAAAGCGGAAAAAGACTTGGTAGATCAAATCCAACAAATAAAATTGGAAATGGAAAATGCCAAGTTACAAGCCGAACAAGCAGAGCGAAACATGGATTATGGCAAAGTAGCCGAAATTCGCTATGGTACATTAAAAGAGCTACAAAGCAAATTAGACACCTATCAAAATCAGTTGACTGAAAACCAACAAAACCAAGCATTAATCAAAGAAGAGGTGACCCATGAAGATATTGCGGAGGTAGTTGCCAAATGGACTGGGATTCCGATTACCAAAATGTTGCAAAGCGAAAGAGAAAAATTGTTACAACTGGAAGAGGAATTACACAAAAGAGTCATCGGACAAGATGAGGCCATTACTGCAATTAGTGATGCGGTTAGAAGAAGCAGAGCTGGTTTACAAGACCCAAAAAAACCTATTGGAACCTTTTTGTTTTTAGGAACCACAGGAGTAGGTAAAACCGAATTGGCCAAAGCATTGGCACAATATTTATTTGACGATGAAAATGCCATGACCCGAATAGACATGAGCGAATACCAAGAACGACATGCTGTAAGTAGATTGGTAGGAGCTCCTCCGGGATATGTTGGATACGACGAAGGAGGACAATTAACTGAAGCAGTGAGACGAAAACCTTATTCGGTGGTATTGCTAGATGAAATAGAAAAAGCACATCCAGATACCTTTAATATTTTATTACAGGTATTAGATGAAGGAAGGTTGACGGATAACAAAGGAAGAATGGCAGATTTTAAAAATACCATCATCATCATGACGTCCAATTTTGGAAGTAACATCATCCAAGAAAAATTTGAGAACTTTCCGAGCAATCCTGAAAAAGCAGGAGAATTGGCTAAATTAGAAGTTTTGGGGATGTTAAAACAAACCATTCGTCCGGAATTCATCAATCGTATAGATGAGATTGTACTCTTCACACCACTGCAATTAGCTGATGTGAAAAAAATTGTACAAATACAATTAAAACAAATCAGCAAAATGTTGTCAGAACAAAACATCGTTTTAGATGCCACCAAAGAGGCAATTGATTATTTATCAGAAAAAGGTTTTGACCCACAATTTGGAGCAAGGCCTATCAAACGAACATTGCAAAAAGAAGTCTTGAACCAATTGTCGAAAGAGATTTTAGCTGGAAAAATTCAAGCAGATGCTGTGATTTTGTTAGATGCATTTGATGGAGCACTGGTATTTAGAAATGCATAAATGTGAAGTGCAGATGTTAAAAATGTTAATTATTAATGAAATTTAGGTCATCCATTTGGATTAAAGCACTCATTTTCTAATTTTACCGAAAATTTAAAAAAACACAATAATGAAAAAATTGCTATTAGCCTTATTACTTGTAAGTACTGTAGATTTTTATGCCCAATCACAATTTGTTGGAGATATTTTAGATCCACTTAGAACTGGTACGATGTTCAGAAGTAAACCTGAAGATGAAAAGTCAATTCAAGGTTCTCCATACATTTCTAAAGCTTTTATCAACGGAATGTTGCCAAATGTGAATAGTGCATTGCCATTAAGATACAACGCTGTTAAAGACGAGATTGAAGTAAGATTGGCTGCGGACAGTATTTTTGCTATTCCCAAAAAACAAGAATTTAGCCCTGTTAAAATCTTAAACTCCAATTACTTTTTGTGTAATTACACCAATGATAAAAACGAAAAAGTAAATGGTTATTTGGTAGAAGTTTATCAGAACAAATTTGGTTTATTTAAAAAAGAAAGAATTGTTTTTGTTCCTGCCAAAGAAGCAGTAGGAAGCTACGATGTTGCCAAACCTGCCAGATACGACAGAGGAGAAGACCATTACTATTTATTTAATGAAAAAGAAATGTTGTTATTCCCAAAAAACAAAAAAGCATTGGTAAAATTGTTCCCATCCAAAGAGAAAGAAATCAATGAGTATCTAAGCAAAAATAAAATCAGTTTTTCTAAAGAAGAAGACATGAAAAAATTAGTAACTTTTTTAGAGACAATCTAATTAATGACATCCTATTGAAAAACGTTCTGTAATCCAGAACGTTTTTTTTTGTGTCATTTTTACACAATTACCAAAACAAAAACTCTAATAAATAAGTTACAAATCATATCTTTGCAAAAACTGATATTTTTTGGATATGGATACCAAAAACCAAGAGATTGTTAAAAATGTTTTTACCAAGTTTCTAGAAGAAAACGGACATCGCAAAACTCCTGAAAGATATGCTATTTTACAGGAAATTTACGAAAATCAAGAACATTTTGACATCGAATCGTTGTACATCAAAATGAAAAACAAAAACTATCGTGTAAGTAGAGCTACTTTATACAACACGATTGAATTGCTGTTAGAATGTGGTTTGGTAAGACGTCACCAATTTGGACAAAACCAAGCTCATTATGAAAAATCTTATTTTGACAAACAACACGACCATATCATTTTAACAGATACCGGAGAAGTGATGGAATTTTGTGATCCACGAATTCAAACCATCAAACAAACCATCGAAGAAATCTTTAATATCGATATCCACAACCACTCCCTTTACTTTTACGGGACCAAAAAAACAACCACTAACTAAACCAATACCACCACAACCAATGACTGCAGATTTATTATTAGGCCTACAATGGGGAGACGAAGGAAAAGGAAAAATTGTAGACGTATTAACCAAAAACTATGATATCATTGCCCGCTTTCAAGGCGGACCAAATGCCGGACATACGCTAGAGTTTGACGGTATTAAGCATGTTTTAAGAACCATTCCATCCGGAATTTTTCACCCAAATGCCATCAATATCATTGGCAACGGTGTTGTGATGGATCCCGTAGTATTTGCTAAAGAAATAGAAGGATTGCAAAAATTCTCTATGGACATCACCAAAAAGCTTTTGCTTTCCAGAAAAGCTCATTTGATTTTGCCTACACATCGTTTGTTAGATGCTGCTTCGGAAGCAGCCAAAGGCAAAGCAAAAATTGGCTCTACTTTAAAAGGAATTGGTCCAACTTACATGGACAAAACCGGAAGAAATGGCTTAAGAATTGGAGACATTGAATTGCCCGATTTTCAACAAAAATATGAGCAATTAAGTCAAAAGCACTTGCAAATGATTGATTTTTACCAAGTAGATCTTCAGTTTAACTTGGAAGAAATGGAACAGGAGTTTTTTAAAGCCATAAAAAGTCTAAAAGCATTTACTTTAATTGATAGCGAAGTTTACATTAACCAAGCACTGAAAGAAGGAAAATCGGTATTGGCAGAAGGTGCCCAAGGTTCTTTACTAGATGTAGACTTTGGAACGTATCCTTATGTAACTTCCTCCAATACCACTGCAGCCGGAGCATGTACCGGATTAGGAATTGCACCAAATAAAGTCAAAAAAGTATACGGAATTTTCAAAGCCTACACTACTAGAGTAGGAAGTGGCCCCTTCCCTACCGAATTACTTAACGAGATAGGTCAAACCATTGCCAAAGTTGGTAACGAATTTGGTTCGGTAACCGGTAGAGCTCGCAGATGTGGTTGGTTGGATTTGGTAGCTTTAAAATATGCTGTAGAAATTAATGGAGTTACCGAACTATACATGATGAAGGGAGATGTATTAACCGGATTAACCGAATTAAATGTTTGTACTGCCTACCAATACAGAGGAGAGAAAATTTCTCATTTTCCATTCAACATTGAAGAAGGAAATTTAGAGCCTATTTACGAAACATTTACTGGCTGGAACCAAGATTTAACCGGAATTAAAACTTTTGAAAACTTACCGGATTCTATGAAAAAATATATTTCATTTATTGAATCTTATTTAGAAGTTCCAGTAAAAGTGATTTCTGTAGGTCCGGACAGAACCCAAACTATTTTCAGGGATTAAACTCTTTGGTTAACTTTAAGAATTGTAATTCTTTATTGTCATACCTTTGGATTAGAAATTGTTGCAGATGAAAGAAATGATTACTTATTTGGTTTTAATTGCTTTGTTATTCTTGATTGTATTTAAAATAACACAGAATAATCTCAAAAAAACAGGTATCCGAAAAAAGTCGAGCTTTAAAACCAGATACCAAGAGAGAAAAAAAGAGGCAGAGCAAGAAAAAACCAATGCATCTTAATTCATTATCTAAGCACATCAACCTAAGTTAATTCGTATGAAAATATACACCAAAACCGGAGACCAAGGCAAAACAAGTTTGTTTGGAGGAACCAGAGTCCCGAAACACCACATTCGCATTGAAAGCTATGGCACCGTAGATGAATTAAATTCTTATTTGGGTTTAATAAGAGACCAACAAATAGACCAAAACTATAAAACTTTCTTAGCAGACATCCAGTACGATTTGTTTACTGTTGGAGCCATTTTGGCAACTCCACATGAAAATGAAATGTTGAAAAATGGACAACCCCGGTTAAACATCCAACGAATTGAAGAAAAAGACATCGAAAAATTAGAACTGGCTATGGATGCCATGAACGAAAGTTTGCCACCTATGACCAACTTTGTGTTACCCGGTGGGCATACCACCGTGTCATATTGTCATATTGCTCGATGTGTTTGTAGAAGAGCCGAGCGATTGGCAGTTCATTTAAATGAAATTGACCCTATTGATGAAAGAGTTTTGCAATATTTAAACCGACTATCTGACTATTTATTTGTATTGGCACGAAAGTTGACTTTTGACTTGCAAGCCGAAGAAGTAAAATGGATTCCGAAAAAAAACAGTTAATTTATTGTGATTTTTGTGTGAATTTACTTTTAAATCTTTCGAACTTACACGTTCTTTCAAATATCATTAAAATAAAATAAAAATTACTTGACTTTTTCAGTAATAAAATTATTTTTGCAGAAATTTAAATCTCAAAGAAGATGTATTGGACACTAGAATTAGCATCTTACCTAAGTGATGCACCTTGGCCTGCTACCAAAGATGAATTAATCGATTATGCCATCCGAACAGGTGCACCTTTAGAAGTAGTAGAAAATCTTCAATCCATCGAAGATGAAGGAGAAATTTATGAGTCCATGGAGGAAATCTGGCCAGATTATCCAACAGACGAAGATTATCTCTGGAATGAGGATGAATACTAAAATAATTTAAGAAATAAAGGGTCTCTACTACGAGACCTTTTTTTATATTCGCAATCTAAAATAAACGAGAAGGAAACATGAGTATTATCAATAGCTTATTAAAAATTTTTGTGGGTGACAAATCCGAAAAAGATGTCAAAGCCATCCAGCCAATCATTAAAAAAATTCACACTTTTGAAGCACAACTTCAAGCATTAAATAACGATGAATTAAGAGCCAAAACCGATTTCTTCAAAAAGAAAATCCAAGATGCTCGTGCTTCTGTAGATCAACAAATACAAGACTTAAGAATTTCTGCAGAAAATACCAACGATATTGACGAAAGAGATGCCATCTATTCCAACATAGATGCTCTTGAAAAAGACGCTTACCAATTATCTGAAAAAGCTTTAGAAGAAATATTACCCGAAGCTTTCGCAGTAGTGAAAGAAACTGCACGAAGATTTAAAGAGAATACACAAATCAGAGTTAAAGCAACTCCAAAAGACATTCAATTATCTGCTACCAAAAGCTATGTTACCATAGAAGGTGAAGATGCCATTTGGGCAAATTCATGGAATGCAGCCGGAAAAGAAATCACCTGGGACATGATCCACTACGATGTACAGTTGATTGGAGGTATTGTATTGCATCAAGGAAAAATTGCTGAAATGCAAACTGGGGAAGGAAAAACATTGGTAGCTACTCTCCCACTCTATTTAAATGCCTTAACCGGAAATGGAGTTCACCTAGTAACCGTGAACGATTATTTGGCCAAAAGAGATAGCACTTGGAAAGCTCCATTGTTTGAGTTTCATGGGCTAACGGTAGATTGTATAGACAACCACCAACCAAACTCCGAAGGAAGGAAACAAGCTTATTTGGCTGATATTACCTACGGTACCAATAACGAATTTGGTTTTGATTACCTGAGAGATAATATGGCCCATAGTCCGGATGACTTGGTACAACGCAAACATAATTTTGCCATTGTAGATGAGGTTGACTCGGTATTGATTGACGATGCTAGAACTCCGTTGATCATTTCCGGTCCGGTACCGCAAGGAGACCGACATGAATTTAATGAGTTAAAACCAAAAGTGGAAAACTTAGTTGGTTTACAACGTAACCTTGCCACCCAATTTTTAACCGAAGCCAAGAGATTAATCAAAGAAGGAAACACCAAAGATGGAGGTTTTAACTTGTTAAGAGCACACAGAGCCTTACCAAAAAACAAGGCTTTGATTAAGTTTTTGAGTGAAGAAGGAATCAAACAACTCTTGCAAAAAACTGAAAACTTTTACATGCAAGACAACAATCGCGAAATGCCAAAAGTAGATGAGGCTTTGTATTTTGTGATTGAAGAAAAGAACAACCAAGTTGAATTAACCGATAACGGCATTCAATTCCTTTCCAAAGATACCGATGAAAGTTTCTTCGTATTGCCAGATATCGGAACTGAGATTGCTCGAATTGAAAAGCAAAATTTAGGAATTGACCAAGAAGCAGAAGAAAAAGAAAAACTATTCCAAGATTTTGCCATCAAATCAGAAAGAATTCACACGCTTACCCAATTACTAAAAGCATACACAGTGTTTGAAAAAGACGTGGAGTATGTGGTGATGGACAATAAGGTGATGATTGTAGATGAACAAACTGGTCGTATCATGGATGGAAGAAGATATTCCGATGGTTTACACCAGGCAATTGAAGCCAAAGAAAACGTAAAAATTGAAGCGGCTACCCAAACCTTTGCAACGGTAACCTTGCAAAACTATTTCCGTATGTACAATAAGTTGGCTGGTATGACCGGTACAGCAGTTACGGAAGCGGGAGAATTTTGGGAAATTTACAAATTGGATGTAGTAGAAATTCCAACCAACCGACCAATTGCCAGAAAAGATCAAGATGATTTGATTTACAAAACCACTCGTGAAAAATTCAATGCAGTAATTGAAGACGTTACCAAATTATCCGAAGCCGGAAGACCGGTATTGATTGGTACAACTTCGGTAGAGATTTCGGAATTGTTGAGCAGAATGTTGAAAATGAGAAACGTTCCGCACAATGTATTGAATGCCAAATTACATAAAAAAGAGGCTGATATTGTTGCCGAAGCCGGTAAACCAGGAGTGGTGACCATTGCAACCAATATGGCAGGTCGTGGTACCGACATCAAATTAACCGATGAAGTAAAACAAAAAGGAGGTTTGGCTATCATTGGTACCGAACGTCACGACTCACGAAGAGTCGACCGTCAGTTAAGAGGTAGAGCTGGTCGTCAAGGTGACCCAGGAAGCTCGCAATTTTATGTTTCTTTAGAAGATAACCTCATGCGTTTATTTGGTTCTGAAAGAGTAGCCAAAGTAATGGACCGCATGGGATTGAAAGAAGGAGAAGTAATCCAACACTCCATGATGACAAGTTCTATTGAAAGAGCTCAGAAAAAAGTAGAGGAAAATAACTTTGGTATTCGTAAGCGTTTGTTAGAGTATGACGATGTGATGAATGCACAACGAGAGGTAGTATACAAAAGAAGACGTCATGCATTGCATGGAGAACGTTTGAAAGTAGATATTGCCAACATGATTTATGATACTTGCGAGAATATCGTTGGTCAGAATAAAATCTCCAAAGACTTTAAAAACTTTGAATTTGAGTTGATTCGTTATTTTTCTATGACTTCACCTTTTACAGAAAGTGAATTCAATAAATTACCTGATAACGAAGTAATTGCCAAATGCTACCAAGCTGCCATGTCGCAATACAAAGAAAAAATGGAACGCGATGCGAGAGAAGCATTTCCAATCATTAAAAATGTATACGAAAACCCAAACAACCAATACGAACGAATTGCTGTTCCGTTTACCGATGGACAAAAAACCTTGAATGTGGTAACCAACTTACAAAAGGCATACGACTCCCAAGGAAAGCAATTGGTTGCTGATTTTGAAAAAAACATCACTTTGGCAATTGTAGATGAAGCTTGGAAAAAGCACTTACGCAAAATGGATGAATTGAAGCAATCGGTGCAGTTAGCAGTACATGAGCAAAAAGATCCGTTGTTGATTTATAAGTTTGAAGCTTATAACTTATTTAAAGGTATGTTAGACAAGGTAAATAAAGATGTTATTTCATTCTTATTTAAAGGCGATTTACCAAATAACCAAAATGTAACCATTCGAGAGCCACAACAAGTTGTAAAAGAAAAGTACCAAACTTCTAAAGACGAACTTCCGAACACCGATCAAATGCGACAAGAAGCTCGTGAAGCTGGACAAACGCAACAAAGACCAGCTGTAACAGAAACGATTGTTCGTGAAACTCCAAAAATCAATCGTAACGATACCGTTACCATCAAACATGTGTTAAGTGGTAAAACTGAAACGATGAAATTCAAAAAAGCCGAATCTTTAATCAATACAGGAGAATGGGTTATCGTTTAATCTTAACACTTTTTGTTGTAACCAATTTTGCTTTTTCCCAAAATAAACCGGAAGAAGTAGCAAAGCTTTGGTACCAAAGTTATTACCAAAAAAACTTTCAAAAGGTATTGGAATGCAGCTATCCTGAAATTTTCAATGTGATAGAAAAGAATGAACTCTTGGATATCATTCACCAATCTTATGATAATGAGAATTTTTCGATGAGTTATATGGATGAAAAAGTAAATTTTCAGTTTTCTAAAGAATTTGATTTAGCAGAAGGAAAATTTATCATTGTTTCATTTCCATTGAGAGTTATTGTTCAGCAAAAAAGTTTGGTAAAAGCTGAAGAAATTGAAGCTTATAAAGAGTTTTACAAAAACAGAATGGTTGCAGAAAACGTTTCCTTTGATGTTATTAGAAATTCCTTTATTATCGAAAAAACAGACATGCAACTTTTGGTAAAAAATGAACATACCGATGAGCAATGGAAAATAATTCAATTTGACCCAAAAAAGAAAGGATTTGTTCAAATATTTTTTGGAGATACCTTTTTAGAAAAACTAGGATTTTAACCAATCATACATAATAACATGAGCTATCAAACCCCTATGTTACCAGCCAATACCTTTCAAAACCAAGTCATAGTTGTTACTGGTGGTGGAAGTGGTTTGGGCAAAGCAATGACCAAATATTTGTTACAACTTGGAGCAACCGTGGTGATTACTTCTCGTAATTTAGAAAGATTAACCACTACAGCAAATGAACTGAGTGCAGAAACAGGTAGCATTTGTTTTCCGGTTGCTTGTGATGTACGTCATTATGAACAAGTGGAAGCTGTTTTACAAACTGCCATTGAAAAATTTGGCAAAGTAGATGGGTTGATCAACAATGCTGCTGGGAATTTTATTGCCCCTACCGAAAGACTTTCGGCCAATGCATTTGATACCATTATTGATATTGTATTAAAAGGAACCAAAAACTGTACTTTGGCATTCGGAAAACATTGGATTGCTAACAAACAAACCAAAGCTACAGTAGTAAATATTGTTACTACTTATGCTTGGACAGGATCTGCTTATGTGGTGCCATCTGCAACTGCAAAAGCTGGTGTATTAGCCATGACCAGAAGTTTGGCTGTAGAATGGGCCAAATACGGCATCCGAACCAATGCCATTGCACCAGGTCCTTTTCCTACCAAAGGAGCATGGGACAGATTACTACCTGGAGACTTAGCAGAAAAATTTGACATGGCTAAAAAAGTACCACTCCAAAGAGTTGGAGACCACCAAGAATTAGCAAATTTAACTGCTTATTTACTTTCTGATTTTTCTGCTTACATCAATGGGGAGTGTATCACTATTGATGGTGGAGAGTGGTTAAAAGGAGCAGGACAGTTCAATTTACTTGACCAAATTCCGGAAGAAATGTGGGACATGCTCGAGCAAATGATTAAAGCGAAAAAGAATTCGTAGTTTATGTTAGTTTGGATAGGCTTTTTAGCCTTAGTCACCCTGTTTTTAGCGTTAGACCTTGGAGTTTTTAACAAAAATGCCCATGTTATTTCTGTAAAAGAAGCCAGTATTTGGACAGCCATTTGGGTTACCCTTGCTTTGCTGTTTTCGTTTGTTGTTCATTGGGTATATGCCAATGGTTATGTTGCCAATCCTACCAACATTACTCCCAACGATGCTTCTTTAAAATACATCACTGGTTATTTGATAGAAAAATCATTAAGTATTGACAATATTTTTGTGATTGCTGTGATTTTTAAGTCGTTTAAAATACCAATGATATACCAACACCGTGTGTTGTTTTGGGGAGTTTTTGGAGCGATTATTTTTAGAGCAATTATGATATTTTTTGGTGTATTGCTAATCAATAAGTTTAGCTTTATGACTTATATTTTTGGAGCTTTTTTGTTGTTTACCGCTTTCAAAATGCTCAGAAAACAAGAAGAGGAAGAAGAATTCAATCCAAAAAAATCATGGATTTATCGCAACATTCGGAAAGTAATTCCGATTACCTCTCAAATAGACAAAGAACGTTTTTGGGTTCGAAAAAAACATTTGTTGGTAGCCACTCCTCTATTTGTAGCATTGATTGTGATTGAAATCATGGATGTTTTGTTTGCCATTGATAGTGTTCCTGCTATTTTGGCTATTACTGCCGATCCTTTCTTGGTGTTTACTTCTAATATTTTTGCCATTCTAGGGCTTCGTTCCATGTACTTCTTTTTATCTAACATGTTGAAAAAATTTCAGTACTTAGAATATAGCTTGATAGCCATTTTGACTTTTGTAGGAATCAAAATGTTATTTGTTCATTATTATAAATTGCCAGAATGGGCTTCATTAGGATTTATTTCTTTGGCATTAACCATAGGAATCTGGATTTCTATCAAAAAAATGAATGAGGTAACTGAGGAATAGTCCCGTACTGCTCTTCATATCTTTTTTTTACATCTGCCAAACTTCTAATAGATTTTTGGGTCCAATCAATAGACTTCATTAAAATTTGTTCATCAGATAAATGCCAAGGTAAATTGGAACTTCGCAATTGATTGGTTAAGGAATACATTATTAAAGAAGCTGCTACGGAAATATTAAAACTTTCTGTAAAACCACTCATCGGAATTTTAATTTTCACATCAGCTTGCTGCATAATTTCGTCTGATAAACCATATTTTTCAGTTCCAAAGAGCACTGCTGAAGGTTGTGTTAATTCAAAATGATCCAAAGAAATTGCATCCTCATGTGGTGTAGTAGCAATAATTTGAAATCCATTCTTTTTAAAGAGATCTACCGCATCTTGCATTTTTTGATACCGATGAATGTCTACCCATTTTTGAGCTCCCATGGCAATTTCAACATCCACTCGTTTACCAAAACGTTGTTCAATGACATGTAAATTTTGAATTCCGAAAATTTCACAACTTCGCATTACAGCACTTGTATTGTGTAATTGGTACACATCTTCTAAAGCAATCGTTAAAAAATTGGTTCGTTGTTGCAATACTTCATCAATTCTCCTTTTTCTATCAGGAGTAATAAACTCTTGCAAATATTTCAAATAATGGGCAGCTGTCATTCAATAAATATTTATGTGAAAATTATACCGAATCATGCATTCAATTTTGTTAAAGAAAACCTTATAGTGCCTATCTAACAATTCGAACCTCCTAAATTTGTCGATACAAATATAAAACAATACTATTTTTAAGATTGTTTGTTTTATCAACACAAAAATAAATAAAGCCTATATTCAATGAAATTTAAATCACTTTTGTGGGTTATTTCCCTCCTTGTCCTGATATCCTTAATCGGTTACCGAGTATACACCAACCAACAAAAAAATCAAACCAATCAACCAAAAAACGGTCCAAAACCAGCCATAACGGTACAAGGGTTTATAGCAAAATTTCAACCATTTGATCAATCTATACAAATCAATGGCACATTAGAAGCTAATGAAATGGTGGATTTAAGAACGGAAGTTTCTGGTATCGTTGATCAAATATATTTTCAAGAAGGACAAAGAGTTACCAAAGGGCAATTGCTGCTAAAAATTAACGATCGTGATTTAAGAGCACAATTGGCTCAGGCAATTTCAAGAGAAACTTTAACCAAAGAAAATGAACGTAGAGCCAAATTGTTATTACAAAAAGAAGCGATTAGCCAAGAGGAATATGACATTGCTTATGCAGAATGGGTAACTTCTACATCGCAAATTGATTTTATTCAAGCTCAATTGGCAAAAACCAAAGTGGTTGCTCCGTTTTCAGGAACAATCGGACTTCGTCAAGTTTCTAAAGGAGCCTACCTTACTCCTACCACTTCAATTGGTAACTTGGTAGACAATACCAAAATTAAAGTGAGCTTTTCAATCCCCGAAAAATATGCCAACCAACTTAACACCAACACCGAAATAACCTTTAGCAATAAAGCCCAATCCAATGACTTCACTGCCAAAGTTTATGCCATAGAACCAATGGTAGATGCCAACACCCGAACTTTGCAAATCCGTGCCATTTGTAACCAACCTGATAGCAGTTTGATTCCAGGCACTTTTGTGCAAATTCAACTACCACTACAAGATATACCAAATGCTATTTTGGTACCTACAGAAGCAATTATTCCTATTCAAAACGGGAAAAAGCTCTTTTTAGTAAAAAATGGGGTTGCCCAAGATCAAATTGTTGAAACCATCAACAGAACCGATAAAGATGTAATCGTAGTTTCAGGTATCAAAGAAAAAGACACCATTTTAATCAGCGGGGTGATGTCGTTGCGAAACGGTAGTCCGGTGCAAGTAAAAATAGTTCGATAGTCCCATGAGTATTTCTACCTTAAGTATCAAAAGGCCTATTCTGGCAATCGTTATCAATCTCATTATTTTGTTGTTTGGAATCATTGGATACACCTATTTAGGGGTGAGAGAATTTCCCTCGATTGATGCAGCAACTATTTCTGTGCGAACCAATTATTCAGGTGCCAATGCCGATATTATCGAATCACAAATTACCGAGCCTTTAGAAAAAGCCATCAATTCGATTGATGGGATTCGAAATATTTCCTCTTCTAGCAACCAAGGGGTAAGCATCATTAGTATAGAATTTAAATTAGAAAAAGACTTAGAAGAGGCTGCCAATGATGTGCGAGACAAAGTTTCGCAAGCTATCAGAAGTCTCCCTCAAGACATAGATGGACCACCGGTGGTAGCCAAAGAAGATTCGGATGGTTTCCCAATCATTAGCATGACCATGCAAAGCAACAAACGAAATGTTTTGGAGTTAAGTGATTATGCCGAAAATGTGATTACCCCACGTTTACAAACCATTCCAGGCGTAAGTAGTGTGCAAATTTGGGGACAACGAAAATATGCCATGCGTTTGTGGTTAGATCCCAACCGATTGGCAGCTTTAGGCTTGACTGTTTTAGATGTAAGAAATGCATTGAATGCCCAAAACGTGGAGTTGCCTTCGGGAAAATTGACTGGTAAAACAACCGAATTAACCGTAAAAACTGTTGGAAACTTAAGTACAGAAGCAGACTTTAACCAAATCATCATCAAATCAGAAGGAGATAAAATCATTCGATTACAAGATGTTGGAAAAGCAAGTTTAGAGGCGGAGAATTTAGAAACTCGTTTGAGTGACGAAGGATTGACCATGGTTGGTATGGGAATTATCCCCCAACCTGGTTCTAATTACTTGGATATTTCCAAAGCTTTTTACGAAGAATACGAAAGATTCCAAAAAGATTTGCCGGAAGATTTTAAATTAAACATTGCGATAGACAGTACTACTTTTATCAAAAAAGCTGTATTGGAGGTAGCAGAAACTTTAATTATAGCATTACTATTAGTTACGTTAGTAATTTATTTCTTTTTTAGAGATTGGGCTATTGCATTCCGACCGTTGATAGATATTCCCGTTTCGTTAATTGCTACTTTTTTCATCATGTATATTAGTGGATTTTCCATCAATGTACTTACCTTATTGGCTATTGTTTTGGCAACTGGTTTGGTGGTAGATGACGGTATCGTAGTCACCGAAAACATCTACAAAAAAGTAGAAGAAGGCATGAATCCAATAGAAGCCGCTGTAAAAGGTTCCAATGAAATATTTTTTGCGGTAATTTCCATCTCCATCACTTTAGCAGCGGTGTTTTTGCCTATCATTTTCTTAGAAGGATTTGTTGGAAGACTTTTTAGAGAATTTGGTATTGTGATTGGAGCAGCGGTTTTGATCTCTGCTTTTGTTTCGCTTACATTAACTCCGATGTTAAATGCCTATTTAATGAAAGCTGGCAAACAAAAACACTCTAAATTCTACGAAAAAACCGAACCCTTTTTCCAAAATATGAATGCTTCTTATGCTACTTCGTTGGAAAATTTCATGAAGCGAAAATGGTTGAGTTTTCCAATACTTGGAGTATGTATCGGAATGATTGTATTTTTTTATCAAATTCTTCCAAAAGAAACTGCACCGTATGACGATAGAAGCATGGTAATGACTAATGTGACTGGTCCGGAAGGTGCCAGCTATGAATATATGGACATGGTAATGCAAGACTTGTCCGAATTAATCACCGATTCTATTCCAGAGAAAAAAGTAAGTTTGATCGTGACCTCTCCTGGCTTTGGGGCAGGTTCGGTAAACAGAGGTTTTTCTCGAATTTCATTGGTAGAACCAGAAGAAAGAGAAGCTTCTCAAGCAGATATTGCCACCAAGTTAACTGGCTGGACCAAAAAATACCAAGATGTTAAGATTTCTGTATCTGAAATGCCTACTATTTCAGTAAATCGAAGAGGAGGATTGCCTATTCAATACATCATCCAAGCACAAAACTTTCAGAAATTAGAGGAATATATCCCAAAGTTTATGGAAGAAATTTCAAGCAGTCCTGTATTTGCGGTTACAGATGTAAACTTGAAATTTAACAAGCCAGAAATTTACATAACTATTGACCGTGAAAAAGCCGAAAGCATGCAAGTTTCTGTGCTGGATGTAGCACAAACATTACAGTTATCGTTAAGTGGTGTGCGTTTTGGGTATTTTTTAATGAATGGCAAACAATACCAAGTGATGGGACAGTTTGATATACAAGACAGAAACCAACCAGACGACTTGAGCAATATTTTTGTAAAATCTAAATCTGGTCAATTGGTGCAGTTGGATAATTTGGTTGAGATGAAAGAAATGAGTAGTCCACCTCAATTGTACCACAATAATCGATACATGTCTGCCACGGTTTCTGCTAGTTTGGCACCTGGATTTAGTATGATAGATGGCATCAAGGCTATGGATGCTGCCAAAGAGAAAATTTTAGACGAAACCTTTACAACCGATTTGGGTGGTGAATCGAGAGATTTTGTAGAAAGTAGTTCCAATACTTTATATGCTTTTGGGTTGGCTTTGTTATTGATCTTTTTGATTTTGGCAGGACAATTTGAAAGTTTTGTAGATCCATTCATCATTATTTTAACCGTCCCAATGGCAGTGGCAGGAGCTTTATTCTCTTTGTGGCTGTTTGGGCAATCATGGAACATCTTTAGCCAAATCGGTACCGTAATGTTGGTTGGATTGGTAACCAAAAACGGTATTTTGATAGTAGAATTTGCCAACCAATTGCGTGAAAAAGGAATGGATAAAACACAAGCAGTGATGCAAGCAGCAGAATCGCGTTTACGACCTATATTAATGACTAGTTTGACCTTGGCTTTAGGTGCTTTGCCTATTGCATTATCCCTTGGTGCAGCATCAAAAAGTAGAATGGGGATGGGTATTGTAATTGTTGGGGGTACCGTATTCTCATTAATATTGACCTTGTATGTGATTCCGGCAATATATTGGATGTGGTCCAGACCCAAAAAGCATAAATCGGAATTGGATTTGATCGATTCCTACGAAAAACAAGTGTAAGCTCCATGAAAAAAATATATTTACTTTTTATCTTTTTCAACTTTTACTTCTTGAAAAGTCAGGAATTACTGACTTTACAGCAAGCAGTTGAAATCACTTTATCTAACAACTTTGACATTCAAATAGTAAAAAACCAGCTTAAAGTTGCCCAAGAAAACAACCAAATTGGCAATGCCGGAATGTTACCTAGAGTTACTGCTTTGGTGAACAACACCAATACATTACAAAATGCAACATTAACCCAAGCAAGTGGCAACGAAATTGACATTGATGGAGCAAGAAACTTTAATATAAGTTATGGTTTGGCATTAGAGTGGACTGTTTTTGATGGTTTTCAAATGTTTCATAGAAAAAAAATATTGGCAGAAACAGAAAAACTCGGTGCAACCGAAGTGAGGATTGCTGTTTTGCAAAATGTGTCGGCCGTAATGAACCAATACAATTTGATTGTAAATTTATCTAAACAGAAAAAAGCGTTAGATACCATCGTACAAGTTTCGGAATACCGATGGAATACCGCAAAAACCAGATATGAAATTGGAAAAGCATCTAAGTTAGAAGTGTTAAATGCTGAAGTAGATTACTTGGCTGACCAATCTAATTTGATGCGAATGCTAGAGCAAATTCAGTTAGCCAAAATTCGTTTAAATGAATTAATGGCCCGTGAAGCAAGTAAAAACTTTGATGTAGAAAACAAAGTTGATGTTGCTGAAAACTTACAATTGGCAGAAATTTTAGAGTTAGCCAACAACCAAAATCCAACTTTACAAGCCAATTATTTGCGTGAAAAAATTCAGGAATCGCAAATCAAGCAAATCAAAGGAGAACGTTTGCCGAGCATTGCAGTTAGAGGAGGATATGATTTTGTTCGATCGCAATCTCCTTTTGGGTTTATTGTGGAGTCGGAAGGCAGAAACCTGACTTATGGATTTGGCATCACCATGAATGTTTTTGATGGCAACCAAGTTAATAGACGCATCAAAACCGAAAGCATCTTGCTAGAAAATACTAAATTAGAAATAGAACGTCAAAAAAACACTTTGCAATCGCAAATTCACCAAGCTTATCAAAGTTATTTAACCAATTTAAGTTTGTGGAAGTTGGAACAAAAAAATGAGCAAATTGCCAAACAAAATTTAGACATTACTTTAGATAAATTCACTATTGGTAAAATTCCTGCAGTTGATTTTAGAATAGCACAACAAAATTATTCGAATACTGTAATTCGTTTAACGGAAGCTCATTTTTTAGCCAAACAATCGGAACTGTTTTTGTTAGAATTGGCAGGAAATATTGTAGTGGACTAAAGCATGTGAGTTCAATTAAAATTTTAAATTATAGCACCTATGACTAGGTTTAAAGATAATCTCTGCGAACTTTACGAACTTTGCGACTCTGCGTTAAAAATGGATGAATATTTATATATAATAACTTGAGTTCGACATAAGAAACATATTTAAGTTTTTGATATTAATAGCGTTATGTAATTAAATTTAGGATATTCTTAGTGTAACTTTGTGTATACTTAGTGCATTTTGTGTTACAGCTACTTTTTATTATGGCACAAAAGTCAAAAAGAAGCCACAGAGTACCACAAAGTGTTTCTCACAAACTAATTAATTTAAATCAAACTCAAGTTCATTATGCTATTGGTAAAATCCTATACAATTGCTATCTTCGGACTTTTCTTGTAAAAAGAATTCTTCATGAAAATTGTTTTTTTAACCGGAGCAGGTATGAGTGCCGAGAGTGGCATCAAAACTTTTAGAGATGCTAATGGCTTATGGGAAGGGCATGATGTAATGCAAGTGGCTTCACCCGAAGGATGGCAACAAAACCCGGAATTGGTTTTAGATTTTTACAACCAACGCAGAAAGCAGTTAAAAGAAGTACAACCTAATGAGGGACACTTGGCTATTGCTTCTTTAGAAAAAGAACATGAAGTATGGATTATTACCCAAAACGTAGATAATTTACACGAAAAAGCAGGGAGTAGCCATATCGTGCATTTGCATGGGGAACTTACCAAAGTAAGAAGTGTTCATAACGAAGATTATGTTTTGGATTGGGAAAACGACCTGTTTTTAGGAGATACCGATTCGGATGGACACCAACTAAGACCTCATATTGTTTGGTTTGGCGAAATGGTGCCGGAATTAAGTCGGGCACAAG
Organism: Flavobacteriales bacterium; assembly: GCA_018335925.1. GTDB lineage: Bacteria > Bacteroidota > Bacteroidia > Flavobacteriales > Flavobacteriaceae > Flavobacterium. The sequence continues at coordinate 43,904 of JAGXRF010000115.1, forward strand.
AAATCATTCGAGATGCAGATTTGGTAGTTGTGATTGGCACTTCGTTACAAGTGTATCCGGCTGCAAGTTTGATGCACGATGCTCCTTATCGTTGTCCGGTAGTATACATCGATCCAAAACCATCCATGATTTACGATTTAATTCAACCTTTGCATGTGATAGAAAAAGGAGCTTCGGAAGGTATGCAACAACTAATCCAATGGATAGCTAATGAAAAATTCGGTATATAGAAATTTTTATTTATTGGATTCCATGCTATTGCCTCATGCTGACAGAGAAGCTGCTGTAGGAATGGCAAAATACATGAAAAATCATTTCCCTTTTTTAGGAATCCCGGCAACTTTGCGAAAAGAAATTTTGAGGGACTTTAAAAAGTCGGCAATTAGTAATGAAATTATGCAATGGGACTTTATCCGATATTTACACCAACAAAGTTGTAGAGAGTATCACTATTTTGCTATGGAATTGGCAAAATTGAGAGTCCAAAAAAAGCCGGAAATTTCAGACATCGAGCATATCACATTCATGTTACAAACCAATGCTTGGTGGGATACTGTTGATTTTTTAGCTGCTCATGTTTTGGGTATTTATTTAAAAAAGTTTCCTGAAAAAATCACAGAAGTTTTAGACCAATATACCCTAAGTAAACATTTGTGGTTACAACGAAGCACTTTGTTATTTTCGTTGTTTTATAAACAAGAAACTGATTGGGAGTTACTAAAAAAACAAGTCTTATTATTGCAAAACCAGAAAGACTTTTTTATTCAAAAAGCCATTGGTTGGAGCCTTCGTCAATATGCAAAAACAAGTGCTTTACAAGTGTTTACATTTGTAAACAGTATTGATTTTCAAGGAAATAACTTAGCAAAAAAAGAAGCTTTAAAGCATTTTTAGTTGGTATCAAATACCACTTTAATGGTTGTGCCAACATTCACTTCGCTATCCATACTAATTTTTCCTCCTAAAGTCTCCACTTGAGTTTTCACCATATACAATCCTACACCTTTCCCATCAATATGATGATGGAATCGTTTGTACAAACCAAATACTTGAGCACCTTTTCCTTTTAAATCTATTCCTAATCCGTTGTCTGAAAAAGTAAGCAATATTTGGTTATTTACAAGGTGGCTTTTTACTTCAATTATGGTTTCGATATTTGGCTGACGATATTTAATACTATTTGATATCAAATTATAAAAGATGCTATACAAATAACTTTTAATGCAATGCATTTCATTTATTGCTGAAAAATCAGATGTAATTTCAATATGCTCTTCACGAATTAATGTAGAAAAAGAACTTTTTACATCCTCTAATAAATTAGAAAAACCTACCTTTTGTTTGGTTTCACTAACATCTCGTTTGATTTGCAAAATTTGATTTAAATCTTTGATTACGGTGTCCATAGAAATCACAGATTGGTTCAAAGCAGTAATCCATTGTGATTTGTCATCATCCGTTAAATTTTCCTCTTGTAAAAAGTGATTAATTCCTAAAATGTTAGAAACTGGTGCTCTTAAATTATGAGAAACAATATAAGAAAACTGCTCTAAATCTCTATTGCGTTGCAGCAAATCTTGCATAATTCTACTCTTTTCTAATTCTGCTAATTTCTTTTCAGTAATATCTTGGCAAGTTCCAAAAACTCTCTCCGGAATCCCATTTGCATCAAAATTAACTTTCCAATATTCCTCAACATACTTTAATGCTCCGGTGGCAGTAACAATGCGATGTTGTAATGTATTATAATGGTTAGTTGCAAAAGATGCGTTAAAAGCATCATCCACCATTTGTTGGTCATCCGGATGTACATATTTTAAAAAAGTGTGATGGGTTGGACTAAAGGTTTCAGGCGATAAATCAAAGATTTCATACGTCTGGTCGGACCAAGTTACTTTTAAGTCGTCAATATTGGTTTCCCAACTTCCAATTTTGGCAACTTTTTGGGCTTCTTTGTATTTTGTTTCGCTTTCTTCAATTATCAATTTGGCTTTTTCAATGGCTTCTTTTTGTAATACTATTTGTTCATTAAAAGTTTGAAGCGTCATCTCTTTATTTTTTAAATCGGTGATATCTTGAAAAACAGTGATATATTCCTCACCAATTTTGGTAAAAAATCCTTCAGCAAATTTATCTGAACCATCTTTACAACGAATAAAAGCCAAAATTGGCTCTGAAACAGTTTGCTTCAATAAAGCATCTTCTGTAATTCGCTTCCATTCCTCTTGAATGTGTTTTCTGTAAATAATATCAGGATAAGCCTTTTCCCACCAAACATCAATATTTGGAATGTCTTCCGGTTGATATCCAAACATTTGTATAAAAGTTTTGTTATAAAATAGTGTTTGTTCTATTTGGTTATCAATTACCAATCCAACCGGAATATCTTGTAAAATTTGATAAAATTTATTTTTACTTTTTTCTAATTCTAATAAGGCACTTTTTTTGGTAGTAATGTCTATAATGGTCCCAATCAAAGCATTTTGGTGGTTTATCTCGATGGTTGAACAGAAAATCTCTAAATAAACTTCACTACCGTTTTTTTGTTTACCCGAAAATTCAAACTGGGTAGATTTGAAATCTTCGTTTTTCTTTACATTTAAAATAGTTTCAAACAATGGCAAATCTGTTGAACTTACTAAATCATTAAAAGAAAGATATTGAAATTCGTTAATATCATATGCAAACACTTTTGCCAATGCTTCATTAAAATATGTAAACTTACCGTTTTTGTATATGAAAGTTCCCACAATGGTGTTGTTTGCTAATTTTTGAAACCTTTGCTCGCTTGCTTTGAGTTCTTTTTCAGAAATTTTTGAAACCGTAATGTCTTCTGTAAACATTATTAATCCACCAATTTGTTGGTTTTGATTATACCAAGGTCTTACTTCCCAACGCAGCCATTGCTCTGAATAATTTTCACGAATAAATAAATCTTCATCGTTGGAAGCAGGAATTCCCTTCATGCAATTAATATGAATTTGCTTCCACTCTTCACCAATCTCTGGAAACACTTCATAATGTGACATTCCTATTATATTTTTCCCTTCCAATTGATAATCTTTTATCCACTTATCACTAACAGCCAAATACTTATACTCGGTATCTAACATTGCTAAAGCAGCCGGACTATTATTAATAAAATTTTTCAATAATTGGTTGTGTTCAGTTAATTTTTTTTCGGCTATTTTTTGAGAAGTTATTTCTTCGGTTTGGATTACTAAAGTTTCTTCATCTACAAAAATGTAAAACGCACGAATAAATTTGGCTTGTTGAATGGTTTTATAAAAATATTCAAGCTCCTCTTGAAAGTTTGAATGATTTTTTAAGCATTGATGCATTTTATCAACAATACTTAAATTGTCATAGTATAAATCTTTTGCACAAATTCCGAGTAAAGTTTCCGCTTTGCTTCCTAAAGTTTGATATACGGCTTGGTTGATTTCTTTTAAAATAAATTGGTTATCCTTTAATTTCCATATATATGTAGGAAAAGGATGCGATTGAAATAGAGAGAAATAGTTCTCTGTAAAATCCTTATTGTCTTGATGCATAACCTAAAAATCGATAGGTGTAATTATTGTATAAAATTATACATAATTACCTATTAAAGATCAATTTGAGTAAAAAAAATCTTAAAACTTTAGCTTCTTTCAATTACCATTCAATCATGCAATTTTGATGAAGTGACAAAAACTCATTTGCTAAAATAAAGTGCCTGTTTCCAAACCATTTTCCTTGATTGGCACTAAGTGGAGATGGGTGTCCGGAAGTTAATACCAGATGTTTGGAAGTGTCAATAAATTTTGCCTTTTTTTGGGCAAAAGCTCCCCATAGCATAAATACAATATGTTGATGGTGCGTTGAAATTTCTTTTAAGATTGCATCTGTAATGGCCTGCCATCCAAAATGTTGATGGCTATTGGCTTGGTCTTTTTCTACTGTTAAAGTAGCATTTAACAACAAAACGCCTTGTTGGGCCCATCTGCTTAAATTACCTGAGGTTGGTAAAAAAATTTGTTGGTAGTTTTGTTGAATCTCTTTAAAAATATTCATTAACGAAGGTGGAATTTTCACTCCATCCGGTACGGAAAAACTCAAACCATGTGCTTCTCCCATACCATGATAAGGGTCTTGACCTAAAATAACTACCTTTAAATCAAAAGACTTACAAGCTTCAAAGGCATGAAAAATTTGATCTTTTGGAGGAAAACATTCTGAGTTTTCGTATGCCACTTCTACCCTATCCCAAAGTTTTTTAAATTCAGGTGTTTGTAAAATAGGTTGCAAATAAATCCAATCTTTTGGTAGGGTTGGTAGTATCATGTCTATTATATATGTCAAGTGAAGCTAAGGTAATACATTTCAAAACATGGTTCAAAAAAACTACATTTGCACCATGCCAAAAGAAATATTACTTCCGGTTACTCCAGAAACTGCTGCAAATGCAGAAGCTACTTTACAACAACTCATCCTGCACATCCATTGTGAAAAAGAGGATATAGTACATTGGCATATTCGAAAAAAATCGGTAGATGCAAGGCAACGTCAAATCAAAATACAACTTCGCATTGTAGTGTATTTTCGGGGAGAAATTCCTCCTGTAAAAGAAGAGTGGATGCCCGATTACCCAATGGTGCACCACCAAAAAGAAGTAATCGTTATAGGTGCTGGTCCAGCAGGATTGTTCGCAGCTTTGCAATTGATAGAACTTGGATTGAAGCCAATTGTATTGGAAAGAGGAAAAAATATAAAAGACAGAAGAAGAGATTTAAAAGCTATTAATCGAGACCACATAGTTAATACAGAATCTAATTATTGTTTTGGAGAGGGGGGTGCAGGCACCTATTCAGACGGAAAATTGTATACTCGCTCCAAAAAACGTGGAGATATTGAACGTATCCTACATTTGTTTGTTGCATTTGGAGCCTCACCGGATATTTTGGTAGATAGCCATCCGCATATTGGCACTAATAAACTTCCGGGTATTATTGAAGCCATGCGAGAAAAAATCATTGCCTGTGGTGGTGAAGTTCATTTTAATAGCAAAGTAGTAGATTTTTCTATTAAAAATCAAAGCATCCAAGGCGTAGTTTTGGCAAATGGCGATAACATCACTAGTAAACATGTAATATTGGCAACCGGACATTCTGCAAGAGACATCTTTGCCCTTTTACATCACAAAGGAATTGCTATTGAAGCCAAACCTTTTGCATTAGGGGTTCGTGCAGAACATCCTCAACATTTAATTGACCAAATTCAGTACAAATGTGCCGATAGAGGTTTGTACCTCCCTCCTGCTCCGTATAGCATCGTAAAACAAGTAAACAACCGAGGCATGTACTCTTTTTGTATGTGTCCAGGCGGTATCATAGCACCATGTGCCACCAACCCGGGAGAAGTAGTAACCAATGGTTGGTCGCCATCTAAAAGAGACCAAGCTACAGCTAATTCCGGAATTGTAGTAGAACTTACATTAGAAGATTTTAAACCATTTGCAGCTTTTGGACCATTAGCAGGAATGAAATTTCAAGAATCGATTGAACAAAAAGCTTGGGAGTTGGCCGGAAAAAGTCAAAAAGTCCCGGCCCAACTCATGGTTGATTTTACTCAAAAAAAAGTATCTACAGTAATCCCAAAAACATCTTATATTCCTGGCACTACTTCGATAGAATTAGGAGAGGTATTTCCGGAGTCTATAACAGATACTTTAAGAAAAGGTTTTCAAGAATTTGGACAAATGATGAAAGGCTATTTTACCAACGAAGCCATTTTACATGCTCCGGAAAGCAGAACCTCTTCACCGGTAAGAATTCCTAGAGATGAAAATACCTTACAACACATTCAAATCAAAGGACTATATCCTTGTGGAGAAGGTGCAGGTTATGCCGGAGGCATTGTATCTGCTGCCATGGATGGAGAAAAATGTGCCAGAAAAATATTTGAAGTTCTAAATATTTAAAATATTTAAACTTTAACAAAGACTTAAATTTAAATAAAAACTTAAAAATTCCTAAACACTATCTTAAATAATTTAGAAATTATTAAATATATTTGCTTCATTAATCACTTCATAGATTAAAGAAATTAATTGTTCAATTGATAATTAATAAAATAAATTATTAAGTTTTAAAGGATTTTTTTGTTAAAATGTTTAAGATTACACCTTTCCAAAACCACCCAAATAACTTTTTTTGCAACAAATCCATTGATCAAAAATACCAATGTTTATCTTGGAAGTTACTTTTAATTCCGATATCCATTATTACCATACTTTATGCATTTTTACTACTAAATCATGTGGTTAAAGATGTACAATATATTCAATTTCAGAAAAATTGGTTTTTATTTTTAAACAAGAAACTCTCTTATTTAGACGACTTTCAATTAAACATTACCCAATTTGGGGACGCATTTATTTTTTTAAGTTGTTTATCCGTTTTAATCAAATCCTCTCCTAGACTTTGGAAATCGTTATTTTTCACCTTAATATTTGGTGGAATTTTTTCTAAAATTTTAAAAGAGTGTTTTAAAATTCCACGTCCAGCAGAATATTTTGGCACTAAATCATTCGTTATTGTTGGATGCGAAAATTTTGGTTTTAGCAGTTTGCCTTCCGGACACTCCATTACCGTATTTTCTATTTTAACGGTGTTGTTTTTTAGCTTTTTACCAAAACCCAATAATAAAAAAATACTTTACGTACTTGGCTTAAGTCTTTTTGGCTTATTGGTAGCTTTATCTAGAGTAGCAGTTGGTGCACATTATCCATTGGACACCATATTTGGAGGATTGATCGGAATAGTCTGCGGAATTATTGGAATTCTGGTTTCGAACAAAGTGAATATACCATTTAGTGTAAATAGCATTAAAAACCAATGGATATTACTATCTTTATTGTTTGTTAGTACTATTATAATTTTATTTAAATTTTCAGAAGAACAGCTATTTGTTTATTTTATCTGCCTAACTTGTCTTTTTTATGCTATCTATGGCTTTTTCAAAAATATTTGCTCATAAAAAATCACTTTTTACCATTGGCATATGTATAAGTTTTGTCAATCTTATTTTTTTTTACTATCCGTTTTTTCAATATGTTTTTAAAAACATAAATATCAATTCATTTCTTGGTTTATGGTTGGTTTTTAGTTTGTTTATATTGTCAATCGTATTAAATGGGCTAGTATTTTACACCTTGTTACAGTTTACTAGAGTAGTTGGTAAAATAATTATTTCTATGTTATTTATCATTAATGCTTTGGCTTTGTATTTTATTCATACCTATCATGTGATTTTGGACGAAAGTATGATTGGAAATGTTGTAAATACAAATTGGGAAGAATCTACCAGCTATTTTTCAATTAAACAACTCTTGTTTATTCTGTTTTTTGGCATAGTTCCATCCATCATTATTTTTAAAATAAAAACGGAAACTGATCACTACAAAAAGTTCCTAAAAAGAGTTGGTATTTCAATAGGAATTATAATTTCTGTCCTATTATTAAATACCCAAAATATTTTGTGGATTGATAATCATTCTAAATATTTAGGAGGCTTGGCCATGCCTTGGAATTATGTTGTGAATCTTAATTTATATTTTAAACATCAAAACAAGCTAAACGAAAAAGAAATTATACTACCTGATTTAGAAATTAAAAATACCGAGAAAAGTGTGGTGGTATTGGTAATTGGTGAATCTGCGAGAAAAGCAAATTTTTCTTTATATGGCTATTCCAGAAGTACCAACCCTCTTTTAAAAAAACAAAACAATTTATTTTTATTAGATGCAGAAAGTTTTTCAACATACACAACAGCTAGTGTAAAAAGTATATTAGACCATCGAAACACGAATGAATTACATGAAATTTTGCCAAATTACTTGTATCGAAACGGAGTTGATGTGATATGGAAAACTACCAATTGGGGGGAACCACCTTTACACATTTCCAAAGTGCAACGTAAAAATCAATTAACAGCAGGTTGTAAAACACCTGAATGTTTTTTAGATGAAATATTGTTAACTAATTTAAAATCTGACATTGAATCTTCTAATAAAGATAAAATTCTGATTGTATTACATACAAGCACAAGTCATGGACCTAGTTACTATGAAAAGTATCCAAAGAATATGGAAGTTTTTACCCCAGTTTGTAAAAGTGTGGAGTTAGCCAATTGCTCCAAGCAAGAATTGATAAATGCCTATGACAATACCATTTTATACACCGATTATTTATTGAATGAAATAATAGAAACACTTAAATCTATGCCTAGCTATCAAAGCACCATGATATACGTGTCAGACCATGGAGAATCGTTAGGAGAGAAAAATTTATTTATGCATGGATTACCAATGAATTTTGCACCAAAAGAACAATATGAAATTCCTTTTTTAATTTGGGTATCCAATGAAAACAAAAAACTAAAAAACATCAAAAAAGTTGGTCAAAATTATGTTTTTCATAGTGTGATGCATTTTCTTTCATTGGAATCTCCAATTTATAACGAAAACCTAAACCTTTATCAATCCTCCAAATAAATCGATTGTTTTTTACTTCCCTCGTACATTTCGTAACAAACCAATTTGGCTTCTAATTTTCCGTTAAATAATTTTATTTTTTTTGAAGGTTTTAATCCTACAAATTTCAACCCCTCAAGATGAGATGAAATCATCCAAGCTTTGGTACCTGGATATCCATGTTTTAAGGTGGTTCCAATTTTAGAATAAAAATCGTTAGCATCAATTTGTAATCGTTCTCCATAGGGAGGGTTAAAAACCATATGAAGAGGTCCTTCGGTTTGCTTTTTGGTAGCGAAAAAATCTTCGTGTGAAACTGCAATATAATCCTCTAATTTTGCATGTTCCACGTTTTCTATAGATTTTCTTACGGCACTTGGAGCTTTGTCAAACCCTATAATTTGGTAATGAAAGTCACGAGTTTTCTTCATCAAGCTTTCCAAAACTATTTCAAATAATTCGGGTTCCCAATCGTTCCAACGTTCAAAAGCAAATTCTTTCCGATTTAAGTTTGCCGGAATATTGCAAGCTATCATTGCAGCCTCAATTAAAAAAGTACCACTTCCGCACATGGGATCTAAAAAATTAGATTGACCGTTCCAACCTGACAACAACAAAATTCCAGCTGCCAACACTTCGTTAATTGGAGCAATATTGGTTTGGGTTCGGTAGCCTCTTTGATGTAATGATGCTCCGGAGGAATCTAAGGAAACACTACACTTTTGGGTATCAATATGCACATGAACAATTACATCTGGAAATTCTTTATCGATATTTGGTCGCTCTCCTGTTTTCTCTCTTATTTGGTCTACTATTGCATCTTTAGCTTTTAATGCTACAAATTGTGTGTTTTTAAAGATAGATTGATGCTCTGTAACTTGTACCATGAAAGTTTGATGTGGTTGGATAGTTGGCAACCAATCTATCTTTTGAATGCCATGATATAAATCCAACTCCTTTCGTATCGGAAATTCATGAATAGGTTTTAAAATTCTTACAGCAGTTCTACAAGCTAAGTTAGCTTTGTACATAAAACCCTTATCTCCTAAAAAGTGTACTGAACGAACACCGGTTTGTACTTTTTGAGCACCTAAATTCCTTAATTCTTGGGCTAATATATCTTCTAAACCAAAAAAGGTTTTGGCTAACATCGGAAATAAATCCATAAAAAAATAATTTGTACAAAGGTAAGTTATATTTTGGGATTGCTTTTGTAATTGTCTATATTCAATTAAATGGCAATGATAAAAAACAATCTTAACAAAAATGAATTTCAAAATATAACCGCAGAATTATATCTAAACCTATTTTCTTCTTAATTTCCAAATTCCATTAAGAATTACCGTGAATAAAATAATTAAAGCTCCAAAATAAAAATTTGGATTCATTTGTTCTTTTTCACCAAATAAAATAAGTGCTAGTAAAATGCCATATATAGGTTCTAAGTTGATAGTTAGCATTACAGTATATGGAGTTAAATGTTTCAATACTTGAACGGATGCAATAAACGCATAGGCGGTACATACAGAACTTAACAAAAATAAATAACCAAAATCTGCAGTAGAAAGTGATAAAAAATCAATTGTAAATCCGCCTGTAAGCAAAAGAAAAAGACTTAAAAAAACTACTCCTGCAGCTAACTCATGAAAAGAAATAACAGATGGAGCAACTTGATTGGCCAAGTTCCCATTAACTACTGAAAACAAGGCTGATAAAAAAGCGGAAATTAATGCTAAAATTATTCCGAAGTAATAATTACTCTCCGTTTGAAAAATTAAAAAGAGTCCACCTACTACAAGCAGTCCGAATATAACTTCATAGGCAATAATTTTTCGTTTTTGAAAAAACGGTTCAATTAATGAGGTAAAAAAAGCACCCGTGGAAATACATGCTAATGTAATGGAGACATTTGAAACTTTAATAGCCCAAAAAAAAGTAAGCCAGTGCAAAGCAATGATAACTCCTAATAACCATAATTTTTTTAAAATTCTTGCTGGAACTTGGATACTTTGTTTTTTAAACCACAAATAAGCACCTACCAATAGCACCGCAATCGACATGCGAAACCAAACCAAAGGCAAAGCTTCTTTTTGAATGAGAGCTCCTAAAATAGCAGTAAAACCCCAAATAAAAACAATGAGGTGTAAATGTAAATAACTTTTAAGCTTATCGTTTGGCATTTCGCAATAAATAAATTGCTATTAATCCGAAAAAGATATTTGGAAACCAAACAGCTAGTAACGGATTTACACTCGATTTTTCGGCAAGTGTGGTAAAAACTTTATCAAAAAACACATAACTAAACCCTACCAAAATACCAATAGCCAAATTTACTCCCATTCCTCCTCTTCGTTTGATAGAGGAAACAGAAACTGCAATAATGGTCAATACGAATGCTGCAATGGGTAAACTAAATTTTTTATAATATTGTACTTTATACACATTTACAAATGCGTTGCCCCTCAATTCTTCTTTAGCGATAAATTTTCTCAACTTATCTATTGGAAGGGTTTCTGCAATATATATTACTGGAGTTAAATCATCTAAATCGAAGGTAAAAACAGTATCTTTTTTTTCCGCATACTCTAAACGGTCATTATCTTTTCCAACGGTTCTTTTTTTATAATCAAACATGGTAAAGTTGGAAGTTTTTTCATTGTATCTCAGTCTGGTTGCAGTAATTTTTGAAACCATTTTTTGGTCTTTAAAGGTTTCTAATTGAAAATTAAATGCTGTTTTGGTTTGACTGTTAAATCCACTTACATACAAATAAGTATTTGGTTCAATTTGCCTAAATACATTGGAACTTTCCCTAATCTCTACATTTGTTTTAAGATATTTATACCAAAATTCGTTAAATTCTTTACTTGCTTTTGGTACAATAAAAAAACCCATCAACATGGCAAAAAGCGAAATAATAGCTGCACCAATCATATATGGTCTTAAAAATCTTGAAAAACTGATACCGGAACTAAGAATTGCAATGATTTCTGAATTATTAGCTAACTTAGAGGTAAACCAAATAACTGACAAAAACAAAAAAATAGGAAATAAAATGTTAGACCAATAAATGATAAAATTCCCATAATGAGCAATCACTTCGTTGGTTGGAACTTTATTCATCAATATTTTATTGATTTTTTCAGATACATCAATCACTATTCCGATAGGAATAAACATAAAAAGCATTACCAAAAAAGTGGCAAAATATCTTTTTAGTATGTATTTATCGATGATTTTCATCTTTATTAGTTGATGGTTGTTAGTTGTTGGTTGTTAGTTGTTGGTTGTTGGTTGATGGTTGATAGTTGATAGTTGTTGGTTGATGGTAGCTAGTAATACAAATGTCACTTCTCACTTCTCACATCTCACTAAACACCTCACTTATCACTATTCACTTTTCACTACAACCTATTACTCATTTGTTTTACCATTCGTTCTTTCCACACTTTAAAATCTCCTGCTAAAATATGTTTTCTTGCTTCGCGAACCAACCACAAATAAAAGCCTAAATTATGAATGGTAGCAATTTGTTTTCCTAAATATTCATTGGCAGCAAACAAATGTCGCAAATAAGCTTTGGTGTATTCTGTATCTACAAAAGTAATTCCCATAGCATCTATTGGTGAAAAATCGTCTTCCCACTTTTTATTCTTAATGTTAATTACTCCATGAGCAGTAAACAACATGCCGTTTCTGGCATTTCTGGTAGGCATCACACAGTCAAACATATCTATACCTAATGCAATGTTTTCTAAAATATTGATTGGTGTACCAACTCCCATCAAATATCTTGGTTTGTCTTTTGGTAAAATTTCGGTCACCACTTCAGTCATGGCATACATTTCTTCAGCTGGCTCCCCCACACTTAGTCCACCAATAGCATTACCAAGAGCACCTGCATTGGCTATGTACTCTGCAGATTCTCTTCTTAAATCTTTATAAGTACTACCTTGTACAATCGGAAATAAAGCTTGTTCGTAACCATACTTTGGTGGTGTTTTTTCAAAATGTGTAATGCATCTATCTAACCAACGATGGGTCATGTGCATTGATTTCTTTGCATAGCGATAGTCACATGGATATGGAGTACATTCATCAAATGCCATGATGATATCGGCACCAATGGTGCGTTGGATTTCTATCACATTTTCAGGTGAAAAAAAGTGGTAAGAGCCATCAATATGACTTTTAAATTTCACACCCTCTTCTTTAATTTTTCTGTTTGAGGACAAAGAATATACTTGGTAACCACCTGAATCAGTTAGGATATTGCGATCCCAGTTCATAAAACGATGCAAACCACCAGCTTTTTCTAAAATATCCATTTGCGGACGTAAGTACAAATGGTAGGTGTTTCCGAGAATGATATCGGGATTGATATCGTTTTTTAGTTCTCGTTGGTGTACCCCTTTTACTGAGGCAACGGTACCAACAGGCATGAATATTGGAGTTTCAATAGTTCCGTGATCAGTAGTAATGACCCCTGCCCTAGCTTGGGAATTGGGATCGGTGGTCAGTAATTCAAATTGCATGTGCTTATTTTACCTTCATTTCAAAGATGGCAAAGATACAAATTACGAAGATGGAAATGATATATTATAATGAATGTTAAATAAAAAAGTTGTATTTTGTACATACATTTAAATGATCAATATAAAATGAATAAAGGTGGTTTTTCTTGGAGTAGATTGCTTGGAATTTCGGCTACCAAAGCCAAAATATCTAAACAAATTGGCATCCCATTAACTAAAAGCGGTAGGCAACAAAAAATTGGAAGAATGGTTTCTAAAGGATGTTTGGTTACTATATTTGGTACAGCAAGTTTATTTGGTTTAATTATGATTCTAATCTATGCCATCTGGTGAAATTCCGAATGGAGTTTCAGGCAAGTTGGTTCTCCATTCATCTCCAAACTTTGAATGTAAATGTGCTTCAATCAAAGCATTGGTTATTTTTGCCTTTTGCTCTAAAGCTGGATATATAGCACAAGTTTCTCGAAAAAATCCAATGCCATATTTTTCTGTAAATTTTACATGCTCTTTGGTAAGCATATCAGAAATTCCAAAAACAATAAACTTAGCTTGATTGTTTTCAATTTCTTTTTTTACGGCTTCTTTTAATTTTTCCACATTTAATTCAGTGGAAATCTCTAATTTTTGATTGCTTTTTTCAGCTTTGTTCTGTCCAAAAGAAAGGGACAGAAAGAAAAGACTAAAAAGCATCATTTTAATGTTTACCATTTCACCATTGTTTATTGCTGTTAAATATTAATCATTTTCTGTATACTTTTCAACAGAATTTCCTAGTTGTAGTTGATACCAATCGATTTTCCTGGATAGATACATACCAACACTTAAAATGATAAATATACCAATACTTCCTATCAATAGTGCAAAATCTTCTAATTGAATAATCACAAAAATAAAAGTATACAAGAAAAATAAGATTCCAGTTAAAACTACTGTTAATAAATTAGACTTTAAAATTGCTTTTACATATCCCGCAATTAATAACAACGTAGAGACGGCAGAAATGATGAATGCCAAGTTGAAGTTAAGGTGTTCAGAAATTGAAAGTAATAAGATAAAGAAGACCACCAATGCGACCCCAACTAAAATATATTGTATTGGATGAATGAAAACTTTATGTAAAACTTCAATAAAAAAGAAAACTAAAAAAGTAAATCCGATAAATAAAATGGCGTATTGTATTGTCCGATATGATTTTTGATAACTATCTACAGGCAATAGTAAATCAACACCAAAGCTTGCGTCTCCCATTTTGTATCGATCATTAACCCACAATTGAGGAAAGTTTCTGTTCAAATGAAGTACGTTCCAATTGGCTGAAAAGCCAGTATTGGAAACCTCTCTTGTATCTGGCAAAAAAGCACCATTAAAGCTTGGTGTTGCCCATTGGGAAGCAATCGAAACATCTGTTACTTTACCAACTGGAGTAAAATAAAGCATTTGACTTCCTTTGATGTCTAAATTTAAATCAAACGAATACTTGGTGCTGTCAGAAACATTTAGTTCAACATCTGCATGAATTCCGCTACTAACTACATCATTGCTTGATACACCAGGTTGAAAAGAAAAATTAGAACCATTCCACTGTAAGTCAACTTGTTCTTCTATCCCTCTCAAATCATCTAATCCTATAACAAATTCAGCTTTTTCCCATTGAATATTGGATATAGGAATATCTAATGTAGCTATTTCACTAACATCAAACTCTCCTTTCAACTGCATTTTAGTTTGATATACTACAATTTCGTAGATACTTCTATTTCTTTTTTCTGGACTTAATTCGCCTTGAATTTGAAGTTTGGAAGGAAGTAAGTGAAAGTACTCCTTAACTTGAACAATTCTCTCTACAGAATCTTTCTTAGAAATTTCTTTCACATACTTAATGTATGGCACTGAAATAAATGGTCCTTGTATGGTTTGGGCTTCTCCCCATTTACTACTAACCTCAAAAATAGCATTGTTTTGGGTATTTTCTCGTTCACTTATTAAAGAATGAATCATAGAGGTTGGGATTAACAATAGCAAAGTGATTATAAAGATGGTAAAAACTTTAAAAAATACGCTATACTTTAAGTTTTTCATAGGTGAGTTACATGATTTAGTAGTTTCTTAAATCTAAATGTCAAAAAAATATAAATATCTTAAAATAACTTTGATGCATTAAATTTATTGTGCTTTTCCAGATTATTTTAAAGTCTTTCTATTTCTTCCATTTTACAAATTCACCTACCAATTGATCCAAATAACAAAATTTTTGTTGCGTTCAAATTCAATAATTTCTATGATGTTTCCACAAATAATACGAGGAAGCTGTTTTATATTTTCATGTAAATTGGCTTGGTTAAAAAAAGCTTAGATTATTGGCTGCTTTTTAATTATACCTTGTCATTATCATTTTAAAATTTGATCATTTAAATGATTATATGGCTTTGTCGTTTTGCTTTACTTTGCATAAACAATTTTGTTGTGCCTCATTGTAAAAAGCCGACCGCACAAACAGCACATTTGGTTTTTACCGACACAAAAGCCAACGCTCAAAAACCAAAAGAGCTGTTTTTTGCCAACGCTTGACCGAATAAAATTTGTAAATTTGCGTTTTGAAACAGTATGACAAGATTTATTTACATAGCATTAATCACCCTGATTGGTTTCTTTCTGACACCAACAGACATCTATGCTTGTGGGTCAAAATCTGAAAACATAGAAAATAATTGCAGCAAGCAAACTGACACCAAAGCGGTAAAGAAAGGTTGTTGCGACACAGAAAAAGGACGATGCAGTAAGCACGGAAAAGATTGTGATGGAAAATGCGGTAACCCAAACTGTCATTGTCCTTCAAACCATACAAATTTTACTATTCCATTTTTAGTCAAATTTTCAGGCATTAAGTTAATCCCTAACAAGCCGAATTTTTATTACCAAGATAGCTTTTATTCATCAGGTTTCCTTTCTATTTGGCTACCACCCAAAATAGGCTGATTTCTTGCCTTGACAGCCATAGGTCTGTCCAATTGAAAGCAATTATTGGCTTTCAATTTCTCAATTTTACGTTAAACAATTAATTTTAAAAAATGAAATCAATAAAAATATTGATGGCAATTACGCTATTGCTATCGTTTACAGCGTGTAACGCTAAAATCAAAAACGCTAAAACCGAAAGCGTAAAAATTTACGGTAACTGTGGTATGTGTGAAACGACCATTGAAAAAGCAGGGAATGTCAAGAAAGTAGCACAGGTAGATTGGAACAAAGATACCAAAATGGCTACCCTGACTTATGACCCAAGCAAAACCAATCAAGACGAAATCTTGAAACGCATTGCTTTGGCAGGTTACGATAGCGACCAATTTCTTGCACCTGATGATGTCTATGCGAAACTTCCTGAATGTTGTCAATACGACCGTGTAAAAAAATCGGAAACTGTAAAAGCAGTAGCGATTGACGAACATCACAATCACGGTGGGGCAACTGACAAGTCAACAGAAACAAAGCAAGAAGTAAATCAACTCAAATCAGTTTTTGAAAACTACTTCGCACTAAAAGATGCTTTGGTAAAATCTGATGGCAACTTGGCTTCTGCCAAAGCAAAAGAATTGCTCAACGCTCTTAATGCCGTGCAGATGAACAAACTTTCCAATGAAGAACATACTGTTTGGATGAAAGTAATGAAGGACTTGATATTTGATACCGAACACATCGAAGAAACCAAAGATGATGGGCATCAAAGAGACCATTTCAATACTTTGTCTGACAATATGTATCAACTTTTCAAAGTTTCCAAACAAGAAACGCCTACATATTACCAACATTGCCCAATGGCAAACAATGGTAAAGGTGCAAATTGGTTGAGTAAAGAAAACACCGTGAAGAACCCATACTACGGTTCTAAAATGCTGAGTTGTGGTAAAACGGTTGAAACAATAGAATAAATGAAACTATACATCAAAAATATGGTGTGTAGTCGCTGCAAAATGGTGGTGAAGTCTGAGTTGGAAAAACTCGGACTTCAACTACTTGCAGTTGATTTGGGCGAAGTAGAAACCGCAGCAC
>JAGXRF010000116.1 GCA_018335925.1 Flavobacteriales bacterium
AAGAATTTAAAAGACCAATAATTGAAATATATAACCATGAATCTGGCTAAAGACATAAAAGTTATCTCCGAAAATTTTTAAGTCTTTGAAAGGACTAAAATTTTCAGAATAACTTTTATTTTAGCAAAAGAATTAATCAAAAATAATCAGTAAAAAACGGTCAACCTATTTTAGGGATTGGCAGGTAAGAGCTAAACGGAAAAAAGAAATATTGAAAAATAGATTTAAAATGAAAAACTTAGTACGAATTGTGGTTGTTTTAATTTCGATGGTTGCATTTTCGCAAAACAGCGATAAAGCAAAAAAACTATTGGATGAAGTAACTGCCAATGCCAAGAGTCAGAAAAACATCGATATTGAATTCAAATACACTTTGCAAAATACCAAAGAAAAAATCAACCAAGAGAGCAAAGGAAGAGTGATTATGGAAGGTAACAAATACCATTTGTCTTTTATGGGAATCACCAAAATATTTGACGGAAAGCAAACCTATACCATTAGTCCGGAAGACGAGGAAGTAACCATTTCAAAAACCGATGACAACGACCCAAATGCCATTACTCCGAACAAAATTTTGAATTTCTTTCAATCGGGCTACAAGTACCAATGGGATATTGAGCAAAACATCAAGGGAAGAATCATTCAATACATCAAATTAATTCCGATTAGTTCCAAAGACACCAGAAAAGAAATTTTACTAGGAATTGATACTCGCACCAAGCAAATTTATAATTTGATTGAGGTTGACAAAAACAATACCAGAACTACATTAACAGTAGTTAGTTTTAAAACCAACCAAGTGCTGCCTAAGAATCAGTTTACTTTTGAAAAAGAAAAATACGCAAATTACTATATCAACAAAGTAGACTAATCAGGTGAAAATCCTCGACAAATACATTACTAGCAGTTTTCTTTCTACCTTTTTTTCGGTAGGAATCATCTTGTTTTTGATTTTTATTTTGCAAGGGATATGGTTGTTTATTTCTGAAATTGCAGGAAAAGATTTGGATTTAATGTTTATCGTTAAATTCTTAATCTACTACTCCCCTATTGTCATCCCGATGGTTTTGCCACTTTCTGTTTTATTGGCAAGCATCATGACCTTTGGTACTTTTAGCGAAAACTATGAGTTTGCTGCCATGAAATCGTCAGGTATATCGTTGGCAAGAGCCATGAAACCATTGATTTTTTTAATTGTTTTAATCAGTATTGCTTCTTTTTTTACTGCAAATAACATCATTCCACAGTCACAATACGAGTTTATCAAACTTCGAAAAAACATCCTGCAAGAAAAACCTTCTATGGCTATTTCAGCCGGACAATTTAGCAAAGTTGCTGATTACTACATTAAAGTTGAAAAAAAGTATGGAGAGTTTGAAAACTTATTAGATGATGTAACTATTCATAAAGTTTCCCGTACCGGAAGTGGTGCACCATTAGTCATCAAATCAGAAAGCGGAGAGTTTTTAAGCAACGAAAATTCAAACTTTTTACAATTGATTTTGTATAACGGGTATTATTATGAAGATGTTATCCCAAAAAATTACAACGACAGAAATCGAATGCCCTTTGCCAAAAGTGAGTTTAAAAAATACATCATCAACTTTGATTTAAGTCCGATGAACAAAATGGATGTAAACGACTCAGAAGTGCTCACCCATCAAATGCTTAAAATTAGCGAGTTACGATATACCATCGATTCGTTAGAAACCATTCGAAACAAAGAAATTCAATCATTTACCGACAATATCCACCAAAGCTTATCCGTAGCTACAACCCCTGTAGTTTTAGATACAGTAAAGAAGAGCAAAACAAAAACTTCTACAACCGACTTACTTAGTTTGTTTAAAGGCTATGAAAAATCAAGAGTATTGGAAATTGCCAAAACCAATTTGAGCAATATCATGTATAGCATTGAAAACAATAAGTTTGATCAAGAATTCAGAAGTAAGAACATCAATAGCCATTGGTTATCGGTACATGATAAATTTGTGATAGCTTATTCGTGTTTGATGATGTTTTTTATTGGGGCACCTTTAGGAGCCATTATTCGTAAAGGAGGCATTGGATTGCCCATTGTGTTTGCGTTTTCTATTTTTATTATTTTTCACTTTATCAATGTATTTGGAAAAAAAGTAGCACAAGAAGATGGTATTACTCCTTTTGTAGGTGCATGGATGTCGTCGTTTGTATTAACCCCGTTAGCATTTTATTTAACCAGTAAAGCTACCAACGATTTGGGAGTGATGGATATGACTAATTTGTTTGATCCAATTACCCAAAGAATTCGTCAATTATGGCAAAAAATCAAACCTAAAAAGAAAGAAGAAAATGAGTAAGGAATTTCAATTAAATACTATTGAAGAAGCAATAGAGGATATACGTCAAGGCAAAGTGATTATTGTAGTGGATGACGAAGACAGAGAAAACGAAGGAGATTTTTTAGCTGCTGCGGAAAAAGTAACTCCAGAAATGATCAACTTTATGGCTTTACACGGAAGAGGTTTGATTTGTACTCCACTTACCGAAAAAAGATGTAAAGAACTGCATTTACATTCTATGGTTTCTAACAATACCGACCCAATGGAAACCGCATTTACCGTTTCAGTTGATTTAAGAGGAAATGGGGTAACAACCGGAATATCTGCACTAGACAGAGCCAAAACCATTCAAGCTTTAGTACATCCGGATACAAAACCTCATGATTTGGGTAGACCAGGTCATATTTTCCCATTAATTGCCAAAGAAGGTGGTGTGTTAAGAAGAACAGGTCATACCGAGGCTGCCATAGATTTTGCTCGGTTAGCAGGCTTTACTCCAGCTGGAGTAATCGTTGAAATTATGAATGAAGATGGTAGTATGGCAAGACTTCCAGAATTGATGAAAGTTGCCAAAAAGTTCGACTTAAAAATTGTTTCTATCGAAGATTTGGTAGCATATCGCATGCAGCACGATAGTTTGATTCAAAAGAAAGAAGATTTTGAAGTGCAAACTCGTTTTGGAACTTATAGATTAAGAGCTTATTGGCAAACCACCAACCAACAAATACATATTGCATTAACCAAAGGAAGTTGGAGTTTAGGTGAAGAAGTTCCTACCAGAATCAACTCAAGTCATGTAAATAATGATATTTTAGGGATACTTACTTCAGAAGTGGATAGCAAGTTACATCAAATGTTTCAGGTAATAGAACAACATGGCAAGGGTGCCATGGTTTTTATCAATCAAGAAATTTCATCTGTGGAACTTTTGGGAAGAATCAAAGATTTGAAAAACATGCAAGCACAAGGCATATTAAAAGTGCCACAAGTAAAAATGGATGTCAAAGATTTTGGTATTGGTGCACAAATTTTGCACGATTTAGACATCAATAAAATTCAATTGATATCTAATTCAGAGCAATCTAAACGAGTGGGAATGATAGGTTACGGCTTGGAGATAACCAAATATTTATCGTTTTAATCAATCTATATTTAACGTTTCTGTTTCGCCTTTTTTGAGCTGCAATTGGTACGGATAATTTCCGAAAATCGCACTCATTTTAATGGTTTGGTAAGGCTTTTTGCTATACTTATTGGATAATGCAATCATCACTACCGTATCTTGATGCATGTGTACAAACGAAGTAGTATTTCCATGCCACCAACCGTTATGATAAGTAATTTTAGTGTTTTGATCCCATTCGTTCATACGGAAACCCAAACCATAATTTTTTACACCTTTTTTTTCGTAGCTGTAGCCTTTAAATTGTAACTCTTTTAAATGATCTGGCAAAAAATCGGAGTAAAAAGAAAGGTGAAACTTCCATAAATCTCTTGGGGTTGCATAAATATTTTTGTCGCCATACAAGGCATCATATTCATCCCAAGGCACCATTTGGTAGTTGCTCTTGTAAGAACCTGAAACCTGTTCTTTTTGTGTAAAATAATCAAAAACAAAAGCATGTTCCATACCTAATGGATCAAACAAAATTTCTTTCATTGCTTGCGGAAATGTTTTTCCCGTTACCATTTCAATAACCAATGCCAATACAACATAATTGCTATTGTTGTAAGCAAAAGTTCGGTTATGATTACTCACTCTTGGTAACTTTTTTTGCACCATATAATTTACCACATCTTCGTTTCGTAAAACTTTTTTGGAGTTCCATTTTTTATCTCTCTCCGCAAATTTTAAATAATTTGGAATACCGCTTCTGTGGTTTAACAAACTTTCGATAGTAGTTTCTGGGTAAGGAAAATTTGGCAGGTATTGCTGTACTTTATCTTGCAACTGTAATTTTCCATCGGCAATCAACTTTAACACAGCAGTTGCTGTTAAAGGTTTACTAACAGAAGCCAAGTGAATAGGAGTATTTGAATCTATTTTTGTTTTCTCTTTGTAATTAGCAATTCCTTGGTAATGCTCAAGTAAAATTTGTCCGTTTTTGGCAACCAAAAAAGCCCCATTAAAATCGGTATAATTATCTTGGTAAAAAGACTGGATTTTTGTTTCCAAATCTTTTATTTTTTTTTGTGATAAGCCTGGAAGATTTACTTTAAAAGGATACAATGACAAGGTATCTGAGTTATTTTCTGATTGTTTAGATTGTTTTTGGTTGCTACAACTCAAAGGTAATAGAAACCAAACAAGAAAAATTATTGGAAAAATTGCAACTATTTTTTTTTGACTCATTAAAATCAATTTCTGGTTAAGCATGGGTTTGTGCGTTCAAAAATAAAAAATTAAAAGCGGTTAAGTATCTTAAGGTGTAAGGAATCTAATAAAAATAATCGCATAAAATATAAATATTGAATTACTGTATTTTAGGTAAGGTAAAAATAAAAGTAGACCCCACTCCTATTTCGGAATTTACTGAGATTGTACCATTCATTTCTTCAATCAATTTTTTTACAGTGGAAAGTCCAATACCTGTTCTATTATCTCCAATTGGGTTACTATCTTCAATCACTTCAAATAATTCAAATATTTTTGTAAGATGTTCTTTAGCTATTCCTTTTCCATTGTCTTGCACTTGAAAGATGTAACCATTTGAATCTTCTTTAAGAGTAATTTCAATTTTGGTGATTTCTTTATCTCCATATTTTACCGCATTAGAAATCAAATTGAGTAAAATTTGTTCCAATGCTACTTTGGTCAAATAAATTTTATCCACATTAGATTTCCATTCTATCTTACAATCATTTCTGTAAGCATATAAATCCGATATATCCTTAAATAAAAGTTCAATGGAAACCCACTCTTGATGGTTTGCAAAAACTTTACCTGTTTTGCTATATTCTAACATAGCATCAATCATTTGCTTTAATTTAACAGAAGATTGATGGATCCAATAAAACATTTTTTGGTGACTCTCTTGCTCTAAAATAAGAGATTCTTGTAAAAATTCACTAAGTGAAATTATGTTGTTTAAGGGAGATTTTAAGTCATGTGCAGTAGTGTAGGAGAATTTTTCTAATGCTTCATTTTTAAAAGCCAATTCATGATTTAATTGTTCTAACACTCTTTTTTGTTTTCTAAGTTCCAACAAATTCATCACTCTTTTTGCCAAAATCTGCAATGCCTTTTCTTGTCTATCAGTCAACTTTTTTGGTTGGTGATCAATTACACATATAGTTCCTAACGGCAAACCTCCTTCAGTTTGTAGTGGTACACCTGCATAAAACACTACATTCGGTTCACTAACTACATAAGGATTGTCAAAAAAACGTTCGTCTTTAGTGGCATCCGCAACTACAAAAACACCTTTAGAATGATGAATTGCATGGGCACAAAAAGCCAAATCTCTACTAGTCTCACTGCCATCTATCCCTATTTTTGACTTAAACCATTGTCGGTCTTTATCAATCAAAGTGATTAATGAAATTGGAGTATCGCAAATTTCAGAAGCCAACAATACCAATTCATCATATTCTTCTTCGGGCATGGTATCAATTATCCGATAGGTTTCAAGTTCTTTTTGTCGCTCAACTTCTCTAGGATGTAAAGGGGCTATTTTCATCGTATTGGTATTTGGATATTTAAAATTAAAAAAATTAGGTATCATTTTCAAAAAATAATTTCTTAAATTAAAATAATATGCATCAAACAAACTTTTATAAAAAGATTGTAAGTTTTATCTTTACCAAAAAACAAATTTGTATGAAAAATATCCCATGGCAAACTGCAATTGAATTTGAAGATATTACTTATAAAAAATACAACGGTGTGGCAAGAATTGCTTTTAACCGTCCGGATGTTCGCAATGCTTTCAGACCAAAAACTACAAGTGAATTATTGGTAGCTTTTAAAGATGCCCATGAAGATACCTCTATTGGTGTGGTTTTGTTAAGTGCCGAAGGCCCTTCGAGCAAAGATGGTATTTGGAGTTTTTGTAGTGGAGGCGATCAAAAAGCAAGAGGACATCAAGGGTATGTTGGGGAAGATGGTTACCATAGGCTGAATATATTGGAAGTACAACGAATAATTCGTTTTATGCCCAAGGCTGTGATTGCTGTGGTGCCTGGTTGGGCTGTTGGTGGTGGACATAGTTTGCATGTAGTTTGCGACCTAACCTTAGCTAGTAAAGAACATGCCATTTTTAAGCAAACCGATGCTGATGTTACTAGTTTTGATGGTGGATATGGTTCTGCATATTTGGCTAAAATGGTAGGGCAAAAAAAGGCAAGAGAGATTTTCTTTTTGGGCAGAAATTACTCCGCACAAGAGGCTTACGAAATGGGTATGGTGAACGCAGTAATACCGCATGACGAATTGGAGAGCACTGCATACGAATGGGCACAAGAGATTTTAGGTAAATCACCAACTTCTATTAAAATGCTCAAATTTGCAATGAACTTAACCGATGATGGCATGGTTGGGCAACAAGTTTTTGCAGGAGAAGCCACCCGATTGGCTTATATGACTGACGAAGCTATTGAAGGCAGAAATGCTTTTTTAGAGAAAAGAAAACCAAACTTTGACAAAAAATACATTCCTTAAAATATGTCAGATAGTTTTGATAATTTACCCATACCGTTAGATAGTCTTCCAAAATTTGAAGAAGTTACGCTTACCCCAATTGCTTCCAAATATGCCATCGTTGCTCATGTGCAATATGGGATCACTTATTTGGTGTTGATTGTATTAACGTTATCTAATTATTTCTTTATACAAAAAGAAATTCCATACGTTTGGTGGATTGTTTTTGTTTTATTTGCTTTAGTTGCATTGCTTCACATATACAAATTGATGCATATTAAAACCAGACAATATGGCTTTAGAACCCATGATGTTTTATTTAAAAGAGGTGTGATTACCACCACAACTACCATCATTCCATTTAATAAAATTCAACATTTAGCGGTACACCAAGGATGGACCTCTAGATATTTGGGTTTGGCAAGTTTAGAATTTTTTACAGCCGGTGGTGATAGTAGCGATTTAGAAATTCCCGGAATTGCATTGCAAGAAGCTTACCAATGGAGAGACTTGGTTTTAGATAAAATCAGTAGTTTACCTTTAGTAGAAAACATAAAAATTGAAGCTCCTGAAAATTTAACCAATGAAGAGCTTTAACCAACCACAACGACAGTCTGCCATAGGCATTTTAATTTTACTAGGTTATGATGCCCAAAAATTTCTGCGTGCATTTTGGCCAATTTTATTGGTAACATTGGTTAGAAATGACTTCACTAATCTTTATTTTATTCTTTCTGTTGTTGGAGTGATTTTATTTTTAGGCATCCAAGCTTTTTTAAAATATTGGTTTTTCCGGTTTTATATTGACGAAAATCGAGGAGAATTTGTGGTAGAAAAAGGAGTTATTCAAAAAAGCAAAATCAACATTCCTTTAGAAAAAATCCAACAAGTAAACCTCACCCAAAACATCTTACACAAAATTGTACAAGTATATAATGTAGAAATAGATACTGCAGGGAGTAGCAACCAAGAAGTTTCTATCAATGCTTTATCTTTATTACTAGCCAAAGAGTTAAAATCAAAATTATTAGAAGGGGAGAAAAAACTTTCAGAGGAGGGGGAAACTTCTGCAACTACCAACATTAATGAAAGCAAACCCCTTTTTGGAATTTCATTTTTTACTTTACTAAAAATTGGGTTAACCTCTAAATACCGTGAAAGCATTGCACTTTTTTTGGTTTTTTTAATTGGTTTAATTGATAGTTTGAACAAATTAGAAGACAACCAATTGGTTGATGGCCAACAAGTAGAAAACTATTTGAGCCAATGGAGTGCTTTACAGTTTTTGGTATTTAGCATTCCAACCATCATCTTACTTTTGCTTTTGGTAAATTTGGTTCGAACCCTTTTAAATTTTTTCGATTACAAAGTGTTTCAAAACGAAGATACTTTGCTGTTTCGTTATGGGTTACTCAGAACCAGAGAAGTACTTTTGAAACCCTATAAGGTGCAAAAATTTTTATTGCGTCAAAATTGGTTTCAAAAGAAATTCAGCTTGTGGGAAATTTACATTGAACAAGCAAGTAGTGGTAAAACAACTACCAAACCTAAGGAAAAATTACAAATTCCGGGTGCCAACCAACAAGAGTGGCAACAATTGTTGCAAATCGTTTTTGGGGCTGTACCTATCCTAAATATTAAGCTGTATCCAAATATTAGAAAATGGATTATTTCAGGATTTATCTTAAGTATTCTTTGTATTCCGGTAATTGCTTTTATACATTATGTGTTAGCGTTAGAAATTATTTGGTTGTTAGTTGTAATATATATTTTATTGGTATGGATTTTAACCGGTATTGCCTTTAAAAATTATCGATTACATGTAAATGAAGCATTTATTCAAAAAACCAGTGGAGTTTGGGATATTGACCATGAACTAATCCCAATTTATAAAATTCAAGGAGTAGAAACATCCCAGTATTTTTGGCAAAAAAAATACGATGTTGGTTCGGTAACTATTTTTACTGCAGGAGGAAATTTATCCTTCAACACAACGCAATACAATAAAATTGTACCCTTGGTAAATTATTGGCTTTATGTAACCGAAACTTCTCACAAAAAATGGATGTAAAAAAAGGACTTTTCATTGTTTCCATGTTTTTTATGATTGGATGTAATAATCAAAAGCAACCCACAACTTCCGAAAATTTCGATTGGCTGGTTGGACATTGGGAAAGAATTCCTGACAGCACTAAAATAATCACCAAAGAAACTTGGAAAAAAGTCAATGATACCTTTTATCAATCTCATGGATTTAGTCTAAAACACCAAGATACTATTTGGCAAGAAATCGTTCATTTAAAAAAACACCAAAAACAATGGTTTTTTGAAGTTTTAATGCCGGAAAGTAAAAACACAACCAATTTTGAATTAACCGAAATAAAGCAACATAGATTTGTGGCAGAAAATCCTAAAAACGACTTTCCAAAGATCATTCGTTACCAAAAAGTGAAAAATCAAATTCATGCAAGTATTGAAGATGGTGAACAAAAAATTGATTTTATTTTTAATCCAAAACCATAGCCAATCCTTAAACTTCTTATCTTTGAATGGTTATTTTAAGGGCAATTAATTTATCATTTTACCTCGTGTAATTAACATCAATAAATCATGAAACATTGGATTCAAGCTGCCAGACTACGCACATTACCACTTTCAGTATCCGGAATTTTGGTTGGTAGTTTTTATGCCATGTCGCAATCCTATTTTAATTGGAAAATCATTGGATTCGCTTTACTTACAACCATAGGTTTGCAAGTACTTTCCAACTTTGCCAATGATTATGGCGATGGAGTAAAAGGAACTGACAATGAAGACCGTGTTGGACCAAAAAGAACCATCCAAAGTGGGTTGATTAGTCCCGGTCAGATGAAAAATGCCATGTTTATTACCGCATGCATCACTCTAATTTTCGCATTGTTATTGATTTATGTTTCCTTTAAAAACCAATACCTATATTATTCTTTGTTTTTTTTATTTTTAGGAATCGTTGCCATTGGCTCTGCAATTAAATATACCGTAGGAAAAAATCCTTATGGCTACCGAGGATTTGGGGATGTATTCGTATTTATATTCTTCGGGTTGGTAAGCACCTATGGCGTATACTTTTTATATACCAAAACATGGGATTGGATATTGTTACTACCTAGTATAGCCATCGGACTATTAAGTGTAGGTGTATTGAATTTAAACAATATGCGTGATGAAGAAAGCGACAAAAAAGTTGGAAAAAACACTTTGGTAGTCATGATAGGTGGAGCTAAAGCCAAAATGTATCATAGCTTTTTAATAGTAGTCTCAATAATATGTTTGACACTTTTCGGCTTTTTGAAAGGTTTTGCATTCGACCAATACTTATACGTGATAGGATTTTTACCCTTATTTAGTCACTTAATCAGGGTACACAAAACACATGACCCTAAAAACTTAGATCCGGAGTTAAAAAGATTGGCATTAACCACCTTTTTAATTTCCATTTTATTATCTCTTTGCTTAATATATTTCATCTCTGATATCATCATGAGATCTTAATTAAAAATCTCAAAATCATGAAAATTACATTTTTAGGACATGCCTCATTACAACTAGAAATTAAAGGAAAAACCATTATAGTAGATCCTTTTATTAGTGCCAATCCAAAAGCAAGTAACATCGATTTAAATACCATACAACCTGATTATATATTAATCACACACGCACATCAAGACCATATATTAGATGTAGAGGTATTGGCCAAACAAAAAAATGCTACTATTGTTTCTAATTGGGAAATAGCAACTTATTATGGCAACAAAGGTTTTACTTCCCACCCTATGAACCATGGGGGGAGTTGGAATTTTGATTTCGGAAAAGTTACCTATACCAATGCTGTACATTCTAGTTCTTTTCCGGATGGTACCTATGGAGGTAATCCAGGAGGTTTTATTATTCAAGGTGAGCATAAAACAATTTATATTTCAGGAGATACTGCCCTTACATTTGACATGCAATTGATTCCGAAAAAAGTACAACTAGATATTGCTATTTTACCAATTGGAGATAATTTTACGATGGATGTAGACGATGCCATCATTGCCTCTGATTTTGTGCAATGCGATAAAGTGTTGGGGGTGCATTATGATACGTTTGGGTATATTGAAATCGACAAAGAAGCAGCCATCAAAAAGTTCTTTGATGCTGGAAAAGATTTGATGTTACTTGCTATTGGAGAAAGCATTGAATTATAATGAAATTACATTTTTTTCCTTATCATTTACAATTTAAGTTTGCTGCAGGTACTTCTCGAGGTGTTTTAAACCAAAAAGAAACTTGGTTTTTAGTATTAAAACAAAATGAAAAAGTCGGCATTGGAGAAGCTGGGTTGTTACGTGGATTAAGTATTGACGACAGACCCGATTATGAAGGAAAACTACAATGGTTGCAACAAAACATTCATTTGCCATACACCCAACTTTGGGAGGCATTACACGAATTTCCTTCCATCCAATTTGGATTGGAAATGGCAATGAAATCATTGCAAAGCGAAAACCCATTTTTGCTTTTTCCTTCAAATTTTACCAATATCGAAACTCCAATTCCAATCAATGGTTTGGTATGGATGGGAGACAAACATTGGATGAAAAAACAAATCATCCAAAAAATTGAAGATGGTTTTCATTGCATCAAACTAAAAATAGGTGCAATTGATTTTGAAGAAGAACTTGCCTTACTAAAATTTATTCGAACCCATTTTACTGAAAAAGATTTAGAAATTAGAGTTGATGCCAACGGAGCATTTTCTCCATCTGAAGCATTGCAAAAATTAGAGAAAATAAGTCAATATAACATCCATAGCATTGAACAACCCATTGCCCCAAAACAATGGGAAACTATGGCTGATTTGTGTAAACAATCTCCCATTCCAATTGCATTGGATGAGGAGTTGATTGGAATTTGGGATATAAGTGAAAAAAAAGCAATATTAGAATCTATACATCCCCACTATTTAATATTTAAACCCACCCTAATTGGAGGTTGGCAACACACCGAGCAATGGATTGATTTGGCTGAAAAAAAATCCATTCAATGGTGGGTAACTTCTGCTTTAGAAAGCAATGTTGGATTAAATGCCATAGCACAATGGACCTTTATAAAAAGTAATCCTTTGCCTCAAGGACTTGGTACAGGTAGTTTATATCACAACAACATACAAAGTCCGCTGAATGTAGGTAATGGAAATTTAACTTATCAATCAAAAACTTCTTGGGATTTTTCTCTTTTTAGATAAAAAAATGTAAGTAATTTAATAATTTACCTAAATTAGCTAATCCTAATTATTTTACTTTAAATGAAATACCTTTCAGTCATTCTTTTGATTTTATTTAGTGCTACCTATGCCCAAAATTTAAGAGAAATAGATAGCATTAAAATTTATTTACAAAAGAGTAAAGATGAAATTTACAACGACAAAAAACAAGCGGTAAAGTACTTAAATAAAGCTAAAGAATTTTACAAACCATCTTATGTGGAGACTTATTTAGCTGATATCGAATACCAAACTGGCGTAATAAACTATATTACAGCAGATTATAAAGAGTCGCTAGAACACTTTTTAAAAGCTCTGGAAATCTACCAACGAAACAATAAAACTTCAGATATAGCCAAATGTTATACTGGCATAGGTTTGGTAGAAATGGGAATTGAAAATACAGAAAATGCAAGAAAATATTTCATAAAATCGTTAAAAATTAAACATCCTTTATCCGACAGAATGAACACTGCCAATCTGTTTAATTTAGGGATTTTACAAATGGATGCCAAACAATATGATTCTGCACAATACTATTTTAGAAAATCATATCAATTATCTCTTAAATCCAAAAGAATTGACACAGAGCAAATGTTGCTCAACCGTTTTGGTCAGTTAAAATTGGAAACCAATGAAATTGATTCTGCCTTTTATTATTATAAAAAATTATTCAACCACACGTCTCCAGTAAGTAATTGGGAAAAAACTGCAGGCCATAGAGGTCTTGCAGAATATTACCTTAAAAAAGGAAATTTATTTGAAGCTGAAAAAAATGCAAAAATTGCTTTAGGGTTAGCTTTGCAGATTCCGTCCAAATGGGAAGTTTATAAATGTTATGAAATACTTGGGGAAATTTCAGTACTAAATAACAACCCTTTAAAAGCATATGAGTATTTAAAGTTACATAATATTTATAAAGATTCCGTTGTAAACGAAAACACCATAAGGAAGATAAAATATTTACAACTTCAAGAAAAAGAGAATGAAAACCAACGATTGGCATTAGAAAAAGAACAAATTGAAAGCGAGCTAAAAAACTATCGTTTTTTACTCATTTTTATTGTTTTTGTTAGTATTGTTTTGAGCTTAGTAGTCTATTTGTACAAGAAACAAATAAGTATGAAAAACCAACATGCTACAGAATTAGAATCCATCAACCAAACAATTGCAGTCAAAAATCAAAAGTTAACAGAAATAAACCAAACCAAATCAATTCTTTTAAGTGTATTGTCTCACGATTTAAAGAGTCCACTAGCTGGTATTGACCAAGTATTAACTATGTCGCAACATGATTTTTTTTCGGAGGAAGAAAAGAAGAATTTGTTGGTACAATTACAATCCCAAGTTAAAGAAACCATTAACATGTTGAATAATATGATTCATTGGGCACAAAGTCAAAAAGAAGGCTTTATTACCAATCCTTCCATTATCAACCCCGAAACGATTATCAAAAACGTAATCAATAACTTAAAGTTAAATGCTGAATTAAAAAATATCGAAATTAAGTTAGTAATTGGCCACCCAATTGAATTTACATTTGACCCTACGCACTTTCAAATTATCATGCAAAATCTTTTAAATAACGCAATTAAGTTTAGTTATAGCAATTCTCCGATTCATATAGAAATTACTAGTATGGCCCATCATTATCATATTCATGTAAAAGATCAAGGAATGGGACTAAGCATTCAACAAATGG
Organism: Flavobacteriales bacterium; assembly: GCA_018335925.1. Classification (GTDB taxonomy): domain Bacteria; phylum Bacteroidota; class Bacteroidia; order Flavobacteriales; family Flavobacteriaceae; genus Flavobacterium. The sequence goes on from JAGXRF010000116.1 coordinate 13,947, forward strand.
AAAAAATTCTTTCAGAAAAATACCAAATAGACAATATCCAATATGCAGATGCTGATAAAAGCACTGGAATAGGTTTAACTTTAGTTAAATCGTTATTGCAACTAAATCGTGGAAAATTAGAAATATCAAGTGTCCCTAACAAGTTAACCGTGTTTACCATTTGTATTCCCAAAGAATAATATGCTCAATAAATTAGTTTTAAATGAATTTGCCAAGTGGGTATGGATAATCGTATTAACGATTATGGTAACTACTATTGGTTTTTTTCGATTTAAAATTAAAGAGGAAAACAGGAAAGAACAAATGCATTTTCATTTATTAAGTACTAAAGACAGAATTGAAGAAACACTAAAAAACAGTTATAATGTTTGTTTAAATTTAGCTTTTGCAATAGGTGACGATGGTAAAGTTATCAATTTTGAAGAATTTGCAGAGGAACTATTGGCTAACAATAAACATATTGATGGTGTACAATTAGTACCTAATGGAATTATCAAATATGTTTTCCCATTAGATAAACACAAAAGTGCCATAGGATACAATATTTTAAAAAACACTACCAGTCCATTAGTTTCTCTAGAAGCCAATAAAACCAAGTTTGACAAAAAAATTTATTTTTCAGGACCATTCGAATTAAAGCAAGGAGGTTTTGGCATCGTAGGAAGAATTCCTGTATATAAAAAAGGAGAATTTTGGGGTTTTTCGGCAGTAATCATACAATTGAATACTTTTTTTGACCATGTTGGCATTTCAGGCTGGCAAGTAAAAGATTTTGGTGTGCAATTTTCAAAATGGGATCCAATCAAAAATAAAGAAATTTTCTACGTAAAAAATCAACCATTACCATTCGATAATTATTTTACCTCTGCTGAAATTAGCAATGAAGGTTGGAAAATTTATATTATCGACTACCAAAAAAATGCCATATTTAAGTCGATTTGGTTTGATTGGATCATATTGCTATTAATATATTTGGGTTTACTATTTGCAACACAAATTTTACATCAACATTCCAAAGCATTGATTGAAAAACTTGAATTACAAGGAGAGCAGTTACTAGAAAACAGTAAGGTATTTCATGCTATTTTCAATGAACTTTCTATTGGAATTATGAAAGTAAATGTGGAGAAATTTCAAATTGAAAATTGCAATGAATTTCTTTGTAATATGCTTGGATATGATGCACAGGAGCTTACCCAGCTGAGTCCAAAAGACATCAGTTTTACAGAAGATAAAAATGCATCGGATGAATTAGTTCTACAACTAAAACAAAGAAAAATCAACTATTTTTCTTTGCAAAAAAGATATGTTCATAAGCAGGGTTATCCTATTTGGTGCAATATTACTGTTTCCGGAATTACCAATCCTAAAGATGAATTGGTTTATTTTTTGGGTATTGTTGAAAATATACAAGACAAAAAAGAAATAGAGGAAATTAATTTATTGCACCAACAACGAATGGAAAGTTTATTTAAGGATTCACCAATTCCTATTTGGGAAGAAGACTTTTCTGCAATAAAAAGCTATTTAAATACTTTTGAATTTTTTGATTTAAGCACTTTGGGATTAAGAGATTATTTGTTCCAAAATTTTTATATTGTTGAAAAATGTATTCAGCTACTCAAAGTAGTAGAAGTAAATCAGGCATGTTTGGATTTACATCAAGCACAATCAAAAGAAGATTTATTAAACAATTTTGATAAAATTTTTCCTCAAATTGCCTACGAAACTTTTACTTACCAAATCATTTCCATCATTCAAAACAAAACAAGTTTTAAAACAGATTCACTAGTATCTACAATTCATGGTGAGTTGCGAAATATACATTTTCAATGGAATGTCATCAAAGGATTTGAAGATAATTATCAACGTGTAATTATTATTACAGAAGACATTACAGAAAAAGTAAAACAAGAACAGGAAATAAGAAATAGTCAAGCTAAAATTACTTCATTGATTGCAACAGTGGAAGGTGTTGTTTGGGAAGGAAATCCGAAAAGCTATACCCCTACTTTTATAAGTGACAAGGTAGAGTCTTTTTTTGGGTATCCTAAAGAATTATGGAGCAACCAATCTAATTTTAGAGAATCCATTATGGAGGAAGAAAAAGAGAAAGCCTTAAAAGATTACATGTTTAATGTGGAAAGATTGGAAAAGTTTGACCTTGAATATGCAATAAAAAATCAAAATGGAGAAAAAATTTGGATTCGAGATTGTGTGAATGTAATTAGTTTACCTAATGGTGATAAATCTGTTCGTGGTATAATGATGGACATTACTACATTAAAAGAAGTACAAAATCAATTAACCAATTCATTGGAAGTACTTACCGAACAAAACAAGCGATTATTGAACTTCTCTCATATTGTTTCACACAATCTTCGTTCACACGCTAGTAATATTTTGTCGTTAACTTCATTAATAGAAGCTACCGAACAAATAGAGGAACAAATGGAGTATTTGCAATTAATTTGTCAGGTTGCTAAACAATTAGATGCTACCATGCTAAATTTAACCCAACTAACAGAAAAACAAATTAACAACGAAAGCAGTAAAAAAACTTTAAACTTAAATGAGTATGTAGATAAAGCGATCATTCCCTTACAAAAAGAAATGAGAGAGGCACACTTTTACTTGCACAAAGATTTTGATTTAAAACTTACTATTTTTATCAATCCAGCTTTTTTAGAAAGTATTTTATACAATATCATTTCCAATGCTATTAAATTTAGGAACCAAAAAACAGAATCGTATTTAAAAATCAAAGGTTATGAAAATGAAAACTTTACGGTGTTAGAATTTTCAGATAATGGCTTAGGAATGAATATTAAAGGGAAAGAACACAAAGTATTCCAATTGTATAAAATGTTTCACAAAAACATTTCTACCAAAGGATTGGGCTTATTTATGACTAAAAATCAAGTGGAAGCCATGGGTGGAACTATTGAAGTAGAAAGCAAGGAAATGGAAGGAACAACTTTTATCGTTAAAATACCTAAAGTTTAATTTTTTTTAATTAAATTAGCACTAAATCAATATATATGAAAAATATTTCAACTATATATATTGTAGACAATGATCCTATATATCAATTGGTTGTAAAAAAGTTGCTACAAAAAATGCTTCCTTCTACTAATCTATTTAGTTTTATGGATGGCTCAGAAGCATGGGAAAAACTTTGCAACTTAACCAATGAAAAAGTTCCTTGCATCATTTTACTCGATTTAGATATGCCTTTGATGGATGGATGGGAGTTTATGGAAATGTTTGATTTATGGAAACATCCGGAAAAAAATAATATTCAAATTTATATTGTAAGTTCCTCAATTGCCAAAGAAGATATAGAAAAATCTAATACCTATTCCTCTATTGTAGATTATATCACTAAACCAATAAGTTTGGCTTCTTTAGAAAAAATTCTCTTAAAATAAATTTCATTTTTTTACCATCCAATATCCTAAGATGGTAGCTAACAATCCTAATATAACTGAACTAAAAATATACAAAACCAAAGCCATATAATTTTGCTCTTTTAATAACTTAAACGCATCTAAAGAAAAGGCAGAAAAAGTAGTAAAACTTCCTAAAAAACCAATGGCAACTACAGCAAACCATGTTTTGTCTAGAAAATTTTTTTCTAATAACGAAAAACAAATACCAATCAAAAAACATCCAACCAAATTCACCACAAATGTAGCATGCGGTAAGTTTTGCGAAGTAAAGGTTTTAACAAACTCAGAAACCAAATACCTGGAAACTCCTCCAAAAAAACTTCCTAAACCAATGGCTAAAATTAACTTCATAAAAAATGCGTAGACTATTTTTCAAATCTACGCATTAATTTTTAATCTTATTTTGTTTAAGAAGCCACCAATTTTTTTGCATTCTTTGCTTGCTGGTTGGTAATAGCAATTTCAATGACTTCTTTCATAGTAGATACATAATGAAAAGTAAGCCCATTCAAATAATGAGATGGAATTTCCTCAATATCTCTTTGGTTGTCTTTGCACAGTATAATTTCTTTTATTTCTGCACGTTTGGCTGCCAATATTTTTTCTTTGATACCCCCTACCGGAAGCACTTTGCCGCGTAAAGTAATTTCTCCTGTCATGGCTAAATGTTTCTTAACACGTTTTTGAGTTAACACCGAAACAATAGAGGTTAACATTGCTATTCCGGCACTTGGGCCATCTTTTGGAGTAGCACCCTCCGGAACGTGGATATGTACATTGTACTGTTCCAAAACCTTCGCATCAATGCCAAAATCAGTGGCATTGGCTTTGATAAACTCCATGGCAATGGTAGCAGACTCTTTCATTACCTGTCCCAAATTTCCGGTTAAGGTTAAATTTCCTTTACCTTTAGAAATCAAAGATTCAATAAACAATATATCACCTCCAACACTTGTCCAAGCCAATCCGGTTACCACTCCTGCAACTTCGTTTCCTTCCGACTTATCTCGATTTAATTTTGGAGATTTTAAAGCAGCAATAATATCTTCTTTGGTTACTTTTTGGTTGTACTCCTCCTCCATCGCAATAGATTTGGCAGCATGTCGAACCACTTGAGCAATTTTTTGCTCTAATTTTCTTACCCCAGATTCTCTGGTATATCCATCAACAATAAACTCTAACTCTTTTTTTCCAATACTTAAATCAGATGTTTTTAAACCATGTTCTTTTAATTGTTTTGGAAACAAGTGTCGTTTGGCAATTTCTACTTTTTCTTCTAAAGTATAACCCGTCATTTCAATCACTTCCATCCTATCGCGTAAAGCAGGCTGTATGGTACTCATGTTATTGGATGTAGCGATAAACATTACTTTGGACAAATCGTAACCCATTTCTAAAAAATTGTCGTAAAACTCATGGTTTTGCTCTGGGTCTAATACTTCTAATAATGCAGACGATGGATCTCCTTGATGTGAATTGCTCAACTTATCAATTTCATCTAACACAAAAACCGGATTGGAAGTTTGGGCTTTTTTGATGTTTTGCAACACTCTTCCGGGCATGGCACCTATGTATGTTTTTCTGTGCCCACGAATTTCTGCCTCATCACGCAATCCTCCTAACGACATTCGAACGTATTCTCTTCCCAAAGCTTTGGCAATTGATTTCCCGATAGAAGTTTTTCCAACACCCGGAGGCCCTGTTAAACAAAGAATAGGCGACTTCATGTCGTTTCGCAATTTCAACACAGCCAAATGCTCAATGATTCGCTTTTTTACCTCTTCTAAACCATAATGGTCTTTGTCCAATACTTTTTGGGCTGCCTTTAAATCAAATTTATCTTGAGAGAATTTCTCCCAAGGTAAATCTAAAAATAACTCTAAATAGTTTCTTTGGATACCATATTCCGGTGATTGTGGATTGGTTCGTTGAAACTTAGCAACTTCTTTGTCAAAATGTTGTTGCACTTTGGCATTCCAATTTTTGAGAGAAGCTTTTTGTTTCATCTCGTCAATTTCTTGCTCCACACTAAATCCACCTAATTCTTCCTGAATGGTTCGCATTTGCTGTTGCAAGAAATACTCTCGCTGTTGTTGGTCTAAATCAGAGCGAACTTTGGATTGGATGTCGTTTTTCAACTCTAACTTTTGCAATTCCAAATTCATGAATCGCAAGGTTGCCATTGCTCTTTCTTTCAAAACATGCATCGACAACAATTCTTGCTTTTCTTTTACAGAAAGATTCATGTTACTCGACACGAAATTGATTAAAAAAGACTGGCTTTCGATATTTTTAATTGCAAAAGTAGCTTCGCTAGGAATATTCGGACTCTCTTGAATTATTTTGGTTGCTACCTCTTTCACCGAATCGATAATTGCCTGAAACTCCTCATCTTTTGGCAATGGTCTCTCTTCCGGAATATCTTTAATAGTGGCAGACAAATAAGGTTCTGTTTGTACAAAATCGATTATTTCAAAACGCTTTTTCCCTTGTAAGATCACCATCACATTGCCATCAGGCATTTTTAGAACTCGTAAAATACGAGCAACGGTACCAATGGTATGCACATCTTGTGGTTGAGGATCTTCCACCGCTTCATTTTTTTGTGCTACTACACCAATCACCTTTCCGGCTGCATTGGCATCATTTAATAATCGAATAGATTTATCTCTACCAGCAGTAATCGGAATTACCACACCCGGAAATAAAACTGTATTTCGGAGAGATAAAATGGGTAAGGAGTCAGGCAAGACCTCTTTGTTAATCTCCTCTTCATCTTCGGGAGTTAATAACGGGATTAATTCTGCATCATGATCAAAATCTTGCAGTGACATATTGTCTATGGAAATAATTTTCTGGTTGGGCATAAGTTTTATATACGTCAAATTGTCATTAAAAATAAAGCTTTACAGCCAAATGATGGCAATTGCCTTTACATTTTAAGTAAAAAAGTAAGCAATTGGTAACAGCTTTTAAGCAAGTACAAAGGCTGTGCCAAGCAAACTTTTAGAAACAAATTCCAACAAAAACAACAAACACCTGATTTTTAGACATTTAAAATTTGTTGGATTAAAACAAAAATACTAACTTACTGACTATTAAACACTTTAAACAATGCTTAAACGAAGTATTTTATTAGAAAATAAAACTTCTGTGCATACCAAAAATTTACAATTGGTGGTTAAAACAGAAGTGGTAGAAAAAAGTATTCCAATAGAAGATTTAGGATTTGTAGTGATTGATCATCCTGAGGTATATTTGAGTATGCCTGCTTTGAACCTATTGGTAGAGCACCAAGTGGCTGTTATTTTTTGCAACCAAAACCACTTGCCTAATGGCATGTTGCTCAACCTCAACAGCCATCACATTCAACAAGAAATTTTTAAAAACCAAATAGAAGCAAGTGTACCACTTAAAAAACAATTGTGGCAACAAACTGTGGTGGAGAAAATTCAAAATCAGGGAAAACTCTTACAAAAAATTACTGCCCAAAAAAATGCCTTTGATTTTTTAGCCTCCAAAGTTTTGAGTGGAGATAGCAGCAATATGGAAGGTGTTGCAGCAAACCAATATTGGAAAGCTTTTTTTGATATGCCATTCAAAAGAGAACGATTTGGGAATTACCCAAATAACTTTTTGAATTACGGATACGCCATTTTACGTGCAGCTACCGCAAGAGCTTTGTCTGGAAGCGGATTATTAAACACCTTAGGAATTCACCATAAAAGTAAATACAATGCTTTTGCTTTGGCAGATGATATTATGGAGCCATTCCGACCTTTGGTAGATGAATTGGTGTACCAACAAATGCAACAATACGAAACACAAGAATTGAATACTACCATTAAAGCAGAAATGTTGCAATTACTCACACGAACTGTATATTTTAAAGAGGAAAAAAGTCCGTTGATGGTTGCCTTGCAAAAAACTGCAAGTAGTTTGCAACAATGTTATACCGGGCAACGAAAAAAAATCAAATATCCGGCTTTATGGAATTAAATGGTTATAGAATTATGTGGTTGTTTGTATTTTTTGATTTGCCTACCGAAACTAAAAAAGACCGCAGAAATGCTGGCTTGTTTAGAAAAGACTTGCTAAAAGATGGCTATCAAATGATGCAATACTCGGTATATGTAAGGCATTGTGCAAGTAGTGAAAGTGCAGATGTGCATGAAAAACGCATTTTTGGCAGTTTGCCTCCGTTAGGAAAAGTAAGCGTGTTGCGAATAACCGATAAACAGTTTGGAAATATCCTAAATTTTTGGGGGAAAGCAGAAATACCAAAAGAACCTATGCCATTGCAGTTAGAACTGTTTTAAAACCAAAAAATGCTCCAATCTTGGGGTATCAGGCCAAAAAAGGAGCATTTTTATTGCACGATATTTATATTTAATCACATGAATATCAGAAGGTAACGAGTCGTCTAATATCGTGTTTTGACTTCGTCGAACCTCGTCCCTCGTTTTCTAATCTTTAATCAAATCGACCAAAGGGAGATTCACAAACACTCCAATAAAAATTAAAAAACTTTGTGTTTGTAAATCGACCAAAGGGAGATTCACAAACACACCTATAAAAAATAAACACTTGGTGTTTGTAAACCACAACACTACAAATCAAAAAATGCTCCAATCTTGGGGTATCAGACCAAAAAAGGAACATTTTTGTTGCACGATATTTTTATTTATTTACATGAATATCAGAAGGTAACAAGCCAACTAATATCGTGACTTCTAATCTTTAATCAAACCACAACGGAAAAATCAAAAACTATATAACCTCTTCGAATATCGTGACTTCTAATCTTTAATCAAACCACAACGCGAATGGGTACTTGTTTGGAAAAATCTGAAATATCGTGACTTCTAATCTTTAATCAAACCACAACATATGTATATAGCAACCCGTAGGGAGAAAAAATATCGTGACTTCTAATCTTTAATCAAACCACAACCCGACAGCCGAGAATTGAATTTTTGCCATGAATATCGTGACTTCTAATCTTTAATCAAACCACAACTGACTTTGACCGCATAGTATTAACGTTTATAATATCGTGACTTCTAATCTTTAATCAAACCACAACAGTAAACGACCGTTTAACGCTCCAATTTTAATATCGTGACTTCTAATCTTTAATCAAACCACAACTGCTTCACAATTAAGTTACCACACCATCAAAATATCGTGACTTCTAATCTTTAATCAAACCACAACGTGCCATCTGTAAAAGCTATAAAAGTGAATAATATCGTGACTTCTAATCTTTAATCAAACCACAACGTGCCATCTGTAAAAGCTATAAAAGTGAATAATATCGTGACTTCTAATCTTTAATCAAACCACAACTAAACTACCAAGATACAAATCAACTTCTTAATATCGTGACTTCTAATCTTTAATCAAACCACAACATTTTGATTTGGAAATTGAAATGATTAAATAATATCGTGACTTCTAATCTTTAATCAAACCACAACACCCAATCGTTTGATGTTAGCGTACCGCTAATATCGTGACTTCTAATCTTTAATCAAACCACAACAGTCCGAACGCTTCCGTTATTGGTTGTGGGAATATCGTGACTTCTAATCTTTAATCAAACCACAACGCGAAAGCCTTGGAGAAACCAATGCTAAAAAATATCGTGACTTCTAATCTTTAATCAAACCACAACACCGTAACCCCTGTAAGTGGAAATTTTATTAATATCGTGACTTCTAATCTTTAATCAAACCACAACGTTTCATATGGTTATAAATTAGTGGGTTACAATATCGTGACTTCTAATCTTTAATCAAACCACAACAATAACTTCGCACAACATTCGTTTGCCGCAAATATCGTGACTTCTAATCTTTAATCAAACCACAACACAATGTGATGCCATGTATTCAAAGTTGGTAATATCGTGACTTCTAATCTTTAATCAAACCACAACGATTTCTGCAAAGCGTATGACCTTAATTTTAATATCGTGACTTCTAATCTTTAATCAAACCACAACCTAAAATTATTAAAGTTGCACAATAAATCCAATATCGTGACTTCTAATCTTTAATCAAACCACAACTAAGCGATTTAAACGCATTAAATGACAATGAATATCGTGACTTCTAATCTTTAATCAAACCACAACCGGAGGACATTTGGAATGAGTATGAAAGTTAATATCGTGACTTCTAATCTTTAATCAAACCACAACTTAACATTTACGAATTACTAGACCCTGTTAAATATCGTGACTTCTAATCTTTAATCAAACCACAACTTAGACGCTTTAATCGAGATTACAGCAGTAAATATCGTGACTTCTAATCTTTAATCAAACCACAACTAAAGATATTTTAGGTGTAATGCTTCTAAAAATATCGTGACTTCTAATCTTTAATCAAACCACAACTATTCTTACTCTGAGGTTTAGTTTCAGTTTAATATCGTGACTTCTAATCTTTAATCAAACCACAACAAATCCACTACTTCTACTTCTTTTCGTGAAATATCGTGACTTCTAATCTTTAATCAAACCACAACGGAACGTTAGCAGATATTTAGTTGAACGCAAATATCGTGACTTCTAATCTTTAATCAAACCACAACGTGTTGTGGTTCGTAAGTCAAATGTTCTGAATATCGTGACTTCTAATCTTTAATCAAACCACAACGACTTGACAAATTCAAATTTTCGTAATTTTAATATCGTGACTTCTAATCTTTAATCAAACCACAACGGGGTTGTCTGGATATTTCTAACTCGTTATAATATCGTGACTTCTAATCTTTAATCAAACCACAACGCAGCTGCAAAACTTCGGGCAGTATTGGATAATATCGTGACTTCTAATCTTTAATCAAACCACAACGGTTCTGGTAAATCATCCTCTGTAATAAAAATATCGTGACTTCTAATCTTTAATCAAACCACAACGATACACACAGCCAGTTGTAACCATTTATGAATATCGTGACTTCTAATCTTTAATCAAACCACAACTTGTCACTGCTTTCCCCGAAAATGATCAGCAATATCGTGACTTCTAATCTTTAATCAAACCACAACGCTTTGGTTTATAAAGTTAGTTTTAATTGGAATATCGTGACTTCTAATCTTTAATCAAACCACAACTCTGGGGTTGTGTATTGCCATTCTAACCATAATATCGTGACTTCTAATCTTTAATCAAACCACAACTATATCTTTGTAGTTGTGGTATTTCAGCCAAATATCGTGACTTCTAATCTTTAATCAAACCACAACAATGTAACTATCTGTAACAATATGATAATAATATCGTGACTTCTAATCTTTAATCAAACCACAACGTCAAGTCTATTACTATTCTATTGCATCTTAATATCGTGACTTCTAATCTTTAATCAAACCACAACCGTACAATATTTTTTGAGTTCAGCGGGTAGAATATCGTGACTTCTAATCTTTAATCAAACCACAACGTATAAAGAGCAATTTTTTAAAAGCTACAAAATATCGTGACTTCTAATCTTTAATCAAACCACAACATTATACTCAATTATGATAAATGAAATATCAATATCGTGACTTCTAATCTTTAATCAAACCACAACACAGGTAATAAATGGTTAAAATTAAACTATAATATCGTGACTTCTAATCTTTAATCAAACCACAACATTTTGATATTGCTTTGCGAAACGCTTTCTAATATCGTGACTTCTAATCTTTAATCAAACCACAACACTGCCACCAGTACAATGCCAACCACACAAAATATCGTGACTTCTAATCTTTAATCAAACCACAACGTAACAACTGCTCATGTAATTAAATGCGTTAATATCGTGACTTCTAATCTTTAATCAAACCACAACCTATTACTAAAAAATACTACCATCAAATTTAATATCGTGACTTCTAATCTTTAATCAAACCACAACAAATGCGTTAACGATCTATTGGAAGACATAATATCGTGACTTCTAATCTTTAATCAAACCACAACAGTATGATTACAGGGCAACACAGGGGCAGGAATATCGTGACTTCTAATCTTTAATCAAACCACAACAATACCTAGTAAAACATAGCAATCCTGAATAATATCGTGACTTCTAATCTTTAATCAAACCACAACGTACCGTCCAGTTATATTGCATTCCGTTAGAATATCGTGACTTCTAATCTTTAATCAAACCACAACGGAGGAGGTAAACCAATCACAGAGATAACTAATATCGTGACTTCTAATCTTTAATCAAACCACAACGTTCCAATGTTTCTACATCCACAAAAAACTAATATCGTGACTTCTAATCTTTAATCAAACCACAACAGAGTAAACAAAAGATGTTGCTTTAGTTTTAATATCGTGACTTCTAATCTTTAATCAAACCACAACAGTTTCTCCTTTTGCATTTTCAAAAGAGGAATATCGTGACTTCTAATCTTTAATCAAACCACAACATTAATAAGGTTAATATCAATACCTTTTAGAATATCGTGACTTCTAATCTTTAATCAAACCACAACGGTTAAGGTAGTTGCATGAATCCATTGGTAATATCGTGACTTCTAATCTTTAATCAAACCACAACATTGTTGATAGTAATGTTTGTGCAGTCGTAATATCGTGACTTCTAATCTTTAATCAAACCACAACGGTCGGCACTCCATTTACATAAACTCTTAAAATATCGTGACTTCTAATCTTTAATCAAACCACAACATGGTGGTGGATATGAAGCTGATAATTTTTAATATCGTGACTTCTAATCTTTAATCAAACCACAACTACTTGTACTTTCTTTTGCCTTGTTCATTTAATATCGTGACTTCTAATCTTTAATCAAACCACAACGGTCAATGCTGTCTGCTGGGTAGTTGACATAATATCGTGACTTCTAATCTTTAATCAAACCACAACAGTAGGCACACCATTTACATAAACCCTTAGAATATCGTGACTTCTAATCTTTAATCAAACCACAACAGTATTTGTTGTTATTCGTTTACAAATATAAATATCGTGACTTCTAATCTTTAATCAAACCACAACAATGGCTTGCGATAAACCTCAAACTTTAGGAATATCGTGACTTCTAATCTTTAATCAAACCACAACTATCTTTTGCAATTATCCTTTTTACTGCTTAATATCGTGACTTCTAATCTTTAATCAAACCACAACATTGCGACTGCTACACATTAGAGGGTCAAAAATATCGTGACTTCTAATCTTTAATCAAACCACAACGCAAACGCAAAAGGAACTTACCAAATCAACAATATCGTGACTTCTAATCTTTAATCAAACCACAACGTAGTGACTGCGTAGAAACTCCGTTGTGGTTTGGTTGTTTAAGCGTTTGAAAATTTTATGTCAATGAACTTTTAAAAATCTTGTCTTCCAATAATGGTTACGATTTCAATTTCATCACCTATGATATTGTAATAAATCGTATCCACACCACAAACACAGAATCGCTCTACATGCTTATAATGTGAAACTACCGGAAATAGGTAGGGATTGGAAGCAATTTTGTTAAAACAATCATGAAGCATTGTGAAATACTTATCTGCTTGTATTACTCCAAATCTATGAACGCCAAATTGATAGATTCTCCACAAATCTTCTTTTGCTTCTTTTGTTAAAAAATAACTATAGATCATTCAATCTCTTTTTGAACTCAGCTAACATTTCTTCTTTGGTTTGTTTTGGTGCAAAACCACTTTTTAAACCTCTATCAATTTTCATTTGCACATACTCATGATATGCATCGCGTTCACGAGCTTGTTTAATCAAATAATTTACCGCTTCACTTTTGCTCGTAAATTCTTCCTTAGCTACTTGTTCTTTTAACCATTCATCATTCTGATTGGCTAATGTGATGCTTTGTCGTGCCATCCTATTTTCATTAAGTGGTGTAAATATACACCAAATGAAATTATTTTACAACTTTTGGATTTTTCCTGAAACGGATATTTTTACTTTGATTGGATTATGATTTCTCCAACCAGTTTTCCCATCTCCAAAACTTTGAATTCTTTTAAACACAGTTGAATTAGTATCTTTATTTTGAGTAGCATCTGGACTTAATCTAAATTCATAAAACATTTGAGAAAGTGTTTGAACCTTAAATAAATGATCTTTCAAAACTTCATAATCAGGGTTTTCCCAATTAATTTCCTCTTCATTTAAACCTAATAAAAACATATCGTTGATATGTAATGTAGTTACTATTTCTTTTCCATCAATTGGCAATTGATAAGCTGGTTGACCAGTACGTTTTCTTTCTACTACTGTCCAAAACGTAACTACCTCCTCTTTTAGATTCCCTTTTTCATCTTTGTAAATTAATACATGGTGGTTATTTCTTGGATTTACCCATTGGTTTACTTTCGCTTTTAGTTTTTCAGCTCCACCAATATTTTCTTTCATTCTTACCTTTAAAACAGGAACAGGAGCACCGTTTTTATTTGGTAAAAAGATTTGTGGTTGCTTTACTCCATTTTCATCCACTACAAAAAAAGTATTGGCTGGTATATTTCCTTTTACAAATCCGCCTAATTCTAGGATTCTTTTTCTAATTAAAAGTTTAATTGTTTCATCTACTACTTTTTCTAATTGTTTTTCTGTAGTCAAAGAATCTATCGATTTTCTAACATGAAAAGCTTCTTCACCATTAAACGTTCGTTTCCCATAAACGGTTTCTTTATGCAATTGTCCACGAGCAGCAACTCCAAGATTTACATGTGTTTTTCCGTTTTTTTCAGATTTGTGGGTTCTTACGGTAATATCGTTTGATACTTTTTTGTGCGAAACTAGTATTCTATCTACAGCTTTTTCAGCATCATAATGAAATGTTTGCCAAGGTAATGGAAAGTTCTTTAATTCTGAATTTCTGTTATAACGATTCCATTTTGATAATTCTTGAACATAAGAAACTTTAGTACAAGCCATTACTAAGGCATCAATGGCATGATGACGGTGGTCTTCTCTTGTTTTTTCATTTTCATCATTTAAAATGTTATTCATTCCCCATTTTTGACGTAAGTTGGAAGTAGCTTGCCCAGGAGAAACCATTACATTTTTACAAATTCTCGATAAATAGTTTTTTGCCTCTTTACTTATATATCTTGTATCATTTAATTGACGAGATGAAAAATCATCATCAAATTTTTGTTGAACAAAACGTTTGAATTTTTGATACGCATTTGGATATTCTTTGGTATCAGAAAACAATTTTAATGCACGTTCTTTGATAGCTGACCAATTGGCTTCGTCATTCCCATAAAATTCATAAGGTGTTTTGTCTCCTTTTTTACGGTTTTCGTCTGCATAGCAAAGTGTTTTATTTGAAAAACTATCGTTTAAAGAACGACTCCAAGGATGTATGTGTTCAATTTGAACTTCACCGGAAAATAATTGTGTTAAAGATATCGATTTACCTGTATAAGGACATGTTCTCTTACATTCTTCCCAAAGCTTATACAACAAAATATTATCATGAGTAATTCTTTGTCCTTCTTCTAATAATCTTGCTTTTACTCTATCATTTTCCCTTTCCAATCTTTTTTGTTCTCTACGAATTTTATTTCGTTGTGATTTTGAAATTTTTAAATCACGAGCCATTTCCACTTTGATTTCATCTATCTTGCCATGCTCATCAATCAACTCATTAACTAATTTTCGCAATTCAAATAAGGCTGTAATTACAATTGGATTTCGAATGGCTTGTATTTCTTTGTCAGCTCCTTTTCCTACGGGTAATTTTTCTAATAATTCAGTTGCTTCAATAGTAGCAGAATGATGGTATAATTTACGCAATTGATTATCCGAAATATTATAGTCATTTCTCAGAATATCTTTGATAATATCTATAAATCTACCTTTGGTTTTAGAACGAACAATGCCTTCTACATTATCAATTATATAATTTCTTTTATCCTCAGGAAGTTTATCCCAATCAGAACCAAAAACGTTTTTAATTCCTCCAAGCACCACAGCAACATCATAGGTAAACCCAAATTTTAAAAAAGGTAAAATATTGTTAATCGCTTTTCTGCTCAAACTGGAATAACCATCTTTTAGATTGAATTTTGCAATAGATTCTGCTTGTTCCTCAGTAAAATTCCAATTTTTAATGGCATATTCTTTTAGATTCGATTTACTATCAAAAAAATACAATACATGCCAAATATCTTCTTGTTCTTTTTCGGTAAATTCAAACCATTTTTTACCAAAATATTTTTTATTGGATAAGTTAGATATTGTGTGAGTTCCTACAATTTTATCATCATCCTTATAATTGAATTTGTATTCAGCACTTTCTTTTCCAATTACTTTTCTAATTTTTTTGAATTCTGGTTTTTCATTTGCATATAAAAACTCAACCATCTTTTCTTTTTCTTCTTGAGAAATTTTCTTTCCATTATATTCCACAGTATTCACCCATTGCCAAACTCTAAATTGTTCAAATGGAATGGCACTAATTGGACATTTGTTTTTAGTTGGTTCAAAAGAACAGTTTCCAACCAAATGCTTTTGCGAACGCAATGGTCTTTGATGAAATAAAATTCCGTCTTCTTTGTAGCCATCAAGTTTTCTGCCTCCAAACTTTGTTTTCAATTCTTCATTAAGAACGGTATGGTATTGAGATTGCTTGTTCCAAATCAACTCAAATTCATCCACATACATTTTTCGGGTAGTATATCGATTTCTAATTCGCTCCAAACCATTTTGAAAAGGCTGATTTTCCTTAGGATAAATCTCAAACAAATAAGCACCTAACGTTTTGTCTTGCATGCTTTGTTGGGTTTCCGTAATTCCAATTTTACCTTCTTTAGGATTTCCTTTAAAAATAGTACCATCATCACTTGCACCTTTTCTGCTGTTACTTAAAAATCCACGTCTTTGAATTAAGTGGTAAAAAATCCTACCTATTTCTTCTAAAGTTAATTTTTCATTCAAAGCTTTTTGACGCAATTCGTATGGATTTAAAGCAAACCAATTGGCTAATTTTTCCGAAGGAAATTCTTTGGTTTTCTTCCAATCTTCAAAATCTTTTGCAAACATCGGACACATTTGATTATCGGAAAGTGCTTTTAGTAAAATCTTCTTTCTCAGTTTTCTTCTGAAAAACTGCCTACGTACTCCTCTTGCTCCGGTTCTACTTGCATTTTTGGAAATTTCTCCATCTCCATCTCCTAAATTTTCAACACCCATTGGAAAAATTCTACTACCTAATCCTACAATTTTATTTTGAACATCATCAATCAATGCCCACCCAATACTATTGGTACCTAAATCTAAACCTAAAATACGTGCCATATTTTTGTAATTAAAATCAAAACTTAAATATAACAATATTTTTAGGAAATTTTGCAAGGATAAAATAATTTTTTATCTTCGTATCAGATTAAACTTTCTAATCTTTAATCTTATCACAATAAGGCTATATGCCGTAGGTGAAAACCTTTAGTCCTGCTTCGGTGGGACTTTTTTTTACCATCAAAATTCATGTAAAAAAAACGTCCGCATCTTTTTACAAAAACCTCCGCATCTTTTGATCAAAACCTCCGCATCTTTTGAGTAAAAGATCCGCATCTTTTTTTAAACATTACAACACATTGTTATTCAATACTTTGCAAAATAAAAAATCCTCCATTTTGGAGGACTTAAATGAGTATTTAAAACTTTATTTCGTTATCTCATCTTTTTCGATGATTCCATCTTTTAATCGAATGATGCGATGGGCAAAACGGGCAATATCCTCTTCGTGGGTTACTAGGATTACGGTATTACCTTGTGCATGAATGTCGTTAAATAGCTGCATGATTTCTACCGAAGTTTTGCTATCCAAGTTACCTGTAGGCTCATCTGCCAAAATTATCGAAGGGTGGTTTACCAATGCTCTGGCCACGGCAACTCTTTGTCGTTGTCCACCTGATAATTGGTTGGGTTTGTGGTCCATTCTGTCTGCCAAACCTACTTGGGTCAGTACCTCAGCAGCACGAGCACTTCGATCTGATTTGCTTTTTCCGGCATAAATTAATGGCAATGCCACATTGTCTAAAGCAGTGGTACGTGGCATTAAGTTAAACGTTTGAAACACAAAACCAATTTCTTTGTTTCTAATTTCTGCCAACTCATTGTCGGTCATCTTACTTACGTCTTTGCCATTTAAAATATAAGAACCCGAAGTTGGGGTATCTAAACATCCCAATAAATTCATCAATGTCGATTTTCCTGAACCCGAAGGCCCCATCAAAGCCACATACTCTCCTTTGTTAATGGTTAAATCGATTCCTTTTAACACATATACGGTTTCGGAACCTAGGGCAAAATCTCTTTTGATATTTTTGATTTGAATAATCGGTTGGCTCATGGCAAAATGTTATAGCACATTGGTAGGAATTCCAAGTAAAATGTTACATGGATAGGTTGTAAAAACAAAAAAAGAGGAACCAAGTCCTCTTTTATTTGTATGATAAGCAATGTATTAAAACTGCTCTCTTCCTGCAAAATGGAATGCACCCTCTATAGCTGCATTTTCATCAGAATCAGAACCGTGTACTGCATTTTCTCCTACCGAAGTAGCATACTTTTTACGAATGGTTCCTTCTGCTGCATCTGCAGGGTTGGTAGCTCCGATTAATTTTCTGAAATCCTCCACAGCATTTTCTTTCTCTAAAATTGCAGCTATAATCGGACCTCTGGTCATAAATTCTACCAATTCACCAAAAAACGGACGTTGGTTGTGCACTGCATAAAACTGCTCTGCATCCGATTTGGTTAACTGCGTTAATTTCATAGCTACAATGCGAAAACCAGCTTCGGTAATCATATGTAAAATTCCACCGATGTGTCCGTTTTCTACCGCATCTGGCTTAATCATGGTAAATGTTCTGTTGGTTGCCATTTGATAAAGTCATTTTAAAATTCGGGTGCAAAAGTAGTGTTTTTTTAGTGAAAAGTAATTAGTGAAAAGTAATTAGTGAAAAGTGACCATCAACTGCAGACGCTTTGGTCTGCATCGAGACAAGCTTCGCTTCGTCTCGACATCAACTACCTCAATCCAAAACCACTATTTTAAAACTCGGATTCCAAGGATCCAAAGATGCCATTATTTTTGGCAACCATTCCTTTCCATAGGCCAAGTATAAACCGGAAAAATTTTCTTTTCGCTCTTGTAATTGTCCCCCAGGAAACCATGCTTCATGCAAAGCGAACAAACGTTGCAAAGCATCGGCTTGTTTCTTTTTTTCTGCTTTCCAAAAACGTTTTTCTAAGTTTTGCAATCCTTTGATTTGTTTTTGCTTTTGGGCTTTTACTGCTCCTTCAAAGCTTGTATGGCTTTGTTGTATATGATTTTCTAAAAGGGCAAATTGAGCCTCTAACTGCTGCTTTAAATTGCTAAAATCTACTGGATTTTGGCTCCATTCTTTTACTTTTTGGTTGGCCAAGACTTCTTTATTTAAAAACAAATCGGATGGTTGTAACTGCATCTTTTGCATTTTTTCCCACCATTTTTTATCTATTACTACCACTGAATCTCGTAATTGTAATATCGGAAATGGTACTTTCATTTCAATAAAAAGTTGGGTAAGCTGTAACCAATAAGCCAACTCTCCTCCCCCACCTACATAGCATAAATTGGGCAATACCACTTCTTGATATAGCGGTCGGAGTAACACATTTGGGCTAAACCTTTCCGGATGGTTTTGTAATTCTTGCAGTAACTCTTGTAAAGTGAATTGTAGAGTTGTACCGACTAATTTAAAATCGTTAGAGTGCTTCTCTATTCGCAATCGTTGGTTTTCGTGAAAGTAAAACAAATTTACTTCCCTAGGGTTTACTTGAACTTTCCAATTTTGTGCTTCAAAATATTTGGTTTGCTCCTGAACCGTTTTCCAAGTAATACTTTCGTTGATTTCTCTTTGCATCCAAGGCACAAACGATTGTTTTAACGCTTGGTCATCTCCATCCACAATTACCAAACCATCTTCTCCAAAAAACTCCATCACCAAAGCTCTTGTGGCATCTTTAAGAGTAGCATGTTGTAAATAAGCTTTTTCAAAAAGTGCAATCAACTCTTTGGCTCGGTTGCTTTTTCCGAATACTTGGGTTAAAATATCTGCCACTTTCTCCATCCCTTTGGTGGATAAATGACCTACAGCTCCTTGGGTTTTGGCATCCCAAACTATTTTTTGATCTCCTAAATAAAAATGATTGATTTCCTCCCAATCATGGTCTTCCGTAGCCATCCAATACACCGGAACAAAATGGTTTTGCGGATACTTTTCTTTTAATTTTTTACATAAAATAATTGTATCCGCAATCTTGTAAAAAAAATACAATGGTCCAGTAAACAAATTCAATTGATGCCCAGTAGTAATGGTAAAAGTATGCTCGTTTAAAATTTTGTTTAATTGACTTTGAAGTGGTGCAGCGATTTCAAAATTTTTATACTGCTTAAGTAAAGCTTGATGCAATAATAAACGCTTTTCTTTGGTAAAAAAGCTATTTTTTGCTTGTAGGATGGTAGCGTAATCCTCCGGTTGATGTTGGTATGTATAAATGGATGCCATTGCTGGACTCAATTGTAAAAACTCATTGATCAAAGCTGAAAATTTACCGGAGCCTACATAAGGCACACTACAATCTACCATGGATTTTTTTGGTAAAAATATCTATTTTTTGTGCACCTACCTATAGTTTAACAAGCTGTTAGCAAGCCAAAAGTAATTTGCTTTCTTTTTTTTCGGATATTTGCAAACTTATTTCTCCTATGAAATAACCGCATACCATGAATTCTGTAGAAAAATATTTGTTTCAGGCCTTAGATAGTTATCCTTTTTCGTTAGAGGAAACCATCGAATCGTTGGATTATGCTTTGTCTTTAGATCCACAAAACACCATGGCTTTAACCATGTATGGCAGAATTTACAGCGAGCAATTAAAAAACCATGAAGTTGCCAAAACGTACTTTGAACAAGCACTGTCTGTAAACATTCATGCATTAGAAGTATATGGCCCCTACCTAGATTGTTTGATTCAAAACGATGATTTTGAAGAAGCAGAAAAATTAATGGGATTTGCCTTGAGCATTAAAGGAATTGATGTTAGCGAAATTTTGATCAAAAAGGTTTTGATTTTAGAGCATCAAATGAAGTTAAAAGAAGCCAAAGAAGCCATTAAAGAGGTCATCTTAGCCAATTGCAACAACTTTTATTTGCCTGTAATTGATGATATGGAAGATCGAATACAAGAAAAATTGAAGATACTTTTCCCTGAAAAATACAAAAAGAAAAAGAAGAAAAAGGGCAACCAAGGGAACAACAATTCCAAATTGCCTTTTTAAAATCTTTCCGAAATTTTTCTTCTACAAGTAACTTAATCCTTATTTTTCGACTAATCATCCAAAAATAAAAGACATGAAAGCACACGAAATTGATTACGAAATTTTTGGTGAAGAAATGCAGTACGTGGAAATTGAATTAGATCCACAAGAAGTTGTAGTTGCCGAGCCTGGAAGTTTTATGATGATGAATCAAGGCATTCAAATGCAAACTATTTTTGGTGATGGCTCTAAACAATCCGGAGGTATTTTTGACAAATTATTATCAGCCGGAAAAAGAGTTTTAACCGGAGAAAGTTTGTTTATGACGGCTTACCAAAACATCGACAGAACCAAACGAAAAGTATCTTTTGCTTCTCCATACCCCGGAAAAATCATCGCATTAGATTTAAAAGAATTGGGTGGCAAGTTTATTTGTGAAAAAAATGCCTTTTTATGTGCTGCCAAAGGGGTTGCTGTTGGCATAGAGTTTTCCAGAAAATTAGGCAGAGGCTTATTTGGCGGAGAAGGTTTTATCATGCAAAAATTAGAAGGAGACGGCATGGCTTTTGTACATGCGGGTGGAACTTTGGCTAGAAAAGAATTGCAAGCAGGAGAGGTTTTAAAAGTAGATACCGGATGCATTGTAGGGTTTTCGCAAACCGTAGATTACGACATTGAATTTGTTGGAGGAATTAAAAATACTTTTTTTGGGGGTGAAGGTCTGTTTTTTGCCACGCTAAGAGGCCCTGGAATTGTTTACATCCAATCGTTGCCATTTAGCAGATTGGCAGACAGAGTATTGCAAGCAGCACCGCAAGCTGGTGGTAAAGACCGTGGGGAAGGCAGCTTACTAGGTGGATTGGGTAGAATGTTGGATGGAGATAATAGGTTTTAATTTGACAATGAGCCAATATGCCGATGAGCGAATATGACAATGAGCGAATATGCCGATGAGCGAATATGCCAATTAGCGAATTAGCGAATTTGAAAATGAGGCAATGTAAATTGTAACATAAAAAAAAATGAGTTCATTTTGGAATTTTCACTTAATTGAAAACTCCTCACTTCTCACTCCTCACTTCTCACTAAACCATTGGCACATTGACTCATTGACTCATTGACTCATTGACTCATTTTCAAATTCGCTAATTCGCTAATTCGCTAATTTTCTATCTATTCCATTTCTATAGAAAAACTTCTTAAAAACTGAATGGTTTTGATCAAATCATCATGTAAAATTCTGTCTTCTGACACAAAGGTAACTTCTTTACGATAGGTTTGGATAAATGTTTCTAAGAAATCACTAGTTTTTAAGGGTCTTCTAAATTCGATGGCTTGGGTAGCATTTAGCAACTCAATAGCCAATATTTTTTCTACATTTTGTAAAATTTGGTAACATTTTACCGCACCGTTGGCTCCCATACTTACATGGTCCTCTTGCCCATTACTCGACACAATGCTATCTATAGAAGATGGTGTTGCTAATTGCTTATTCATGCTCACCAAACTTGCTGCAGTGTATTGCGGAATCATCAATCCGGAATGCAATCCCGGATTGTCTACTAAAAATTCTGGCAAACCTCTTAAGCCGGAAATTAACTGATAGGTTCTTCTTTCCGAAATACTTCCTAACTCAGCCATGGCAATACTTAAAAAGTCTAATGCCAAAGCCAAAGGTTGTCCGTGGAAATTACCACCAGAAATAATCAAATCTTGTTCCCAAAAAATATTTGGATTATCGGTAACCGAATTAATTTCGGTTTTAAATACTTTTCTAACATGCTCCAAAGTATCTTTGGTTGCACCATGCACTTGTGGAATGCAACGGAATGAATACGGATCTTGCACTTGCTTTTTTGGTTGTTGTGCTATTTCGCTTCCTTCTAACAAATCCAACATTCGTTGTGCTGTATCTACTTGTCCTTTGTGCGGACGAACCAAATGGATATAAGAAGTAAATGGTTCTAATGTACCATCAAAACCCTCTAAAGAGATGGCAGCAATCACATCTGCAAAATAACTTAATCGGTAGCTTTGTAATAAATTGTACACTCCGTAAGCACTCATAAATTGGGTTCCGTTAAGCAAAGCTAAGCCTTCTTTAGATGCCAATTCGATAGGTGCCAATCCTTGACTTTTTAAATATTCCGAAGCCAACATTTTTTTGCCTTGTACATATACTTCTCCTTCTCCTAACAATGGCAAACTTAAGTGTGCCAATGGTGCCAAATCACCGGATGCCCCTAAAGAGCCTTGTTGATACACTACTGGCAAAACATCGTGGTTGTAAAAATGAATCAATCTTTCTACAGTAACCAATTGTACTCCGGAATGTCCGTAACTTAACGATTGTATTTTGAGCAATAACATGATTTTTACAATCTCTGCAGGTACTTCCTCTCCTAACCCACAAGCATGCGATTTCACCAAATTGGCTTGTAATTGATGCAAATCATTTTCAGAAATTTTGATTTTACACAACGATCCAAAACCTGTATTGATGCCGTAAATAGGTTGGTTATTTTTTGCAATCTTTTGGTCTAAATAACTTCTGCATTTTTGGATGTTAACTTTAGCTTCTTCTGAAAGTGCCAAAGAATGATTTTCTAAAAGAATATGATGAATTTGCGGAAGGGTCAGTAAATCTGAACTAATGTAATGTTCTTTCATGGTTTTGTTATTCAGTTTTTGCAAAAAATTTTTTAAGTATTTACAGCATTTGATTTAATGAAAAATACAACACAAAAAACATTTGCAAAAATGGATTAGGTGACTTTAAAAAAGCAATGCAAAAATATGCTTTTTCAAACGTTTTCGAAGTTAATAAAAGGGAAAATAGCTTTTAAAAATTGATTCCTTTAGAAGCCAAAATTGCTATTACTTTTTGGAATTGTTCTTCTTTGCTTAAAAAAGAATTGTCTAATAAAATGGCATCTTCTGCCTGTAGTAAAGGAGAGTCTTTTCGATTACTATCTTGTTCGTCTCTTTGAACCACATTGGCATACACTTCTTGTAGGGAGACTTCTTGTCCTTTGGATTGAAGTTCTTCAAACCTTCTTTTGGCTCTGATTTCTGCGGAAGCAGTCATAAAAATTTTCACTTTTGCCTTCGGAAAAACTACGGTTCCAATATCTCTGCCATCCATTACAACCGATTGGTTTTCTGAAATTTTTCGCTGCAATTCTACCAACTTAAAACGTACCTCAGGAATGGCTGCAACCTTACTAACTTGGTTCGCTACTTCCATGGTTCTTATGTTAGCCTCTACATTCACCCCGTTTAAAACGATTGTAGGATAGGTATTTGTAAGCTGAAAAGTCACCTCAATTTGTGGCAAAGAAGCTATTAATTTCTCTCGGTCTAATATATCTTCTTTAATGATACCTTGCTGTATGGCATACCAAGTTATTGCACGATACATGGCACCTGAGTCGATGTATAAAATTTGCAGATGTTTGGCAATTTCTTTTGCTAAGGTACTTTTTCCTGTTGACGAATGCCCGTCAATGGCTATTTGAAAATAATTGGTTTGCATGAAAATTAATTTAAATCGATGGTCATTCCAAACATGCTTGAGTTGGCTGCTGCAGTATAACGAGCATAAGCATAATTGAAACGAATTTTATTCATTTTGAGTCCGAATCCTAAAGAGATACCAGAAAAAGTACGTTGGTCTACAATACTTAACTCCTCTGCCCTTCTAAAGTTATATCCAACTCTTAAGTTAAATCCTCTATCCGGAAATAATTCAATTCCAAAAATGGTATGACGCAACAAGTTGTTTACAAATCCAACACGTTCTTCTATTTGGCCACCATCTAAAGTCCCCTGGGCTCTTGCAGGATTGGCAAAAGCAACTTGCCATTGTTGTAAATTTTCAAAAGTTAAATGCCAACGAATGGGAACGTGTTCTAATTCTTGCGAAATTCCGAGTAAAATTTCAAAAGGCATGTTTTCTCGCAAACCTGCATAGGTAGTAAATTGGGTACCAAAATTTCGAACTACTAACGTAAAATCGGTTGAATACTCCTCCCAACGATACAAAATCCCTATATCTAAGGCTCCACCAAACGAAGTGTAACTTTCTAAACTAGAAGTGATTAATTTGGCATTGGCACCTACATGCCAATTGGTAAACGGAAAATTATATGCATAGCCAACAGACAATGCAGCTTCGGAACCTGAAAAAGTTCCGGTATTATTGCCATTCTCGTCTCTTCCGTCAAAAGTTCCGTAATTGATATATTGCACTCCAGCATGAAAGGTGTTTACATGACGGTCGTACATATAAGCATAACTAGCAGTGCCATAGGTAACCTCTCCAAATAAATTAGAATAATTTACCGAAAGTTGGTTGTGCATGTCGTTGTTAATGGTTGCCGGATTGAACAATCCTTGGTTGACATCATAATCGTAAAAAGTGAGAACTTTTCCCCCTAAAGCAGCTTGACGTGGGGAGGACATCAAATTTAAAAATTGATAAACGGATTGGCCTCCTATTTGTGCATGAACCAATGAGGAAAATAAACCCAAAAACAACCAAAGCCTACCAGCCATGTAAAAAGAATTTCCTTGTATAACGAAAACGCTAAGATAAAATTATTCTCCCAATCCAAAGGTTTAAAAATAAAAAACCTCAGCATAAGCTGAGGCCAAAACCAACTCTAAAACAATCTAACTAATTTTTAGGGGTAACTACTTGATCTATTACGTGGATAACTCCATTGGATTGATGTACATCTGCAATGGTAACCAATGCACTGTTGCCATTTTCATCGGTTAATTGAATGCTATTTCCTTTTAACGATGCAGTTAATTTGCCACCACTAACTGTATTTAAAACAGCTTTTCCTTTTCCTGCTTTAATAGACGCTTGTAAACTCTTTGCATCTAATCTGCCAGCCACCACATGATAGGTCAATACTTGTTGTAACATTTTTAAATTTTCTGGCTTTAACAAATAATCTACTGTTCCTTTAGGTAATTTTTCAAAAGCTGCATTGGTTGGAGCAAATACAGTAAATGGTCCTTCTCCCATTAAAGTTTCTACCAATCCGGCTGCTTTAACGGCTGCCACTAGGGTGGTATGATCTTTTGAGTTTACAGCATTTTCAACAATATTTTTACTTGGATACATAGGTGCTCCTCCTACCTCAACTGTTTTCTCTTTGTTTTGAGCAATTGTTTGACCTGAGATTAAAAATATTCCCAATGCCATACAGATAAATGAAATTCTTTTTTTCATGATGATTTATTTTTAAAGTTATGTTATCATATACGCAGAAAAAAAGTTTTTGGTTTTAATAAACAAAAAAGCGACTTGAAATTCAAGTCGCTTTTGGTATGTTGGGAAAAGAAAGATTACTCTCCTTTCTCCATTTTAGCTTTTAATTCAGCTAGGATTGCATTGTTGTCTCCTAAAGTTTGAGGAGCATTGTCAGAATTAGAAGCTGCTGCAGCTTTTGCATTTTTCTCTTCTTCTTCTTTAAAAGTTGCTGTGTGAGAAGCTACAATTCTTTTGAATTCTTTGTTGAATTCAATTACTTTGAAATCAGCAGTATCTCCTTTTTTCAACTTTTTACCATCTTCTTTCTCTAAATGACGGGTTGGAACAAAAAACTGAATTTCTTCAGAAATTTCAATCGTAGCTCCTTTGTCGTTAGCATCTGTAATGGTAGCATTGTGTACGGTACCTACTCCATACTCTACTTCATACTTATCCCAAGGATTTTCTGTAGTTTGTTTGTGACCTAATGATAGTTTTCTTCCATCTACGTCTAATTCTAAAACAACTACATCTAAAGTATCTCCAATGTTTACAAAGTCAGATGGGTGTTTTACTTTCTTAGTCCAAGACAAGTCAGAAATGTAAATTAAACCGTCAATACCTTCTTCTAATTCTACAAAGATTCCGAAGTTGGTAAAGTTTCTAACAATTCCTTTGTGTTTTGAACCTACTGGATATTTCGCAGTAATGTCAGTCCATGGATCTTGAGACAATTGCTTGATACCTAACGACATTTTACGCTCATCTCTATCTAAAGTTAAGATAACCGCTTCTACTTCATCTCCAATTTTCACGAAATCTTGAGCAGAACGTAAGTGGGTAGACCATGACATTTCAGAAACGTGGATCAAACCTTCTACACCTTCAGCAACTTCGATGAAAGCACCGTAATCAGCCAAAACAACTACTTTACCTTTTACTTTGTCACCAACTTTTAAGTCAGCACTCAAAGCATCCCAAGGATGTGCATTTAATTGTTTTAAACCTAATTGGATTCTTGTTTTCTCATCATCAAAGTCTAAGATAACCACATTCAATTTTTGGTCTAATTCCAATACTTCGCTTGGGTGGTTGATTCTTGACCAAGACAAGTCGGTGATATGGATCAAACCATCTACTCCTCCTAAATCGATGAATACACCGTAAGAAGTAATGTTTTTAACCACACCTTCTAAAACTTGACCTTTTTCTAATTGACCAATGATTTCTTTTTTCTGTTCTTCGATATCTGCTTCGATCAAAGCTTTGTGAGAAACAACTACGTTTTTGAATTCGTGGTTAATTTTCACTACTTTGAATTCCATAGTTTTGTTAACGTACTGATCGTAATCTCTGATTGGTTTTACATCAATTTGCGAACCTGGTAAGAAAGCTTCAATTCCGAAAACATCTACAATCATACCACCTTTGGTTCTGCACTTTACAAAACCGTTTACGATTTCTCCAGTTTCATTAGCAGCAATTACTCTATCCCAAGCTTTGATAGTTCTGGCTTTTCTGTGAGATAATACCAACTGACCAGTTTTGTCTTCTCTTAAGTCAATCAATACTTCTACTTTGTCACCTACTTTTAAGTGAGGATTGTAACGGAATTCATTTAAAGAAATTACCCCTTCAGATTTTGCATTGATATCTACAATTGCATCACGATCGGTAATTCTTACTACAGTACCAGTAACTACTTCGTCACCATCTGTAGAAAT
>JAGXRF010000117.1 GCA_018335925.1 Flavobacteriales bacterium
AGAATCTGTACTATCTGTGTTATCTATGAGCATAAACTAACCAAACTTTTGAAGGTGCTGGGTTATATCCTTAAGCCGGAACCAACTTTTTATTAGGGTTGAATGTGAGGTTTTAATTATAAATTTTTTCTCACGGATTACACAGATAAACACAGAGTATTAAGGAATGGTTTATCTATTAAACGTTCTAATAATCTGTACTATCTGTGTTATCTGTGAGCTAAAACTATCCATTAATGATTCTGATGATGGATTCCTTATCTATTAACTTATGAGAATTAAAATTCACTAAAATTCCTAACTTAATTCCTGATAGTTTCAAATAAGTTAATAATTGTTTTTTATGAACATCATGAACTGCTTCTACGGATTTTATTTCAATAATCACCTGATTGTTTACCAGCAAGTCCAACCTAAATCCTTGTTCTAAGTTAATATTTTTATAATTTACAGGTAATGGATGTTGTTTTTTAACTTCTAAACCAAGGCAATCTAATTCGTATGCTAGTGCAGATTCATATACACTTTCAAGCAAACCGGGACCTAGTTCATTAAAAACATTAAAAATGGCTCCTCTTATTTGGTAAGTCAATTCATTTAAATCCATCCTTTTAATTTTTTTTGATAGATAAATTTCTTTTGAAATTACCTGTAAAATTATGCTTTAAATATCATCATAATCTACCAACAAAGTAGCACTTGTGGCATGTGCCTGACAAGTTAAAATCAATCCTTCTGCCACCTCAGCATCAGTTAAAACAGTATTTTTCACCATCACAGCGGTACCTTCTTTAACCCTGCCCATACAACTGCTGCATATCCCTCCCTGACAGGAATAAGGAGCATCCAAACCTGATTTTAAAGCTGCTTCTAAAACCGTTTGTTTGGCAGATAATTCCAACTCAGTAGTAACATCATCCAATACTATGGTAAGTTTCGTTGTCCCTGCAACATTTTCTGGTGCAGGTGTGTTGATACTTGAGCTGAATAACTCTTTTTTAATTTGATCTTCCGTTAAATCATATTCTAGCAAAGTTTTTTCAGCAGAAGCAATCATTTCTTCCGGACCACACAAAAACACTTGATCAAACGCAATATCTTTCCAGGTATTTTTCATCAAAAAATGAATTTTTGCTGCATCAATTCTTCCGAACATGGCACCATCCGCACTTTCTTGGCTAAAAACCAATTGTGGGTAAAATCGATTAGGATGTTGCTGTTGCAATTGTACCAAAGCATCGTAAAAAATAGTATCTGCTTTGGATTTGTTTCCGTAAAGCAAATAAAATGAAGTTCCGTCTTCTTTTTCTAAAACCGATGAAACCATGCTCCAAATTGGGGTAATGCCACTTCCGGAAGCAATTCCCAAATAATTTTTTCCAGAAACTGCATCTATCAAAAATCTACCTTCTGGTGCAGCAACTTCTAAAAAATGTCCTTCTTGTAAATTTTGGTTGGCAAATTTGGAAAAATAACCATTGGCAATTTCTTTGATGGTAATTTGTAATATTCCACTATTAGGAGTACTGCTAATTGAGTAAGCTCTACGAACGGTATGCCCATCTAAAGTTAATTGCAGCGAAACATATTGTCCAGCTTGAAAAGCAAAAGTACTTTTCAACTCATCTGGCACGTGAAATTGTACCGAAATGGCTTTGGAAGTTTCTCGAATTATTTTGGCTATGCGAAGTTTATAGTAAGTCATGGAAAATCATATTTTTTGACAAAAATAAAACTTTCCGTCCGACTCTTGGTTAAGCAAGTAAAATAGAAAAAGAAAAATAATACCTACGATTTTGATGCATAAGAATTTTAGGTATATTTGTAAAATAAACTTTTTGATTCTTAATTGTGCGAATAGGATATCCAAAAAACCAAATGCGATTTAATTTAATTTTCGGAATCGTGTGGATGTTACTTTTTATAAGTAAATCATCTGGTTTTACCCAATTGAAATGGTTTGATTTGTTTTGGATGCTTATATCTATTTTATATTTTGGGATGTTTATCTACCAAAAACGATACGATTATTTTGTTTTCGAAAACAACATGATAAGTTTAAATGGTCCGTTGGGAAAGAAAATCCATGTAAATCATATTACAAAAGTTAACTATTTTGCTGGGGAATATGTGGTGCATTACCTAAACAAAAAAGCAAAAATTTCAATAGCATCCTTGGATGAAGATACCAAAAAACAACTCAAAGATTTTATTGATCATTTGCATATAGGATCTGCATAATTTTTTAATTCTAACAAAAAAATGAAACCAAGTGCATTGTATAAAGGGAGCTTAACCACCATACTACTCAAATTATTAGAGGAAAATGGCCGAATGTATGGCTATGAAATGACCCAAAAAGTGAAGGAACTCACCCAAGGAAAAGTAAAAATTACCGAAGGGGCATTGTATCCGGCATTGCACAAGTTAGAAGCAGAAGGTATTTTAGAAGTAGAAATGGTAGAAATGGACCATCGGGTACGAAAATACTACCGGTTAACCCAAAAAGGTAAAGTGGAAACCCAAACCAAATTGCAAGAGTTAGAAGAGTTTATACAACAGGTACAACAAATTTTATCTCCCACATGGAAACTCAGTTAACCAAAGAAAACATCCAATTGATACGCGATTTTTTGCAAAAAAATGGAATGGCACATACCGATATTTTGCAAGAGTTAACAGACCATGTAGCAAGTGCTTGTGAAGTATTGATGAAGGAACAAAACCAAAGTTTTTTAACGGTATTTGTACCATATATGCGAGTGAATGGAGCAGTTTTGATAGACAAAGCTTATCCGTTGTTTGATTTTAGCATGGTAAAATCTTTTATCAAATTTTGTAAAAACCAATATTTTTTTGCTGGTTTAGGTCTTTTGATCCCTTTTTATTTTAACTTTTTATGGGAGGTAGTGTTGGATGTTTTTACCTTATACCTTCCGAGTATGGTTGTTTTGGTAATTGTATCGTTGATACAAAGTGGCTACTTTAGATGGGTTTTACGAAAAAAACTGTATAAAATTGAACGTCTTCAAATAGTAATGATGTTGTTTATGTACGGCTTTTTATTAGCGGAAAGCTTACATCCACCCTATCAAAATTTATTTGGCACGATAAATCTTTACATTGGACTTTGGATGATTGCCTTTGTTTATAAAACTTCTGTAAAAATTATTACTCAAGAAAAAATATGGCTGTAAAAATTTCTCCCGAACAAATCGAACGATTGTATCGTTTTACTCGCGAACATTTTGTGTATCATTATGACATTCAAACCGAACTGGTAGATCATTTATGCAACGATATCGAAGCACAATGGGAACAACACCCAAAATTGCCTTTTGAAGAAGCTTTGCATATAGCTTTTAAAAAATTTGGGGTGTTTGGTTTTCAAGATGTGGTAGAAGCCAAAACCAAAGCCTTGGAAAAAAAGTACTTTAAAATCATTTACACCGAATTTAAAAACACCATCTTATCCAATAAAGGCTGGATGTTTTTAAGTATCTTTTTTACACTTTTGCTTACTCTTCAAATGATTCAACATAACATTTGGGTTATGCTTGGCATTGCAGCTTTGTTGGTGTTGTATACTTTTTACGAGATTTTTAGTTTGAGAAGAAATCGAAAAAAACAAGAAGAAAATTCTGGTAAAAAATACCTTTTTGACGAAATGTTGTCTCAAGTTGGCAATGGAAGTTTTGGTTTGCATTTTCCGTTGCAAATGTTTGTTCAATTTTCATTAAAATCTGACCATTTCACTTTTAATTGGTGGGGACTAGCTCTTTGGAGTTTGGTTATAACCATTTTTATTGCATACAACTACATTGCTTTTTATGTAGTTGCAGCAAATAAAGAAAAGTATTTAAAAGAAGTGTATCCGGAACGATTTATACATGCTTAATTTCCTCCGGTATTAACAATTCCTCTGCTCTAAAACGAAGTAAAATTTGTGCCACGGCTATCACATCTTTTTCGCAGTAGGTAACAATTCGGTCGATGTCGTTTTCTACCCAATATACATAATTGACTTCACTCCCATCAATATCGTCTTTTGGAGATGGAATATTCAATACGTTGGTTAGCAACCTCAACGAAGTAAAGTGTTTATAATCGCCAAAACGCCATAATTCCATGGTATCTAAATGCGGAACTTCCCAAGGTTTTTTACCAAACAAATTGATTTTATCCGGCAAAGGCATTCCGTGAATAATCATTCTTCTGGCAATATACGGAATGTCAAACTCCTTAGCATTGTGTCCGCATAACAAATGCGATGCTTGCGAAAAATGCTGGTTAATCAGGTCGGTGAAATCTTGTAAGATTTTTTTTTCTTCTCCAAATAAAGAAGTGACTCTAAAATTCCGAATGTCATTTTTTAACACAAAATAACCCACCGAAATGCAAATGATTTTTCCGAACTCTGCCCAAATTCCAGCCATGTCGTAAAACTCCTCCGGAGTATAGTCATCCTTGCGTTGGTAGGCCGTTTTTATGTCGAACAAATGCTGTTTTTCATCGGGCAAATCAAAAAATTTTTCTTGCTCCGAAGCAGTTTCAATATCAAAAAACAGAATGTTTTGCAGAGGTATTTTATGTAGCATCACTAAAAATGTTTTTACTAATGTACAAAAAAAGCACTTCGATTAGGAAGTGCTTGGAGATTATTTTTTTTCTTCTTCTTTGCTGTTCTTAGGCTCATCATCTTTGGCAGCATTCTTAAATTCTTTGATACCGCTTCCCAAACCTCTCATCAATTCCGGAATTTTCTTTCCTCCGAACAACAATAATATCAATGCAACAATTAATATTGCTTGCATTGGACCAAACTGTAATGGCAATAATAACGCATTCATGTGATTAAATTTGTTACAAAGTTAGTAAAAAGAACCAACGCAACGTTAAAAAAGAAATAAAAGCACTAACGAATTATTTGTTTTACAAATTTTTATCCTTTAAAGTTGGTGCCTAGAGTCCATTTTTTAAAGCAATTCAAGATTATTATGTAAGTTTGTGTTTTACTTAAAAACGCATGTCAAAAACCGCAAAATTCACCCAATTTATCCGTCAAAAATTATTGACCAAAAATCGGTTGATTTTGATCAATGAAGATACTTTTGAAGAAAAGTTTTCATTTCAATTAAACTTAATGAATGTCTTTGTAATTATCATGATATCAAGCATCAGTTTGATTGCCATGACTACTTATATCATTGCTTTTACCCCTTTGCGTGAGTACATTCCGGGTTATGCTTCGTCAGAATTGAAAAAAAATGCAGTTGAATTGGCTTTAAAATCTGAACAATTAGAAAAAGATTTACAAAAAAACCAAGCTTATATTGAATCGGTACAGAAATTATTGCGTGGAGAATTAGAATATGCGGTTTTTGATAAGGATTCTATTGCTGCAAAAGATGCCATGGTAGAAACCTCTAAAATGAAAACTACCAAAGACGAATTAAAATTACGTGAAGAAGTAGATAGAGAAGATAAATTTAATTTATTTGAAAAAGCTGCTTCAAAAGTTAGTTTGGTTTTTTTCTCTCCAGTAAAAGGAATTATCACAGATGGCTTTGATGCCAAAAAGAAGCATTTTGCTGTAGATGTTGCTGTGCCAAAAGACACCCCAATCAAATCGGTTGCCAATGGTACGGTTGTGTTTGCAGACTGGACTCCCTCTACCGGAAATACCATCATCATCAAACACAGAGAAGGCATTTTAAGTGTGTACAAACATGCGGCTTTGCTCACCAAAGCACAAGGAGATGTGGTAAAATCTGCAGAAGTAATCGGTTTGGCAGGAAACTCAGGAAGCGAAACTACTGGGGTGCATTTGCATTTTGAGTTATGGAAAGATGGTTTCCCGATTGACCCAACCCAATTTATCAATTTTGAATAATCTGTATGTCGATTAAATCCATTGCAGCCAAGCTTTTTGCAAAATACATCCATTACCAAAACCAAAAATGGATAAAACAACCAATCCAAACTCAACAAAAGGTTTTTGAGCAATTAATACAACAAGCCAAACATACAGCTTTTGGAAAAGACCACGATTTTGACAATATTTCCAGTATACGTGATTTTCAAGAGCGAGTTCCGGTAAGAGATTACGAAGGCCATAAAGCATACGTTGAACGAATCAAAAACGGTGAAAGTGATGTGTTATGGAAAGGCAAACCCCTTTATTTTGCAAAAACTTCCGGAACTACTTCGGGTGCCAAATACATTCCGATTAGCAAAGAAAGCATGCCTTTTCATATTAGTGCTGCCAGAAATGCCATTTTAAGCTACATCTACCATACCCAAAAAGCAGATTTTGTAAACGGAAAAATGATTTTTTTGCAAGGGAATCCAGAAATGGACGAAATCAATGGTATCAAATTAGGGAGACTTTCTGGTATTGTTGCCCATTATGTGCCAAAATACTTGCAAAAAAACCGAATGCCTAGTTGGAAAACGAACATTATTGACGATTGGGAAACCAAGGTAGAGGCTATTGTTCAAGAAACTATTTCGGAGAATATGACGGTAATTTCCGGAATTCCTTCGTGGGTACAAATGTATTTTGAACGATTGATTGCCCAAGGAAAACAGCCGGTTGGTAAACTATTCCCAAACTTTCAATTGTTTATTTATGGTGGGGTAAACTACGAACCCTACCGAAACAAAATGGAACAATTGATAGGAAGAAAAGTAGATAGTATTGAATTATTTCCTGCATCTGAAGGTTTTTTTGCTTACCAAAACGACCCAAAAGATTCGGGTATGTTATTGTTACTTAACTCCGGAATTTTTTACGAGTTTATTAAAGCTGACGAATTTTTTACCGAAAACCCGAAAAGATATACGATTGCTGAGGTAGCATTAGGGATTAATTATGTGTTGATATTATCTACCAATGCAGGTTTATGGGCTTACAATATTGGAGATACTGTGATGTTTACCTCTTTATTCCCACACAAAATTGTGGTAACCGGAAGAATCAAACATTTTATTTCGGCTTTTGGAGAGCATGTGATTGGAAAAGAAGTAGAGCAGGCTTTACAAAATACCCTGGTGAACCATCCAGCTAGTGTAACTGAATTTACTGTGGCACCACAAATTAACCCAACCCAAGGGTTGCCATATCACGAATGGTTGATTGAATTTGACCAACTACCAGAAAATTTTACTGCCTTTTCAGCTGCTTTAGATGAAGCCATGCGAAAACAAAACGTGTATTATGACGATTTGATTTCAGGCAAAGTATTGCAACCTTTGCAAATTACTCTCATCGCTAAAAATGGTTTTAATGCCTACATGAAAAGCGAAGGAAAATTAGGAGGACAAAACAAAATACCTAGATTAAGTAATGACCGTAAAATTGCAGAATTTTTAAACTCTCATACCACTTAAAGAACATTGGAAATTATCAATAACATATTCGATTGGAAAGCACCTGCCAAAACCATCCTTACTTTAGGAACTTTTGATGGGGTGCATGTCGGTCACCAAAAAATCATTAAAAAACTACTCAAGCAACAAGAAAAAACGCCTGCTCCAACCGTGGTATTGACTTTTTTTCCACACCCAAGAATGGTGTTGCAACAAGATCAAACCTTAAAGTTGCTAAATACCATTGAAGAACGAATAGAACTGCTACAAAACCTTGGAATTGATTGCTTGGTGGTGCATCCGTTTGATTATGAATTTTCCAGGTTAACTGCAGAAGAATTTGTAGAAAAGGTATTGGTGCAACATGCCAACATCCAAAACATTATTATTGGTTACGACCATCGTTTTGGGAGAAATCGCACAGCCAACATCACCGATTTGGAGCAATTTGGAAAACAATTTGGTTTTGATGTGACCCAAATTTCAGCCAAAGAAATAGATGAGATTTCTGTGAGTTCTACCAAAATTAGAAATGCTTTGATAGAAGGCGATATTGCCACTGCCAATACCTATTTAGGCTACCACTACTTTTTAACCGGAAGTGTACAAAAAGGCAAACAATTAGGACGAAGCATTGGTTTTCCAACTGCCAATTTACAACTCACTGCCGATTATAAATTGGTACCAAAAAATGGGGTATATATTGTGCAAAGTACCTTACATGGTAAAACCGTTTATGGGATGATGAATATAGGCAACAATCCAACAGTAGATGGTACCCAACAACACTTAGAAGTCCATTTTTTTGATTGGAACAATGATTTGTACCAACAAACCATACGCGTGGAATTGCTACACAAAACTAGAGAGGAAATTAAGTTTGACTCTGTGGTAAATTTAAAAAAGCAATTGGAATTAGACCAACAAGAAATTTTGCAGTGGTTGAAAGAGCAGAAAAAATAATAAATCTTATATAAGTAATTTGTGTGTTTTTAAAACCACTTTTTACTTTCAATAGTGAGTTTTTATTTTAATACTGCTATCATCCTCACATGCGGAATGTCATCTTCCAAATATGGAGCTCCTGTGGTTTGAAAACCTAAGCTCTCATAAAATTTTTGCAAGTAACATTGTGCAGATATTTCTATTTCGTTTGTTTTGAATAAAGTGGCAATTTCTTTTATGGCAAATTGCATCAAAACATAACCAAATTGTTTTCCTCTATGTTTTGGGGATACCACTACTCTTCCGATAGAAGCTTTGTCAAAATAATCTCTAGCTTGAAACAATCGAACATAACCTACCAATTCTTCTTCATATTGCATCAATACATGCCAAGCATTGATATCTTTTCCGTCAATATCTTGGTAAATGCAATTTTGTTCTACAACAAAAACTTCGCTTCTTAAAGCTAAAATTTGGTATAACTCTAAAGTAGTTAACTCTGCAAAAGTTTTGGTTTGGAAAATGGGTTGCATTTATTTGGTAAATTGAATCGATTTGATCATGGCTTCTAACTCAAACATCAAATCGCGTTTTGGTGATTGAGGATTATAACAAAAACCTTCTACACATAGCAATCGTTGGTTCTTTTCATCATGAATGGCATAGTGGATAAATGGTCCTAGCATAAAGTCGTTTTTCAATTCCCATGTCCCTTTGGTTTCCCAAGAAGGGTTGCCTTGTAAAGTGATATTAAATTGGTATGGAGCATAGGAAGCCTCTGTAATCATGTAAGTATCTTCTAATTTCCCTTGGATGTGTTTTTGTCCAATAGAATCTCTTAATTGAATTACGGTGTTGATAGGATCTTGATTTTTGTTGGCACTATTCAGAGGAACTTCATAAACCAGTAAACTTGCATTACCGGCCGGTATCTCTTTTCTAATCCAAACAAATTTTGGTTCGTTCATAACTACTTGGTAAGCAGAAGATATTTTTAACTTAATGCCAAACTTTTCTTCCAAAACTTTGTTTTTAATCAACGATTTTGAAATTCTTCGTTGGTTTTCTGCCAACTCCATTTGTTTGAATTTACGAAGAATTACATCGTCATTTTGTTCCAACAATTCGATAACTTCCGGAACAGAAGAGGCCTTAATTTTTGCAACTAATTGAGGTTTTGCATACTTATCTGACAACAATTGAAAGCTTTTTTGATCTGATTTTTCGATGTACAAAATCAATCGGCTATTGGTCATAAACCCGTCAAACAGCTTGGTATCGTATTGTTTGATGTTGTACAAAGGTTCTTCGGTGGGCAAACCATCCACCGGAGAGGCAAACTTGGAGCGAATGCTATCACCAACTTCTCCTTTCCACCAAAGATTATCTACAAAAACCGACAAAGCATTGATTTTCCCAGAAGAGGTACTCATCGATGCTTTGTTGTTTTCCTCGCATGAGGTATGAATTAATAATATAAAAAGCGATAAAAAGTATATCCTAAGTTTCATGTCGGTTAATTTTCGCTAAAATAAGCAAAAATTATGCCTTAATTTTTAATTTCATTCCCGGCTTGATTTTGCTTCCATCAATCCCATTCCATTTCTTTAAATCGGTGATAGAAACTCCTTTGATTTGAGAAATTTTAATCAATGTATCTCCTTTTTTCACTACATAAAAAACATCTTTGTTTTTAACTGTTTTTTCTACAGGAGTTATGGTTGCTAAACTTTTCTCTAGCTTCTCTTGAGCTGTTTCTACCTCTTCTACTTCTACATCATAACAAACCACTAAAGTTTTTCCTACGTTAATAATGTCGGTTTCCAATTGGTTCCATTGTTTCAAATCATCTACCGATGCACCATATTTTCTGGATAAGGTATATAAATTATCATCTTTAGAAACTACATGCTCTTTAGCAATAAATTTAGGTTTCTTTTGGGTAATGGTATCAATTGGAGATAATCCTTTTTCGGCTTTTACAATTGCTACTCTTTCTTCGTTTTCTTTAGAAATTTTATCCGAAACAGTATCTTTTGTTTGGTTGTTTTTAGGAGCAGTTTTTGCTGCTACCGCAGTGTTGGATGGTACTCTTTCTGTTACTTCAATCTTTAAATTTGCTCCAGCTTTTGCTGCATTAGACTTTAATCCATTCCATCTTTTGATTTCTGAAACAGTAACTCCGTATTTTCGGGCTATGGTTGATAAATTTTCTCCTCTTCTAACTTTATGAAACTTGATGTTGGTGTTTAAATCATAACTTCCTCCTCTTGATGCAAGCATTTCATCTCGGAAATATGGTTTTTCTCTTCGGTTAAAATCATAATTGGCATATGCATACATTTTATCTTCATTGGAGATAAATACTGCTAATTTTTCTAAAGGTAATCGCAAGTAATGCTTTTTACCATCAATATTTGGTACTACACCTCTTTTATAAGAAGGATTTAAAAACTCTATTTCTTTTTCAGAAACATCTAACAAATCTGCAATTTGTTTAAATGTCATTTTATTTTTAATGCGAATGGTATCTGTAGCTAACGGATTTACCACTGCTTTTTGTGGTACAATACCGTGTTCTTTATGAAACTCCATTACATACATGGTTGCCAAAAAAGCTGGTACGTATCCTTGGGTTTCTTTTGGTAAAAACGGACGAATATTCCAGTAGTTTTGTTTTCCTCCTGATCTTCTAATTGCTTTTGACACATTTCCGGGACCTGCATTGTAAGATGCCAATACCAAATCCCAATCGCCAAAAATGCCGTACATTCTTTTCATGTACTCGCATGCTGCTTCGGTTGATAGTAACGGGTCGCTTCTTTCATCTACATAAGTGGTAATGTCTAAACCATATTCTTTTCCGGTGTAGTACATAAATTGCCATAAACCTGTTGCTCCAACTCTAGAGACTGCTTTTGGATTTAAAGCCGATTCCACAATTGATAAATATTTAATTTCTAACGGAACGTTATGTTTGGATAATGCTGCTTCGTACATTGGAAAGTAAAACTGTGCAATACCCATTAATCTTTCAAAAGATTTTTTTCTGTTTTTTAAATAATGCTTGATTAAGTTTTCAAGACCGGCATTGTATTCAATGTTAAAGGCCGATTTAGAATCTAAGTAAGCCAATCTTTTTTTCAAAACTTCTGTAGGTAAATCAAAATCAACTTTTTCATCTAAATTAATGTTCTCAATATCGTTGATCATTTCCTTAAATAGGTCTTGATTGGCAAACTCTGCAAACCAGCGTTCATCTACACACGCAGCTACTTCGTGATGAACAAAAGTTTTTTTGATAGAATCTAAAAAACTGATTTTTGGTGCATCTTGTTTAAGAATAGAATCTACTACGGTTTCTTGTGCAAATAAAAAAGGAACAAACAACAGACTGGAAACTAGTAGGATAGATTTTATTTTTAACTGCATTGGTTTGAAATTTTAATTAGTAGTAGGGTACAATTACAAAAATATACATACTCAACGAATTAAACAGCCGTGTATTGTTAAAAACTTCCTCTTTTTTGTTAACGAGTTTCAAATTCAAACAACTAATAATTTTATAAAACGAACAAACCCTCCTATTTTCGGAGGGTTTGGTATAAGAATATTTAATAATAATTACTCTAAAATAGCAGCAATCCCAGGAAGTGTAATGCCTTCTAAACTTTCTAACATAGCACCTCCTCCTGTTGACACATAACTCATTTTTGGCTCTAAGCCAAACTGTTTTACAGCTGCAACTGAATCACCTCCTCCAACTAGCGAAAAGGCACCATTTTTGGTAGAAGTTGCAATGATTTCTCCCAGAGCAATAGTCCCCTTAGAGAAATTTTCCATTTCAAAAACTCCTAATGGGCCATTCCATAAAATGGTTTTGGAAGCCAATAATACTTCTTCAAAGTTTTTTAAAGATTGTGGCCCCACATCCAAACCTTGCCATCCGTCTGGTATTTCGTTTACCGAAACCACTTTTGTATCAGCATCATTACTAAAAGCATTGGCTGCTACCACATCTACCGGTATATGAATTTGTACATTTTTAGCTTTTGCCTTTTCTAAAATATCCAATGCCAAATCTAATTTATCTAACTCACAAATTGAATCTCCTATATTTCCTCCCAATGCTTTTACAAAGGTATAGGTCATCCCTCCTCCAATAATCATATGATCTACTTTGTCTAAAATATTTTCGATTACCGTAATTTTACTAGATACTTTTGAACCTCCTAAAATTGCAGTTACCGGTTTTACGCTATTTTTTAATACGCGATCAATACTTTCTATTTCTTTGGCTAACAACAATCCAAAACACTTGTGGTTTGGAAAAAATTTTGCGACAATGGTGGTAGATGCATGGGCACGGTGTGCGGTACCGAAAGCATCATTTACATAAATAGTTCCTAATTTGGACAATGCTTCAGAAAAAGCCAAGTCCCCTTTTTCTTCCTCTGCATAAAACCGTAAATTTTCCAACAACAATACTTCTCCAAATGCCAAATTGGCTACAGCATTTTCAGCTATACTACCTATACAATCTTCTGCAAATTGCACCTTCACTCCTAAAATTTCAGAACAAGTGTTAACTAGGTGTTTTAAAGAATATTTTTCTTCTTTGCCTTTTGGTCTGCCTAAGTGCGACATTAACACTACCTTGCCTCCATCTTTTAAAATTTTATCAATAGTAGGTTTGGCTGCTTCTATACGATTGGTGTCTGTAACCTCAAACTGCTCATTTAATGGCACGTTAAAATCTACCCTGATTAATGCTATTTGTTCGTTAAAATTAAAGTCGTGAATTGTTTTCATTGGTAAGAAATAATTTAAAATAAGTAAAAATGATTACTTTACAAATATAAGGCTTTCTGCTAACAATTTTGGCAGGCTTTACCGCTACAAAAACACAACATCGATATAGTTTGGATAACTTTTTTGGAAGACACGAAAGTTGTTAACAAAAAAATGTGGATAAATTTTGATTTTCGAATCGCTTCTTATTTCTTTGTCCTTATGAATTTAGCTTTTTATATCCACGAGTTACTATTTCGCTATCCATGTGTAATTGTGCCTGATTTTGGTGCTTTTCTTACAGAAACGTATAGTGCTCAATTGCATGCCAACGAACAATGCATTTATCCTCCGGGTAAAAAAGTGTTTTTTAATGCTTACATCCAAAACAACGATGGTTTGTTGGTGCAATATTTGGTGCAAAAAAAGTTAGGAACTACGGACGAAGCAATTGGTTTGATTAAAAACACCGTTGTTTCGTGGAAAAAAGATTTGGCTAATGGCTTGCCTTTAGAGTTGAAAAATATTGGCACATTTACATTAAACGATCAAAATGCTTTGGTTTTTGAACCAAATGCTTTTAACTATGCAAAAAGTAGTTTCGGATTAACTTCTGCCAAGGCTGTTTCGTCAAAAGTGATATTGCAGGAAGTAGAAAAAGTCATTTCGGAACAACCTATTATCCAAGAAACTACTATAGAGAAAAATCCGATTTTAACTCCTCCTATTTTTAAAGTAGAAACCGAAGAGAAGACCATTCCGGTTAATAATATTACCTTTAGAAATTGGGGAAAATATGCTGCCATTTTAGTGGTAGGGCTTGGAATAAGTGGTTATTTTGGATGGGATTACCACCAACAATACGTTAAAGACCAAACTTTATTGGTAGAGCAAAAAGTTCAAGAGGCTTACGAAAACAAAATTCAAGAAGCTACTTTTTCTTTAGAAAATTGGAACCAACCTTTAGTGGTAGAAGTTGAGAAGGCAAAGGAAAACCCTACGGAAATTGAATTCTCTGGATTAACCTATCATATAGTAGGTGGTGCTTTTAAAGACCTCAACAATGCCAACAGAGCAGTAAAAGAATACCA
This sequence comes from Flavobacteriales bacterium, assembly GCA_018335925.1. Lineage (GTDB taxonomy): Bacteria > Bacteroidota > Bacteroidia > Flavobacteriales > Flavobacteriaceae > Flavobacterium. Next base: position 14,199 of record JAGXRF010000117.1, read on the forward strand.
AAAATTAGGCTTTACTGCCAGATTAGGCAGCCCTAACAAATTCGGATTAACTCCTGCTTTGTACGGAAGTTATGCTTCAGAAAGAGAAGCAGTAAATGCTTTGAGAAGCATACAGCAAAATCACAATCCGGAAGCTTGGTTGATGGTGCAAAAAATGTAATCTCTTTTAAATCTTTCCCAAACTTTGGTAATCTTTATAATTGCAATGTATTTTTGCAAAAAAAAACAATGCAAGTAAAATCTCCTTCGGAATCGCTAACTACCATGACTGACGTGGTACTTCCGGGTGAAACCAATCCATTAAACAATTTATTTGGAGGTGAGTTATTAGCTCGAATGGATAGAGCTGCTAGTATTGCGGCACGTAGACATTCGAGAAGAATTTGTGTAACCGCTTCTGTAAATCATGTTGCTTTTAACAAAGCTATCCCGATAGGAAGTGTGGTAACAGTAGAGGCTAAAGTTTCTAGAGCATTCAAATCATCTATGGAAATTTATATAGATGTTTGGATAGAAGACCGAGTTTCTGGCATTAAAACAAAAGCTAACGAAGCTATTTATACTTTTGTGGCTGTTGATGAAACCGGAACTCCGGTTGAAATTCCTGGAATTCAACCTGAAACTGAATTAGAACAACAACGATTTGATGCTGCTTTGCGAAGAAAACAATTAAGTTTGGTGTTGGCTGGAAAAATGAAGCCAGAAGAAGCAACCGAATTAAAAGCTTTATTTATTAAAGAGTAACCATAAAAAAACCCTCAAATGAGGGTTTTTACTTTTTATTTCATTACAAAACTTTCCATGAATTTAGTGGTGTAGTTTCCGGATACATAAGCCGGGTCATCCATCAATTGTCTATGGAAAGGAATGGTAGTTTTGATTCCTTCAATCACGAATTCGTCCAAAGCTCTTTTCATTTTATTGATGGCTTCTTCTCGTGTTTGCGCAGTGGTAATCAATTTTGCAATCATCGAATCGTAGTTAGGTGGAATGGTATAACCTGCATACACGTGGGTATCTAAACGAACTCCGTGTCCACCCGGTGCATGTAACACTGTGATTTTTCCTGGAGATGGCCTAAAATCGTTGTAAGGGTCTTCCGCATTAATTCTACATTCGATAGAATGCAACTGTGGAATATAGTTTTTACCAGAAATTGGCACTCCAGCAGCAACTAATATTTGTTCGCGAATCAAGTCGTAATCAATTACTTGTTCCGTAATTGGGTGTTCTACCTGGATACGAGTATTCATCTCCATGAAGTAAAAATTACGGTGTTTGTCCACCAAAAATTCTACAGTTCCTGCACCTTCGTATTTGATATATTCTGCTGCTTTTACTGCTGCTTCACCCATTTTTTCACGCAATTCGTCGGTCATAAATGGAGAAGGTGTTTCTTCGGTTAATTTTTGATGACGACGTTGAACGGAACAATCTCTTTCAGACAAATGGCAAGCTTTGCCATAAGCATCGCCTACTACTTGAATTTCAATATGACGAGGTTCTTCAATTAATTTTTCCATGTACATGCCATCGTTTCCAAAGGCTGCTGCTGCCTCTAAACGGGCACTTTCCCATGCTTTATCCAATTCTTCTTCTTTCCAAATAGCACGCATTCCTTTTCCACCACCACCTGCAGTAGCTTTCATCATCACTGGATAGCCAATTTCTTTAGCTACTTTTTTTGCTTGCTCTAACGATTCTAAAATTCCGTCAGACCCTGGAACACATGGTACTCCGGCAGCTTTCATGGTAGCTTTTGCGGTGGCTTTGTCTCCCATTTTTTCAATCATTTCGGGAGATGCACCTATAAACTTGATACCATGTTCTTGGCAAATTTTTGAAAATTTGGCGTTTTCTGATAAAAATCCATATCCGGGGTGGATGGCATCGGCATTGGTAATTTCTGCAGCTGCGATAATATTGGCCATTTTTAAATACGATTGGCTACTTGGTGCAGGACCTATACAAACTGCTTCATCTGCAAATTTTACGTGTAAACTTTCTGCATCAACGGTAGAATAAACCGCAACGGTTTTAATTCCCATTTCTTTACAGGTTCTAATTACTCTTAAAGCAATTTCTCCCCGATTGGCTATCAATACTTTTTTAAACATCTTCTGCTTATTTTAAATGATAAATTGTAGATTTTAAATGTTATTATTGAAAAATGAACAACTCAATTTTCAAAATTTAAAATTTAAAATAATTACGATGGGTCAACCAAAAATAATGGCTGATCAAACTCTACTGGGGAAGAATCGTCTACCAAAACTTTTACAATTTTACCTGAAACTTCTGATTCAATTTCGTTGAATAATTTCATTGCTTCAATAACGCATACCACATCACCTTTTGAAATCGTACTTCCAACTTCTACAAACGGAGCTTTGTCAGGTGCTGGTTTGCGATACATGGTTCCAATCATTGGTGATTTGATGGTAATGTATTTAGAATCTTCTGATGCAGCTACCGGTGCACTTGGTGTAGCTTGAACTGGAGCAGCAGTTTGTACAGGAGCTGCAACTGGCATACTAGGCATCATTTGCTGAGGCATTGTATGGGTTACATAAGCAGCCTCTGCAGCACCTTCGGCAGTGGTTTTAATGGTTATTTTGAAATCGTCCATTTCTAATTTTACTTCTGTAGCACCTGATTTAGCTACAAACTTGATTAAGTTTTGAATTTCTCTAATATCCATAGGGTATAGTTTTGGTTATTAAGTTAGTTTATTTATTGGTATCGTAGGCCCATTTTAAATAGATAGATCCCCAAGTAAAACCACCACCAAAGGCAGCAAATATCAAGTTATCTCCTTTTTTAAATAGGTGTTCAAAATCTGATAATAATAAAGGTAAAGTTGCCGAAGTGGTGTTTCCGTATTTTTGGATGTTCATCAATACCTTGCTCTCTTCTAAGCCCATACGTTGGGCAGTGGCATCAATAATTCTTTTATTGGCTTGATGGGCAACCAACCATTGTACATCATCATGGGTTAAATGGTTTCGTTGCATGATTTTTTCGCTCACATCTGCCATTCCGGAAACTGCGTATTTAAAAACTGTTTTACCATCTTGAAATACAAAATGTTTCTTCTCTTTCACCGTTTCTTCAGAAGGTGGAAGAATAGAACCTCCCGCTTCAATTTTTAAAAATTCTCTTCCAATACCGTCACTTCTTAAAATTTCATCTTGTAAGCCTAAACCTTCGTAATTTGGCTCCATCAAAATTGCTCCTGCACCATCTCCAAAGATAATACAAGTTGCACGGTCGGTATAATCAATAATAGAAGACATTTTATCTGCACCTATGACCAAAACTTTTTTATATCTCCCGCTTTCAATGTATGCAGATGCAGTTGACATGGCATATAAAAAACTGGAACATGCTGCTTGTAAATCATACGAAAATGCATTAACAGCACCTATTTGAGTTGCAACATATACTCCGGTTGAAGCCACAGGCATATCAGGAGTGGCAGTTGCCATAATAACTAAATCAATTTCTGCTGGATTTACATTGGCCTTTTTTATCAAATTTTCAGCAGCTTTGATAGCCATGTAAGAAGTGCCTTGCCCTTTTTCTTTTAAAAGACGTCTTTCTTTGATTCCCGTTCTGGTGGTAATCCATTCATCGTTGGTATCTACTAAAGTTTCTAAAACCTGATTAGATAAAACGTAATCTGGCAGATACGATCCTATTGCTGTAATGGCTGCTTTGATTGGCTTCATAGAATAAATCGGATGCTATTTAAACAGTTTATAAAAGTACAAAAAAATCAAAATATGCGGGTTAAAATGTAAATAAATAAAAAAACTCTCCCAAGAATGGAGAGTTTTTTTAATTTTTCATACAAAGATTAAGCAACCGCTTCCGATTTATCAATCACCACTTGCCCTCTGTAGTACATTTTACCTTCATGCCAGTAAGCACGGTGGTATAAATGTGTTTCTCCGGTAACCGGACAAGTAGCTAACTGAGGAGCAGTAGCTTTGTAATGCGTTCTTCTTTTGTCTCTTCTGGTAGAAGACTGTCTACGTTTAGGATGTGCCATTTTCTATTTCTTTTTATCCGTTAATAGTTCTCTTAATTTGTCCCATCTTGGGTCGGTTTCTTGTGTTTCTTCTTCAATAGGTGATTGGGTGTTGGATTGATACAAATGATTTAAAGCTTCATGCTTAAGAGTGCCATCTGCAATCCCTGGATGCACTCTTTTAGCTGGAGCCGAAAGCACAATCATTTCATAAATATATTGTGCCACATGTAACTGAAACTCTCCGTGAGGAAGGATCAATATTTCATCATGTGTATCGTTGTATTCTTCACCAAATTTTACGATGATGTTTAACTTGCTTTTTAAGGGCAACCAAAACATTTCGTTGGTAACATCACAAGGAACCAATACTTTTGTTTGATGTTGAAAAAAAAGTTCGAGATGGGTAGATTTTTTGTCTAACACCAATTGTACATTTGCTGCAACATCTTCAAATTCATCGTATTGATAAGATTCAAAGAACGACTTATCCAAGGAAAAATCGAAATGGTGTTTGCCTAGTTTTAAACCTATAAATGGGATTAAAAAGTTATCTAAAGCTTTCATACGACACCACTTAAATCCTTTCCAAAAATGGTTTGCAAAGATATAAATTTATTGAAACAAACGATGTTTTAATTCATTTTTTTTGATTCTAATTGTTTTTCAACAATTTTCAGCGGATTTTCCGACAAAACCTGGTACTCTTCTCTTGCCTCAAACAAATCTAAGGCAGCGTAAATTGCCTCTAAAAACGAATCTGCTTGGGCCATTCCTTTGCCTGCAATGTCAAATCCAGTTCCATGATCGGGAGAGGTTCTAATTTTATTTAAACCAGCTGTAAAATTAACTCCTTCTCCAAAACTAATGGTTTTAAACGGGATCAAACCTTGGTCATGGTAACAAGCCAAAATAGCATCAAACTTTTTGTAGGTTTGGTTACCAAAAAAACTATCCGATGCATACGGACCAAACACATAAGTTCCTTGGTCAAACAATTCTGCAATTGTAGGTTTGATTACGGTATCATCTTCTTTTCCAATAACCCCTTGGTCTCCACAATGCGGATTTAAACCTAAAATTGCAATTTTAGGCTGGTTGATTTTGAAATCTTGCTGCAAGGTTTTTTTCAAAACAGCAACCTTGTTCTTAATCAATTGAGGAGTAATGTATTTTGCTACATCTGCTACAGGAACATGTTCTGTTAATAACCCAACTCTTAATTGGCTACTCACCAACAACATTAATGCGGTTCCTTCTAGTTCTTGTTGTAAATATCCGGTATGTCCGGCAAATGCAAATTGATCAGACTGACTGTTGTACTTATGAATTGGTGCAGTAACCAAAACATCAATAGCATCCGTTTTTAAAGCTTTGGTTGCTTCGGTAAAAGAGAGTACCGCTAATTTCCCGGATTCCGGACTTTCTTTTCCAAAATCGATAATAAAATTATCCTTCCAAACATTAAGCACATTTAATTTACCAGGTAATGCTTGGTTAATTTGGTCAATTCCGTGAATATTTACGTTTAACTCAAAGTGTTTTTTAAGAAAGGAAAGCAATTTAACATTGGCAAAAACCACCGGAGTACACAACTCCAGAACTCGATTGTCTTCAAATGCTTTTAAAATAATTTCTGGTCCTATGCCGTTCAAATCTCCAATAGAAATTCCAACGATGATATGTTCTTTTTTATCCATTTTTATGTTGTAGAAATATTTCTATGTAAAGCTAGAAATTGTCGTAATTTTACGAGCAAAATTACAAAATTAAACTGCTATGTTTACAGGAATTATTGAAAGCTTAGGAAAAATACACCAAATAGAGCAAGAAAACACCAATCTTCATTTATGGATTGGTTGCGACTTTACCCATGAATTAAAGATTGACCAAAGTGTGGCCCACAACGGAATTTGTCTTACCGTTGTAGAAATAAAAGACTATTTATTTAAGGTAACAGCCATTGAAGAAACCAGAATTAAAACTAGTATTAACCAATGGAAAGTTGGAGATGTAGTTAACTTAGAGCGTGGGTTAAAACTAGGAGATCGACTAGATGGACATTTGGTACAAGGCCACGTGGATCAAGTTGGAAAATGCATCCATATTTCCAGCCATGAAGGTAGTTGGAAATATACTTTTCAATACGACACTTCTACTGGAAATACTACTATAGAAAAAGGCTCAATAACCGTAAACGGGGTTAGCTTAACCGTGGTTGACTCTAAAATCAATGAATTTAGTGTGGCAATTATTCCATATACGTATGAACACACCACTTTTCAATATTTAAAAGTTGGAGATACCATTAATTTAGAGTTTGATGTGTTTGGAAAATATGTGGCTAAATTGCAACAAATTAAGCTTTAAAAGAATTCTTTCTAAATTGAAAATAAGCCGCGTACAAAATTCCAACTACTAGTAGCAACCATAAATAATTATCTATTGGAGTACCCGGAGGTGGTGGGGGAAAAGAATCGTGATTGTCTGGAGGTGGAGGGTTGGGATTTCCCAGCATAACTAATGGCACTAACCCCCAGAATAACAGAGTAATTAGAAAACGATAATAATGTAAATTCCTTTTTCGATGCATTATTAGTTGGAAACTTGGTGCAAATAAACAAAAAAAACCATTGGTATAAAACCCTAATCGACCATTGACCAAAATCACCGATAGTAATTTTTGATGATTGATAACGTCAAAAAAAACCGGAAATTGTTTGTAAAAGCTAATATTCCTCTTATTTTTGCACACCTATTAGTTAGTTTTATTGCACTTATTAATTTAACTTAAAATTAATGGTCCTATAGCTCAGTTGGTTAGAGCACCTGACTCATAATCAGGTGGTCCCTGGTTCGAGCCCAGGTGGGACCACTCACAAAGCTTCTCCTAATAAGAGAAGCTTTTTTATTTACGTATTTTTATTGTTTTAAGTTTTTACACCCCAAATTTCATATCTGAGTTCATTCAAAATTGATAACAATTTCCTAACATTGCATTAGATAAGTTATTAGAATTTTGCAAAAATTTTAAATTCGTTCCATGGAACAGATATACATTGTAATGCTAATTGCATTAGCTATCATGGCTATGTTAGACTTGGTAGTAGGAGTAAGTAATGATGCAGTTAACTTTTTAAATTCTGCTATAGGTTCCAAAGCTGTTTCCTTTAAAACAGTAATGATAGTAGCTTCGCTTGGAGTACTATTGGGGGCTCTGTTTTCAAGCGGAATGATGGAAATTGCTCGAAGTGGGATTTTTAACCCATCGATGTTTTCTTTTCATGATGTGATGATTATTTTTTGTGCGGTAATGATTACCGACATTTTATTATTAGACGTTTTTAATTCATTAGGTTTACCTACCTCTACCACTGTTTCTATTATTTTTGAACTTTTAGGAGCCTCTGTTTGTTTGGCTATTTATAAAATATATATTGCTGATGGTGATTATGGAACCTTAATGGACTATATCAACACTGAAAAAGCTTCGGGTATTGTTTTTAGTATACTCTTATCTGTATTTTTATCATTCGGCCTTGGTAGTATTGTTCAGTATGTGTCAAGATTATTGTTCACTTTTCAATACGAAAATAAATTAAAATATTTTGGATCTGTTTTTGGCGGAATTGCAATTACTGCTATTTCGTTTTTTATCTTAATCAAAGGTCTAAAAGGAGTATCTTTTATTACTAAAGACCAATACCAATGGATTACTGAACACCAGATGTTGATTATTGGTTTCAACTTTTTGTTTTTCACTTTATTGTCTCAATTATTAATTTCAGTATTTAAAGTGCAAATTTTAAAAGTGGTTATTTTAATTGGAACTTTTGCATTGGCATTGGCTTTTGCAGGAAATGACTTGGTGAATTTCATTGGGGTACCAATTGCTGCCATTCAATCGTATGACTTTTTTATTGCTTCTGGTTTAAAGAGCAATGAATATATGATGGATAGTTTAAAAAGTAACGACATAGTAGCACCAATCCATTATTTGTTAATTGCCGGAATAATCATGGTAATTACTTTGTGGACTTCTAAAAAAGCACGTTCTGTTGTAGAAACTGGCGTTAATTTATCTCGACAAGGAGATGGTGCTGAAAGGTTTGATTCTACCAAAGTTTCCAGAAGTATTGTAAGAACGGGTGTTAATGTTGGAAAAGTTTTAGATTATTTCATCCCTAATAAACTTCAGGAAAAAATTGACCAAAGATTTGAAAAACCTGTTGCTAAGAAAAAAATAAAAGACGAACCTGCTTTTGATATGATTCGTGCTTCCATTAATTTGGTAGTAGCAAGTATTTTAATTTCTATTGGGACTTCTTTAAAATTACCATTATCAACTACTTATGTAACTTTTATGGTTGCAATGGGTTCTTCTTTTGCAGATAGAGCATGGGATAGAGAAAGTGCCGTGTATAGAGTTGCAGGTGTGTTTAATGTAATTGGAGGTTGGTTTGTAACTGCAATTGTTGCTTTTTTAGCAGCTTCAATAGTAGCAATTATTTTAAAGTTAGGGAATTTTGTAGCTTTTGTTGGAATGATCATATTAGTAGCTATTTTATTGTATAGAAACGCGAAAAGCCATAGTGAAAAAGTAAAACAAGAACAGGAATTGCTACAATTAAAAAGAGAAGATATTGTAACCATTAGTGAAATTATGAACGAAAGTTCAGAACAAATAAGTAAAGTGATTTCTAAAACAAATCACTTATATTCAGATGTTGTTGAAAACTTAGGGTTACAAGATTTGGCAAAATTAAAAGAGAATAAAAAAGCTCTAAAAAAGCTCGAAAAAGAAGTGGATGAGTTGAAGAGTAATGTATATTATTTTATAAAAAACTTAGACGAAACTTCTGTTGAGGCCAGCAAGTTTTATGTAATAATATTGGGCTATTTACAAGACTTAACTCAATCGTTAAATTTTATTACTCTTCAAAGTTTTAACCACATCAATAATAACCATAAACAATTGAAGTTTAATCAGATTCGCGATTTAAAAAACATCGATTTACAATTGCAAGAGTTTTTGGATAAAGTAGAAGAAATGTTTCAGCAAAAAAACTTTGTACATTTAGAGGAAACATTAAAAAACAAGAGCAATTTATTGGATTTTGTATCTGAATTAATTCAAAAACAAATAACCAGAATTCGAACAACCGAAACTAGCCCTAAAAATAGTAAATTGTATTTTGGATTGCTATTAGAAACTAACGATTTAATCAAATCAACTTTTAGCTTGTTAGAGCTTTACAAAGAGTTTTACCAACACGCCAAAAGCAAAAAATAAACTTTTTTAAAATCTATAATAAACTCCTTTTCGTTTCTAAAATGAAAAGGAGTTTTTTTTTAACTTCCTACAAAACGAAATCGATTTCGTTTAGAGTAACATAAAGTTATGAATTAAACATACTTATTTTTTTGTAAATTGCTAACTTTATTTGTCCCAAAAAATAAAATTTTTAAAATTCATGAAAAGAAACAAGGCTTTATTTTGGTTTATTATATTTTGTTCTAGCATATTTGTAACGCAATTTTATAGTCAAAACTTAATTACTAACGGAAATTTTGAACAAGGCTTTAATGTAGGTTTTCAAGGAGGACAAAGTCCAGGTTACAATTATATTGCTGCTCCAAGCGGAATTACTAATGCCGGGGATTGGGCAATAGGAACCAATCCACTACCTTACAACACTAGTTCTTTTATTTCTTCAGGGGATCACACTACTGGAAATGGCAACATGATGATTGTTGATGGCACTAGTGTTGGTGGACAACAACGATTTTATAGAGCAGGAACAAATGGAGGAGGTATATGTGGATTAACTGTTGGTGTTACCTATACTTTTTCTTATTGGATTCGTTCGATTTTTACCACACCCGGTGGAACTTATGCAAACATTGGAATTCAATGGAATAATGCCAACAATGTTCAATTAATTTCGGGAAGTCCATTTGCTCCTGACACAAACAATGGATGGCAACAAGTTAGATATACATTTACAGCATCTAATACGTGTGTAAATATTGAATTATTCAACAACAATACCGATTTTCCTGGTAATGATTTTGCATTAGACGACATATCTTTAACAGCTCCACCTGCACCCTTAAGTTTGACGTATTCTTTTAATGCGATAACTTGTTTTGGAGGAGCTGATGGTTTTATTGCCGGATATATTAAAGGAGGAATAGCTCCTTTTACATTCAACCTTACAGGCCCTGCAATCAATATTTCCAACACCCAAGGAATCTTTTCAAACCTTCCATTAGGTACTTATACCTTGTCTGTAACAGATAGTAACAATACAACGGTAACACAGAATAATATTGTAATTACACAACCAACTAATGTTGCTATTACTCCAAACCAATCTATTTGTAGTGGTGATTCGGTTAACTTAACGGTTACAGGTTTAAACGGAAATATTTCGTGGAGTGCATCACCTCCAGATCCAAGTTTAACTAATCCAAATTCAATTCCAATTACGGTAAGTCCAACACAAACAACAATATACACTGCAGTTATCAACAACCAAAACAATTTAAACTTAATTACAAACGGAAATTTTAGTAACGGAAATTTTGGGTTTTATTCCGACCATACTTTTGCCGTTCCGCCTTCAAATGGTGCACAAAGAATTTACAATATTGTTACCAATCCTAATACTTGGTTTGCAGGTTTTCCAGCTTGTCCCTCTGACACATCCAATCCTAACCCTATGATGGTTGTGGATGGTTCTACCTCAAATAACGGAAATGATGCCGTTTGGTGTCAAACTGTTAGAGTTAAACCTAACCAATTATATACTTTTAGCTATCGAGTTAGGTCATTAGTTACTACATCACCTGCACAACTTCAAGTGGTTATTAATGGTGTTATTGTTTCTCCTATTCAAAATGCCCCAAGCAATAGTTGCGTTTTTGAAATAAGAAATTTGGTATGGAATTCAACTAATAATGAAGTTGCTCAAATTTGTATATTCAATAGAAATACTAGTTCCAACGGAAATGATTTTGCCTTAGATGATATTGAATTAACTAGTATCAATACTTGTGATTACTCTATTTCTACAACAGTTACAGTAGGTACAGGAACTGTAGAAACAGGCTTTTCTTACCAAACTCCAATTTGTCAAAACAATCCTAATATCTCCCCATCATTAAATAATAATTTTACTTCTAATGGAAGTTTTTCAGCTACTCCTTCGGGTTTAAGCATCAATACCTCTAGTGGAAGTATCAATGTGAGTGCTTCTACTCCAGGAACTTATACGATAACGTATCAGGTTATTGCTGATCCTACAAATTGTACACCAGCTGGTAGTAGTTCTTTTGAAATAACCATTTTACCCAACACCAATCCAGTTACTAGCTTTTCGTATAATGTGCCTAATTGCCAAACCAATACTATTTTAAATCCAATACTTGTATCAAATTTTACCACGGGAGGAACTTTTAGTAGCTCTCCTGGCTTGGTTATCAACTCATCTACAGGAGCGATTAATTTAGGAGCCTCCACACCAGGAAGTTATGAAATTACTTACAGTATTTCTCCAAATAATTTTAATTGTATAAACGGTGGAAGTTCTGCATTTAATATTACAATTAATTCAAATGTTCCTACACCTAACATCAATATTTTAACCCAACCAAGTTGTGCAAATCCAAATGGTGGCAGCTTTCAAGTTACTACACCAATGGGTGCTGTTTTCCAGTATTCAATCGATGGTGTTGCATTTCAACCAGGAACTACTTTTACTAATTTAGCTCCCGGAACCTACACAGTAACTGTAAGACACAACAATACAAATTGCATCAATACTACATCCGTTACTATTAATCCAATACCACCGATTCCGTTTATAGTTGAAACTTACATTCAGCAGCCTACCTGTGTTTTACCTACGGGAAGTATCCAAATTACTTCCCCTACTGGTGTCAACTATGAATATAGTTTAAATAATATTTCTTTTCAATCATCTAATGTGTTTTCAGGATTAGTTCCTGCCAATTACTCGATTTATGTAAGAGAGATTTCTACACAATGTGTAGCCTCTATTGAAGTATTAATAGAAAATTCTCCGAGCAATCCACCAGCGCCAACTTTTACAATTCAACAACCCAACTGTATTATTTCTGGAAGTATAACTGTTACCGGTCCTTTAGGAGTTGATTTTGAATATAGCATCAACGGAACTGATTATCAAAACAATACATCCTTCCAAAATTTAATCCCCGGTAATTATACCATTACCGTAAGAAATACTGCTACACAATGTATCAACTCTCAGTCTTTTGTGATAAACAATCTTCCTGCTGCACCTGCTCAAGCAACTGCCACCATTAATCATCCTAATTGTATTCAATCCGGAAGCTTTTCTATTACATCTCCCTTGGGAAATAACCTTGTTTATAGTGTTGATGGAACTAATTTTCAATCTTCTCCTAATTTTACTAACTTAAACTCTGGAATATATACTTTAACAATACTAAACAATCAAACTTTTTGTACAAGCAATACATCCATTCAAATAAATCCAATACCAGCAAATCCTGATAATCCAATTATTTCAATTATCCAACAACCTAACTGTGTTTCTCCTTTTGGGGCTTTTTCAGTAAGTAATCCAGTTGGTTCGAATTTTTCGTATTCCATTGATGGGAATAATTTTCAAGATAATCCAACTTTTTCCAATTTAACAACCAATTCCTATCAAGTTATTGTAAGAGATAATCTTTCAGGATGTATATCAAGCCAAACCCAAGTTGAAATTTTACCTGTAAATAATGGTGTTAATCCCGGCCCTATAACACCTTTACAAGTATGTGATGCGAACAACGATGGTTTTGCTTTATTTGATTTAACCCAAGCAGGAGTAGCGGCTTCTGCGGGCAATCCGGATTACTTGATTGCTTATTTTGAGACTTTTGACGATGCTGATTTTGGAGCTTCGGCCAACCAAATCACCAATCCAAGT
>JAGXRF010000118.1 GCA_018335925.1 Flavobacteriales bacterium
CTTACAACAATAAACTAAAGGTTTGCCTGACAGTGACGGGCTCCAAAACCCAGCACTAGGCAAAGCAGCAATACGTTGTGTGCAACCCTAAAAGACGACACGACCGATAATAAATGAAAAGAGAAATGAAAGACAAAATGCCAACGCTTCAGCAAAATCAAAAGAGCTGCATACCAACGCTCAAAGCCAACGCAATGCAGCACATTTGCTTTTGCCCTACCGCACTACCTAAGTAGCAATAATTTTTTATACTTGGAAATGGAAATTTTTAACAAGGAATATTTAAAAGACTTAATTGAGCATAGCAAACAATCGCTCAATCAGACTTTCTGTTTCCACAAAGACAATTTTTCCAAGTTTGACACGGTTAATTCGTTCCTTATTGACAAAGTTCTAAAGAGCGACAGAACAAACATTCTCATAACAAGCCCAACAAAAGACAAACTAAACGACTTTTTACTTCCGACAATTCTTATAACTTCATTACACTGCTTAACAAAGAACAGCAATAGTGAAACGGAGTTAAGTGTATCCGACATCTTGGTTTCAAAAGAAGCCGGCAGAGTTTCAACAGTAAAGGATGTAAATGAAACATCAATTCGTATTTTGCCATTAGGAACAACAAGACGCATTGACATTGAAAATCTATCAAACTATGTTCAAATTTCCCCAAGATATGCAGACCGATTAGAGGAAGTAAGATTCAGCAAGACAAGAATTAACAATTTTGAAGCAACTAAACGTAAAGAAATTACAGAGTATGGCTCTGTTCTTTCCTACTTTAATACAACAGATATTCAACTTCCACTAAAGAACAAAACCAAAGTCATATTCGTAGCTTCAAAAAACGAAATTCTCCCAAAAATCCCCAGTTGTATTCCATATCAGTATGTAAACAAAAGCGGTGAAGTATATCCCGATACACCTTTTGACCCTTTACTAATTGTGGTAAATGATTTCAACACAGCAAAAGAATTTTTTATAGAAAAAGGCATTCCAATTGACACAATCGTTTTTATTGGCGATACTAAATACCAACAATCCATTTCTGCAATATCTAAGGCTTATAGACAGCAAAAATTCAATCGCAGTATTTTTATCGGAACACAAGACATTGAAATAGGCGAAAACTTTGAAGTTTTGAAATGGAATTGGACTTTGCCTGAAATTAAATTCTTTAACCAACAGCAGTATCAAAACTTAACGCCTGAAATTATCAGCAATGCAGACCTAAGCGAAGCAACGTTGAAATTTACAAATTTCATTTCCGAAACTGAAAGGCGTTACGAAAACCTGATAAATCTGAAAAGGCTTTTAAAATTCATTCGTAAAGTATATCCAATTACTGCAATAGGAAACGTAAACCGAATTAGAGAACGAGCCAATGAAATTTATGCAGCGTTTGAGACCGAAGCCGAAGAAGTATTTCAGGACGAATATTACAACATAGACACAGACTACAAAGAAGATTTTGAGCAATTGAAATCAATAACCAAAAACATCATTGACCTGATTAAAAACGGAAATGCAAAAAATGATTGGTTCAAAAAAGCAACAGGTATTGATTATATCGTTGTTCCAAAATCTATAAAGAAGCATTGCGAAAAGGAAATTCAAAATTGCTTTTCAAGCAAACAAAAAGGAATTACTTTAAACAGTTTGGGAAACATTGCAGAACTATTGAACCAGCCCAAACAAGATGTAAACGGTGATTATGCAGGTTTAAAAGATACACCAATCATTACCGTATCAGAATTTCTCAAAAAAGAACCTGATGGGAAAACACACTTGCTCCTTTCGTTATACAGCAATGGAATTTACACAGATGTTCTTTTGCAGAAAATCCTTGCAGGAAACCAGAAAACGAAAATTCTTTGCTATGCAGAAGAAGCCAAAGTGTTACAAATGTATTTGCAAGGTTTTCAGCGAGAAGATGAAACAGAGCTTCGCTCTGTTCATCGGGAACAACTTTGTGGGATAAAATACCCTGAAACGCCAAACATCAACACCGAAAACATTGACGAATGGATTAAGCATTTGATTGGGCTTGATGAACAGAAATACACAAGAGCTGATGAACAGCGATACGAAATTGTGTTTGACGATGAAAGTAAAACCGTAGAAAGAGAATCCAAGAAAGTGTTTGTTGATGAATACGAGGAACTTTACAAAGAGATAAATCAATTAAAGAAAGGCGACAAGGTTAGAATTTACCGAAATCCTGATAAAGAAACACTACACGACATTATCAAAATGACCGATGAAAAAGACCTTTTTACAAGAGTGGATAATTTTTCTTCGCTATGGAAAAACGCATTGAGAAGTCATTTTTCAAACAAGGGTGCGGATTACCATTTTGAAATGTTTTTTGAAGAACTGAAAGAAAACGGTTTGTCGGTTGACAAACCAAGATTGGAATATTGGTTGAAAGAAGATTGCAAAACAAAATTCCCAATGAAAAAGCGGGATTTGCTTGCCATAATCAAAACAACAAACCATTCTGAACTGAACGGCAACATTCAGAATATTTTTGCTCTTAAAACAACTTATTCGGGCAGATTGGTAAAAGCAGGTGTTGAGTTTAGTGAAGAAATCAATACATATATTTTGACCAAAGAAAAAGGCAAAATGTTGGATTGGCTTTCTGATGAACATATTGAGCATATTGTGTCCAATGGAGCACCTTTGAGAACAATTAAAACTATTCAACTAATTGACGAAGAAATTATAGACTAATGAGCAGTAAATACAGAGATACATTTCAGGAACGCCTTTTAAAAGGTTTAATTGGTGGAGGTTCGGATAGTTTCGGGCTGCCTGGTGAAGAAGAAATTTTATCGGATTATCCGTTACAGCGTTATTTTTCGGCAGTCATATTTCCTGAAAAGAAATTTTCTGCAACCGAAAGTGAAGAAGATGAATTAGAAATTCAAACAGAAACGGAAGAAGCCAACAATTTTACACCCGAAGAAGTTGTTAAAGAAACCGAAAATGATGTAGCCATAGAGCCAAAAAAAGAAGACAGCAAGGAAGAAGAAAACAGAGCCAATCAAAACCATTTTCATCCAAACAATTTTGGTTTAACTTTCTGTATAGACCCGACAGTTGAAACTATTGAGGTAGAATTTAGCGGTGGCTTCTACTATACACCTGAAAAACAATCCGAAATAAAAATAAAAATATCAGAAGCAGGCTATCAATCTTTCCTTGAGGAAAAGTTAAACTTTCCATTCAAAGATATATTGGTTTACGAAAACGGTTACTTATCCCTTACAAGAGAATTGAAAGGCGATAAAGGTGGAAAAAATCAACGTAGTGGCGAATACTCGCAGTTTGACGATTTCAAAAAGACGGAAAGTTACAAAGACAGTTCAGCAAAATTTTACATTGAGTATTTCCAAAAACTTATCGGACGAATTTGGAAACGAAAACCGTTTTCGTATTCAGCAACCATTAAAATTGAAGATACACTACAACCAATTGAAATTCCGCTTTCCGATAAAACTCACAAGGAAACCAAATTAGGTTACAATGTTAAAACCTACTTTGCAAAAGGAAACAAGTATGTAAAAATTCAGTTGGTAAACACTTCAAAAGAACAATCATCAAAACGTTTTACACCTAAAACACCTGAACTGAACTCAAAATGTTTATTTCAAGCAGAAATAAAAGTGAAGTCAGACAAAATACTGCCTTACAAATCAAATCAGGAACTAAATCCGTTTGACCCCGAAGCAGAAGAACTGAATTTTCTTTATCGTGAAGTAAAAAATTACGGCATAGGACATAATTGTTCCGTTACTTGGAATAGTGAAGGAAACATACTGCAAACAACGTTTCTGCCTGAATTTAATGTAAAAGACACAAAAAACGATTTTAATGAAACCGACTTTGAAAATCCTGATGATTTTAAATTACTAAATCAATCGCTTGACATAAAAAATCTGTCAATATTCAGCGATGTTGAAAAAGCGGAAACTATTAAACGTTTGCAAAACTTCGTAGAACTTTACGGAAATTGGATTGATAAACAAAAAGCAAAAAACAAAACAGAAACTGAAAAAGAGCAAGAAATCGGGCAACGAATTATTGACCGCCTTAATTACAACTACAATCGCTTAAAAGCAAACATTGATTGCCTAAATGATGATAATGTATTTCGTGCCTTTCAGTTGGCAAATACGGCAATGCTCATTCAAATCATTATCTCAAGTGATACAGATTTTACCAAAAAAGAAAAAGATAAATCTCTAATCAATGAAAGTATCCATTACAATGATTTGAATTTCTTTGAAAATTACGATTACAAGCGATTTGACGAAAAGGGAGTTGAAGAAAAAATTCCGAAATACAGACCGTTTCAATTAGCTTTTCTTTTGTTGAGTATTAAAGGAATTACCGAACCTCAATCAGACGATAGAAAAAATATTGTAGATTTAATTTGGTTTCCGACAGGTGGAGGGAAAACAGAAGCATATTTAGCCGTTACAGCATTTACCATTGTTTGGAGGCGAATGATGAATGATGAAAAAACATCACAAGGAGTTTCTGTAATTATGCGTTACACTTTGCGTTTGCTTACTGCACAACAATTCGAAAGAGCTTCAAAACTCATTGCTTCATTAGAATTTTTGAGAAAGAATTTCACAGATGAGTTAAAAAAGGAAACTATCAGCATCGGTTTATGGGTAGGAAATCAGTTAACGCCCGGCAAAATTTCAGAGGCAAAAGAAATTGTTGATGAAATAGAACGAGAGTGTAGTAGACAGAGCGGTAAACCAGAAACAAAAAACACCTTTCAAATTTCATCTTGTCCTTGGTGTGGAACAAAATTGATTTCAGAAGGCGATTATGGTTTTGAGATAGAAACTAGAAGCTTTAAAATCAAATGCCTTAATAAGAAATGCACTTTTCACAATCATATACCAGTTCAGGTTGTTGATGAAATGCTTTTTTCGCAACCTCCTACTCTTTTGTTTGCAACCGTAGATAAATTTGCTCAATTAGCTTGGAAAGGCGAAGCACATAAATTTTTCAATAGCTTGGATGATGAAAAACTTCCACCCGATTTAATCATTCAGGACGAGTTACACTTGTTAAGTGGTCCATTAGGTTCAATTGTCGGACTTTTTGAAAGTGCTGTTGAAAAACTTTGCACAAAGGAAAATCAAAATCTTACACCAAAAATTATCGCTTCAACAGCGACAACAAGAAATACAAAGCAACAAATACAACAGCTTTACGGAGGAAGAAGTGTAAATATATTCCCGCCATCGGGTTTAAGTTACAGTGATAGTTTTTTTGCCAAGGAATCAAAAGAAAAAAGCCGAAGAAAATACATTGGCTTTATGCCCGTTGGCAAAACAGCTATTGATACTCAACTTCAAGTGATTGCTCATTTATTGGAAGCCAGAATTGAAAACAAAGAGCCAATCAATGATAATTATTGGACGATTGTTTCTTATTATAATTCGCTGAAAGATGTTGGTAAAATCAGAAACAAAGTTGGAGATGAAATAATTGTAAATACGGCCACATTGCAATCAAGGTTATTCGGAAGAAGTAACTCTTGGACTTACAACCATTTCGGATTAGAGGACAGAACAGAAGAATTAACAGCAAGAGTTGAAAGCAGTAAAATTAAAACTGTTTTAAAGCAGTTGGAAAACAGCGTTGAATTGGTTGATAGAATTTCAGAGAAGGGTGAAGCATACAAAGCCATTAAATTTGATGTAATTGATTTGGTGCTTGCAACCAATATGTTTTCCGTAGGAATTGATATTGGCAGACTGAATTTAATGTTGATTAACGGAATGCCGAAAAACATTGCGGAATACATTCAGGCTTCAAGTCGTGTAGGAAGAAAAGTTGAAGGTTTGGTTGTTACATTACTTAATCCAAATCAAGCCAGAGATAAATCATATTTTGAACATTACATTCCGTTTCATCAAGCATTTTACAAAAGCATTGAACCCTTGAGCGTAACACCATTTACCGAAAATACCATTAACAAAATGCTCACTACTTTAATGGTAACGTATGTGCGACATAAAGTTTCAGGATTAAACCAAAATAGTGATGCACAATATTTTCAAAAAGAACATATAGACGAACTGAAACAATTTTTAAAAGACCGTTTTCAAAACAGCACAATCGAGTATGAATTTTTTGAAAGTAGAATTGACTTTTTGGCTACTGATTGGGAAGAAAGAGTTCAAAATATCGGTTTGAAAAAATATGATGAATTATTGAAACGACCAACACAAGTTGGAGTTTCCGATGTGGATGATTGGATTGTAATGCAGTCAATGCGTGAAGTTGATGATGATACATTCATTCAAATTAAAGAATCATTTGCGTTTAACCCAAGATAATATCATTATGCCTAAATATATTCAATCACAAACACGAAAAATGCTTACTGCCTACGGTGGTGTAGGTTCAATTTTAGAAACTTCAAAAGGTGCTTTAATTGTTGAGGAGTTTGATAAATGGAAATTTTTTGCAGACGGTTCAAGAATTTTTGACCAAGACGAATTTATCATTGAAGACAACCGTTTGTTGAAACGCTTGCAGGTTCATTTTAAGCAACTTCAAAAATTTGTTCGTGTTCCGACTAACATTGCTAATCCGTATATTCAAAATGACTCTGTTCCTTTGGAAACAAAGAGAATTGCAAGTGCAAAATATTTTCCCGAATGGATGTATTGTCCGAATTGTGAAAGGTTTAGAAACATCAAAGATTGGTGGCGTGGTTGGCATCAAACTTTGCAAAAATTGAATGAACCTAATGCAGGAGAGAAATTCATTAAACCCAAATGCTATCATTGTTTTGAAGAAGCAAAAGCCAAAAACAAGAAAAAAAAATATTATGAATTGGAACAAGTTCGTTTCATAATGACTGCACCAAATGGCGCAATTCGAGATTTGCCTTGGGAAAATTGGAATCGGGCAGAAAAGAATGTGAAAGAAGAAGACGCAGACGGTGGAAATATCCGCATTGATTGGGCAGAAAAATGTTGTGATAATCAAGACTTACGATACTTGCGTTCTGAAACTTTTGCTGACTTAGCAGGTATTCGTGTAAAATGTATGAACAAAGGTTGCAAAGCAAACGGACGAGAAGTAACGCTTGCAGGTTTGTTTGGTTTAAGAATTGGGAAAGATAAAGAAAAGCAATTTAAACCAGTTATTAGAACAAGTAACAGTGTTTACTATCCTCTATGTATTAACAGTATTTATTTGCCAAAGAAAAATCAAGAGATAAAACAAGACGACAAAGCGACAATCAGAAATTTGTTAGCAAGTGGTGTTAGCAAAGAAATTATCTACACAACGTTTCAAAATCGCTATGACAAACAAACGATTGATGATTTTTGTGATGAAAGAGATGAGGCAACATTTGAAGCAGAAATACAATACCGCTTGAAAGAATATAAATTCATCTTAGAACACCCAAATTACAAAGAAGAACAAAACAGCAATCTTACGTATGAAAATCAACTTATAGATATACTTTCAGAATATGGAATTTCAACACTAATAAAGGTCAAACGCTTAAAACTTACCACTGTTCAAACTGCATTTACTAGACAAGAACCGTTTGACAAAGATTTATTTATTCGTGAGGGCGATAATCAAACGCCTGTTAAAATAAAATATACTTCATCGCAAGCAGTAAACACAAATTATCTTTTGGCAACTGAAAGTTTTGGGGAAGGAATTTTCATAGACCTTGACAAAACAAAAGTCGATGAATGGTTTTATAAGCATTACCACAATACACCAGCATTTAGAGAACGTATTGATATTTTACAGGAAAGAATTTCACTATCTGAAATCATTCAAAATAACAAATTCTTAGACAACAGACATTTGACAAAGTTCGTTTTGGTGCATACGCTTTCACATTTGCTTGTAAAAGAATTAGAATTTCTTTGCGGATATGCTGCGACTTCATTGAATGAAAGATTGTTTGTTGATAGTGATAATATGCAAGGACTATTGCTTTACACAGTTGCAGGTTCAGAAGGCAGTTATGGTGGTATCATTACACAATCAGACCCGACTTCTTTTAAAAAGATTTTAGAATCGGCTTTGTTCCGTAGTAACGATTGTGCATCAGACCCTGTATGTTACCACTCAGACGGACAAGGAATTGGAGGAATGAATTTAGCCGCCTGTTATTCTTGTTCTTTATTGCCAGAAACATCTTGCGAAGAGTTTAATAGTTTTTTAGACAGAGCACTACTAATTGATAAAGACTTTGGTTTCTTTACCTAGAACGACACAGAAAGCCCACGCAATTGGTGGCACATTTGCAAAACCGCACAAGCCCACACTAAAGCCAAGTTTTGCAAAAGAGCCACCAAGCCAACGTCAACAAAAACTGACACTAAATGACTGAAAAACAGACGAATAAAACAGAAGGGCAGCACACAACAGCGGTTTTGCGTAATGGCGGGTGCAGTACTTCGTATGACAGTTTTGTGGTAGGTTCGAGTGCAGTTCTTCGATTGAACTTT
>JAGXRF010000119.1 GCA_018335925.1 Flavobacteriales bacterium
CTCTAAATAATTGTAATTCAGAGCATATTCCCATATATTCAGCTGTAATATTCATCGCAATTAGTTCTAGATTTCCTAGCTTTGGTTTGCGGATTTGTTGAAACGCATCAATAGAAACATTCAATGATTGTAGATGTTTCAAAATAATTTCATAGTTTTGAATGAAGTTGCTCATATATTTAATGACTTGGTAATCAATTAAATATACGAATTATTTATGATTCACTGAGCAACTTTTTCATTTTTTTCTAAATGCACAACGGGTTAAATATTAACTCCTGATTAAACTTCAGTATAGCCGTGTTTTTAAAACTAAATTCAAAATCCACATCAATTATTGCGGGCGTACCACAGCCAGCTCCAATATTTACAACAAGAATTTCACCTTTTTTCGGTGTTGTTTTATTATATAATTCCCTATGAAATTTTTCTTCTACATAGTTACAATTATCCCAATCAATTTTATCTGATTTAACTTGTGTAGCTGCAATATATGGGAAGCCTTTCAAAACTTTTGGAGGTGTATTATGGAATCCATCAGTAACTTTTGTACAAATCTCCCCCAATCTACACCAAGCCCAATGCCCCGGAATTTCAAAAGGAATTTCATCTTCCGAAATCGGTGGTAACTCTTTTTCCTGCCTACGCTTTACTCCGGCAGGCAAGCTTTTTTGTTTCTCCGCTTTTATTTTAGCTAACAATTCATGACCAGTTTCAGAACCATCAACCATCAACTTTGAACCATCAACCAATTTGCCTTGCATCGCTTCACGCAAAAATGCTTGACGCAGTTGTTTGATGAGGTCGAGTTGGTGGGTAAGTTCGGACGAAATTAAATTACTTTCAAATTCTGTTTTCTCAATATTTGAAATTAATATTTCTTGTTCCTCATAGGAAGGTAGTGAAATTTCAATTTTACATAAATCTTCAAAACGTAATGCTTGTCTGACAGTTCCTCTACCGTGAAATTTAATTTGCCTTAAACCCTCTGCCGACTTTAAAAATTTGAACAATAAATTATCTTTTATCGAATTTTCTTTGGTTTTGAAAATTACATAAGCTGGACTAATTAATCCCTTTATATCTTCATTTAAATAAGCTATTGAACCAACATTAATACGATATGGGTTATAAGCAAAACAACCTTTTTCAATTATTTTGTATTCTTCTCCTTTATGTTCAGCAGCTGATTTTGATTTAACTATTCCATTATCATTACTAACTCCAAGAAATTCTAATCCATCAGAGCCACCATAGTCTCTGGCTCTGACAGAAAAATTATCAATTAAATCTTTTAATTTATACTTTTTAAAATTCATTATTTCACCGCTTCTTTTAATTGGTTCAACAACGCATTGCTTTTTTCAAATGAAGTATGCAGTAGTTCCATTAATTCCACACTACTATATTCGTGAACTTCTTCCTGCTTGGTAGGGTTTTTAATATCTAAATCGTAGTTGCGATCAATAATGGTTTGAATATCTACTTTCCAAGCTACTTCGCTTTCTTGTCGGTCGTTCCACCATGTTTTAATGGGCTCAAACTCTTTGGCTTGTATGGGTTTGGTTTTGTTGTAGGCTTTCGCTCCTTCGGGTAAGCGGTGTTCATAATACCAAATTTCTTTGGTAGGTGTGCCTTTGGTAAAAAACAACAAATTGGTCGCTACCGTCGCATACGGTTGAAACACCGAGTTAGGCAAACGAATAATGGTATTCAAATTACATTCTTCCAATAGTTTTTGGCGTACGCGTTGTTTTACGCCATCCCCTGTTAACGAACCATCAGGCAATACAATACCCGCTCTTCCGCCTTGTTTTAATAAGTGGATCATTAAAATCAAAAACAAGTCGGCACTTTCTTTGGTTCTAAAGTTTTGCGGAAAGTTGTTTTCGTTGTTATTCGCTACAATCCCTCCAAACGGTGGGTTGGCTAAAATAGTATTTACACGATGCTTTTCGGTAAAGTTAGAAAGGGGTTGGTCTAACGCATCCCCAAAACGAATATTCGGCACTTCCATATCGTGTAAAATCAGGTTGGTGGTAGCCAACAAGTAGGGGAGCGGTTTGTATTCCCAACCCATCACGTTTTCGGCTATGCTCTTACGGTCTTCTATACTATTGGCTTGCTCTTTTAAATGCTCAATGGCACAGGTTAAATAACCTCCCGTTCCACAGGCTGGGTCTAGTATTTTTTCACCCAATTGCGGGTTAATCATTTCCGTAATAAAGCTTGTAATGGCTCTTGGGGTATAAAACTCCCCACTTTTACCGGCACTTTGTAAACCTTTTAAAATGGTTTCATACAATTCGCCAAACGCATGACGGTCTTTGGCAATGTTAAAGTCAATTTCGTTTAGCTTGTTCAACACTTTTCTAATGTTGATGCCACTTTTCATATAGTTGTTGTTGCCTTCAAACACTTCACGCACAATCAATGCTCTGCGGTTTCCGGTACTCACATCAATATTACGCAAAGCAGGAAACAATTTTCTATCTACAAATTCCAATAATTCGTCACCAGTCATGCCTTCGTCATCGCCAGCCCAATTGCCTTTGGCTTTCACCCAATGAAATTGATCTGGAATAGGAGAAACATAGTTATCGTCCAATAATTCAAGTTCTTTATCTTTATCAGAGAATATTTTTAAAAACAGCATCCAACCGAGTTGTTCAATGCGTTGGGCATCACCGTTTAGTCCGGTGTCTTGCCACATTATCGTTTGTATGGATTTTAGGATGGAGGAGATGTTGCTCATTTTATATCTTATGGTTTAATTTATGTTTTGTTTTTAATCCCGAAGGGATTACATGTTTATAGAAAACGTTGTTGTTTGTGATATACGACCCTTTCGGGGTCGAACCTAATTGTTGCATGTTTTCTACAAACATTGGACCCCTTTGGGGTCATTTTTAATTCTATTATTTAATCCCGAAGGGATTACATGTTTATAGAAAATGGTTTTTCCTTTTTAATTTGTTACTATCTCGTCAATCAAATTCTCTATTTCTGTTTTATGGTTTTTTATCTGGTCACTTTCCCATTTGTCATTTATATAGCTTTCAAACATAATTAGTCTCTTTAAACTCGAATTGTCGTCGTGAAATCGTTTCTTTTTGTCACTTGGGTTTTCTTTGTTACCTGCCGAATTTTGTGATGTGGTAATTAAGCATAAATTTCCAATACCATTTAAATCATCGGGATGAATACTATCAGAATTTGGGTTGCTTTGTGCTGCAAGATGTTCTTTTGAGTTTAGTTGTTTAAATTTGAACGTATTAAACAATCCTCTTTGATGGAAAATTTTCTTTTTTAAATCGTTAAGTTTATCAGAATTATTATCAGTAAACGATTCTTTGCCTTTAATATTTTCAGCGTACAATTTCCAAAGCAAAAAGTCAATAAAATAAAGATTGAAAATACTGATTGTTGGATAGGATAAATTGTCGCTTTTGAATTTATCTTTTGCAATAGTCCATACTTTTTTGGTGTATTCGCCGATTTCAAAATCTGTACTTTTCAAGATTTCATGCAGCCAATTATTGTATGTGTTTGTGGTATCTGAATAATATAACATTACTTGAAGTTTTGTCAATTCTTCATCAGTTTCAAAAGTTTTAATTGTTGTTTCAAAATCGGTGTTTAACTTCCTTATCCCCCAATTTTGTTTGGTTTCATCAGCGTCTGCTAAGTCTTGTTTGATGACAAATTTGTCAAACAAACTTCTATATTTCAATAAATCAAAAATAAACTCTTTCGGGTCGGGTTTAATCTCTTCAAATTGTTCTAAAAGTTTTTTATCGTCAAGCGAGACTTTGTCGTTTTTAATTTTTAAGACTTGTAACAGAAAATTGGGAAAATCAATAATCGATTTGTATTTGTCTTTGATGAATTTTTCATCTTTTGGAAAGTCGGTTGGAATGTTGTGTTTTGTAATGATTTCTAACAAGGATAATTCTTGGTTTTCATTACTGTTTTCAGTAATTGAAACACCGTTAAAATCATTAGCGTTTAATTCGCCTTCGTTTGGAAAATTGTTTTTTCTGTTTGCAGAGTCAAAATTGAAATACACATAATTACTCATCTCTGAACAGGCGTCCCAGATTTTAGCGAACTTATCTTGTTCTTGTTTTTCAACTTCTTCGTCATCATTTTTTATCTCTCCCATTAAAAGAGCTTTCACTATTTCGTGTTTTTCTAATTGCTCACCGCGATTATTCATTATTTCAAAATAATGGTTCAAATTAGTCTCTTCAGGAACTTCTACGCGAAACAGATATACTTTATTATAGAAATTTTTTGCGAAATTTTCCACATCTATTTCTCTTAATTCTTCTTGAATTATTTCAATGGCATCTTTAAAACTTCCGATACCGGTAATATTTAATTCATTAGCTTGTTTTAGAAAAGATATTGTATCTGTATTGTATAAACTTTCAATGTAATTCTGTATTTTTTTTCGTGAATCAAATTTTAGATTGGGAACTGAAACTGTATTTTTAATTTCAATTGGCCAATTTTTCAAAACAAGATTGATCAATGTAATAGTGGTGTGGCGTTGTTGTCCGTCAATGAGCTCAAAGCTTCCGTCTTCTCGTTTGAAACAAACTAACGAGCCGAGATAATATGATTTATCTTCGTTATTTTCCACCGGAAAAAACTCCTCTATATCTTTGATTAACTGCGAAATTTCTGCTTTGCCCCATGCGTAATTTCGTTGGTATCGAGGAATGATGTAAACATCATTTGCTAAAATCTTTTTTAATTTTTTTGCTTTGTTATCCATGGTTTTCTCCGGTAATAAATTTAGCTATTTCATCAATTCCGTTAACAAGTTTGGTTTTATCAATTTGATATGTCTTATACTGATAATTTTTGAATGTTTCAGGGCTTACGGAATCATTTATTTTATTAAAAATTTGTCGTGCAGAACTATTCATAATTGTTTCTACCGTAATTCTACTTTTTGTGCAACGGATATGGTAGGCAAGTTTATAAAATGCTTTGTAGAAACTTTCAAAATCATCTACATAACCA
Source organism: Flavobacteriales bacterium (assembly GCA_018335925.1). Lineage (GTDB taxonomy): Bacteria > Bacteroidota > Bacteroidia > Flavobacteriales > Flavobacteriaceae > Flavobacterium. The sequence goes on from JAGXRF010000119.1 coordinate 5,035, forward strand.
AATTTATCAACAAATACTAATAAAATATTTTCATAGAGAATTCTTACTTTTTCATCGCCACTTCTCGACCAACCGTAATATTGGATATTATTAACATGATTTTTATTTAAACAATATACTTCATAGAATTTTACAAATTCTGGGATTTCTGCTTTTATAGAATCCTCTTTGTTGTAATCAAATAATTTCTCTCGTTGAGTTATATAAAAATCAACATATTCGAAGAATCGTTTACCGTTAATTATCGGATTGGTAATTTGAAAAGGAAACGTTTGTGCAATTTGTAGGTTTCGCAAAAATTTATCATTTATAGCATTATCCACAAAACCGTCTAACATTCGCATAGCACTTTCGTAAGGATATTTTTGTTTTTGATGTAATGATATACCTTTAAACTCCTCAATGTCATCTTTGGTAAAATCATATTTCCACTCATTTTTACTCCATTTACGAATTTTGAAAAGATGATTACCAAGTATTGGTTTTAAAGTTTTATTATCAACGGATGCTTCCCAACGCTCTACACATTTTGTTCTGTCATCCTCACTGTCAAAATCCATTTCTCGTAAATGAAATGCTTTTAATAAATCATAAGGCTCTAGGGCTTTACCTCTTGCATTTTGAGCGTCAAAAAGCTGAAATGCTTCATCTTGTTTGAAAACTGTAAATAGAACAAATTCGCATCTATTTAATATGTTATTTTTAAAATCATTTTTTTTGCTTTCATCATTCCCAAATTTTGTACTTACCCATTGATGTATAATGCGTTGATTATATACAATATTGTTTTTGGAAATGGTTTGTTTGTATTTTTCATTCAAGAGTAACCTATCAAAATTTTCGTCTAATATTCTTAATAAAAGTGAAATTGTAGTTAAACGTTGTTGTCCGTCAACTACGTTGTTAGTTGAATTTTCGCTATGTAAAATAATATTTCCAATTCTATAATCTTTGTTTTTGAGAATCACGTACTCAAAAATATCTTCTAAAAGTTGAATTACATTTTTCTCTGTCCATTTATAGGGTCTTTGATAAACAGGGATAATTAATTTTTCATTAGAAAGGTCAATTAATTTAATTACTTTTTGTGTTGGTATTGGTGGTGGGTTTTCAGCCATATCATTTCCTTTGATTAATATTTCTTATCATTTTATTGTTGTTGTAATTCAACAGGTTTATTTTTTGGAGAAATGCATTTGCTATTTTTATACGACCCCAACGGGGTCGAACCTATTTGTTACATATTTTCTGTAAATATCAGACCCCTTTGGGGTCATTTTTAATTCTGTTATTTAATCCCGAAGGGATTATATGTTTATAGAAAACGTTGTTGTTTGTGATATGCGACCCTGTCGGGGTCGAACCTATTTGTTACATATTTTCTATAAATATTAAACCCCTTTGGGGTCATTTTTAATTCTGTTATTTAATCCCGAAGGGATTATATGTTTATAGAAAACGTTGTTGTTTGTGATATGCGACCCTGTCGGGGTCGAACCTATTTGTTACATATTTTCTATAAATATTAAACCCCTTTGGGGTCATTTTTAATTCTGTTATTTAATCCCGAAGGGATTATATGTTTATAGAAAACGTTGTTGTTTGTGATATGCGACCCTGTCGGGGTCGAACCTATTTGTTACATATTTTCTATAAATATTAAACCCCTT
>JAGXRF010000120.1 GCA_018335925.1 Flavobacteriales bacterium
TAGGCAAAATAGTGGTTAGCACACGGCATTTATTCTACGTTTCTAAAGTAATCTTTTTTGCATAAACTTCGACTCGTCATTGTCATTTGGAGTCCAATTCGGTCAATATTTTGCGTTAAGTCTTTCGGTTTCCTATTCAACGTAATGTTGAGCTCGTCACTGTCTTTTGGAGTCCAAATTTGTCTATTAAAGCAAAAAGTCATTGGTTAATTTTCTCAACGCAAAAAACGGAAAATTTTTAAAAGCTCTGCTGATAAATATGCTGTGTGCTAACTAGTTAATATCACCAAAGATATATAACTTTTTAGGCTTTTTTAGGGTTAGGTTCTTCAATTTGTTTAAGGTCTGCTTGTTGGGCAATTCTGTCAAGGGGGCTTTCAATACGGTCCATGGCTCCTTTGCTAATGTGTGTATAAACTGTGGTGGTTTTAATGCTTGCATGGCCCAATATTTTCTGAATATATCTAATATCCGTGCCAGCTTCTAACAAATGCGTAGCAAAACTGTGTCGCAAGGTGTGTACCGTTGCTTTTTTGTTTAGCCCAACTTTTTTCAACGCATTTCGCATCACCGTTTGTACACTTGTAGTACTGTATGGTTCTCCGGCATATTGCCCCTCAAAAACATACACAGCTTTGGGGTACACTTGTCGGTATGCTTCTAACGAATGTACAATCGAGTAGGGGAGCATCACCATCCGATCCTTCTTTCCTTTGGCATTTTTTAAATGAATTTTGTGTTCGGCAAACAAAATATCTTCCCATTTTAATCCAACAATTTCGCTAACACGCAATCCAGCTCCATAGCCAATCAACAACAATAATTTGTGTTTCGGATTGTCAACCGCTCTAAAAATTTGCAAACATTCTTCCATGGTTAACACAGCCGGAAGCTTTTTTTCTAACTTCGGACGTGGCAACAATAGCTCAAATTTCTTTTTACCCAATACTTGTTGGTAATAAAATAACAACGCATTTACCATGCTATGCCCCGAATTGGCACTCAAACCACGTTGCATCATGCCCGATAAATATCTAACAATAGTGCGTTCTTCCAAACTGCTCCAATCCGCATCCGGGTGGTCTTTTAAAAACTTGATAAAGTTTTGGGTGTACGTTCTAATGGTAGAATTACTGTAGTTCATTGCAAGCAACCGATCAAGGTAATCCATCACTTCCGCTTTGGCATATTCCGGAGCTTGGTCTAACAACAAAGCCTTTGCCTGCGTTAGTTGAATCCGCTTTCGGTTATGCAAATGCTTTGCTTTTAAATAATTTTCAGGCAATGAAGAAATAATTTCTACCTGAAAAGGTTCCAAATGCAACGACAAATTTTCAGCCACACTTGGTGCTGCCGGGAGCAAGTAACATTGATGGGTGTTACTGTATTTGCTCATTTGCATTCGCTTTAACACATAGTGAATGGACGCCACATTGGGCAAATACACCCGCATCCAGGCCACATCCTCCGGATGAATTTTTAAGCTTACTACTCCTGAGGTAGCAGAAGCATCTTTTTGGTAAAAATTAGTGTGTAACAAATCCGGAGTTTGCAAAACCTCTTCTATCTGATGCTTTACTTTGGCATGTCGCAAAGCGAAGTAACAACGATGGGTTTCGTTCCAATAAACCCCCTTAATTTTTAGGAGTTTTTTCGAAATTTCCGAATGGTATTGCAGCTGAAAAGTCCAGTATTTTCCAACAGGATCCATTAATTTCCAACCTAAATTTCGTGCAAAATTATCTGCACTATGTTCCGGGTTGCCCTGAGGTTCAGTGCCTAACGGAAGTTCGCTTTTGGCTATGGATGGAAGGTCAAGAGCAATAGGCTCTGCCATCGATTGGTTAGAAGAGAGAAACTCTATTTCAGAAAAATGCTGTTGCAATAACTCGTAATGAGGCTTATCATAAGGCACATACCAACAACGATGTGTTTTAGAATATACCGCTCGAATAGATTTTAATACCGCTTGAATTTCTGGGTTATACGGAAAAAAAATCCCGATTACCCATTGCTCCCGATGCCATATTTTTTGTAAACGTATTCGCATGAAATCAATCAAAAACCCTTTAAAAATATACCTTTTCTACGGCTCCGCCACGTGAGTCACATAGTGAAACGCGTAAATAAAAAATGTAATGCATAAATATAATTAAAAAAGTACCATTATGCAAATGTTTGGATTACTTTTTTAATTTGAAAATTTGAAAATGTGTCTTTCGATTACCGACGACCGACGACCGATCACCGTTTCAACGCTTCAACGCTTCAACGACTCAACGACTCAACAAATTTTCGGTGGTCGACAATCGACTCAACGCTTCAACTCTTCAACTCTTCAACGACTCAACAAATTTTCGGTGGTCGACAATCGGTGGTCGACAATCGACTCAACGCTTCAACGCTTCAACGACTCAACAAATTTTCGGTGGTCGACAATCGACTCAACGCTTCAACGCTTCAACGCTTCAACTCTTAAACGATTCAACAAAAAAATAAACTTTAAAAGTTTGCTGATCTTGTTAAAAAAAATATTACCCTAAAAAGCCAACCAAATGCTGGCTTTAAAAAGGGTAAACTAACTAATTAAAATAACTGATAAACTACTACTATGAAATGTTATAATAATTAATCTATTCAAAATTTCAACAAACAAAAAAATGTTTCAACGGTATTGCTAGGTTTTCATTGCACAAAAACGTACTTGGCTGCAACCATAGCTTACTTTTCAAAAGTACCTAGATTACAATAACAATGCAATGCGTATAAATACGTATTTTTTTGGTAAAGTTTAAACTTCTTCTATCGCCAAAGCTTTGGTTTTGATGGCATACAAAACCACACCAATAAAGTTTTTTGATTGTGTTTTTTCCATCATGTGCATCCGATGTTTTTCCACGGTTCTAGCGCTAATATGAAGGGTTTCGGCTATTTGTTTGCTGTTAAATTCTTTGCAAACCAATCGGATAATTTCTAGCTCTCGGTTGGTAAATGTAATGCCAAAGTCAGTAAATGGCGTAGAATCGTTTTGCCAAAACAAGGCTTCTCTAATAACATTTCCAATGGTTTCATCAAAATAATACCCATCATTTAACACATTCATAATGGCTTGTTGTAGCATTTCTGGCGAAGCATTTTTGGTAAAAAAACCATTGGCTCCACATGCCATCATTTGATGTACTGCTTCTTTTGAAGTTAATTGCGAAATTACCAAAACAGGCAATGATAACGGAATTTCGCGTAATTTTTTGCATACATCAAATCCATGCATCTTGGGCATTTGAATATCAAGCAACAACACATCTACCGGATGGTTTAGGGCATAATGTAAAAACTCATTGCCATCATCACCATCAAAAACTACTTCTATCTCTCGAAAAGTAGAAAGTAACATTACCATGCTTTTTCTAAACAACTGGTGGTCGTCTATTAATGCAATTTTAACCATAATTATAAAGGTATTTCAAGGGTTATATGGTTTCCGTTAGGTACATTTTTTTGTTCTAAACTCCCTTGCAAGCTTTTCACTCTCGATTGGATGTTTTGTAAGCCCAATCCTTTGGAGTTTTTGTAGTGCTCTTTAAATAAAAATGAGATGCCGTTATCTACCAACTCAAACACATAGCCATTTTTGGTTGCACGGATAAATAAGGAGCAAGTAGTGGCTTGGCTGTATTTGAGTAGGTTGTTGGTAAATTCCTGAAAAATTCGGAACAATTCGTAGCCTTGGTTGGTAGAAATAGCAACCTCATTGGTATTGCATTGTAATGTAAAATGCACGGAACTATTTTTGTTTAACTGTTCAAAATAATCTTGCATGGCAACCAAAAAACCCCTAGTTTCCAATAAAGGAGGCATCAATTTGTAAGAAATCATTCGGGTATTGGCAATGGTTTGTTGCAAAGCAACTTTGGTTTCTTCCATCAATTGGTCAAAAGTATTTGCAGAAGAGTTTTTTTGAATCATATACAAATAATTTTGAATGGCACTCAGGTCACTTTGCACACTATCGTGCAAGTCTTTGGCAATTCGTTCACGTTCTTTTTTTTCGCTTTCCAAGGCAGTTTTCAGCAACAATTCTGCTTCTTTTTGTTTGGCTTGTACAAACTTTTTTTGGTACAAAATTACCGTGGTAATAAGTCCCAATGCCAAAAATAACATCACAGTAGTCCCGAGCCAAAAAGTAAGGTTTATTTCAAACGTGCTTTCCATATAGCAACAATTAAAGTAGTTCGTAAAAACAAGTTTAAAACAATGTTAAGCAACCAATAATATTGAAAAACAGTTTTGTTGGTTGTATAAATATGGTTCGCTGTTAAAAATAGATATACCGTGCCGCAATAACAAATAAACAAGCCCGAAACAATATAAAAATTTGAATTTTGAAACAAGTTTTCCTCCTGCATTTCGTTAAATAATTGATAAAACCAAGCTATCGAAAAGTGGATAACTATTATGGTTTGTAAAACAGTAAGATAGGAGCTTTTGTCCATGTAATTATGGTGGTAAAACAAGGTGTTATTGATTACTACAATGGCAATAAAACACAAGATGTAAAACCAAAAAAAATACCGATACTTTTGTTTTAACAAGTGGTAAAAAAAGTAATGAATGCTTACAAAAGCCAAGATTTTGTATTTTAAATACCATTTTTCATAACTAATTTGTAGCAAATTAGTGCCTACAAACTCGTACACACTTGCAATAAAAACCACTACAATAAACGGAAAAGCTTCTTTTAAAGCCAATCGATTTATTTTTCCGAAATAATAATACAGCAAGGGAATTACCCCATATAGTATGGAAAAAATTAAAAAAGCATGCATGCCTAAAAGTAAAATGTACCTGCTTTACAAATATAGCGAAATTTATGGATGGGAGATTGATTGTTGGTTGATGATTGTTGGTTGATGTCGAGACGAAGCTTATTCCTGTAGAGACATTTATCGTCTTAATCGAGCATTTCAATACTGACCGAAGCGTCAGTAGACCGAAGCGTCAGTAGTTGATGGTTTATTAGAGATGCTGAATCAAGTTCAGCATGACAGTAATTAAAAGGATATTGTTTAAATAGATAAATATTATTTCGATGCTTGATTTTCGCTAATCGATGGTCGATAATCGACTCAACCCTTCGGCAGGCTCAGGGCAGGCTTTTCAACGATTCAACGACTCAACAAATATTCGGTGGTCTACAATCGCTTCAACGCCTCAACGCTTCAACGCTTCAACGCTTCAACGACTCAACAAATAAACAATTCTCATCAGGTCGAGCGTAGTCGAGCCCCATATTTAATGTCAATTTCAATTTCAATGAAAATGTCAATATTTAATTGATGAAAACTCTAAAACCATTCGCTCATTCGCTAATTATCTAATTAACTAATCTCCCATCAGGTCGAGCGTAGTCGAGACCCAT
>JAGXRF010000121.1 GCA_018335925.1 Flavobacteriales bacterium
CTAACGGTTTGCGGCTTGGCGTAGTGGCGGAATTTTACCACAAGAGTTCAATCGAAGAACTGCACTTGAACCTACCACAAAACTGTCATACGAAGCACTGAACCCGCCATTACGCCAAACCGCTGTTAGCTGCTGCCCTTCTGTCTTTCGTCCTGATTGTCTGTCAGTTGTGCGGTGGGACAGACACACTCTTTGCCAAGTTTTGGTCTGTGCGTTGGCTTGTGCGACTTGGCAATGTGTGTGGCTGTGAAGCGTTGGCATTACTTGATTAAGTTTTTAGTGTAAAATTCTGCAAGTTTAGTTTCATAGTTGTCTTTTAGCTCTTTTATTACTTTTTCTTTTAGCGGTTCTATATGTTGTAGTTTCTCTTTGATGTGATACGGAATAAACAATTCAGTTAGCCATTTTAAGTCAAAGGCTGTATAGTCGTATGTTTCGTAATTGATTAACCAATTATAGTAGTCTGATTTTTTTGAAATTTCTTGAATGCTTTCTTGTTTAAAGTCCACATTTAAGTAAGCAAGGCAATTAATGAAATTGAAACCTGTAAAATTCTGAAACTTCCATTTTCCGTTATCTTGTTTAATGTCGTAAGGTGAACAACTTTCAACCACACTTTCAATGAAACTTTTTAAAAGGTTTAAGTTTTCGTCTTTAGTGAAAACGCCTTTAAATGCTGCGTTCATATAAAAGTCAGCATCAAATTTACTTTCTAAATATTCAACGGCTTTTTGTTTGATTACTTGTTTTCCTGTTTCATTAGCAATATTCCACGAAGCAAATATTTGCTTTGTGTCGTGCACTCTGTTACATTTTTTACAAGCTGTTGTAACATTGTTGAACAATTTTACAAAAAATGCTTTGTCATCTTCAGTTAAAACAAAATTAGCCTTCTTAAATGCTATATCACTAATTGATTCAAGAACATCATCACCCGAATTGTGATGTTTATCGTCAAATGTCAGTTCAATAATTGTTTTGATTTGCTTCGATGAAAATATCTGAATCTTTGCTTTAAAAAATTTAATAGCATAAGTCCAATTATTGTGATTAAAGTCTTCTGCAACTCGTAAATAATTTACAAATGGTTCTGTTATCGGTTTTAATTCTTCATCTGATAGTTCAGCTTTTGAAAGTAACAGCATTATCTTATTGAAAGTAAAACGAAGCGACTGGCGATAAGATGAAAAGTAATCTTGTTTTAAAATATCATCATTAAAATTAATGCTATCCCAAATACCTGTTGTATATTGAAATGTAAAGAAATTTGTAATTGTGCTAATAAAACTTTGCTTTTCACTTTCAATAATCGGAATATTTTGAATTTTATACTCCTTGAAAAGTGTTTCCAACTTCTTTTCTTCAACAAAGAAGAACATAAATGATAAAAGCAAGCTATCAAATTCTTTAAATCTGTATTCATAACTTTTATCAGTGGTAAAACTGATTAAAACACCTTCAATCCCTTTTGTTATCGCTTGTCTAAACGTGTAAAAATCATCTGTAACAATATGATTAGCGGAATAAAAAGCATATAGAATACGAAGTTCTTCCAATAACAAATTAATTGCATTTGTCCCCCAACTTGTCCCGCCATTTGCATAGAGTTTATTTGTGCTTAAAATACTTTCAAATTGTTCATCAATGATTTCACGACTCCAATGCAAATAATGTTTTTCTTTTACCTTAATAAATTCGTCTCTTAATTCAACAGGAATTGAAAAATCATTGATTGTATTATGCAAGTCAATATCATCTATTTTCGGAAGTATTTGCTTGTTCTCACTTTCCCACCAAGGAGAATCAATAAAATTGCGAATCTGTTTTATGTTGTAAAGCGACAAAAAATGAATGGCAGAATTATTTTGATTTTTACTTTTTTCAGAAACACTATTTAAAATTTGCCAACCCTTTACGTGTTCGCCAAGTTTACATAAATAATAGCCTTCGGCTAATGCTTCGTTAAGATTTTCCGAATGTGCGATCGCTTTGCCTTTTAGGTCTGTGATAAGCGTTTTTATTCTAAACTTGTGGAATTGACAAGACAAGCAATTGCAATTACTATCGTAATGCTTGACTTTGATTTTATGATGCTCTATTTCCGTGTATTTTTCTCTGTAACATATACATTGAATTAAACAGTTGTTGAGAATAAGGAAAATTTCTTTTAATTTTTCTTCATATGGTTTTAACGATTCATCGCTAATTGTTACAACCGTGTTTTCAACTTTTACTTTTTGCAAAAGTTCGTGAATTGCTTTATTGCTTGTTTTGAGGCAGAAGTGCGAATATGAATCGTGAAAACTTTCTTTACTGTTGAAAATTGGAAGTCTGGAAATTGTTCTTGGGTGGATAAAATTGAACCCTTCAAATAGCTTTAAATATTCTAAAATTTGGTCAACAAGATGAAGTTCTGCATTCGGCATAAACGAATTCTTTCTTGCTGGTGTTATTACCGCAATTTCTGATGTTCCCTTTTTTGCTTTGTCGGTGTCAAATTCTGAAACAACAAAGTCCCAAACAGGTTTTATTTTTGTGGCTGAATCAAAATTATTTATCAGCTCTTGTAAAATCGTTGTGCAGTCGTGAAATTTAATTTTTACACCGTGTTCATTTAATTTGTTTTCATCGAAGTTGAAATCTTTTTTCCTATCAATAATTAAAAAGTGTAACTCATTATAATTTTCATATTTTTTTGTTTCTACAAAGGTTTTTAATGTGCTATTAACTTTTGTGCTTGTATTGTTTGCTGTTACTTGAAAACAAATTTTTCTTTCCGTATCGTGTAAGTCAATCGTTTCATAAGTTGGACTTTCGATTTTGTCTTTTGAAAGGTTTATTCCAAAAAGTAAATTTAGAAAGTTGCGAAAAAAGCCTTCTGCTGTAACAGCTTCGCTGTTTAAATTATTTGCTGTTTGCCTTTTTATAGCATCCACGTATTGACCCAAAAGTTTGTCAATTTCTTCTCTATAATTTCCTGTTTGAGTTAATGCCATAAACCTAATTTCCTTCAACAATTTTTATTTCTTCTTCGGTCAACTCGTATAGTTGGTAAACTAACTGGTCTATTTCCGAAATTAATTCATCAATCGGGTTATTAGACTTGATGTTCTCAATTATTTCAACAGTAAGTTTTTCAACTTTTATTGCCTTTTCGTCATTAAAATTATTGCTCGCAGGTATATTTTGTAAAACACTCGGCTTTATTTGAGCAAGTGTCCTGTTCTCTTCCATTGAGATTAGACGGTAGAAGTAGGTAATTAATTTTGAGTTTAGTAAGCCGACTAAAAAATGGTTAGAATAAACACCATTTGACGCAAAAATATACATACCATCAGTCGGATATAACCTGTTTTTGTCTATGGAAACAGAAATTTTATCACCCGTAATTACACCTACAATTTTTTCGTCCTTTTCAAATATTTCTTTTTCCCTTGCTCTATGCAAAGACCAAAATGGATGTTTACCTTGCTTTACTTCAGTGCAAGTGATACGGCTTTTGAAATTTGAAACGTAATTAATGATGTTGATAATGTTACTTTCAGGGTCTGACTTTTTAGTGTAAATAACTCTCTTTCCAATATCAGTTGCTAAATATTTGGTAACATCTCTACCGCCTGTTATTGTAGGAAATATATAATCTCTTTCAAGTGAATTTTCATTTATTATTGTTTCGTCAATAATAAATGCTTCTTTTAAATCTGGGCTAATTCCCCTTTGAATACCATCATTGTCAATTAAATCAGATATAACAGATTGTTTAAATCGGCTTAAAATTTTATACCCTGTTATGTTACGAGTTGCAAAAACAGTATTTGGAAGTTCGCTAAAAACAGTCGTTTCAATTTCAAATGGAATTATGTCATCAATGTGGACATTGTCTTTTGCACTGTATTCAAAAACTTTTGTTATTGGCTTATATGACTTGTTTCCGATTTGAAGAATACACGAAGGCCTCGCAACATCTTCGAATATGTTATCTCCAAGATTGGCAACTATCAATAATTGATAGTTCGCTAAGATTTTTTCACGCAATTTAATATTGTCAACTTGATATAGTATAACATCAGGTATAATTTGACAAATCAGCCCTTGATTTGATTTTATTATAAAACTTAGATTGATGAAAAACATAAAGGTATCAATCATTCGAACTACAATATCACTGTTCCATTCCTTGATGAATTTCAGCTCTTTTTCAGACAAACTTGCTCCCCAAGGCGGATTTCCCATAACCACATCAAAGCCCACAAAATCCCCATCATCATTCAGCACTTCGGGAAATTCAAAACGCCATTCAAAAGCATTTTCAAAAACCTTGTTGGCTTTTATTTCTTCAATTTCGGCTTCAAGTTTTTTGGTTTCTTCGGTGAGTTGTTGCACTTTTTTGTTCCAATCGGCTTTTTCCTTTTTGCTCATTTCAAAAAGTTGCCCCTGATTGGTCATTTGATACAAGTCGCCTGATAGTTTCCGTAGCTTCTTTACTTTCGGGTCGTTCAACGAAATCTCACTTCTGAAATCCGTTTTTATATCGGCAATCAGGCGTTCCATTTCTCGTTTCTGTTCCTTGCTTTCAGCGTTTCGGTAAGTGTCAACGGCTATTCGGTAGCTATCAATTGTCCATTTGCTTTTTTTTAATGCTTGTTTCAAGTCTGCATCAATGGCAAAACGGCTTACTAAAGAGTTTCCGCATTTTATGTTGATGTCAATATTCGGAAGCGTTTCAAGTTCAGTGCTGTTTTTGTAGTAAGCATTTTTCAAAAGCTCAATCCACAAACGCAAACGGCAAATTTTTACCGAATTGGAATTGATGTCCACACCGAAAAGGCAGTTTTCAATAATGGTTTGCTTTTCGTGGAATAGCGTTTCTTGTATGCGTTGGCTTTCTTTGTTACTTGGATTGTATTCAAAAAGTTCTCCTTCTTCGTCTGTTACAATCAGTTCATCATTCAACACTTCCACCTGATATTCTTTCAGGCGTTTTTCGTCAAGGTCTTGCAGGATTTTCAAGTCGTTTTTTACGGCAATCATTTCATTTAGTGCCGAAACCAAAAAGTGTCCTGAACCAACGGCAGGGTCGCAAATTTTGATGCTGTTTACAATTTTGTTGGCTTCTTTTCGGTCGTCAATTTTGTCGTAAAGTTCTTCAATGCTTGTGCAGTTCCATTTTTTTGTTTCGTTGAATTTCTGCACAACCGCTTTGCGAATAGTTTCACGGCACATATACATTGTGATGAAACCGGGAGTGAAAAACGAACCGTCTTTGTAACCGTTTATTTTCTCGAAAATCAAACCGAGAACCGAAGCGTTAATCAGCGTTTTGTTGTCTTCCTGAATTTCTTCTCCGCCTTCCGCTCCAAAGTCGTAAGCATCTAAAAACTCAAATAAATATTGTAGCGTGGAAATATTTCCAGTTCGTTTTTTGCCTTGCTGGTCTTTCAGCACAGTTTGCGAAAAAATCGGAATGGTTTTATCGTCTTTCAGGTTGCTGATAAACAAAGTAACCTGCTCAATGTCGGTAGGCTCGAATAGCGAAGAATTGAGATAAGGAGTTTTTTCAAATGCCTTTTTTACATCTTCGTTTCGTTCATCATACTTGCGTGCCAACACCTGAAAAAACAAGCTGTTCAGGTCGTCATAGTTCTTGATTTTGTCAAGATTGAGAAACGAAAATGATTTGTCGCCTTTGTGATAAGTAATGAGTTGGGCTTCCAACAACTTCAAAAACAAAATGCGGTTTATCCAAGTAATCGAAAGTTCAAGAGCAACATTAAAAAGTCGTTCTTGTTGGGTGTTGCCGAATTGGTTTGGTTTTTCAAGTCGGCTAAGTTTATCCAAACTGTCAAGTTGAATAATCGCATCTTCAAGGATTGTTCCTGTGTGTCTTTCACCTGCTTTGTTTCGTTCAATCAGTTTTTTGCTTCCTTCTTTGGTTTCAGTCAAACCGATAATGTGCAACAACTCGCTGTAAAATCTTTTGTCAAGGCTGTTGCTGTCGTTGGTAAACGGAAGTTTTAAAAGATGCTCTGGCGACAACAATTTGAATAAAGCAATCAGCGAATTATCGTCTGCCTTGTCAGTATTGCGTAACGGTTTTTGAAAGTCCTGAATGTTGAAATAAGTAAATTCAATCTCTGCGGTTATGTCGGCAATAAACGGCTCGGCAATTTGTTTGTAGAAAAAGTCCGTTTTAGTGTCTGCCAAACGTCCTGCTTCAAAGTCGTTGAATTGTTTTACAAGATTTTTGTTTTGGGCAAAAAGTCTGTCGAATAGGGTAGCGTCAAAAATGAACCATTCGTTAATGTTGGTCGCTACCAAATGTTTTACTTCAAGATTTTTGTGAGTAATTCTCTCTCGTAAGTAATACAAAACCAATTCCTGAAACGCTTTTGCATTCAGTTTTTTGGTTGTAATCATTTCCGATTTGTTGGTCGGCTTTTTAGCTTCGAGAATTACGCCAACTGTCGAGTTTGCATTTTGTCCGTTATGAATAACAAGGTCGTTTCGACCTTTGGTATTTATAAAATGATTTTGCTTGTAATAGGTGTCTTTAAGAAAGTCAGAAACTAAGTTTTTATGAAACTCTTCGCTTTCCGTGTCATTTGTCCTGTCGAGTAAAGTAATGAGATTGGTCTTGAAACCTTCAATTTCAGTCCTGTTTGGTTTTACTTTTAAAAAGGCTTTGTTTAGTGCCTTTCGCGGTTTCAATTCTTTTAAAATCATCTACAAATTATATTTTCTATTTCAGTCGGTTAAGATAAGTTTTTCGGTCGGAACGGTGTCAGAGCGTTGGCAAAAAAATGGCTCTTTTGGTTTTTTGAGCGTTGGCTCGTGTGTCGGAAAAAACCAAATGTGCCATTTTGCGGGTTGGCTTTTTTTTGTCTGTCTGTTCGTTAATTTTTGCACTGTCGTCTGTTCTTTAGGGTTGCAGCTAACG
>JAGXRF010000122.1 GCA_018335925.1 Flavobacteriales bacterium
AAGAGGAAACATCTTTGCCTCCGGTATAGTAGTTAGCCTTGCCAGCTTGATAACAATAGTAGGCATTGGATTGATAAACAGTAATGAGGTAACAAAGGTTCTAACCTTTGGTTTTTATGGAGTGCTGAACGGTGTGTTTTGTTCCATACTGACAGTAGGCTCGCTACCGCTATGGGAGAGCCTGTTTAATATTGTTACACCCCTAAAGCTTCTTGAGCTATCTAATCCTAATCACCCTTTATTAAAGAAGCTATTGATTGAAGCACCAGGAACCTACCATCACAGCATCATAGTAGGTAATCTGAGTGAAGCAGCCGCCAATGCTGTTGGAGCCAATGCCTTACTAGCCAGAACCGGAGCCTTCTATCATGACGTAGGAAAGATTGCAAGACCTTATTTCTTTAAGGAAAATCAATTAACCTCCGAAAACCCTCATGATAAAATAAATCCTACCCTCAGCAGCTTGATTATCACTGGACATGTAAAAGAGGGAATGGAGCTGGCAAAAAAATATAAGCTTCCTATGGAGGTTAGAAACTTTATTTTAGAGCATCATGGTAACACCCTTGTTGCCTTTTTCTATCATAAGGCTAAGACAGCAGAAAATTCTGAGGAAGTGGATGAAAATCAATTTAGGTATAGTGGAATTAAGCCCCAATCTAAGGAAACTGCCATTGTAATGCTGGCGGATTCAATTGAGGCAGCAGTTAGGAGCATGTCTTCACCTAATAAAGATAAGATAGAAAAGCTAATTCACAAAATAATGAAGGATAAGCTGGAGGATGGTCAGCTGGAGGAATGCGATATAACCTTAAAGGAATTTGAAATTCTGAAAAAAGCCTTCCTGCAAGTATTGCTAGGTATCTTCCATGAAAGAATTGAATATCCGGAAATAAATACTAAAGAATTGAAGGGAAGAAGGGCTTATGAGTCTAGTAATTGATAATCGCCAGGATAAGATAGAGATTAAGGATGAGCTTATAGGTATTTTAGAAAAGGTTGTTGTTGCCTCTTTGGAATATGAAGCTCTAAATCCAAATTATGAGGTAAGCCTATCCTTTGTAGATAATGATGAAATACAAAGCTTGAATAAGCTCTATAGGGGTAAGGATTATGCTACAGATGTTTTATCCTTCCCTATGGAGGATGATGAATTTGCCAATGTAGAAGAAATACTTTTAGGAGATATTGTTATTTCAGTAGAAAAGGCTGTGGAGCAGGCGAAGGAATACAAACACTCCTTTGAGAGGGAGATGGCCTTTTTAACCGTCCATAGTATGTTTCATTTGATGGGCTATGATCATATGGACAAGGAAGAGGAAAAGGAAATGAGGGCAAAGGAAGAGGCTATATTAAATAAATTAGGAATTGAAAGAAAGTAAATAGGATAGTGATATGATGAAGGTTAGAAAACTCATTGATAGCTTTAATTATGCTATGGAGGGTATCATATACGCCTTAAAGTCCCAAAGGAATATGAAGATACACTTTTTCGTAGCGATGGCAATATTAACCTTTAGCCTGTTTTTTGATTTAAGCAGGCTAGAGGTGCTTATACTAATATTAACTATCTCCTTAGTTATTATAGCAGAGATGATAAACACCTCTATAGAAATGGCTATAGATTTAATAACGGATCAATATCATATTTTTGCTAAAATAGCAAAGAATGTGGCTGCAGGAGCTGTGTTGATTTCAGCTATAAACTCTATTTTTGTGGCATATTTTATTTTTTTTCAAAAAATAAATCCCTATACCCTAAGCGTACTACATAGAGTTAGGCAATCACCTATTCACATTACCTTTATCGCCTTTATTGTAGTTATCTTTGCGACGATAAGCCTGAAGGCGTTTTTTGGTAGAGGTACACCTCTGCAAGGCGGTATGCCAAGTGGACATGCAGCTGTGGCCTTTTCCCTGGCAACTGCCATAACCTTTATTTCAGAAAACATGTTTATAGCTACCCTCTCTGTTTTGATGGCCCTGCTGGTTTCCCAAAGCAGGATAGAGGGTAAAATACATAGTTTTTTTGAAGTGCTGGTAGGGGGGCTATTAGGAACACTTTTAACTGTATTATTCTTTCAACTATTCACTTAGACTAAGGTAGGTGCTTTAAATGTGGAAGAATTTCCGAAAAACCTTTCTGACAGGGCTTTTAGTAATACTGCCCTTGGCATTGACCCTTATTGTTATCTTTTGGCTATTTAATCGTGTAGATATTATATTCAGACAGCCTATCGAAAATCTTATAGGCTTTAAGATCTATGGCTTAGGAATATTAATCACTATCGTATTAATACTATTTGCTGGTATAATAGCTCTAAATTATTCCGGCTATAAAATGATACATTTTGCAGAAATTCTGCTAAAGAAAATCCCTTTAGTGAGTACCCTCTATTTTTCGATTAAGCAGTTGACACAGACTATCTATGGCAGTAAGCATACAGCCTTTAAAAGGGCAGTTTTGGTACAATATCCTTCAAAGGGAATATACTCAATAGGCTTTTTTACATCTGATGGCACTGAGGAAATAAATGAGTACTTAGGAGAGGAAACGGTTGGGCTCTTTATACCAACTACTCCAAACCCTACCTCTGGTATGTTTGTAATGGTATCAAAAAATGACATCATACCCTTGGAAATGTCGGTGGAGGATGCTATCAAGCTGGTGGTATCAGGAGGTATTGTGAAACCGTCAAAAAAGACTTCTGATAAGCTTGAGAAGGTGAAGGAGGATGGGGATGACTAAAAGAAGGATAGCTTTATTAATAGCTGCAATGACAGCTGCCAGCAGCTTTGTTGGATGTGCTAAAAAGGACTCAGCTATAAATGAGCCTCCTGCAATAGAGGAGGTAGAGGCTGAGGAGGAAATTCTCGAAGAGGTTATAAATGAAAATCTTGCAGTTAATCCTTTGACAGGTCTGTTGATTAGCAAGGAAGCGGCTAATAGAAGACCTGTTGCAGTTATGATAAATAATTTAAAACAGGCTTTGCCACAAAGTGGTATCGGGCAGGCGGATATAATATATGAAGCCTTAGCTGAAGGAAGTATAACAAGACTATTGGCAGTTTTTCAAGAGCTAAATTCTGAAAAGATAGGCCCAGTAAGAAGCGCCAGACATTATTATCTAAACTTTGCCTTTGATCATGATGCTATTTATGTTCATTATGGACAAAGCCCCCAGGCGGATGTAGCCATAAAGCAGCTTAAGGCAGATAATATAAACGGTTTGTCATATCTTGATAATATACTAGCCTGGAGGGACCCTGTTAGAGAAAAACAAAAAGGCATGCTGGAGCATAGCCTATACACAAATGCAGAGAGAATTATAAAGGCTTGGGATATCGTAAAATATCAAAAAGAGGTTAAGTCTGATTGGAAGCCAATGCTAAGCTTTTCTAATGAGGAGTGGACACCGAAGGGAGAAACCGCCAAATCAGTGTATTTACCCTTTGCAAATACTTTAATTAATGAATTTCATTATGACGAAGCCAGTAAGCTTTATAAAAGGGTACAATATAACCAAGTCCATATAGATGAGCTTACAAGCCAGCAGCTGGAGACGAAAAATATTATTGTTCAGTATACTAAAATCACTCATATTCCAAATGATACCGAAGGCAGAAGAGATATGGAGCTGGTTGGTGGAGGAAAGGGTGTATATATAACTAATGGGCAGGCAATCCCTATT
Source organism: Flavobacteriales bacterium (assembly GCA_018335925.1). GTDB lineage: Bacteria > Bacteroidota > Bacteroidia > Flavobacteriales > Flavobacteriaceae > Flavobacterium. The sequence continues at coordinate 3,693 of JAGXRF010000122.1, forward strand.
ATCTGGAGCAAAAAGGATGC
>JAGXRF010000123.1 GCA_018335925.1 Flavobacteriales bacterium
TTTCGATCAAATCATGAATAACATCAATCAGCTGACATTTGTTTAAACGGAATAATTCTATAGAACGAATTAGTAGTACCCAAGGGAGGAGTCTACCCTTTTTTAGGATAAATCTTTAGTTCGTGCAAACGGACCACTCAGTAGATCATAATGAATGAAAATACATGACTATTTTATGGACAAATCTAAGATGACCTACTTATTTTTTCCAAGTTTTAGTGGATTTTCATGGCTTTATGAATAATTCAGGTTAAGATAACACAGCAAGGAATTGATTTGCAGAGAGAAGGCTTGAAGGGACCCTCTTCAACCTGGACTTATCTAATCAGTGATAATCCAAATCAATTTAGTGGCCTGCCATTTATAATAAAGACTACAGTGAATTATATAAAGGGAACGGTATTTTCCATTAGCTCCTTCATGAAAAAGCTTATCAATAAAAATTAGTAAAGGGATAAAATTAATAATAAGGATGATAAGACCGAGCTTGAGGGCAGTAAAGGCAGCGACACACCTGCTTTTTGTTGTATATTAAAAGCAAGGCCTTAAGTTACAAAAAAATCTTCTAAGGCTTGATAATATTGAGTTCTAAACTATTTTAAATATGATGGAACTATTTATTAACTCCTTCGTCTAATTAATTGAAAGCATGAGGCTGACAAATAAAACAAATATATTAAATGGATACTTAAAAGAGGAGATGATTTATATGACTATATCTAAATTTAAGAGGGCCTGCATCATGGGGATGTGTATTACTGCTATGTCGTCTGGTGCAGTATTTGCAAGCACACCTAAGTATGAAATACTACCAATAAGAAACATTGAAATAGGTGCTGAAAATACAGCTTTATCTCAAAAGCATAGGGAAATAGACACCTATTTATTTAAAGAAAATAGTAAAGAAATTGAGGCTAGAGGCTTTAAGGTAATTTATACTGGGCCTAGAGAGGACTATATTGAAATTGGTATTTTGCCATTTAATCAGGAAAATGCAGATTTTCTATATGAGCTATTTGGTAAGGATATGGTTAAGGTAGTTGGTGGAGAAGAAGCCTACATTTTACCTATTTTTATAGAAAAGGATCCAGGAGTTATACCCATTCAATATAATCCTAATATAAAAAATATGCCAATCTCTAATGCTGGTGTCAGATTATTGATTAACAGCCAATGGATAGAAGCAGATGTTGCTCCTTTCATTGAAAACAGTAGAACAATGGTGCCAGTAAGAGGTGTAATGGAACAGATAGGTGCAGTGGTTGAATGGGATGCAGACAATATGGCAGTCAATGTGGCATCAGATGGTATTAATATACGGCTGACTATTGGCAATGATATTGCTAAGATTACTAAGAATGTAGCAGGTGTTACTATAGAGGAAGAAGTCAAGCTAGATGTAGCAGCTACAATAGTAGAGGGAAGAACCTTTGTACCTGCACGATTTGTTGCTGAGACCCTAGGTGCTAGGGTTGACTGGGATGCAACTAATAATGTTGTTAGCATCTGCACAGAGGAAAACAATCTGATAATTGGAATAGAAAGACCAGTTAATTATGAAATTATTCAAGCAGAGACAATAGAAAATCAACAACTAATCAAGTGGTATGAGGAAAATCATAAAAATGAAGGGATTTATCAATTCACGGAGGGTAAATTACATTATGTTTTAGTCGCTGGTGGCGAAAGGTCTACTGGTGGCTATGAAATGAAGATAAATAGTATAACACAGGTATCCGAGAAGATTACCTATATAGATGCACAATTGATTACTCCTGCCAAGGATGATTTTGTTACTCAAGCTATTACTTACCCACACACATTAGTTAGATTTGAAAAGCCTGATAATAGTGAGGTAATGGTGGATGTTTCAGAGGTAACTCCAGGTGAAATAATTGTTGGAGAAATAGGACCATCATTAGAAGAGATGGGTAAATCAATTAAATTAGATGCTGTAAAAGAAATGAAAATGTTTAGCCTAATGCAGCAGGAGCTAAAGATATTTTCAAATACAGAGATAAAGGATATTATTGAAAAGCTGAACACAAGCCCAACCTACAATGGACCTATCTTAATGATGCTGGCTGGCAATAGTGTTACTATTAAGCTAGAAGGAAATAATTCAATTCAATTAACTAGCTATGGTAACGAGGAGCATGTTATTGTAAGCGGCGAAATAGATGGAGAGCATTTTGGTTACTGTGTTGTAAATAGTGAAGTGGGAAGATTGCTTCTAGATAAATAATTATGAAAAAAGATAAATAAGCTTAATAAGCTTAATAAGCTTAACGGAAAGGATATCTGCTCTATACAGGTATCCTTTTTATATCTTTATCCCTTATTACGAAACTCCAGTGGTGTAATATTATTTAGTTTTTTAAAGGCCATTGTGTAATAATTTTGATTGTTAAAGCCAACTGCTAGGGCAACCTCCAAAATAGAAAGTCTACCCTTTAAGAGCAGCTGCTTGCTCTTTTCTATTCTTATCTCATTTAGCAGCTGAGAGAAGGTTTTGTCCGTTTCACGCTTAAGGAGAGAACAGAAATAGCTCCTACTTATTTGCAGATGACGGGTTATTTCATTAAGGGTGATTTCCTCATTATAGCGAGCATCTATAAAATCTAAAGCCCTTTTTACATATATACTCTGCAGAGAATTTATATTATCATTTTTCTGTCTAATATAGGCACTATCAGAAGCTAGATTATATATCAGAGTAATAAGGTGGGGTATACTCTGAGATGGGATATATCTAAACTGGTTATCTGATGGAGTATAGGTGTTAAAGGGTCCAATTATGTAAATGCCTCTATTGATACTCTTGGGGCAGATTCTACAAGCAGTAAACAATCCCCTTAAGCAGTAAATAATATTGTTAGATTCGCAATCCTCCTTGCGTATCATGTCCTCCATTAGCAACTCATAAATACCCTCACGATTATATAAATCATCTAATTCTCTGTTATTTCCAATGGAATGAATTAAGGTGCCATCATATCTATAGGCCTTTATAGGGAGATTGGTGCATAAATAAAACTTATTAATTGTATTTGAGATATGTTTATCTACCAGTGTATATGTTATATCCATTCTTTCAGTCCCCCTAAAATTAAAACATAAAAATATAATTATAAAAAAAGAAATATAGTTAATTTCATCTTCTAATAAAGTGATATTATTATTTGAGAAAGAATTTCAAAATCATTTATATAATATTATAGCATATTGACGGGAGGTGTCAAAGCAATCTAATGGTATTGTGTAAGGAGGCATTATGAAGAAAAAATATCTGATTGCAGCATTATTTATTCTCTCGATAAGCTCAATATTTATCGGAGTCAAGGATATTAGACCTATAGAAATCTTTCAGCTAGAAGAGGCTAAGCTTCAGATTTTAATAATAAGTAGAGTACCCCGTCTAATAAGCATTATCGTTGCTGGGGTCAGTATGAGTATTGCAGGGTTGATTATGCAGCAGATTAGCCGCAACAAATTCGTTTCACCCACTACTGCAGCCACTGTAGACTCAGCCCGTTTGGGGATATTGGTTTCCTTAGTTGTTTTTTCTGGGACAAGTGTTATAGGTAAAATGCTAATAGCTTTTGTATTTTCATTGCTAGGTACTATGCTTTTTATGCAGATACTGCGAAGGGTAAAGCTACAGAATACAATTTTTATTCCAATTATAGGAATAATGCTGGGAAACATTATTGATTCGATAGCAACCTTTTTTGCATATAAATATGATCTTGTGCAAAATATTTCTTCGTGGCTTCAGGGAGATTTCTCTATGATTATAAAGGGTAGGTATGAGCTACTCTATTTCAGCGTCCCCCTCATGATAATAGCATATCTTTATGCTAATAAATTTACTGTGGCTGGAATGGG
>JAGXRF010000124.1 GCA_018335925.1 Flavobacteriales bacterium
GCTTCTTGCTTCCTCCTCTGTAACCCAGCAGTAGGCGATTATGATTACTTGATCCCCTGGCTGCACCAGCCTTGCAGCGGCTCCATTTAGACAAACAACACCGCTATTTCTCTCACCCTTAATAACATAGGTTTCAAAACGGGCCCCATTGTTATTGTTTACGATTTGAACCTTTTCGTTAGGGTAAATGTTTGCCGCCTCCATAAGGGCTTCATCTATGGTAATACTGCCTATATAATTTAAGTTTGCCTCAGTTACAGTTGCTCTGTGTAGCTTTGATTTAAAGAAATTTAGCATCATTTTTATATCTCCCCCACTATAATATTGTCTATCAATCTAACCTTACCAGCCCGTACAGCTAAAGCAATTAAGGACTTGTTATTAAAATCATAAGCATCCTGCATTGTATTTAGGTCAACTGCCTCAACATAATCAATCTTAATACTTGGCTCCTCAGAGATTCTTGTCTTAATCAAGTCAATTATCTCCTTCGGATTTACCTCACCATTGCTAATTCTATCCTTGGCTTCAAATAGACTTCTTGATAGAACCAATGCAGCCCTACGGTCCTCTACGCTTAAATTGACATTTCTTGAGCTCATGGCTAATCCATCTATTTCTCTAAGAATTGGACAGGCTATAACCTCTATGTTCATGTTAAGGTCCTTAACCATTCTCTGAATTACCATTACCTGCTGTGCATCCTTCCAGCCGAAGTATGCTCTATGGGCCATAGTTATATTAAATAGCTTGGTAACTACTGTGGTTACTCCTTTAAAATGTCCCGGTCTTGATGCTCCACAAAGCTTATTAGTAATCTCCATTACCTCTACAAAGCTTTGATAGCCATTAGGATACATTTCCTTTACAGTTGGGTGAAATATGTAAGCTACTCCTTCCACCTCGCAGAGCTCTGTGTCCCTTTTGATGTCCCTGGGATACACATCATAATCTTCATTTACACCAAATTGAATTGGATTAACAAATATGCTGACAATAACTACATCATTTTCAGACTTTGCCCTTTTTATTAAGGAAAGATGACCTTCATGTAAGTAACCCATTGTAGGTACAAAGCCTATGGTTTTCCCTGTAGACCTAAGTTTCTTTGATATTTCCTTCATTTCCTCTACTGTTGTAACTAGCTTAAGCATTTTTATCCTTCTTTCTAATATAATTTCTTCAATGTATCCTCATCTATAGTAAAGGTGTGCTTTTCCTCCGGAAAGAGCCCTTTTTGTATTTCAGCTCTATAATCCTCAACTGCTCCTTTAATCTCCGGACCCATATTGATATATTTTTTCACAAACTTAGGGGTGAAATCACTGTAAAGACCTAACATATCCTGAGTTACCAGTACCTGGCCGTCACAATATCTACCAGCACCTATACCGATGGTTGGTATCTCAAGCTCATCAGTTATTAGCCTAGCCAGACCCTCTGGTATACACTCCAAGACTATTGAAAAAACTCCGGCATCCTGTAATAGCCTTGCATCTTCAATAATCTTTTTAGCCTGCTGATGGCTCTTTCCTTGGACCTTAAAGCCTCCCAACATATTTACAGACTGTGGTGTTAACCCTAAATGACCTACAACAGGAATTTGTGCCATCACAAGGGCTTTAACCTTGTCGAGAATTTCGATCCCCCCCTCAAGCTTAACTGCCTGAGCCTGAGCCTCCTGTATAAGTCTACCGGCATTTTCTATGGTCTTTTCTACACTAACATGATAAGAGAGAAAAGGCATATCTGCAATTACCAAGGCTCTCTTGGCAGCTCTAGCAACTGCTTTTGTGTGGTGTATCATATCCTCAAGGGTAACCTGAAGGGTATTTTCATAACCCAATACCACCATCCCCAAGGAATCACCTACTAATATACTGTCTACTCCAGCCTCGTCCAACAGCTTTGCTGTGGTGTAATCGTATGCTGTCAGCATAGATATTTTGTTACCCTCCTTCTTACTCTGAATAAAGGAAGCAGTGGTAAATTTATTCATGGTTATCCCTCCATAAATTATTTATAGCCGTAACGGCTTCAGTAGCCCTTAGCTTTTTCCTTGCAGCTAATTCTAGTGTTTCACGACCCATTGAGGAGTAAAAATCCTTCAGTTCTGGACAATAGCTTTGTATTGCCTCCATATGCTTAATAAGGGTTTTAAGGTCTCCTCTGGCTATAGGTCCCGTCAAGGCTTCCTCCCCCCCTAGTCCTTTATAATTTTCTAAGCTACTATATAGTAATGGCAATAGTCCTGCTTTACTGATATCCTTGCTAATACCAGATAGTTGAAACAGCCTTTCACCTATATCTAACAGTGTTACCATATAATTCGATACAACACATGCTGCGCTATGATATAGTGCCTTTTTTTCAGCCTCAATAATAGCATATTCATTCCCACAGAGTTCCACTATTGACTTCAATGCTACTACAGCCTCATGGTCCCCCTCTAGAGTAAAGAGGGTGTTTTTCAAGTTGACCACTGCCTGTTCTATATTAGCAAAGGCTTGAAGAGGATGAAGGGATGCTATTGAGCAGCCTTTTCCCTTTAGCTTTATGTCCTTAAGCTCCTCCGAGGCTAGTGCCCCACTCATATGAACAAAAATCTGATTGCTTAAGCTAAGCTTAGAAAGCTCTTCAGCGATACTCTTAATTACATCATCAGGTGTTGTAATAAAGATTATTTCTGACGCATGTAGGAGTTGGTCAATTGTAGTAAATTCATTAGTACCTGTATACTGTGCTGCCCCTTTAGCTGAGCTTGGACTCTTACTGAAATACCCTGATACCCTAATATTGTTGTTCACAAGATATCTTCCAAAGCTCAGTCCTACCTTACCTGCACCAATAAAGCCTATCTTCATTTCACCAGCCTCCAGTGCTTCCTTATTTTAATATAGTGACCTATTAAAACCCATGTCTAGATGTTTCCAAACAACAAAAAATGCCCCTCTGAGCATGACAAAAAAGGGCATTGTAATTTCACTATTTCATGTCCGTCTCGGTCCTTAAGGCTCAGAGCAGATTTTAAGTATTTAGTTTTGCGAATTTCAAGATTATTAATTAATTATAATACACAATTTTCAATCATTATTAATTATTCATTATTCATTATTCATTATCCATTACTAATTACTCATTACCAATCGGTATGGCTCTATGTAGATACCACCCTAGCTACAGTTTAGCATATATATCTAAAGATTTCAACCTTCTTTCATGCTACCTTTATTGATAGGGCTTGCTTTTCATCCAGCCTTCTAAAGGTAAAGAAATAATACACTGCAGATATTGCATACAAGCCACCAGCTAAATAAAATATCCAATTGTAGCCATAGTTATCAATTATACTGCCGCTTAATCTACCACAGACTGCCCAGCCTATCTGTACGACCGTTTGATTTAGACTGTTGGTCAGGCCCTTCAAATCCTCTGGTACCTCCTCCATCATTATTGTTGAGGTAATGGGATTGCTGGCGTTCATTATAGCCTGACGAATCAAAAATGCAACAATTGCAATAGGTAATGAACTAGTATCCCCTAGCAAC
>JAGXRF010000125.1 GCA_018335925.1 Flavobacteriales bacterium
AGTTCCTGCTGAATGGTATTTATCAGTTGAATCCCTGTTTGAGTTGGCACAAGATTCTTCTTTTCGCGTACCACATACTTGCGTTTAAAAAGCGTTTCAATGATGTTTGCCCGCGTTGAAGGCCGGCCAATGCCATTCTCCTTCATCAACTCACGCAATTCCTCATCTTCCATTTGTTTGCCTGCTGTTTCCATTGCCCTCAACAAAGTGGCTTCTGTAAGCAACTTCGGAGGTTGGGTAAGTTTGTCGAGCAATTCGGGAATATGTTCGCCCTTTTCACCTTTCACAAAATTGGGCATAATCTGTTCCTTTTCTACTTCGGCATCATCATCCTTTTCTGTTTCCTTTTTCGGATAAAGCACGCGCCAACCATCTTCAAGAATAACTTTTCCGGTAGCCTTAAACTCATAGCTTGTTACCATGCCTTTTACAGTGGTGTTCGAAACAATGCAATCGGGGTAAAAAGCTGCAATAAACCGGCGTGCAATAAGATCGTAAACCCGTTTTTCTTCAAGTTGCAGTCCATAGGGTTTTTCCCCCGTTGGTATGATGGCGTGGTGATCTGTGATTTTTGTATCGTCGAAAACTTTCTTTGTTTTTCTGATGGCTTTCCCGAGCAGCGGTGCAGTAAAATTCGCGTAAGGCTCCATTGCACTGAGGATTCCCGCAATTTTCGGATATACATCATTGGGCAAAAAGGTGGTATCTACACGAGGGTAGGTCACCATCTTTTTTTCATACAGGCTTTGGATATATTTAAGCGTTTCATCGGCAGAAAAACTGAACTTTTTATTGCACTCCACCTGCAATGATGTAAGATCGAACAGCTTTGGCGGTGATTCGTTTCCCTTTTTCTGCTCAAACGAAATAATTTCGAAAAGGTTATCTTTAATCTCTTCAATTATCCGTGCAGCCTCCTCCACCGTGTCGAAACGCCCGCTTGTTGCATTGAAAATTACTTCACGGTAAGTGGTTTTGATTTCCCAATATTGCTTTGGGATGAAGCTGCTGATTTCCTCAAACCGCCTGACAATCAGCGCCAACGTAGGGGTTTGCACTCTGCCGACAGAAAGAACACCTTTGCCGTTGGCATACTTGAGGGTGTAGAGGCGGCTGGCATTCATTCCCAGCAGCCAATCGCCGATAGCCCTGGCATTTCCGGCAGCATATAGCTTATCGAAATCTTTTCCGTCCTTCAGTTTTTCAAATCCTTCCTTTATGGCCTCATCGGTCATGGAGGATATCCACAAGCGCATAATGGGTTTCTGGCATCCTGCCATGGTCAGCACCCACCGCTGAATGAGCTCTCCTTCAATTCCGGCATCACCGCAGTTTATTACTTCATCGCAAGTGGCAACCAGTGATTTTATGGTTTCAAACTGCTTTTTTACACCTTCGTTGTCGATAAGTTTTATACCAAACCTTGGCGGGATCATAGGCAACGAATACAACGACCATTGTTTCCAATCCTGCGTATAATCATCGGGATTTTTAAGTGTACAGAGATGGCCGAATGTCCAGGTAATCTGATAACCATTGCCCTCAAAATAACCATCTTTGCGCGTGCCGGCCTGCAGTATTCGTGCAATTTCTTTAGCAACGCTGGGCTTTTCGGCTATGCAGAGTTTCATTTTCAGGGATTAGGTTCAGGCATCAAAATTAACAAAAAGGGAGGAGAAGCAGTGTATTAAAGTCTTTGTTGTTCTGGGAAAAACCTTCCATCAGTATGTAAGCTTAACCTCGAACCAATATTGGTGCGTGAACTGCTGGAAGGTTCAGCAGATGGTGGGATAGTTGAGTTTGATAAAGTGAGGCTATTTTTGTAAGAGAGTCGTGACATCTGACAACAAAATATTAAGGTCATAAATCAACCCAAAAATGATTCAAGATAATCAGCCATAAACAACGGCAGATTAATCAATCCTTCTTCCTTCTTTAGATTCCTTAAAGAAAACCGAAAACTAATTTCAGGATTGTATTTTTCACGGTAAACCGACAATGACTTGCTTCTGATATTTTGATCTGATTTTACTTCAATTGGAATAATCCTATTTTTGTACTGAACAATGAAATCTACTTCAGATTCATTTGCTGACTTCCAGTAATGAGGCATCGATTTAAACTGAGAAAGAATAGAATTAAGTACGAAATTTTCAGTCAGCGCCCCTTTAAATTCTGTAAAAAGCCTGTTGCCCTCTGATATAGCGACCGGATCAAGCTGAGATAGCCGTCGCAGGATAGCTGTATCGGATAAATAAATCTTAAATGCTGTCAGATCTTCATAGGCTTTTAAAGGCAATCCCGGTTTTGTGACCCGGTGAATTTTATAGGCTAGTCCTGCATTTACCAACCAGGTAAGTGCATCCTCATATTCCCTTGCTCTTGCTCCAGGTTTAATCGTCTGATAAAGAAATTTCTTATTTTCCCTTGATAATTGCGACGGTAACGATGACCAGATATAACTAACTCTTGCTACATCTTTTTTGTCAATATGTTTTGAAAAATCAAGTGTATATGCATTTAGTATATTCTGAAGTACACGCTGGCAAAGTTGAGTGTCATAATTTTCCAACAATGCAGTAACTGCCTCTGGCATTCCTCCTGAGATAAAATACAGTTTGAGTTTATCGGTTAATTTACTGAAGAAAATCTCAGGAATAGGCTCAATCTTCTGTAAGCTGTTGAGATAATCATGCATAGCAGGGTCAGCTTCTGACAGGAATTCCTTGAATGTTAGAGGGTACATGTGAAGAAAATCAACATTTCCGACTGGAAAAGAGGCTCCACGGCTCAAAGCAACTCCTAAAAGCGATCCAGCGCCTGCAATAATATATTCAGGATGATCTTCATTGAAATACTTAAGTGAATTAAGCGCAGCATTACATTCCTGTATTTCATCAAATATAATCAGCGTTTTTCCAGGCATGATAGGTCTTCCATTAATTATCGAAAGAAATTCTATTATCCTGGCAGGTTCTTTGGTTTTTTCGAAGAAGTCCTTTAGCTCAGTTTGTAAGTCAAAGTTGAAGTATGCAGTGTTTTCAAAGAACTTTTCTCCGAGATGTTTTAATATCCAGGTTTTGCCCACTTGCCTTGCGCCCTGCAAAAGAAGAGGCTTCCTGCGCTCGTTGGTTTTCCAAGCCTTTAAATCGTTGAGTATTTCCCTTGATATTTTCATGTTATCACACATTATGTGACAAATATGTGATAATAATCACACTTTTGTCACTAATTACGTGCAAATATAAGAAAAATTCTGCCAGTTCAGCATTGCCATTATCAACCGGAAGGGCAGCGTATATTTTGAAACTACCAACCCGTTTGAGGGTTGGGCTGGAAGGATGCCCCGACTATCCCTTTCCGCTTGCCGCTTATGATTGCATCGCAGCAAAGCGATACGGGAATTGATGATCCGCAAGGGCAGGAATTACTCATTTGATTTAAAAATTAATATTTTCAGCCTGAAGCTTGCTAACTGCC
>JAGXRF010000126.1 GCA_018335925.1 Flavobacteriales bacterium
ACTGATTGCAACCACCATTATAGAATCGGGTCTCGATATTCCGAATGTGAATACAATTCTGATCAACGAAGCTCAGAACTACGGTCTCAGCGATCTTCATCAGCTTCGCGGACGGGTTGGACGAACCAATAAGAAAGCATTCTGCTATCTTCTGGCTCCTCCCCTTTCTGTGCTTACCGATGAAGCCCGAAAACGACTTAAAGCCATCGAAGAATTTTCAGATCTTGGAAGCGGTTTTAACATTGCCATGCGCGACCTCGATATCCGTGGTGCCGGGAATATTCTAGGTGCGGAACAAAGTGGATTTATTTCTGAAATAGGGTTCGAGATGTATCAACGGATTCTTGATGAAGCCATTATTGAACTGAAAGAATCAGATTTTAAAGGCTTGTATGAGGATCAGGAACCTGTTAATAAAGCGTATGTTAAAGAGTGTCTGATAGAAACTGACCTGGAAATTATGCTTCCTGACAGCTACATTACCAACATCACCGAAAGGTTGAGCCTTTACAAGGAACTGGATGGACTGGAAGCTGAGGAAGACCTGCTGAAATTCCAGGAAAAGCTAATTGACCGCTTTGGTCAGGTGCCACAGCAAACGCAGGAGTTGCTCAATACCATACGATTGCGAAGAATGGCGCGAAGCCTTGGTTTTGAAAAAATCAGTCTCCGCAATGGAATTATGTCTGCTACTTTTATCACCAATAAAGAATCGCCGTTTTATCAAAGCAATATCTTTTCGGTGGTGTTGCAGTTTATTCAGATTTACCACAAAACCTGCCGGATGAAAGAGGTGAATGAAAAACTGAGCCTTTCGTTCAAAGATGTTGATTCAGTTTCAAAAGCAATTCTGGCGTTGTTGCCACTGGAAGAGATGGTGGGTGGGGTGTAAACTTTTGATTAATTTAGAGGGTGAGGGCGGAAAATGGAAATTTCGCTTAACGGGGGGTACATCTTATTACTATCCGTCTACTCGGTTAGCTGCTGGCCTTATAATTTTTCCTAGTTCAAATAGTTCAATATTTTCATTCCTTTCCGACAAATTCTTATAGAACAAATGTTTCAAGTCTGAGTATTTTGATAAATTCTCAACCAAAGGATTAAAGTTTTCTGAATCAGAATATTGCCAACTAGTAGTTGAATTATTTAGTGCATAACTTATTGTATTATAAGACTTTTGACATAATGCTACTAAATCAGCTAACTCCTGTAACTCGAGCCTATAGTTCAAATTTATATCGTCATAATGGGCTATTTGAGTATCTCTTATCTCTTTAATCTTTTCTACTTTTGGCTGAGCTATTGCCAAATTTGCTTTTAGAATATTTAATTCACTAACGCCTATCGCATGATCCCATTTAATCTTACCGTGATATTCGATCAAATAATTAACTAGTTTGACAATACGAAACTTGTCATTCGAGCTTTTACTCAATATCTTATGTAGGTCAAGGACAATAAGAGACCACAGGGTTAATCGGACGTTCTTAAGTATAGGATAGCTATTAACAACCATCTTTTCTTGTTCACTTGTTCCGCGAATTAAATATTCAAGGTTATAGTAATAATATGATACATTGGCTAGTAATGCCCCAACTTTCTCTAAATGTTTCCTGCTCTCAGTTTGTTCGTTCATTTTTTACGTGAAGCTATTGGTTTTAACACATTTTGCTAACACTATTCCCTTTTTCGTCCACATTCCTTAAAAAATTCTCACATTCACCCTTCATCCACCATTCAGATTTCATCCCAATCAAATCAATATTATTCACAATAAAACACTACATTTCTCTCATATTTCAAAAATAATTCGATCGCTTCAGGGTAAAAGTTACAAGCTAAATTGCTAAAAAGCCCGCACTGCACGAACATAGAAAGTAAAGTTCTTAGCCTGATAGCTCGGGCCGCCATAGCTGAAATCGATGACCCAAACCGCAACATCGTCGGAACCCTCCGTTGACGACCAATACCAAGTATTGGTTAACTGGGTAGCATCTGAAATTTGAGATAAAACTCTGGCAACAGTATAATAATTATTAGAAAGTATATTTAATTCCTGAATCGACGGTAAGTACCAATCGCTGTGACCACCACTTACCAGATCTAAACACAGTTGTGCTGCACTGCTTGTATGTCCGGCCTGACCTATTATGGCATTGCTATTGCTCAAACCATCCCATGAACTTTGTGCCGATGCACCAATTAATGTTGAATAAACATTGCTCCATACATGAGATGTACTTTGGTCGGTAAGGGCTACAATTAAGCCATGTTCAGTTCCTGCATTGTCTTTCCATAAATGGAATATAACACCGCCTCCATATTGTTCACCTATGTAATGAGTAAAATTACCCCCACCTGTTGCTGTTCCGGCATTTGCTGCATACAAAGCATATGGTACACTTAATAACTGGGTTGTACCTGTAATGGTATAGGATATTCCTCCTGTTGCTGCGTCGGGATCTGCTTCGGTTTTTACAAAAAAAGGTCCATTCGCCCAGTCAATGGTTGAAAAATTGCCACTAACTATAGTACCTCCACCTATTTCAATACTTACCAATCCATTCGCATTGGTTGTTGGGGTCTGAGTTTCAACATAAACTGCTGTACCGCTTGGGGAACCTTGCAGTATGCTTATTTGCATAGCAATGGCACGGTTGGCAATTAAATTATTACTTGCGTTACGAATAACTGACTGATAACTCAGTTTTTGTGGTATCTGAGCCCCAACTGTTGCTGTTAAGATAACGGCAACTAAAACTGTAAATAACTTTCTCATGTTTTTTTAATGTTTTATGATTTTAAATGTTTTTACTTCTTTATCTCCTTGTAATACTTTAATAAAATAGTTACCAGGCACAAGATTGCTTTTAACAATACTTGTTTGATGGCTTGTGATTATTTCGTTTTGTAAAAGTTTCCCATTAATATCATACAATTGGTACGATAAATTTGAAATGACAAGTTCGCCAATGCTCAATGTAAGATAATCGGTAGTCGGATTTGGATATATTGAAACATGAAGGTTTATGCCATTGAATTCTTCTATACCTATTACTGCTGAAATTTCATAAGGTTGTTGTACACCTTGTGCAGCAGAACCATTCGTTCCTGTGTTCGTGGTATAAACAATTTGTCCAACGGAATAGCTCATTGAGCCTCCGCTGCCCGAAGCATTGCCACCTGCAGCGTTAATGCTTTCCTGTGCCTGCAGTCCTGTCAGTCCAAGTCCTAACAAGAGTAAGGCACTTAATTTTAATCGCTTGTGTTGCATTGCTGTCCTATTATTAAAATGGTTAATATATGTTGTTACTTTTCTGTTTTTGTCTAGGTTTAATTTTGTTGTTGGAGCCTTAATTCCCAATGAACGTTATTGAGTAAATATCCATCATAAACACTTATACATCTAATTTGTCCTCACGCTGAAACCAATAGTGCAAATCGGTTCATCGC
>JAGXRF010000127.1 GCA_018335925.1 Flavobacteriales bacterium
TATTGGACTACCAGTGGATTTAGTGCAGAGACACATAGACTTGAAACGGTCATCTGGGGTTTCCAAGCTAACCCGACCCTCGACGAGAACACTGAGTTCAACGTTGACAACTTCTACACCATTACCATGGATACCGCTAAGGGGGAAGCTTCTCTCAGGACGTCACAGAGTAATGGGGAGAAGTCTGGGTTTGAGGTTAGGGTCAGTGGTCAAACTGGTCGTATCGAAATGGTGGGGACTAACAAAAGTGCCCTAGTCATGGATGACTTTAACAGTAAGTTTATCTACACCAACAAGGAAGAAACACTTATTGGGGTGGATAAGAAAAAGGTTACCATTCTTGCGCCCGAGTCGGTGCTCCTCAATGGGGAGGAGAGTGTTAGCATACTGACTAAGACGTTTAACCTGCAAGCGACTGATATCAATATCAAAGCCGCCACTGCCAACATCGCTATCGGGAAAACTAACTGGGAAGGTGAAGTTAATCTGAAGGGCAACCTAAACCATGACGGTAGTACCAAGCAAACAGGTAACACTGTTAGCCAGGGTATTGTCCAAGGTCTTAGTGGGATTAAGTCCGCTATGAATGATCTTGATATGCACGGACATACCGGCGTCCGTGGAGGTAACGACATATCGGGTCCTCCTTTGCCTGTCCCACAACCTCCAGTCGAATGACTTTGAAGACTTACTACCCCTACTCCGGGCGACCGGAGTAGGGGTAGGGTCTATTACGCTTTAACTAACATCTCGCTGTGTAAAGAACTTGTTAGTCCCCAACCCACCGTTGTCCTCGAACATGGGAATAGCCGAACCACGACGTCCCGAACGGACAACGTGCTTATCCATTACGATATACGACTCGTTGACAGTAAGCACTCCATTCACCGAAGTCCCAAACATTACTTCGTTGTTACTAACCTCACGCATCACGTCGGAGGCAATGGCAAGCAGTACTTGACCGATACGTTGCAGGTAGCAGTACGAAGTGCCCACTTCCTTTACACGCACCGGGTAGTCACGGTCCAAGAAGTAGACCGTACCACCGAGCACTACCTTAGACCCACCAGGGATACGTACCCAGCCACCCTCATTAACCTCATAAGGGTCAAGCGTCCCAGCCCCACTCACCTCAGCCATAACAGTAGAGGTCGCGGTGATCGCAGCAGGAGAGACTTGGTACACCCCTTTCTTCGGAATCAAGATTGGTGGGTGGAGTTCGTCTACTGCATCAATGAGCGACTGACCCGCATACAACCGAGCCTGGTTAACCGCCGAAGGTCCGAACGTTGGAGCGTCCGATGTCATCGAACCCAGTCTGAACGACAGGTCACCGTACAAGTCCCCGAAAGGGCGAGTAATGACTACATCGTAAACATCTGCGTTCACTCGAGAAGCCAACAGATCACTGGAAGAAGCCCAGACACCGTCACCTGTTTTGGATTCCCGATTAAGACCGGACAACACGTTACTGTTTGGAGTAACCCGTTGCATTGGCAGGTCTGCTGCATTGCTGAAGATGAGACTGAATAGTCCACCGGCAACGTTGTAGGAGAACACGCCTGCTTCAGCGTAACTGTAACCATCAGAGATGATCACTACCGCTTTGCTCTGGGTCAAGGCGTAAACCTGAGTTGTCACTTCACGAGCAACAGTCGGAATACCCGGGTTAAAGGTCTTGGCGTTAGTCATCACCTTCTTCCCTGCACCTTTCAAACGGTTCAGCGTAGCTGGGGAAAGCGCGACCGCTGCACCCAACGAGACCATTCCGTTGGCGTAGCCAAACGTTGTGTTGGCCTTGTAACCATTTTGGGGTGTGAAAGCAAGAGAATTAATCTCAACACCACTAGCGGTTTTATCGGCGATAATCGAGAGGCTTTTAGGGAGGTTATCAATCTTCCTGAACACGCTGAGACCTGTTGGAGATCTAACCCCAATCCGTGAACCAGAGACACCTCCAACAATGCTTTCGGAATCCCAGCGAACTTCTGTCCAGCGGTAGGCGCCCGTGCCGTTGTCAAGTCCATATACCAAATACCACGTTTCATTAAGGTTAGTGAGGGGGATAATCCGTTCAGGTACGAGACCAAATGGACTATGCCTGGCGGGAGTGTAGAGTTCCGTCCGAACAAGGCGAGGGTCGACCTTAGGACGCGGTCCTGCAATCCATCCAGCAAAGCCAGCAAAGCCAGACTTATAACGCTTTACCCGAACACCGTTCTTGGTGGAAATAGAGCGCACCACGTCGCCAGACGCCAACACCACACCCGGAAGCACAGACGGGTCGTTGTAGTTGAGCAGATCCCGAGTAAAGAGATACTGCGAACCAGCAACTGGTGTCAGGGTAGCGTCAAGGTTATCAGGAACACGAGTCCCCATTACCGTGACAGTCCCCGAACCACCAGGAACCAAAGTACCCGGGACAAACGACACTACGTAGTTGATCGCCAAGTACTTGGTGAGCCCATTGCCAGTGACGACTACCGGAACGGAAACAAACATCCGGATCTCGTAATCACGAGCAGCCCAGTACAACCCAACGCTGACTTGCAAGGCGCCACTCTCTACACCAATCCGGATCGACTGACCTGCTGCCAGGTTGACGAAGTTCCGAATGTCTACCGCATGCCCGTCTTGTAGCGGAGCGGACAAGGTCCGACCCATCAAAGTAAACAAGGCCGGATAGGACGAAGCAATCTGTGGGTTGAGGGTTGGGTCTGTTTCGAATGCATCCACCTTAAAGAACTTGTGGAGCAAGGTGAACGTAGTCTCTCCAGTGACCAACGGGAAAACTGACAACCCACGGTAAGCTGTGCCGATGTAACTGGTGTACAACAGGAAGCTCTTCGGACCTGGTGGGTCACCCAGGTTATCCTTGTAGGTAAAGATCTTCTTATCAGCCAATGGTTTGAACAGTGTTACCCTGCTATCAGCAGTGACTGCGCCGCTATTGTTCCAACCACCCGGGATCATCCGGTATTGCAGGTTAGGGATCTCGGCCAGCCGTGCAGCCTTACGTGCCTTGGTAGGGGAACTGATGAAACCAACGTCAGTCTGGTACACCGCTTTGTTCGATGATGGGGAATAAACAATCCGATCATCGTTGAAGATCATCGCCACCGGCGCATTGGAATCGAAGTAACGACTCGGTTGCACGACCGTGGGAGTCATCACCGGGAATTCGTTGGTGTAGAAATAAGAAGCAAACTGCAACACATTGTTCTGCTGGTACTCGCTAGCTACCAGAGGGTTAGCCGCATTACGGTCTACAAAGGCCTGGT
>JAGXRF010000128.1 GCA_018335925.1 Flavobacteriales bacterium
TTACGAAGGGTAATGAGCTTCTTCTTGAACCGTTTAAGCTGCTGGTCGTTGACATCTGAATGCAAGTGGACCGTGGTGTTTCCATAACGGATGTTAAACGACGCATCCCAGATGAAACCTTTCTTACCCTGCTTAGTAACTACCCCACCTGTCCAGACAGTTCCAACAGTACCCGGTTTAATGGACATGTTGTAGAAAGTACAGTCAGCCCGTGTAGTGTCGTAGCTATAAAGCTCTGGTAACCAGGCCTTACCGAGTTCTATCAATGTAGGACCTGACATGATCA
This sequence comes from Flavobacteriales bacterium, assembly GCA_018335925.1. GTDB lineage: Bacteria > Bacteroidota > Bacteroidia > Flavobacteriales > Flavobacteriaceae > Flavobacterium. The sequence continues at coordinate 287 of JAGXRF010000128.1, forward strand.
ACTCCTTGAGAAAAATAAAGGTATCCCCCCTCCCAGCTGGTTAGGCTGGGAAGAGTAATTAACCAATTTACTTCGTTACCAGGTAATATACGTCACCCAGTTTTTCGAAACGGCTTTCCGAGCAGTTAAACGACGACTGCACGTCCAGCGCGATTTTGGCGCCGAGATTAAACGCAGATACCACACGACCACGGGTCTCGTCAGACTTAACTTCACCGCGCGCAAAAGTAGCCTTGGAGATGATGTGGATCCCCTCGGACCTGAGCTGGTCGCTAACGGCCTTGAAGGCCTTCATTGGAATTTTCTGCTGGATCTTGATCTGAGCCATTAACGTTTGTCCTTAAGACGATCAGGGTTTGGAGGAATGTAGGCGGCGCGTTCCCTTACCGTTAACAACAACTCGGCAGCGGAATCAGGAGAAAAGGTACGTACTTGAGGTTCGGGATATACCCCACCTGTAAGCGTACCTGTCCAATGCAGCTGCCAGCCTTGAAGGTTGCTGTAGTACAACATGAACTTCCAGTTCCCTACATAACCTTCTGCGTAAGCCGCCCCACGAACGTATTGAAAGCGGATCTGGCTCTCTTTACCGAAGGAGTGACCATGCATCGAGCGGCTCGGAATGTACTTCTCTGGATTCCAAACGTTATCCGGATCAGTCAGGTATTCCACCATTTCGGCGAAGTCGCACTTCAACATTTCCTTCTGCTTCATTAGATTTCTCCTCGCGAGTGGGGCACTGCCCAAAGATAAGTAAACATTGCAATAACGATCATCAGTACTACCAACACGTAAGTCAGTCGTTTACCTAAACGAGCCAACTCTCGATTGATACTCCGGAGTTCGTCCACCCGACCAAAAGTATTGGCGTCTTCGGTGATCTTGAACACCCGGTTGAATTTCCCATGCGCCATACAGAACAAAACGTAATAGTAGACGAAAATGGGAATCAGTAGGTACAACGAGCCTTCTAACAGCATTGCCCAGAAAGGCATGGTGATCTCCTAGTTATCAGGTTTGATATACACACGACGGAACACGGAGTTAGGGTTAACAATCTTTCTCCAGGTCCGGGAGTGGGTTTCGCAATAGCGACTTTCACCATGCTGCTTGGTCTCGTTCACCAGGCAGAGTTTGCATTTACGACTGTTACCGAAGTCACCGTACTTGACGGCTTCCCAGTTAGTCCAGCGGTGCCCGATGGTGTTGCAAACGAACAACCGCCCAGCTAGCCGGAAGAAGGCATGGGTCCGCGGGTAATCAGACTGGATCGCGTGGCCCAGGCTATTACGGACACAGCTCAGTAACCACTTGGCGTTGTGATCAGGGTTGGTGCTTTTCACAAAGCGAGCACGGTAGAACCTGGGGACATAACGAAGCAGGCTGTTATAGCTGCACACTATGCCAATCAGCCCACCAATCGCCCACACAGGCCAAGGATAGTTAGCATCCATCCAGTTTTGAGCAATCGCCATTATCAGGAGAGGATCTAGGAACAACATGAATCCCTTCCAAGGTCTGAGTTGTTCTTTCAGGTTGTTGAGCTTAACCCATTGGGAGTGGTTACCCCCTTTGGCGATCAACTGTTTGCACTTCCATTCCAGCAGGTGGTAACTGCCGTCGAAGAGAAGGCTGAATATCAAGAGTAATGTCAGTATCATTGCGCAGGTTCCTGTTTGAGGTAATCGTTATAACGGCGGATCATGTCGTCGTCTTGGACTTTGAGGTAATGTACCTCTTTCGCCATAACTTTGATCCAGTGGTTAATAATCAGCGGATACTTGTCACGATCCTTACAGACCATGGCAAAGGGAATACCACCACCCCATGGCCAGTTATCACAGCGATCGTAATAAGCCAGTTTGTCCATGTCGATCTCGCTGAGGATATCTTCATGGATGAGGAAGTTAAACAGTTCTTCCCCAACCAACTGTTTAACGTAGTCGGCCGTACTACCAGGGAGCTCCATCGAGAAACGATGTTCCGGTTGGTGAGTACGGTGTTGGCGAATCCGCATCTCCAGGAACTTGTTCAGTTCGTAATCGGAGTAACGCTTGGCGTGGTCCAGATCGACGAAGTTCATCGGTTCGACGGAGATGTCTATTGCCCGGTCATTGCCATCAGCTCTGACCAAGCAACGGGACCAGCGGAACCAATAATCGCTCTTGTTGAACCAGTTACCATTTGCACTTGCAACTGACGGTAAAATAGTCTTAAGGTTCATTTAGACGTCCTCCCGTGAAGTGGGGTCATGTTGTGGGCCATGCGTTTAGCCGCGAGCTTAATACCTGGGTTAAGGTAGATCTCGGTGTAGGTACCGTCATCTTCTTTTTCCCACACAGCCTCGATCTTGTTCATGATAACCGAGAGAAGGTATTTCCGGTGGTACCCGGTGTGGTCCTCCCCGTACAGTTCAAACTCGAGAGGGCTAATCACCCGCTCAGGCTCAGCGTTGTAGCTGATAAACCCATCTTTATCAATCGACAGGTCTCTCATGGCACTGTCCAAACTATTGGTCTGGTACAGTGTCTTAGGGTGAGGGATCTTAACCTTATTACCCTCTGCTACACTTACTTCATCATAAAGCCCCATAACAAACAATCCTCAATAAAACAAATGTTGTTGATTCAACCTAATAATGTAGGTTTGAAAGTAACTAGAAAACAAAAAATAAAGCAGGCCGTTAAGCCCGCTCTATCATGGGGTTGTTACTTACAGATTACTGGATGACTTACCAATCAGCGTACGGCGCATGGGGAGTTAGCCCACG
>JAGXRF010000129.1 GCA_018335925.1 Flavobacteriales bacterium
AGACGGTAACGACCTAACTCACTTTGCCGACAAGACAGGTTTAGTTCAGGTAGAATTTATGACTTATATTCCTTGGGTAATTGACAAATCACTTGAGACAACATAAAATGGAACAAACGAACGACAGCAGACAAGAAGCACGAACCGCTAACCACTATTTTGCATAATGCTGGCTAGTTTACAAACTTTAAACGTCTTACAATAATTAACTTTGTAGCTAAACTGACAGTGACGGGCTCCAAACCCAGCACTATGCAAAGTAGCATACGTTAGCAGCCATTTTCGGACGATAAACAATAATGAAAAAACAGTAACTAATGATGAATTTCCAAGACGACAGAAAAGAAAAACTTTCAACCTACAAAAAGAGTAATTTGACAATTGAGCAAGGACTTTGGAGAGACTTGCCATACGACCACATTTTACCTCTTGACCAAAAAGAGAAAAATATCATTGAAGGTTTTCGAGACGACTTTTGGACTTACTACAAAACAACAGACATAAAACTTCACCAATACTTTCATCATCTCAATTCTTCACAGGCACTTTGCTTTAATCTTTTCTTTCCGCTGTTTCACTATGACAAAAAACTTCTGACTTATGTCCTTCACCGTATCATTGAGGTTGCACCAACTTACAGGACTTCAAAAGAAAATTTTGACAAATTATTAGCAATTAAGAACAACACTGCTTCAGACAAGTTTGCTGCTGAACTTGAAGAGGAGTTTCTAATGAACAACTCCTTTACAGACTGTGAATTTGAGAAAATATTAGACACCAATGAGGCGACCAACTTTGACTTTTTTGTTCAACTTCAAAAAGGACACAGAGTTTTGTTTGAAATAAAATATACGGAGAATGAGTTTGGTAAAACAGTTGCTGATGACAGACACAAACTAAAATACGACACCATTTACAAACAACGACTTGAGAAGATATTAAGGCCTGAATTTTTAAACCAAGACTTTGTATTTAAAAACTATCAAGTTGTTCGAAATCTCTCATACATTGACGACTTGACGACAGTAGTGTTTTTATTCCCAGAGGCAAACCAAGACTTAAAAGGAACAGAAGATTCAATATCGAACATACTTTTACCGGACTTATTGCAACAGACAAGAATTGTTCACCTTGAAAATCTTACAAGACAAATTTTAAATTGTGACTACTTAAAACGACTGCACCCAATTTATGACACATTCAAACACATTTACATTGACTGAAAAAACGGCTGCTAACACGGGTTTTGCGTCAGGCGGGCTGACGTGGAAACTTGGAGCTTTTTGCTTCTATTTAAGTTCAGTGCAGGTTGACAGTTTTGTGCTCCGAAACCCGCCCGAACGCAAAGCCCGAAAACGTTAGCAGTAATGGTATGAATGACATAGACGACATAGTATTTAACGAACAATGGGACAGAGTTCTTGAAGAAATTTCAAAGGACAAAAACCTTATTGGACGACTTGAACCATATGACCTTGCTTGGAAGCGTTTTCAATATCAACTCGCTGACAATGGAAAAGAAGAACTTATTGCTCCATTCGGTGACTTCAAAGACTTGTTGAAAATTATTGACATATGTAAAGATGAAGGCATTGTTGGACTGACAATACCACAAGCGACAGCTTTTCAACAGCTTGACCAAATCAAAAAACTCCTTAAACAAGGACACAACATTGACGAGCAAGACTTTGGAGAAAGAACAGGATTGCTTGTTGCAGCGACACTTAATGACAAGGAACTTGTTCAATTTTTCATAGACAATGGAGCTTTTGTGTCATTCTTCGACCAAGACAATTTTGAAGCCATAGACTTAACAACTTCAAATGAGATAATTGAATTATTGGTCAGACACGGTGGTAAAACAAAGGCACAAAGACGACAAGATTATGATGAGTATTGTGATGCAAGAGAAAAGCTAAACATACTTAGAGAAATCAACCTTTCTTTTATGAAAGCAGCAGAGAAAGGCGACTTAATTCAAATGGAAGATGCTTTGAAAAAAAGTTCAATGGACTTTATGACTTTGAATTTTGCTTATCCTATTAATGGTTGGACTGCTTTACATTATGCTGCAAAAAACAACGACAAAAAGGCTTTTGATTTTTTAGTAAGTAAAGGTATAGACACAACAAAAAAAAATATTGACGGTTTGACAGCAAAAGAATTGGCAAAATCATTAGGACACAATGAAATTTGACAGAACAACGACAGACAGAACCACTACTGCTAACACGGGTTTTGCGTCAGGCGGGGTGACGTGCAAATTTGGAGCTTTGTGCTTCTATTTAAGTTCAGTGCTGGTTGACATTTTTGTGCTCCGAAACCCGCCCGAACGCAAAGCCCGAAAACGTTATGCGTAATTATAAAGACTGACACAAAATGAGAACTATAATATTAATAATTTATTGTTTAGTACTGACTTCCTTTTCTACAAACAAAAGTGCCTGCCCGACAAACTTAGACGAAAATGAAATTCAATATTTAGAAAAAGACATTAATAAATATAATGGAAAAGTCGTAGCGTTTGACGCAGTAGTTTCAGAGATTAAAGTTGGTAATGTTAATAAGCCATTTTACAAAGTAATGCTCGGAAAAGAACATTTGTGGGTTGGTGGACATGGACAAATGGGAGACGTTAAAGTTCGTAGTTCATACAGAATACTTGGTCTTATTTGCCTATGGACAGACGACAAGCTAAATGAAAAATATAATGACAAAAATTACTTTATAATATCACTTGCTCACATAGATATGGAGACAAAAATGGCTTCAGTATTTCCTCAGGCAAAATCAGCTTTTGACACATGGACAAAAGGAGAAATTCCAAACATACCGAAAAAATAACTACGCATAACACGGGTTTTGCGTCAGGCGGGGAGACATTTCAACTTGGAGTTTTTTGCTTCTATTCAAGTTCAGTGCAGGTTGACAGTTTTGTGCTCCGAAACCCGCCCGAACGCAAAGCCCGAAAACGTTATAAGCAATTGTAAGACGACAGAAGTAAACTATTTAGAACATGGCAAATTTTGACACGGTTAAATTGACAAAATATATTGAAAAGGAGATTTCAGAGTTCTCGAAGAAACATCAAAATGAAACATTTTATGGCTTTGCCATTGATGCCAATCTACTTTGTCTTAACTCTGTAGAAAAGTTTGAAGAAACTTTACGGAACTACAAGGAGAAATGGGGTGGATACACAACAAAGGACGAAATT
>JAGXRF010000130.1 GCA_018335925.1 Flavobacteriales bacterium
AGGATAGCGGTTTTTATTATGATTTTAGAGGAAGGATTATTTTTTGACAATCATAAACTCACTTCTTCTGTTTTGAGCGTGTTGTTCTTCGGTGCAGTTTTCTTTGCAATCAACGATTGGTTCGGTTTCTCCAAAACCTTTACCGGAGATTCTTTCTTTTGCAATTCCTTTAGAGATAATGTAAGCCACGGTTGATTTGGCTCTTCTGTCGGATAGTCTTAGGTTGTAGGCATCGCTACCACGGTTATCGGTATGTGATTTGGCAAAGATGACCATGTTAGGATTGTCGTTCATTACTTTCACTAGTTTGTCTAACTCAGCAGCTCCTTGTTCGGTAATATTGCTTTGGTTAAACTCAAAGAAGATTGGATTTAAAATGACTTGTGTTTCGGTAATGATTACCTCTATTGGGTTTAATTTGGCATCTACCTTTGCTGTTGGTCCTTTGCTTGCAGCTACTTCAAAAGCTCCCGGGTCAAAGCCTTCACTTTGTGCTTGTACACTAAAAGCTTGGTTGCAAGCTACGTAAAAAGCAACTTCTCCTTTGGCATTTGTAGTAGCAGTTTCCAGGATGTTTTTCTTGGCATCTACCAAAGTAACTTTGGCATTAGAAAGAACAGCACCTGTTTTGGCATTGGTTACCACCGTGGTAATTTCTACCCCACAAATTGGTGTTACCACATAAATATTATCTACCCCTGCACGGTTAGACGATACAAAACCTACGTTTTCGGTAGTGTAAAACGAAAACGCAAAATCGTCTTGTTCAGAGTTTACCGGTTTGCCTAAGTTGGTAGCTTCTTGCTTGGTCATGTCGTACACAAACACATCGTATCCACCAAAACCTTGACGACCGTTAGAGGCAAAGTACAAGGTTTTGTTATCAGCAGAGATAAACGGAAAACTTTCATCTCCTTCGGTATTGATGCCTTTTCCCAGGTTTTGAGGCTCTCCTACACTTCCATCAGCATTTACAGCAGCTTTCCAAATGTCAATACCACCTTGTCCACCTTCTCTGTTAGAAGAAAAGTACAAGGTTTTTCCATCGGCACTCAAACATGGGTTGGCAGTAGAAAAGTTGGTTCCGTTGATAGATAACGGTTCGATTCCTCCCCAACCATCGGCTGTTTTTACGGCTTTGTACAAATGCACTTGTCCTTGTTTGCTGTTGCTTGCTTTGTCTTTTTCGAATGCTTTTTCTCTAAAAGAAGAAGAAGCAAAATACATGGTATTGCCATCTTTAGAAAAAGTTACCGGTCCATCGTGGTCGGCTGCATTGATGGAAGCAGTAAGCTCTGGAGTACCAAAAGTAAAATCTTGTGCATTAAAGCTAGCTTGGTATACATCGGTATAAGGCTGTTTGTCCCAACCGTAGGTTTTTCTTTGGGTATTTCTGGAAGAAGTAAAGTAACCTACTCCTTGTTGCAATACCATGGCAAAGTCATTTTTATCAGAATTGAGGTTGGCTTCTTTTACCTCATACTTTTGTTGCTTGCTAAGTAGTGCATTTAAGTAATTCGGGTTTTCTTTAAACGCTTTTGCTCTTTGGTCGTTAGGAGCTTTGGCAGCAAACTTTTGCATTTGCTTTTGTGCTTCTTGGTGCTTGCCTTGTGCTTTAAGCATTTGGGCATAGCGGTAGTAAGTTTCGGCATCTTGCTCGGTTTCTACAGCCTTGGCATACCATTTGGCTGCTTCTGCGGTGTTGAATACCTGGTAGTACGATTCTGCTAGTTGCTTGTACACATACGGAGAAGCGTTGCTGCCTTCAGCCAATTTTAAATACTCGTTAGCAGCTGCTACGTATTCTAATCGCTGAAAGTGCTTGTCGGCTTTTTTGGTGGCATTGCTCTGTCCGTATAACGAGGCACCTAACAAGAGGCATGTGATGCAATGTAGGGTGATATAGGTTTTTTTCATCTTTAGTAATGTTTTTAAGATTAGAAGTAACGTGAAGAACGAGATACTCTCTTTGGAAAGTTCACATCAAAAAGCAAGATAATCTCATGCGATGCAGGAGTAGATGCTCTTAAATCAGAAACGATATGGTCATAAGCATATCCTATCTTCAAGCTCGGAGTAATTTGGTACCCTACCATGGCACCAAAGCTGTCTTCTAATCGATAGGTAGCTCCTATCTCAAAAATCTCATTGAACAAAAAGTTGGTAGACACATCAAAAGATACCGGAGCACCAATAGCTGTTTTTACCATCCCGAAGGGTTTGAACTTTAAATTCGGATTCAAATCAAACACATACCCACCGGTTAAAAAGAAGTGTTGGGTTTCGCTTCCAAAGCGTCTTCCGTTAAAATCTAAATGCACCGAATTTAACATATTTGGCATAGAAAAGGCCACATAATAGCGATCGGTGTAGTAAAACAATCCTGCTCCAATATTTCCGTATATATTACTGGTATTTTCGGCAAAAGCGGGGTCGTTAGGATCTGGAACAAAGCCATTACCAATTTCGTCAAACAATCCTACTCGGTGAAAGGTAGCACCGGCTTTGATACCAAAGGCCAAACGGTGCTCTCCTCCTAAGTTTAAGGTATAAGAAAAGTCTGCATACACATTCTGTTCTTTTACCGGACCTATCTGATCAGAAATAAACGACAAACCTAACCCCACGTTTTTCCCCACCGGAGAGTGTCCGGAAAAGGTCATCGTGGTAGGAGCTCCTTGCATCTCTACCCATTGTTTTCGGTACAACAATCCAAAAGCAAGATTTTCCTTGCTTCCTGCATAAGCAGGATTGATTACGTTCATGTTGTACATATATTGGGTGTAATGAGGGTCTTGCTGGGCTTGGGTGTTTAGTATCCCAAGCAATAACACAGCGGTGGTGATAATTATTTTTCTCATTGCTTGTTTGTTCTCTTTTAGTTAGATTTTCTTATCGCTCTCTGTTGATGTAGATCCATCCGGTTTTGGTTTCACCTACCAGCTCTACTGCATAGTAGTATGTTCCATCCGGTAGTTCAGCACCGTTATTGGCTTGTCCGAACCACTCATCTACATAGTTGGTTTTGCTGTATACTTCTTTTCCGTACCGGTTGTAGATAGTTAATTTCACTACACCAAATCCGGTTAAGTCAAAGTTGTCGTTCAAACCATCTCCATTTGGTGAAATCCCTTTTTGGATGGTACAGTTAATTAGGGTAACTGCTACCGATTCTTGGGTAGAACATCCGTCTGCAGAGGTTACAATTACTTGGTATACTCCTGTGGTACTTACCACAACCGTAGCTTCTGTACCGATCACAGCATTGCTTGCATTCAACCACTGATAGGTTACTCCTGAAGGAGCATCTGTTACCGTTAACTCATATACTGTTCCGTTACATCCTTGGGTTACGTTAAAACTTGGCCCTTGGTTTACTACAATGGTCAAAGTAGTAGTAGTGGCACACTGACCAGCAGTTGGGGTAAAGGTATAGGTAGTGGTAGCTGTATTATTCAATGCCGGACTCCAAGTTCCTGTGATACCATTGAGCGAAGTAGTTGGCAAAGCATTCAAATTACTTCCCACACAAACTGGAGCTACTGCATCAAACGTTGGGGTGATGTTCGGGTTTATTGTGATAGTCATGGTAGTGGTTACCGCACACTGACCAGTATTAGGAGTAAAGGTATAGGTAGTGGTAGCTTGGTTATTTAAAGCTGGAGACCATGTACCAATAATACCATTGTTAGAAGTGGTTGGTAATGCAGGCAAAGTACCTCCTGCACAAATCGCATCTACTTGTGTAAAAGTAGGGGTGATGTTGTTAGGCAATACCGTAATAGTCAAAGTAGCTGTAGTTGCACACTGACCAGCATCTGGAGTAAAGGTGTAAGTTGTGGTAGCTTGGTTGTTCAATGCCGGAGACCAGGTACCAACAATACCATTTAACGAAGTCGTTGGCAAGGCAGATAAACTTGCCCCTGGACAAATGTCGGCAACTGAGTTAAAGGTTGGGGTGA
>JAGXRF010000131.1 GCA_018335925.1 Flavobacteriales bacterium
CGCATAGAGTTTACCTGATTTCACTACAGCATTACCTGTACATCCTTTCTGTTGCACTTGTCCTTTTCGCCTAAACGAACGATGGGTGTTACCCATTATGCTGCTCTGTGATGTCCGGACTTTCCTCCCTTTTGTAAACAAAAGAGCGATAAGGCGGTCTGCGGTGCAAAAGTAATGAATTTAAACTACTATGACTTCATGCCAAAATGAATTGCCAAAACAACAATGGCAACAAGTATGACAATGATCATGTAAAAAAAGAGCAAAAGCGGAATAAATAATAAGGTTTTTACAATTATTTGTTGGAGAGTTAATTGAAAAATACGCTTTAAAAAATACGCATGCAACAAAATATAAAGTGGTACGGATAGATACGTATAAACGATTAATCCATCGGGGAAAATCCATAAAACGGGTATCGCTAACAAGATTAAAAAATTACATTGGGCATAGGTGTAGGCATAAACAATGGTGTGCTCTGCAAAATTCCAATTACTTTGGTTGTAAAATAGAATTTTTGAAATCAATGCCATAAAAGGCAAAAAGGCAAAAAATAGCAAATTTTGGTAATCCATGATTTGATTCATCATTTCGTTCATGTTGAATTGATCCTCTGAATTTTGAAAACTTTGCATCATACTTTGGTAATCACCAAGGAAACCCTTTTTTAGTAAAAAGGTATAAAAACCTGAAACCGCAATAGCTAAAATAAAAAACGACAATGGTGGCATGTATTTATTTCTCACCCCATTGATATAGCCATTCACCACATCTTCTGGTTTGGTAAATAAAGCTTTCCAGGTTTGAACCAATTTGCTATCCAAACTAAAATACCTATCTAATAATTCAGAAAACAACGATTTAAAAGTGATTCGATTTTTCACTACCATCCCGCCACATTGAAAACAATAGGCATGAGAAGGTTGCAATGTTTGTTGGCAATTTTTACACTCCATTTTAGTTAATTTTGCATAAAAGTAAACAAAATGCAATTACGAATCATCTCTGTTGGAAAAACAGATTCCAAAGCCATTCAACAACTTACAGAAGATTATCAAAACAGATTAAAACATTACATCAAATGCGAATGGGTGGTGATTCCGGATATCAAAAACAGTAAAAACCTAACATTTGCTCAGCAAAAACAAAAGGAGGGGCAAGAAATTTTATCGAAAATCCAAGTGGCTGATGTGGTGGTTTTGTTAGATGAAAAAGGCAAACAATTTAGCAGTATGCAATTTGCCGATTGGTTGCAAAAAAAAATGAACCAAGGCATCAAACAATTGGTGTTGGTGATTGGTGGCCCTTACGGATTTAGTGAAGAAGTTTACGAGAGAGCTGACCAAAAAATATCTTTATCTGCCATGACCTTTTCGCACCAAATGGTTCGTTTGTTTTTAACCGAACAATTGTACCGAGCCATGACTATTTTAAGGAATGAGAATTACCATCATGAGTAATTACATACACCCACAATCTTCCAACTTCGTTCTGTCGTAAATAAAATGGGTGTTGGACAACTCTACCAGTCCTATGGCTACTTTTTGCAAACTCAAAAACGTAGTTAAATAAGCATCAAAGGTCAAATCCTGATCTACATTCAAATACAACAACACTCTTTGGTTGGGTGCAGCAAAATCGATAAACTCTGTTAAGTGGCTGTTCAAATCTTTGGCAGCAACTTCAAAACCATCTACATAAATTCGGTTGCCTTTTCGCACATCTACCGAAATATTGTAATAATGTTGGTGGTACTCTAAGTTTTCTTTGATGTATGGCTTGGAGTGAAAGGCATTAAAAGAATACACTACTTTTTGAAAGTTTTTAAAAGCCAAGGTTTTAGAAGTACTATCCATGTACGAATAATAATTCTCCGCTTGATCGTTGGTGTGCATGCCATTGGCTTTTTTTAATTGCAATTCATGTATTTTAGGAATTGCCAATTTTAAAGGAGTGTTTTTATCTACATGAAAAATCCAATTGGTGGTGCCAATCGAATTCTTTCTATTAACCTCTAAAATGGTGTCCTTATCGGTTATCTCCAATAAAAAGTAAATGGGAGAATGATCTTTCATTTCAGCCACTTCGGTGTAATCCGATTGCACCAAGGCTACAGGATGTTGGTTGCACGAAATGAATAAAAATAGGACAATTAATAACTGAAAAAATTTGTTCATGAGTTGGTCATTTTTTGGTATAGGGTAATGGTTTCCATGGCTGGTTTTACATCGTGTACTCGCAAAATGTTGGCTCCTTTTTGCAAAGCAGCCATATGCAAAGCGGTAGTTCCGTTTAAAGCTTCTTGCGGAGTGGTATGCAAGGTTTTGTATATCATCGATTTTCTTGAAATTCCTACCAATAAGGGTGCGTCAAAAGTTTGAAACAAGTCCAACTGTTGGAATAAAGTAAAATTTTGTTCCAAGGTTTTGGCAAATCCAAATCCGGGGTCGATAGCAAAATCGTGAATTTGGTGTTGCAAAGCTTGGTTTATTTTATCAGAAAAATAGGCCAACACTTCTTTGGTCACTTGCTCGTATTGGGCGAGCTGTTGCATGGTTTGCGGGGTGCCTCGCATGTGCATCATAATATAAGGCACTTGGTACTTACCTACCACAGCCATCATTTGATCGTCTAAACCTCCTGCACTAATATCGTTGATGATATGTGCCCCGTGGTTCAACGCTACTTCTGCTACTTTGGCCCGAAAAGTATCTATGGAAAAATAAGCCTTCGGAAAGCTTTGAATCAATATTGGCAAATACATTAATAATCGATGAATTTCTTCTTCTTTCGAAACAAAAGAAGCATCGGGTCTGCTCGAATAGGCTCCCACATCAATAAAAGTAGCCCCTTCCTGCATCATTTGGTTTATCTTTAAAAGCACTTGATCTATTGCTTGGTTCGGGTTACCGTCATAAAACGAATCGGGAGTTACATTAACAATACCCATTACTAATGGCTTTTGAAAGCTAAGCAAGTTGCCTTGTAAATTCCAAGTTGGGGTATTTTTTGTGTGAAGCATTTCGCAGAAAAGGTTATTTTTACCACAAATTTACACAATGCCTACAGATAATTGGATAAATTTGTTTTGCATTGTACCTTTACTTTTTCACGAAAACTTAAAATGAACCAAACCAGTCAACAATACGATAGCATCATTGCCAAGTGCAAAGAATTGTATGCTAAAAAGTTACACGATTACGGTACGGCATGGAGAATTTTGCGATTGCCATCGTTAACCGATCAAATTTTTATCAAAGCCCAACGCATCCGAACCCTACAACAAAATGCAGTGCAAAAAGTAGAAGAAGGAGAAATTGCAGAATTTATTGGCATCATCAATTATTCGGTAATGGCATTAATTCAAATGGATTTGGGTGTTGCCGACCAACCTGATTTGACTCCTGTAGAAGCCGTTAGCATGTTCGAAAAACACATCGAAATCACCAAAAACCTGATGCTAAATAAAAACCACGATTATGGAGAGGCTTGGAGAGATATGCGTGTAAGTTCGTTAACCGATTTGATTTTGCAAAAATTACTTCGTGTAAAACAAATAGAAAACAATGCTGGCAAAACTTTGGTGTCTGAAGGCATTGATGCCAACTACCAAGACATGATCAACTATGCCGTGTTTGCCTTGATTCATTTACAATTTGATCAAAACTAATCTCTTTACATAAACCAAAATATATGAAAGCCTTTTTAGTGATATTTTCTCGAATTTTTGTTGGGGTATTGTTCTTGATTTCCGGGTTTATCAAACTAAACGACCCTACCGGATTTTCCTTTAAACTACAAGAATATTTTGAAGTATTTCACATCGGATTTTTGAGTCCGTTTGCCATGGTAATTGGCTTGTTTTTATTGTATTTAGAAGTTTTGTTGGGTATTTTATTGCTCATCGGACTTTGGCCAAAGTTTACCACCAAAAGTTTGTTGGCATTGATTGTTTTCTTCACTTTTTTAACCCTATTTTCGGCAGTAACCAACAAAGTTACCGATTGTGGTTGTTTTGGAGATGCCCTCAAACTCACTCCTTGGGAATCTTTTACCAAAGACATTGTTTTGTTGGTGTTTATCTTTATTTTATTTATTTGGAAAGACTTGATCAAACCCGTTTTTCCAAGCAAAATAAACCATGGAATTGCCATTGCCTCTTTAATTGTTTGCTTAGGCATTACTTACCAAGTGTTGAACCACTTGCCCATGATTGACTTCAGAGCCTACAAAGTGGGTACCAACATTACCCAAGGCATGCAAATACCTGAAGGAGCTCCGAAAGACGAATACGAAATGATTTTTGTATACGAAGTAAACGGAGTACCTACCGAGTTTAGTTACGACCAAATCATGGCTGGGGAATATCCTCAAGATGCCACTTTTATAGATCGCAAGCAAAAATTAATCAAAGAAGGGTACAAACCTCCGGTGAAAGATTTTAGCATGGAACGCGATGGCAGCAACTTTGCAGATAATTATTTACGCGAACCTAAATTGGTGATGATTACCAGTTACGACATGACCAAAGCCGATACCGAAGCCTTAAAAATGTTGGGTAAGTTTTACAACAAAGCCTTGGAAAACAACTATAAAGTAATTGGCTTAACCGGAACTGATTTAGATTATGTGGCAGGATTGCAAAAAGAATACGGTTTTTACTTCGACTTTTATTTTTGCGACCCAACTACCGTGAAAACCATCGAAAGAGCCAACCCGAGTATTGTGGTTTTGCACCGTGGTACTATTGTAAAAAAGGTACATTGGAAAGATGCCAAAGAAGTTTTTGGAGCATTTTAATCGCTAAAACACCAAGCCTTTGATTCGTTTTTTCCTTCAAAAATTAGGTTATTCGTTGCTTACCCTTTGGGGAGTAGTAACGGTTATCTTTTTGTTATTCCATTGGCTGCCCGGTGATCCGGCCAGGATGTTGTTGGACCAAAACGAAAACTCGGAACAATTGCAATTGGTGAAAAAAAAATATGGGTTCGACCAACCTTTGGGTACGCAATACCTATGGTATCTTAACGACCTGTCCCCTATTTCGTTTCATGCCAACCATGCAGAGCACTACACCTATTTTAACCAAAGCAAATACCAAGGAGTTTCAATCAATTTTTCAAGTTTTACCTTGGCATTTAAAAAGCCTTATTTGCGAGAGAGCTTTCAAAAAAACATTTCGGTAAGTAGTATTTTAGGCAATACTTTACCCAATACTTTTGTGTTGGCCACCCTTGCCATGGGGTTTGCCGTTACCTTTGGTCTGCTTTTTGGCATGTTTGCTGCATTGCAACAAAATACTTGGATGGACAGGAGTTTGGTGTTTTTTAGCACCATAGGCATGAGTTTGCCTTCGTTTTT
Source organism: Flavobacteriales bacterium (assembly GCA_018335925.1). Taxonomy (GTDB): domain Bacteria; phylum Bacteroidota; class Bacteroidia; order Flavobacteriales; family Flavobacteriaceae; genus Flavobacterium. The sequence goes on from JAGXRF010000131.1 coordinate 5,362, forward strand.
TAGTGCCATCTTGTTTGCTTGGATTTTTGGTTTTGTGTTGCATGCCTACACCGGCTTGCCCATTATGGGAAGCTTGTACGAAATAGACGACTATGGTGAAAACAGCTTTATTGCCTGGAAAAACATTGTGTTACCTGCTTTGGTATTGGGCATTCGTCCGTTAGGTGTCATTACACAATTAACCAGAAACTCGGTTTTAGAAACCTTGCAGCAAGACTATATTCGCACAGCCAAAGCCAAAGGTTTGAATACCTTTCAAATCATGCGTAATCATGTATTGAAAAATTCGTTAAACCCGGTAGTAACAGCCGTTTCGGGTTGGTTTGCTTCGTTATTGGCAGGAGCGGTATTTGTAGAATATATTTTTGGATGGAACGGTTTGGGAAAAGAAATTGTTTCCGCATTAAATACCTTAGATTTGCCTGTTATCATGGGATCGGTGCTAACGATTTCGTTGATTTTTATTTTGATTAACATCGTGGTTGATTTTATTTATGCATATTTGGATCCGAGATTACGAAACTAAAACACATACCAAATGAAAAAACTATTTTGTCAACTAGTAGGCATCCTTAGCTTAGGATTGATAGGATGCCAAGCTGAAGCACAAACCCAATTTACAGAGGCTGCTTTGCAAGAAAAGTTATTAAGCTTAGATGGAAAAGAAATTACCTTACAAGAAGTTTTAAAACAATACGAAGGCAAAACTGTAGTGGTAGACATTTGGGCATCTTGGTGTCCGGATTGTATCAAAGGGATGCCAAAAGTACACGATTTGCAAAAGCAATTTCCGGAAGTAGTGTATTTGTTTTTATCGTACGACAAAACCGAAGAAAGCTGGAAAAAAGGCATTGAAAAATACGAAGTAAAAGGCGAACACTACCTCATCCGTTCCAACTGGAAAGGTGGAGGTTTTAAAGACGAAGTAAAAATTGATTGGATTCCGAGATATATGGTATTGGACCAAAAGGGTTCTATTGCTTTGTTCCGTGCCATAGAAGCAGACGATCCTAAAATGATAGAAACCATACAAAGCGTACAAAAATGAGACAAAAATTAATTGCCGGTAACTGGAAAATGAACAAAAACTTGGCAGAAACCACTGCGTTAATCCAAGAATTATTGGCACAAATGCCCGCTACCAACCAACGAGTGGTAATTGCTCCAGCGTTTACCAACTTGGCACAAGCCACTACCCTATGCCAAAATACCAAGATAGAAGTTGCTGCACAAAACATGCATGCAGCTGCCAATGGTGCTTATACCGGAGAAATTTCTGCCGCTATGTTGCAGGGAGTTGGGGTAAATTTGGTGATTTTAGGCCATTCCGAAAGAAGGGCATACTTTAACGAAACCGCAAGCCAATTGGCAGAAAAGGTACACACTGCTTTGCAACACCAAATGGAAGTGATTTTTTGTTTTGGAGAAGAATTATCCGACCGCAAAAACAACCAACACTTTGCCGTGGTAGAACAACAAATCAAAGACAGTTTGTTTGCTTTACCGGCAGAGGCTTGGAAAAACATCATTTTGGCTTATGAACCTGTATGGGCCATTGGCACCGGAGAAACCGCAAGCCCGGAGCAAGCAGAAGAAATGCATGCGTTTATCCGACAATTGTTGGCCAACCAATACGGCAACGATTTGGCAGAGCAAGTAATTATTTTATACGGTGGCAGTGTGAAGCCCGACAATGCCAAAGAAATTTTTGGCAAACCCAATGTAGATGGTGGTTTGATTGGAGGAGCCTCGTTAAAAGCAAGCGATTTTATTGCCATTATACAAGGAGCAGCATAAAATTTTAGGCAACCTGACATTTGTCATATTTTTAAAAAAGGTTATGGGGTAATTTTGACCCGATAACCTTTTTTAATACACCTACCATGCTAGCAAACTTTATCCCATTGTTCGATTTTAAAAACGGAGCATTTATCATGATTGTTGTTTTTGGTTTGGTAATTGCCGGATTGGTTGGAGCCGTATGGTTGATGATGAACCAAAAACCCAAAAAATAGCAATAGTTTTTTTAGTTCTTTTTAGTGAGCCACCCTTAACATTAATTGTAAAGGGTGGTTTTTTGTTTGGGTTGAATGGCAAAATATGTTGATGTATTGCGATAAAACAAACATGTTTTAACGATAGTATAAAAATATTTTTGGAGATTTGGGAAAAGATGGTTATTATTGGTGAGATAAACTGCGTTGGCAGCTATGCCAAAAAACCGATTATGAAGCAACTCTTATCTTTATTATTAACTATAGTTTTCTTTAGCACTTTACAAGGACAAAATAAACCAAGTCCAGCTGATAAAGCATTAGCGGCAATTGAGGCAATTAAAAATTATAAAGCCGAAATAAAACTGTCAACTAGACTTGCATGTCTCACTCAAATTTTCCCAAAACATGTTGACTTAAACTATTTTGGTGTTTGTTATAAACCAACGAATGAGGAATTAGAAATGTGGAGAAATTGGATTCTAAAGAATGAAGATTATCTTGAATATGAAAAGCAAGAACCAGAAGGAAATTTTGACTTCATATTTGGAGATTTTAACATTATTTACAATGATAAAAAAGGATTAATCCGAAATTCATACTGTCAATAAAACACAGCTGCTAACCACTATTTTGTATATGGCTAATTTACTAACTTTAAACGCCTTACAACGATAAACTAAAGGTTAAACTGACAGTGACGGACTCCAAACCCAGCACTAGGCAAAGTAGCATACGTTGTGCGTAAGTTTAGAAAGACACCCAAACCGACAAAAGAACCGTTTAAAATTGTAAATTTGCCGAACTAACAAATAAAGACTTCTTGAAAGTAGAACAGAACATATCAAGACTTAAATACCTGCTGACATTGTACAAAATGACAGTAGAAGACTTGCTATTGTCTGTAAGTGAAGGACTTAAAAAACCATTAACTAAAGACGACATTTTTTCTAATGAGATAAATGTTAGTCACTTAAAACGAATAGACAAGGTTTTTAACAAAGGACTTCACTTCTATTTAGACCCAAAATCTCCTGAAGTTTCAAAAGATGCTAGCATATTCTTCAGAAAAAACAAGTTTGGAACAGAACTTAATATTGGAGCAAAGAAAATTGTAAACCAATTCGAAGAATTTAAAATATCGCTTTCGGCTATTTCAAAATTGGCTGAAATAAATATTGACAGGTCTTTGCCAGTCTTTTCTGTTAATGACGACCCCAAAGCTGTTGCGACTAAAATCAGAAAAGAACTATATCCTGACTTCAATCCGATACCAAAAGAGTTTTTACGAGCTTTGATTTCAAAATTTGCAGAAAAAAATATTTTGGTTTTCGAGTTCGTAGAAACTTGGAATAAAAAAGAGAAGGCAAATATTGACGGCTTTTTTCTTGCACCAAATGTAATTGTTCTTAAGCGACAACAATCTTCTTTCAGAAGAGAGATTTTCACTCTTATACACGAATTAGGACACTACTTGCTTAACGAAGAAGAAATTGAAGAACTTGACATTTCAAACTTTGCCAATAACAAACTTTCAGCCATTGAAAGATGGTGCAACGACTTTGCATACTATTTCTTAGCAGGAGAATACAATAAAGCATTTGGACAAATTAGCAAAGCGGATGGAACAAACGACTATCACTTTGAACTGATTGAAAGCATTTCAAAAAATACTCATTTAAGTAAGATTGCATTATTCACCAAACTCCTTTATCAGAACAAACTCTCAAAAACTGATTACAGCAATATAAAAGCTAATGAAGATGAAAATTATAGATTACGTATAGAAGAAGAGAAGAAGCAAAGAGAGCTTGACAAATTGCAAGGTATTCAAAAAGGTGGTTCAACACCCAAGCCTATTAATTCACCATTGCTCATATCAACCATTCAGACAGCTTTCTATGAAGGAGTGATAAACGAATATGATGTATGTAAGACTCTGAATATTTCACCTGATAAACTAGAAAAGTATTTGCAATGAAAGTAGTAATCGACACAAATTCGCTCTTGTCGTTGGTTCGTTACTACTTGCCATTTGACAAAAAAGGAGTACTATTTCAATTTATCAAATCAAAAATAGAGAACGGTGACATTATAATAATTGACAAGGTCCTTGAAGAATGTACATACAATTCAAAAGGACTAGTTCTTTCCAAACTACCGTATCTAACGGACAAGGTTTTTTTAAAGGCTTCAAAAGTTCCTTATAAAACTGACAGCTTACTTGTTCCAAATACAAGACAGTTCTTTCACCAGTTGAATACTGTATTCGTGAACTCACCAATTAAGAGAAAACTTACAGAAGTAGAGTTTGAAAATCAAAAGAGCTCATTCATTGAAAGTGCTGATATGAAACAAGTAATCTTGTCCTTGAATTTAAAAAATCAAGGTGAGCAGGTAATTATAGTAACAGAAGAAACTGAAAGCAGTAACGACAACAAACTTTTCAAAAAGATACCTGCAATTTGCAAAGAGTTAGAAATTGATACTATGACTTTGCCAGAATTGATTGCAAAATATGACGGTATCGACATTGACTTCCAATAGAAAACCTACACACAACCACTACTTTGCATAATGCTACCCGAATATTCGGGATAATTTACTAACTTTAAACGCCTTACAACTTTAAACTAAAGTCTTAACTAACAGTGACTGGCTCCGAATTCCCACACTACGGCAAATGGCAAAACGTTGTTTGTGATTATAAAAACCGACAGAGATGAAATTAAAATTTGGACTTATCTTATTATTCATTGTATTTTTTAGTCAAACTTTTGCCCAATCAATTGCAAGAGTTGAGAATGTTAAAATACATTCAAAAGCATTAAATCAAGAAAGAGAAATTTTGATATATACTCCTGTTGATTATGATTGGAGAACAAACGAGTATTTTAATGTGATTTATGTTTTTGACAGCCAAAACAGAGAATTTTTTGATTATACGAGTTCAATAGTTTCTTTCTTGACAGACGGAAATAAGTCTTTTATCGTTGTTGGAATAACTTCTCCTTTCGATGAAAAACTTGACTATTCAAGAAATAACGACTTATTACCTGTTTTGAAAACAGAAGAATCAAAGAAAAGATTCGGTAAATACTCAGGTAATGCAGACAATTTTTTGAATTTTGTTGAAACAGAAGTAATTTCATTTATAAACTCAAAATACAGAACTTCAAATCAAACCATTGCAGTAGGTCACTCTTTAAGTGCATCGTTTATTCTATATTCTTTACTTCAAAAACCAAATCTTTTTCAAAATTATGTAGCAATTTCGCCAAATCTTGCATACGATGATAATAAATTAAGTAACGACCTTATTAAATTTGACTTTTCAAAATTAAAAAGACCATCTTTCATTTATTTAAGTAACGCAAATGAAGGTATTGACTATTGGAAAGAATGGAAACCTGCGAGAGAAAGCGTTTACTCTTTTTTTAAAGACTCCATAAAGAATAAAAATCTTACAGTTGAAATTGCTGAATATCATGAAAATAATCATTGGAATACATTTCCACCAAGTTTAAATAATGCTTTGAAATTTTACTTTGAAAATATTCAGAAAAAGCAAGAAAGTGAATTAAGCAAGGAAATGTATGAAGTCAAGATTAAAGTAAAAGTTAATGACAAAAATGACATAGTTTATATAACAGGAAACCAAACAAACTTAGGAGATTGGAATCCTAACAAAATTGAAATGAAAAAGACTTCTGATGATGAAAGAAGTATCGTTTTGAAAGTTCAGAGTCCAGCTCAATTCAAATTAACAAAAGGAAGTTGGGATACAGAATTACAAGTTATTGGAACATATAACAATGTGACTATTAAGCCTGAAATAAAAAAAGAATTTGAATTTGAAATTGTGAAAAATGAATAACCACACAAAACAAATGTTTCAATCACTACATTAAACCTACCCCACAAATGGCTCAATTCATTTCTGTCATAATAGCCAATGCTCAAAAAACAAAAAGCCTTTCCCTAATTTTAAGGGAGCAATTTTTTTCTACGCTTTAATAACGTTCCAATCGAAAATGTTATCTTAACAGACTGAAATTGGAAATATAATTTGTTTATGAAATCTGCTTGAGGATTCGTGAACACTTATCAAAAATTAAAAGTACCGTGAACAATTTAAAAGAATTGAAACCAAGAAAGGCACTGAACAAAGCCTTTTTAAAAGTAAAACCGAACAGGACTGAAATTGAAAATTTTAAGACCAATCTCATTACTTTACTCGACAGGACAAATGACACGGAAAGCGAAGAGTTTCATAAAAATCTTGTCATTGACTTTTTAAAGAAAACCTATTACGACCCAAATCATTTCATCAATACCAAAGGGCGAAACGACCTTGTTATCCATAACGGACAAAATGCAAACTCGACAGTTGGTGTAATTCTCGAAGCAAAAAAGCCGACCAACAAAGCGGAAATGATTTCTACCAAAAAACTGAATACAAAAGCATTTCAAGAATTGGTTTTATATTACTTTCGAGAGAGAATTACACACAAAAATCTTGAAGTAAAACATTTGGTGGCGACCAACATCAATGAATGGTTCATTTTTGACGCTACCCTATTCGACAGACTTTTTGCTCAAAACAAAAATTTGGTAAAACAATTCAACGACTTTGAAGGTGGACGATTGGCAGACACCAAAACAGATTTTTTCTACAAACAAATTGCCGAGCCATTTATTGACAGCATTACTTCTGAAATTGAGTTTACTTATTTCAACATTCAGGACTTTCAAAAACCGTTACGCAACACCGACAAAGCAGACGATAATTCGCTGATTGCTTTATTCAAATTGCTTTCGCCAGAGCATCTATTAAAACTTCCTTTCACGAACGACAGCAACAGCCTTGACAAACGATTTTACAGCGAGTTGTTGCACATCATCGGCTTGACAGAAACCAAAGAAGGAAGCAAAAAACTGATTGAACGAAACAAAGCAGGTGAACGGCACACAGGAACAATTCTTGAAGATGCGATTATTCAGCTTGACAGCTTAGATAAATTGAGCCGATTGGAAAAACCAAACCAATTCGGTAACACACAACAGGAAAGACTTTTTAATGTTGCACTTGAACTTTCGATTACTTGGATAAACCGCATTTTGTTTTTGAAGTTGTTGGAAGCCCAACTCAT
>JAGXRF010000132.1 GCA_018335925.1 Flavobacteriales bacterium
TCCTGTTGATCGGTTTGGATCAGGCTTAGAATTGCATTTTTGAATGAATCGAACATGCCTGGTATAAAATTCTAAGCGATTGAATTACTCAAAATTTATTCATTTTGATCCTTTGACCTTGCGCTCACTTAAATAGAGTATGGAAGTGGTTTACAAAAGATTACATCCTGAAATTTTTCTTCCTTGATTAGGGATAGTCCTTGGATAGATAACCTGAACTTTACAAAATTCTTAAAAATAGACCCTAAGAAAGCGCCATTCTAATTTCTTCTACCAGAAATAGTTGTATACTCCTTTTAATTTCATGATATCTTTTCTGAATAATATTGTAAAATCCAATTGCATATCCCCCAATGAGGACTCATCGACTTTGAGGTTTTTGAGTGATGTGATTTTCGCAAAGTGTGTTTTTTTACTGACTCCCTTAAGCCTTTTGGCGATTATTCCAGCTGTACTGGTAAGTCTCAAATCCCAGAATTACCTCGTTTTATATTTGGATGTTTTTTGTTTTTCTCTTTTAATTTTGATCGGATATCTGCCTGGTTTTGGTGTTAATGCACGGAAATACTTATTAGTAAGTTTAATTTATTTGGCTGCCTTTGTCCTACTGTTGGAGTTGCAGAGTTTTGGTTTGGGGTTGGTTTACCTACTTTCAGCTTCTGTGTTTCATTTATTGATTTTTCCCTACCAAAAATCATTAATTTCTCTGCTTCTGACCTTAATTTTTTGTGTTTTGTTTGGAATGTTTATTTACACCGAAATCATTAAAATTGGATCTGAACCGGAAACTTACCTTTTGGCTTGGGTGGCAATTTCTTCCAATGTTTTATTTTTAGCGGTTTTGTTTGCGTTGATAATTCCCTATTTTTTTTCTCGACTCGAAAATACCATTTTGGAAAAACTTCAGGTTTTGGATTCACTGAACCAGTCCAATGAGGAACTTAAAAAGTCTATGGCAAAAGTTACGAGTCAGAGCGCCGAGCTGGAGGAATATGCCTTTGTAGCCTCACATGACCTTCAGGAACAGTTAAGAATGATTTCTAGTTATTTAGGTAAAATTAGGTTGAAATACCAGGACCAAATCAATCCTCAAGCGGATGTATACTTCAATTTTGCATTGCAAGGAGCCCATCGAATGAAAAATATTATTCAGGATCTTTTGGAGCATTCTAGCGTTGGAAAAGTGGGCAATTCAATGGAGGTAGTTGATATTGATCAGGTAGTTCATTGCTTTTGTAAATCCAATGAAAACTTAATTGCTTTAAAGGGAATCCAAATTGAGGTAAAAGATCTTAAACAAGTGAAGGCATTCAAAGCCCCTCTTACAAATGCGATTCATCGTATTTTGGAAAACGCTTTAATTTTCTCAAGAGAAGGGGTAGTGCCTCATGTCAAGATCCAAATGTGCCAAGAGTGGGACTTCTGGAAGATTTCTATCCAAGACAATGGAATTGGGATTGATAAGCAGTTTTTCGAAAAGATATTTGGGATCTTTAAAAGATTGCACAACAGACAAAATCATTCCGGTAATGGTATCGGATTGTCGATAGCTAAAAAACATATAGAGTCCTGGGGAGGAAAAATATGGCTGGATTCCATACCAGGAGAAGGAACTACATTCTATTTTACCATTCCAAGGGAAAATTAAACAATGAAATATACCTTTCCAATCATCGGCATTGGCGCCTCTGCAGGAGGATTGGAGCCTTTGGAATTATTCTTTGAATTTGCTAAACCCAATTCAGGGTTTTCTTATGTCCTCATTCAGCACTTGGCGCCTAACCATAAAAGCCTCATGGATGAATTGCTCTCGAGGCATACGACTTTACCAATTGAGATTATCCAGCATGAAATGATGTTGGAGCCTGGAAAAATTTACCTCAATCCGCCCAAAAAAATTGTTGATCTGCAGGATGGGCACTTCATCCTGACCGAAAAAGAGGACCGTCAACTTAGTTTTCCCATCAGTTCTTTTTTTAACTCGCTTGCAGAACAGGCGCATGAAAAGGCATGTGCCATTATTATGTCTGGCACCGGAAGTGATGGCTCTGAGGGAGTCAAATACATTAAAGAAAAAGGTGGTTTGGTTATCGCTCAGGATCCTACTACCGCCAAGTTTGATGGAATGCCTAAAAGTGCCATCCTTACAGGAGCTGTTGATAAAATCTGCGCAGTGGAACAGATGCATAGGGAGATTGAGGCTTTCTTCTTCACCACCAATGAGATTCACAAAGAAATATTAAACTCTCAAGACACCAAAGGTCTCATTTCGGCCATTTTAACGAGCGTATATCAGCAGATAGGGGTAGATTTCACCGATTACAAATATTCCACAGTATCTCGGAGAATCGCTCGTCGGATGAGCTTATTAGGTTTTCCGGAAATGCTGGAATACCTAAAATATATCCAAACAAATAATCAGGAACCCCACTTACTCGCTAAGGAATTGTTGATAGGAGTCACCCGTTTTTTTAGAGATGAGGAAAATTTTGAATTTTTAAGGCAGCAGGTTATTCCCCGTCTAATTGAGGAAAATATCGAGTCCAAATCCATCCGAATTTGGGTTCCTGCCTGTTCTACCGGGGAGGAGGCTTATACAATTGCAATTCTGGTTAAAGACTACCTAAGGCGCCAGAAGCTGCAGTTTGATGTCAGTATTTTTGCTACAGATCTAGACAAGGAGGCAATCAAAAATGCGGCTAATCGCATTTTTCCGGAAAACATTTCAACTGAAATTCCGCCGGAATTTTTAAACCTATATTTCATTCCTCAACGAAAAGGATTCACTATTGCCAAAGAAATTAGGGAAATGATCATTTTTTCTGCCCATAACTTGGTTCAAGATCCCCCATTTAATCGGATTGATCTCATCAGTTGCCGAAACTTTCTGATCTACCTGAATTCCAATCTTCAACAGCGTGTATTTTCCATGTTTCAGTTCTCTCTTCGGACACATGGATTTTTGTTTTTGGGAGCAAGTGAATCGCTCGGTGATGCAAGTGAACATTTTATTGAATTTGATAAAAAGAGCAAGGTTTATCTGAATAAGGAAAATAAGAAAGCCATCCAGAAAATTCGGAGTTCAAGGAAATCAAATCCAATACAATCCGAGTTTTTTGGTCAAGTCAGGGTAAACTCTCCTATTCCGAATTCAGGACGAAGTAAACTCCTTAATGAGATTCAAAATGTTTTGATTCAAGAGTTTGTACCGGATTCCATCGTGACGGATGAAGACTTTAACTTACTTCATACCACAGGAAATGCCCACCGTTGGCTTACTTTACCATCCGGAGAAATTACCACCAATGTTCTGAAAATGTTGCCGGAGTCACTCTCCATCCCCTTTGAAGTTGTGGCAAATAAAGTTATGCACTCAGGGGTTTTTACTCAGATCAATAAAGTGGAAGTCGACGGGATGCTTCGACAGTTTTATAAAGGAGTGAAATTTCTTACCATAAAGCTTCGTCGTGTGCAACTTAACGAAAATGGCAATCAGTTGATTGCGACTTTTGAGCCTGAAATATCCTCGGAAAGTGAAAAGGATTTTGAAAAAATAGAAATTAATGCGGCGTCCAAGGAAAAAATAAACATCCTGGAAAGAGAACTAAGGATTAACCGGGAAAATCTCCAATCTACCATAGAAGAACTGGAATCAAGCAATGAGGAACTTCAGGCGGCCAATGAAGAGCTTCAAAGCTCCAATGAGGAACTTGAATCTGTAAATGAGGAGCTCTACACCGTGAATGCAGAGTACCAACAGAAAATCCATGAGCTTTCTGATATAAATAATGATCTCAATAACCTGATTCATAGTACCCAGATTGCTATGTTGTTTTTGGATGTGAATCTGAATATCAGAAGATTCACTCCTGCGATTCGGGAAATCCTTGATCTCATGCCACATGATGTGGGAAGGAATATTAGCCACTTTCGTGGGAAAGTTCAATTGGAAGACTTGATGGGCCATATTGAAAAGGTTTTTGATACTCAAACAAGTTTTGAAGCTCAAATTCGAGACACTAAAGGGGAGGAGTTTCTTTTGAATATCTCACCTTTTCGAACCCATACCGGAGAAATTCATGGAGTGGTTTTGGTTTTTTTCAATGTATCTCGATACAATCGAATGGAGCGTGCATTAGAGGTTTCAAATGATGCATTGGAAATCCTTAATAGTAAACATGCCTCTCAAACTGAACTCTTTGAACTTATTGCAAGGAATTCCAGAGACATGATTTCGATTTTAGATTTGAATGGCAAATTGAAGTATTGCTCACCTTCAGGTACAGAAATTACGGGTTATCCACTCGAAAGATTGGCAGAATTGGATCTGCTTAATCGAATTCCAGATCCAGCTCATAAGAAAAAGTGGAAGAATGCAATTGAGGCCATAAAAGACGGGAAGACCCCAGGATTAATTCAATTTAAATTCAAGACCTGGGCTGGTGTGACCCGCTGGATGGAGTCCAATCTCAAACCGATTCAGTTAGATAATGGTAAAATTGAAAATATTCTCATTTCAACTAGAGACATTAACCAGCGCATGCTGCAAGATGTGGAGATGAAAAAACTGGCACTCATTGCTGAACAAACCAGCAATGCGGTAATCATCACAGATAGTCATGGAAAAATCACATTTGTAAATGATGCGTTTGAAAACATGACCGGATATACCGAACAAGAAGTACTTGGTAAAAAGCCAGGTCAATTGCTTCAGGGAAAAGAGAGTACCGAAGAGGCAAAAAGGCTAATGGCCAAAGGCATAAAAAAGAAAGTTGCCTCTGAAGTGGAGATGATCAATTATACCAAGTCAGGAAATAAGTATTTGGTGAGAATTCAGACTGAACCCATGTTTGACAAAAATCAGGAGCTTATAGGCTTTTTCTCCATTCAAAATGATGTTACACTTCAAAAAGAACAGGAGCAGCAAATCCATAGACTCAACCTTCAAATAAGGGAACAGAATTTAAGACTTCAGGAGGTCAACAAATCCTTGGAGGAGTTTGCCTATGTGGCTTCTCATGACCTCAAAACTCCTGTAAGGAATATTTCAGGATTAATGGATATTATCCATAAAAGAGGTGATGACCTCGACCCCGAAAAAAGAAAACAATATTTGGATGTCATTCGGACCTCTTCCAAAGAATTGGGAAGATTGATTGAAAACCTTCTTGAATATTCACGTACAGGAACACTCGGGGAGGAGCTGGAAACAGTTGAAACTGAGGAATTGGTTAATTCCGTAATTCAGTTTTTTGAACGCGAATTGGAGGTAAACGAGGCATTAATAAAAACTGAAATCACCGTAAAAAAGATCAAAGTATACCCTATTTTATTTAAGCGTCTGATCACTAACCTGATTACCAATTCACTTAAGTACCGTTCTGATCGAGTTCCGGAAATTTCTATTTCATGTTTTCAGAAGAATGATTGGATTGTCTTCAAATTTTCTGATAACGGAATGGGCATCCCCGAAAATCAACAAGGAGAAATTTTTAAAATTTTCAAAACCTTAAACTACAAGAAAGATAGTAATGGTATTGGACTCTCGGTGTGCAAAAAAATTGCAGAATTGCATGGAGGAAAAATTTGGGTTGAATCAGATGGTGTAAATGGATCTATATTTTGGATTCAATTTAATACAGGCACATAATGGAGAAGAATTAAAATTTATTTCTTTAAGCTTCATAGTTCCGAAAGAAGATTAGATACCAATTTCTCTAATTTGGTCTCCTCTTTAATAGTATTTTTGAAGGTAATAAGAGCAAAAAATTAAAACGGATTAATCAAAAACATTCTCCTTCTCTCTAAAGAAACTTTTTCATCTTAGAACCAAAAAGTATCTTTCGCTTTTGGGATTTCTTACTCTTTGTATTTCGTAGATATGAGGGTTTTATAACGGCATTATTCTGAGTCCTGAATTCTCCTGAAAGAGCCTTTGAAGTGGTCTGAGTAGCCAGGAGTATCCGGAATTAAGCTCTACTCCAAGCTTCTAGTGGTTTATTCTTTTTCATTTTGTCCTTGTCCCATCCCCCGATTTAAAAGAGGTCTATACCAAATATTTTTAAATCAAACTTGGAAAAAGTTTCTAAAGAAAAGCCAATGAAAGGAACTGATGAAAGTGACTAAGGTAATGATTAGCTGTCAGTTAAATCGAAAGTCCTCTAACCAAACTAAAGTGGTCAGATTAAGAAATCCTTCTAAATTGCCTAAAGACAGATGGGATCAAAGTCCTAAAATTATCTTGGAGCGGTTTAAGGTCATTTAAGTGAACCTTTCCATTAGGTGCAGACATTTAACAAAGCGAAATAGGAGGAATTCCCTCCGATGCATTGGAAAAAAAATATCTTAATCGCTGTTCCGAAGCCAAAAACGCAAAATTTGATTCATTTCCTTTAGGGAATTGTTTATTTTGTATTTTTATGATATTAACTCACAGGATTAATTTTTTTTATACAAATTCCCCAGATTTTTAGGTGAGGAGTTCAAAAACCGATAAATTGTACTGTGAATTCTTTTTTGTTTACACTCAAAGGAATCATTTCAATTCCCGCAAAATGGTTGGCTGATGAACTGCTTAATGATCAAAATTCTGGTTTTTCATTTGTCACATTTTGGGAGAGGGACAGTGCTCCTAATGTTATTAATAAATTAGTTCAATTATTATGGAAGTACTAGATTAATATCACCTTTCGATCGAGATAAATGAACGATAGAGATTTTAGTTCTTTGTTTTACCATAATCCCCTGCCAAACTGGATTTATGATTTACATACCTTCCAAATATTAGAAGTAAATGAGTCCGCATTAACTCATTATGGTTATTCCAGAGAAGAATTTCTTTCGATTACAATCCATGATTTACTTCCGAAGGAAGAAATCTCTAATTTATTGAGGGGTCACGAAGGAGTAGAATCAAAATTTGGCAATATATTCTTTGGTTTCTTTACGCATAAGAAAAAAAATGAAACCCTGATACAGGTTGAAGTCCATGGACATCAAGTTCATTTCAATGATCATCAAGCAATTTTGGTGATGGTGATAGATGTGACGGATAAGCTTCTTCAATTCAATAATCTTAAAAAATCCGAAAATTGGCATAAAACTGCCATTGATCTCGCTAAAGTCGGACAATGGAAATTGGATCTTAAGACCAAGGAGTTAACCTGGTCTCAAGAAGTTTATCAACTCTGGGACTTGAACCCCAATCAGGATCAGATTGACTTTGATCTTTTTTTGAATTCATTTTTTGAAGAAGACAAAGCTGATTTCTTAAATGCACAGAATCAAGCGCTTGCGGGAATTAAACCTCTCGATTTTATCCATCGCATCAAGACTAATTCTGGAAATATAAAATGGGTTCATGAACGCGGAAGACTTGATTCAACCAATGAATCTTCGGAATTGAGTTTTTCCGGAACTGTTCAGGATATCACGGCTCTTAAAGCAGAAGAACAGCATCTTAAATTGTTGGAACGGGTAATTGCTCATACCAGCGACTCAGTGGTTATCACTGAAGCGGAGCCACAGGTTTTTCCGGGCCCAAGGATTCTATTTGTGAATAAGGCTTTTACAGACTTGACCGGCTACATTCCTGAAGAGGTGATCGGAAAGACACCCAGAATCCTTCAAGGCCCCAAAACTGACAAGCGTGTTTTGGAGGAAATGAAACTTGCCATGGCTAATTGGCAGCCCTCAGAGTTTACTTTATTGAATTACAAAAAATCAGGTGAGGAATATTGGGTCAATATTTCCCTGTCCCCTGTTGCTGACGAAAAGGGTTGGTTTACCCATTGGATCGCAGTGGAAAGAGATGTTACCAAACAAATCCTTGCCTCCAGAGAGAAAGACCTTCTGGCTAAAATCAGTCATTTCTTCAATCAGGAGAAAGAAACTACCGATGCTTTGAATTTTCTCTGTTCAGAGATTGCTGAATTTGGAAATTTTGATTTTACTGAAGTTTGGCTGCCAACTTTTGATAAGGAAAACCTTAGGATTGCCGCGTTTTTCGCAAATTCTAATACAGGTCAGAATTTTTACGATCAAGTCGAAAATTTATCCCAGATACCCCTTGGAGATGGATTGCCTGGTATTATATGGAAAAATCAAAAGGCGGTGATCTGGGATTCTGTTGGCGTAAAAAGCGAGTTTTTAAGAAGTGTTCAAGCCAGAAATACAGGAATTGAGACTGTGATTGGATTTCCTTTGTTGAATGGTAATGAGCCCGTAGGTGTCTTTGTTGCAGGGACCACATCCTCAAAGCTCAAGGTTGATTTTTTAAAGAACTCTTTCCAAAGGCTGGAATCATTTGTAGGATCCGAAATTGCAAGGAAAAAAATAGAAAATGATTTTGAACTCCTTATTAATTCAGTTCCTGACCTAATAGGTATTCTCGATTTGAGTGGGAAAATTATCAGAATCAACCCTGCTGGTTGTAAAATTCTGGATTATCCGGAAGATGAAATCCTAAATCAAAACCTCGATCTGTTTTCCTACCCAATAGACAAAAATAATTTTAGGTCGAAAGTCTTAAGTCTGGAGTCAAGTAAACAGTTGTTTAACTTTCAAGGTCGATTCGTTACTGGGTCAGGTGACCTGGTTTGGTTATCCTGGAGCTGTAAAATAGATCGGGGAAATGGAATTGTACTTGCTACTGCGAAGGATATCACCACTGAGCGGAAACTATCCGAACTCTTAAACAACTCATCCCAATTAGCCAAAATCGGAAGTTGGGAGATTAACGTTAGTGAGGGAACTGTGTATTGGTCGGATCTCGTGCATCAAATGCACGAGACCGATCCCCAAACTTATATCCCTAACTTATCTGATGGGATTAACTTTTATCATCCCGATTTCAGGGAAATGGTTGAAAGGAATGTGAATCAAACCTTGTCATCTGGAGCTCCTTTTGATTTTCAAGCCCTGTTGGTAACTGCTAAAGAAAATCTTTTTTGGGTGAGAGTCATCGGTCAGGCAGAAATGGCTGAAGGTAAAGTGGTCCGGGTATTTGGAAGTTTTCAGGATATACACGAGCAAAAAGAGGCTGAGATCCGACTGAAAACCATTACTGATGACTTACCCGGAGTGACTTTCCAATATGTCATTCGTCCGGATGGTACCGATCTACTGCAGTCTGTCAGTAAAGGCTCTAAAATGATCTGGGATTTAAGTCCCGAAGAATGTCAAAATGATGTGAATCAAGTTTGGGATCAGGTTAGGGCCGGAGGAAATTTTTCGAAGGTTGTGGCAGACCTCCAAAACTCCATCACGAACATGAACCATTGGCATTCCCGTTGGAGAAATATTCTTCCCAATGGCAAAGTTAGATGGCATGAAGGTTACGGAACTCCAAATCAACTACCGGATGGGACCATCGTATTTAACTCCATGGTTTTTGATGTAACCGAAGAGGTAGTGGCCACTGAATTGTACAATGAATCTTCAAAATTGGCCAAAATTGGGAGCTGGGAGCTTAATCTCAAGAATGTTTCCGGTGATTCCATGTTTTGGTCTCCCATTGTTCGTGAAATTTTAGAGGTGGACCAGGATTATAATCCCTCACTTTCAGGTGGATTTGAATTCTATGTCGGAGAAAGTCGGATTTCAATTACAAAAGCAGTGGACAACCTAATTGCCGAACAAAAACCTTTTGATGAAGAACTCCTGGTCCGAACTGCCAAGGGAAATTTGAAATGGATACGCTGTATTGGAGATGGGGAGTTTCAACATGGAAAATGCATCCGAATTTTTGGATCCTACCAGGATATTCACGAGAAAAAATCCTTGGAATTAAAGCTGGGAGAAATCCTTGGCAGTATCTCAGATGCCTTTTATGCCCTGGATAATAACTGGAGCTTTACCTATTTTAATCGGGAAGCCGAGCTCCTCCTGAATTCAGATAGTAAAGCAGTGTTAGGGAAAAATATTTGGGAGAAATTTCCAGCTGCAAAAGGTACTGTTTTGGAGGAGGTATACCTCCGTGTTTCCCAGAGTGGAAAACCTGAAAATCTGGAATACTTCTATCCTGGGAATAACTGCTGGTATGAAATCAATGTCTATGCCTCCCAAAATGGTATTTCAGTTTATTTTAAAAATATAGACGAAAGAAGAAAAGCTTCAGAGGATCTACAAAAGGCGTTCAAGGAAAAAAATCAAATCATCGAAAGTATTGCGGATGCGTTTTTTACCATGGATCGAAATTTTGTGGTGACTTACTGGAATAGATCTGCCGAGGAGATGATTGGGGTAGTTAGGGAACAGCTATTGGGAAAAGTTCTTTGGGATGTATTTCCGGATGCGGTTAGTCTTCCTTCTTTCAACTTCTACCATCAGGTACTGGAAACAGGTAGGCCGGTCACTTTTGAAGATAATTACGGGATTTGGTTGGAGGTCAATGCCTATCCCAGTGAGGAGGGATTGACTGTGTTTTTTAGGGATATTTCTTTAAGGAAAGAAGCCGACCAACGTCTTCAAAAAGCCTATGAGGAAAGGAATCAGATACTGGAAAGTATAGGTGATGCCTTTTTTGCAGTGGATAATGACTGGATTGTCACGTATTGGAACAGGATGGCAGAAGAGGTACTTCTGAAAGATAAAACAGAGGTAATTGGTAAAAATCTTTGGGAGCTTTATCAAGACTCAATTGATTCTGAAATTTACAGGATGTACCATTTCGCTAAATCATCCGGTGAAATGGTTTCTTTTGAAGAACATTTCAAATCTTTGGATAAATGGTTTGAAGTAACGGCTTATCCTTCACCTTCCGGTCTTTCGGTATACTTTAAGGAGATTACGTTAAGAAAACAAACCGAATTGATTATTCGCCAAGCGAATGAACGTTTCGAAATGGTCACCCAAGCGACCACTGATGCAATCTGGGACTGGGATATTGCCAATGATGTGTTTTCCAGAAGTAAAGGGTTCAACGAGCTCTTTGGATATGAGCCAAAAAAGACCCTAAAGAAAGTCGAATTTTGGACTGACTCATTTTTTCAAGAGGACAAAGAAAAGCTTAAATCAAGTATTGATTCTGCCTTGGCTAATCCTGAGACCAAATTATGGGAACTGGAATATCGAATTGTACATGCCTCGAGCAAAATCAAAATCGTTTTGGATAAAGGGGTTATTGTTCGAAATGAGCACGGTGAGGCCATCCGGATGGTTGGAGCAATGTCCGACATTTCCTTCCAAAAGGAATATGAGCAGGAGCTGGAGAAACTAAATGAAGAGCTCAAACGGAATATCAGAAATTTGGAGATGGCCAATGAGGATTTGGAACAATTTGCATTCATCACTTCCCATGATCTTCAGGAACCTCTTCGGATGATTACGAGCTTTCTTGATCAATTAAGGAGAAAATATGATGATAAATTGGATTCCAATGCCAAACAGTATATCCACTTTGCTGTCGATGGGGCAAAACGGATGAAACAAATTATCCTGGATTTGCTTGAATATTCCAGGGCTGGTAGGGGAGAAGAGCTAGATGAAGAAGTTAGCCTGTCAGATGTCATTGATGAATTTAAAATCCTGAGAAAAATGTTGATTGAAGAAAAGGGGGTAGGCATTCACTATCACAGTCTTCCCCGACTGAAAGTACCTAAAGCCCCCTTGGTTCAAACCATTCATTGCTTGTTGGATAACGCCATTAAATATTCCAGGGATAACATCCCGCCGGAAATTGAAGTAAGGGCAATGGAGGATAATGATGGATGGACTATTTCAATAAAGGATAATGGGATTGGTATAGATCCTAATTTCTATAAAAAAATCTTTGTGATCTTCCAAAGACTTCATGTAAGAGGGAAATATTCAGGCACTGGAATAGGATTGGCTTTAGTTAAAAAGCAGGTAGAGTCTTGGGGTGGAAAGGTCTGGGTTGAGTCAAAAATTGGAGTAGGTTCGACATTTTATTTTACAATCACTAAATATTAAGCATGATGAAAGAAGTACATATTTTATTAGTTGAAGATAATCCTGGGGATGTTTTGTTAACCTTGGAGGGTTTTGAAGAAAGTAAAATCAAAACCAAAATCAGTGTGGTTGGCAATGGCCAGGAAGCTCTTGATTTTTTGTATAAACAGGGAGCTTATGGTGATGTTGAAAAGCCTGATCTGATTTTATTGGATATCAATATTCCGATTTTTAATGGTCACGAAGTTCTGGCCCAAATCAAAATGCATCAGGAATTGAAGAAAATTCCGGTTATTATGCTGACCACCTCTTCCAGCCAAAAAGATATAAATCAAGCTTATGATAATTATGCAAACAGTTATGTGATCAAACCTTTGGATATGGAGGAATTTTTAACCGCTATTTTGAAAATTGAAGAATTTTGGCTTCAACTTTCAAAATTGGCGGGTTAATTCCCTCCTGTAAAGTTAAGATTTTACCAATCAGATTGATGGAAGGAGATTCTAGGTTGAATCTCCTTTTTTGATTTACACAGATCAGAAATCCCATTTTACTTCATTGAATTAATTTACTTTAAAATATAGGCAGCTTATGTTATGAAAGGTTTTTTTAGGTAAATGAAATGTTCAGAAAAGATCAAATTAATAACCAGGTATAAGCTAATTTAATCTTTTCAAAAACATGATTTTTATCATGTTTTTGATCGATCAGGTTCAAAGCTGTATAAACATTTCTCCATGCACTACCAATGAGTTCTCTTAACCATGGCTCCTCCAGAATTAAAATTCTTAATGATTTAGGATTACTCTGGTCTCAGGAAGAAAATTCATTTGATGAACTGACAGGTCTTGCTGCCTTAATCTGCCAAACTCCTGTTTCTCTAATCTCCTTTTTTGATCAGAATAAACAGTTTTTTAAATCACATCATGGATTGGATATTTGCGAAACCCCTCTTGAGCAGGCTTTTTGCACACATGCCGCTGAAAATGGTAGAGAAATATTTATAGTTGAAGATGCCAGAATTGACCCTAGGTTTGCAAATAATCCCTTGGTAACAGGCTATCCCGGGATAGTTTTTTATGTAGGTTTTCCTCTTTTTTACCAGGACACCATTGCTTTAGGAGGGTTATGTGTCATTGACTTTCAACCTAGGAAGTTGAATGAACAGCAAATCCATGCATTAAAAGTTTTGGGCAATCAAGTGCTTCATCTTATCTCACTTCGGAAGGTGATGAATCAAAATGATCAGTCCCTGAAACTCCTTGAAACGGAACAAAAGTTTTCCAATGAAATGCTCTCAACCATTGAGGGGGTCTTCTGGATTGCTGATCCACATACTTTTCAATTTAAATTTATCAGCCCCCAAGTTGAAAGGATTTTTGGTTACTCTGCCTCTGAATGGTTGAGTTCCCCCACTTTTTGGCAAGATCTTATTCATCCAGAAGATCGGGAGCATGCAATTAAATTATGTATTCAGGAAACTTTTCTACTTCGGGATCATCAGTTTCAATACCGTCTCAAAAAAAAGAATGGGGAATATATTTGGGTTCAGGACCGAGTAGTCGTGAAAAGTAACCAAGGAATTCCCTTTCAAATTCAGGGGTTTATTTGGGATATCAACACGGAAAAGTTGTTGGAGAAAGGACTCAAACAGGAATCCAATCTTAACAAAGCAATAATTAATGACTTGCCTGGACTTTTTTTTCTTTTTGACAAGAAAGGGAGAGTAAGACTTTGTAACCGGTTGTTTTTACAATTAACAGGATTTACTAAAGCGGAATTGAAGGGGAAATACTTGGAGAACTTTTTAACATGTAATGAAGGGAAACCTGTACTACTAAGCCATTTGAAATATTGCGCAAATCAAAATAAGGAAATTGAGTTACAGTTTTTAACCAAAGAAAATGAACCCTTTCCTGTTTTACTTCGAGTTTCCAAAATCAAATATAAAGGTAAAACCTTCATGATGGCCTTAGGGCTAGATCTTGCCAACATCAAAAAAATTGAAAGGGACCTTGCTTTGAGTCACGAAAAATTCAAAGCACTAGTTCAGGATGGAGGAGATATGATCGCGATTTTGAACTTTGAGGGAGTTTATCAATATGTAAGTCCTACCTCTTCTCATATTCTGGGTATTGATCCTGAGGAGTTTCTGGGTAAAGTGGCTTTTGACCATATCAATCCTGAAGACTTGGATCATGTGATGACTCAATTCCAGGCCTTGAAGATTCAGAAACGTATAGCGATCGCCCCTTTTCGTTTTAAAAATAAAGAAGGGAATTGGAGATGGATCGAGTCCATGGCCACTAACCTCATGGAGGACCCTGCGATTGGTGGAATTGTAATCAATTCCAGAGACGTGACCGATCAAATAATTGCCAAACAGCTCCTTGAGGCAAGTGAGTCCAGATACAGATTATTTTTCGATTCTCAGACCAATTACCTTATTCGTACGGATATGCAAGGGTGCTACACCTTTGTAAATAAAAAATTTCAGGAGGAGTTTGGCTGGATTCACGATGGAAGCGTAATCGGTAAAAACTGCTTGGAATCAATTTGCCATTACCATCATACTCGAGTTAAAGAAGTGGTTGAACTTTGTGCAGCAGACCCTGGCAAAGTGATAAAGGTGGAATTGGACAAGCCAGGGAAAATACCTGACAAAGTGATGACTACTCTTTGGGATTTTGTTTGTTTGGTAGACACAAATGGAGCTCCTTATGAAATCCAATGTTCTGGAATTGATATTACAGACAGCATTTATTTTGAACGCGAACTCCGTCGAAGTAATGAACGCTTTGAATTGGTAAATCAGGCTAATTCCGAATATATCTATGAGTTTAATCCCCAGACCAAAGACCTTTATTTGGGCGAGAAATTTGAGGATTTATTAGGGGTAAAAAGGTTGAAAGAATCTGAAAATTATGATTTTATAGAATCTTTGAGAGATCAGGCTCATAAAATTAGAATTCGGGAAAGTTTTGAAGAATTTGTATTTCATTCAAAAGAGTCATATTGGACCCAGGTTTATAAAATTCAAAAGAAAAATGGGGAATACTTGTGGATTAGGGATAATGCAGTTGTATTAAGATCTAACTATGGCCCCCCCCTACGTGTAATAGGCTCGGTTCGGGATATTACAGAATCCCATTATTTTCAAAAAATTGATGCTATTGAAAGAGATCTCGCTTCCTACATTATAGGTGGGAAATCAACCTTTGAAGAGGTCCTTATTGAATACCTGAAAAATCTAGAAGAACTGTTTCCTGAGATGCAGGCTTCCATAATGATCAGGAAAGGAGAAATTCTTCTTCCTGTTGCAGCTCCTTCCCTGCATCCTGATTATGTGCAGACACTCTATAACGGAGTTCCTATAGGGCCCTATCAAGGTTCTTGTGGGGCCGCAGCATACTTTGGTGAACAAGTGATTGTCACAAATGTAAAGGAGGATGAGCGCTGGAAATATTTTAAGGAACTTGGTGAAAAATTTGGATTTTCCGCCTGCTGGTCTTTTCCGATTTTTAACAGCCAAGGTTTGGTTGTTGGGACGTTCGCTTGTTATTATAAAACAAATCGACCTCCATTTAAATACGAGCAATACGCCATTGAACGCGCTCAACGATTGCTCAATCTACACTTTACTCAAAATAATTATTTGGAATCCCTGAAGAGAAATTTGGAACTTTTTGAACTTATAAATCATGCAACTAAAGATGCCATATATGACTGGGATATTATAACGGATGAGTTGATTTTTGGGGAAAGTTTTACCTTGAATTTTGGTTATCCCTTAGATTTACTCAAACCAATTTCAATCGCTGAGTGGGAAGATCTTCTGCATCCCGAGGATAAACAAAGAACAGTAAATGATTTAAAAATTTTTTTAGGAGACCCTAAGAAAGAACGCTGGGAAAATGAATATCGCCTGATGAAATATAACGGGGCGTTTGCAATCGTGGAAGAGATTGGATTGGTTATTCGTGATAAAGTTGGAAGAGCCATACGAATGGTTGGCGTCTTAAGGAACGTTACGGAATATAAAACCATTCAGCAGTTGGTAGATGATTCGAATCGAATTGCCAAACTGGGAGGCTGGGAATTAGATCTCGCTACTAGGTCTTTGACCTGGACTAAGACCGTATATGATATTCATGAAATTCCTTATTCATATTCTCCTGAAATCGAAAATGCTGTTCTTTTTTACCGGGCAGATTTCAGAAAATATATTAGGGATGCATTTGCGAATTTAATTTCAACTCATCAAGAAATCGATCAGGAAGCGATCTTAATGACTCAAAGTGGAAAAGAAAAGTGGGTGAGAGTTAAGGGAAAGGGAGAGTTTTTGAATGGGAAATGTATAAAGATCTCCGGAAGTATTCAGGATATCCACAATTACAAAACGATTCAACTTCAACTGGAAGGGGTTTCAAATAACATTCCCGGAGTTGTTTTTCAATACATCCGCAGACCTGATGGCACCGATGGGCTTCTGTACATTAGCCAAGGAAGTAAAGAAATTTGGGGACTTACTCCCGAAGAATGCATGGCTGACATCGGTAAAGTTTGGGAGATTGTTCGATCGGGAGGAGAGGAAGAGCAAGTAAGAAAAGATATAGAGGCTTCTGCCAAAAATCTTACCCGCTGGAATAGCAAATGGAAGGTAATAAGAAAATCTGGTACAATTTCGGTCTTTGAAGGTTTTGGGAACCCGGTCAAGCATGCTGATGGAAGCATAGTATGGGATTCCTTGATCATTGATATTACAGAGCAAGAAAAGCTTTCCAACTTGCTTCAAAGAACCAAGCGACTAGCAAAAATTGGAAGTTGGGAGTTTTATGATTTGGGTGAAAATAACTATCATTTGATTTGGTCTGATGCATTAAAGCAGGTTTTGGATTATCCCCTGGATGCCCCTGTTACTCCAGAAATTGCATTGAACATGATCGATAAGGCACATCAATCCCAAATGATGGAGATTTTTCGGATGTTGTTGGTTTCGGAATCAGCAGACCCAATTGAAGTTGAAATATTGGTTCACCATCATTTAAAAGCAGAGAACTTCTGGCTGAAGCTGGTGATTGAAGCCGAATACATTAACAGAAAATGTGTTAAAATCTATGGCAGTGCCCAGGATATCGATTCCAGAAAGCTTAACGAGCTGGAAATTCAATATCAAAATAATTTGCTAAAAAGTATTACGGAGGTCATTGGCTATTTATTTAAGGAAGAAAATTGGGTAGATGTTTGTCACAAAGCATTCAAAATGATCGGTGAAGCTGTTCAAGTGGATAGAATCTATCTTTTTGAGAACTTTCAGCATGGTCTAAACGGTGAAAAATATACCAGCCAAAAATTTGAATGGGTTAATCATGGAATTAAAACCGAAATCGAAAATCCTGAACTTCAAAACGTTCCTCTTGAAGTATTTACTCATTTGTTCACAAGTCTAGAATCCAATCAATCGTTCATGGGAATAGTTTCCCAATTGGAAGATGAAAATCTTAAGGGGATTTTAGAAGTTCAAGGGATTAAATCCATTCTGATTTTCCCTCTTTTTGTTGAAAATTCCTTTTGGGGATTTATGGGATTTGAGGATTGTACTAAAGAACGGAATTGGAAACAATCGGAGCTTAACTTTTTGAAAACTTTTTCTTCAAACCTGGAATCTGCGATTAAAAGAAGAAAGGATAAAAATACATTGGAAGTTCTTCTGAATGAAAAGATTGCCATTCTGGAAAGTATTGGAGATGGATTTTTTGTCCTGGATTCAAACGGAGTAGTTAATTATTGGAATAAGGCTGCCGAATCTTTAATTGGAATAGGTAGGGAGGCGTTGGTGGGAAAGGTTTTATGGGATGTGGTACCCGGGGCGGCCCAACTGGATATTTTTAAAGGTTATCTTGATTTAATCGAGCAAAATCAAGTATATCAAGTAGAAGAGTTTTATCCCGAATTGAATAATTGGTTTGAATTAATCGCATATCCAACCGGGGATGCAATAAGTGTCTTTTTTAAGAATATTACCGATAGAAAAACTTTTGAGGAGACGATACTTCAATCTAATGAACGATTTGAAATTATCGCCAAAGCCACCCAAGATGTGATTTGGGACTTCGATATCGAGAGCAGTCAGCTTTATGTCAGTGATGGATTCTCAGAGAGATTTGGATATACAATTTCGGACGAAATTGATTCATTTGAACAGTTTCTTGAAATTGTTCACCAACCGGACAGAGAAGCAGTCCAAAAAGAGTTTTTTGATTATGTAGGGGGAATCAAAAAGGATTCAAATTGGGAGATCGATTACAAATTGATCAAGAAAGACAAATCCCTGGCGTTTATTCAGCAAAAGACTTTTTTTATCAGGGATAAACAGGGAAAGGCTATCCGCGCATTGGGGGCAATGGTCGATATCACTGCCCGAAAATCCTATGAAGAATCGCTGAAATCACTCAATTATGAACTGGAAAAGAGAGTAAAGGAACTTGCCAGCTCAAACCACGAATTGGAGCAGTTTGCCTACGTTGCTTCCCATGATTTGCAAGAACCGTTGCGGATGATCTCAAGTTTTTTAACGCTTCTACAGAAAAAGTATGGAATAGCCCTTGACCAGAAAGCTAATCAATACATTGATTTTTCAATTGATGGTGCCAGGAGGATGAAGCAAATTATTCTTGATCTTCTTGATTATTCCCGAGCCGGAAAATTGTTGGAGAAAAGCGAATCTATGGATGTAAATCAACTGGTTAAAGATTATTTAAAACTCCGTAAAAAAATAATTGAAGAAAAAGGGGTAATACTTACCGTAGATAATCTCCCCTTGGTAAATTGTTACAGGGCCCCTCTAACCCAAATAATCCACTGTTTACTGGACAATGCCATCAAATATTCCAAACGGGGAATTCCTCCTGAGATTCTGTTCTCATCCTGGGAAAAAGAAGAGGAATGGGTATTTCAAATCAAAGACAATGGAATTGGTATAAATGAGCAGTACCATGAAAAAATATTCATAATATTTCAAAGATTACATAATCGAGATGAATATGAAGGTACAGGTATAGGTTTGTCCATAGCAAAAAAACATATTGAATCCTTGGGTGGAACAATATGGGTTGAATCACAACCCAATATTGGAAGCTCGTTTTATTTCACAATTAAAAAACACGTTGTATGAAACAAGTTCACCTTTTATTGATTGGAAATAACGAAGGGGATATTGCTTTAATGATGGATGCCTTTGAAAAGGAAAAAATTAAAGCTAAAGTTAGTATTGCAAAAAACGGGTCTGAAGCTCTTGAGTATTTGATCCACGATGAGGGCCTCCCAAAGGTTCAAGTGCCTGATCTTATTCTGTTGAATGGTGACATGGAAGTTTTTAATGGACTTGAGGTGCTTGAAGAAATAAAAAATAGGCCGTCTTTAGGCAATATTCCTGTTATCCTGCTAACAGGAGCTTCCAATCAAAAGGATATTGATTTGGCTTATGAAGATTCTTCAACCAATATTACTGTTAAGCCTATTGAAATGGAGGATTTCATTAGTGCTGTATTTAAAACTCGGGAAGTCATGACTTCAGCTTTAAAGATTTCCAATTTGTGGCTTTAAGCCCTGTTAAAAGGAAATTACTACTAATTGGGTTTCAATTGAATCTGTTTTTGGATTATTTCAATCAGTTTTTAATTCTTTGTTTTTGAATAAAATTTTAAACTTCAGGGAAGTAATTTTTTAATTTGGAATATTTGTTCTTCGTGGATGGATGTTCGATAAATGATTAGGATAAATTTTTTTACAGTACAGAATTCTTTAAATTTCTTTTATCCTGGACTGGGGATACAAAAACCTGCGACTTTTAAGAAATGAAGTTAATAAATTGGATTAATGAGATAGTCGTTATTGACCATGACCCCAGCCAACACTTTCTTATCAAAGAACTAATTGGTGAGGTTGATAAAGACATTCCTATACACGGATTTTTCGGATGCAGTGAGGCATTGAGTTTTTTAGAATCAACACGAATTACTAAGTCCAATTTTAAAAAGTCATTGATGTTTTTGGAATTGAATCTTCCTGATATGGAAGGATTCCAGTTTCTAAGTCATTACCGAACGTTGGATGCAGAAATCAAAATGAAGTATGAACTTATCATTTTAATGAGTTCGATTAAACCCTCTAATAAATTAGTGATCATCGATTTTACAGACTTGAAAGGCTTTTATTCAAAGCCCCTAGATCCAATTATCCTTGAAGAAATTCTTCAAAAATTGGCTGCTGAAAGTTTAAATTGAGATGTCCATTTCACTGCTTATAGCCATTTTATTTTCCTCCATCGGAAAAATCCTTAGCAGGAGGCAAATTGAATAAATTTTCTCTCAAACACATGGTTCAGCATAAAAAAGCCCTCAAATGTAATTTTTAAGGCTTTTTATGCTCCCTCCATCATCGGTGTTTTTTCCCGGAGAATACTTCCTTTAGGCTTAAAGGAGGTTCAAAATCTATTTTTTTCAGTTTGATGAATTAGTTAGGCGGTTAGCCTTTCAAGAAAAAACTAAAATCTAAATACCTATCCCGGCTTAACTTTAAATTCATTTATTAAGATTGATTAAAAATAATCTTGTTTAGAATTAATCTAATTAATAGGTTTGTGGCATCATATGAATAAACGTATCATGAATCACAAACAACTCATATTTGCTTTAGCCTTTTTCCTTGTCTCAACCTTGGCCTTTGCCCAAAATGGCATAATCCAAGGTCAAGTTACCACAGCAGATAATCAAGCTCTTGAATTCGTCAATGTCGGGTTGAAGGGTCTTCCCAAGGGTTCGACCACAGACCGATTTGGGAGATTTGAAATCAAAAATGTTCCGCCAGGAACTTACACGGTGTTTGCCTCTTTTGTGGGAATCGAGAAACAGGAGCAAACTATCACCCTTTCTTCAGGGGAGACTGTCACTTTAAACTTTAAAGTAAAAGAGAGTTCTACTGACCTTTCTGAAGTGGTGATTACTGACTTTTCATCCAATCGGTTTTATTCGGATTCCAGTTTTACTATTGGAAAGTTACCCTTAAAGGACCTTGAAAATCCTCAAGTTTACAACTCTATTTCTAGTCGACTTTTGAGAGAGCAAGTAGTCACCAACATGAACGAAGCGATGAAAAACGCGACTGGAGTGACCAGGCTTTGGGAATCCACCGGACGGGGAGGTGACGGGGCTGAATATTATTCTATGAGGGGATTTTCTGTCCAGCCTACCCTTGTGAATGGGATGCCAAACGTGAACAACGGAGCATTAGATCCTGCCAACATCGAAACCATCGATGTGGTTAAAGGCCCATCTGGGACTCTTTTTGGAAGTGCTGTCATATCCTATGGTGGGTTAATTAATATCACAACAAAAAAACCATTTGACCTATTCAAGGGTGAAGTGGGTTTCATAACCGGAAGTTTTGGAATGAACAGAGTCACCACAGATGTCAATGTACCGATCAGTGGATCTACAGCAGTACGAATAAATTCTGCCTTTCAATCCCAGAACTCTTTCCAGGATGCAGGCAATAGAAGTTCATTCTTTTTTGCCCCTTCATTTAAGTTTCAGGCTTCCGAGCGTCTTACTTTTTTGATCAACACGGAGTTTCTCGAGTCAAAGTCTGTAAATGCGCCAATGATTTTCCTAAACCGAAATGCTGCATTGAAATTTGACCGCATTGACCCATTTCTGGATAACTATGAAAAATCATTTACAGGAAATGAATTGAGTATCCGAAATCCCAGCTACGGAATTCAGGCCCAAGCGCTATATAAACTTTCTCCTCTCTGGACTTCTCAGACAGTTCTTTCAAGAAGTTCTACCAAAACAGATGGGTACTACCATTATCTTTTTGATGCAGGTGATGGTGATTCTTTTACCCGATTTATATCAGATCGAAGTGGTCAGACAATTACCACCGACATCCAACAGAATTTTATCGGAGATTTTAATTTGGGACAATTCAGAAATAGGATGGTGGTTGGATTTGATTACTATGATCAAAGCATTTTCAATGGAAGTACCGGTTGGGTAGCCAATGGTTCTGTCAAACTTTCAGACGGAAGCGATACCGGAGTATTGACACAGGCAGGCGTTGACGATTTGCTAAAAAATTCCTTTGAGGGAAATTCCACCGGCAAAAGTACGGTACTCAGTGCCTACGTTTCAGATGTCATCAACCTTAGATCCAATCTTTCGGTTATGGCAAGTCTTCGAGCAGATCGATTCGAGGGTAAAACGGATTATTGGATCGAAGAGGAAGTAAAAAGTCAGACCGCTTTATCTCCTAAAATCGGTGTGGTTTACCAGCCCATCCAGGACAAAGTTTCAGTTTTTGCCAACTACATGAATGGGTTTGTGAATGTGGCGCCTCGTACTGTGGCAAATGTGGACGGTTCTAACCCTAGACTTCAGACTTTCGATCCTGAACAGGCAAACCAGTTTGAACTGGGTGTTAAAGCAAATTTGCTCAAAGACCGACTGGCTGCCACGGCGAGCTACTACGATATTCGGGTAAAAAATCGCCTGATCAACGATCCGGAAAATATCAACAATACCCTACAGGCCGGTGAAGTGGAAAGCAAAGGATTTGAATTTTCGCTTGTTGCCTCTCCATTTGAAGGGATGAGTGTGATCGCAGGATATTCAAATAACTCCGCTCAAGTGACAAAAGATAATCCGGTCAATGGATACTTGGGGTTAAGACCGGAAGAAGCAGGCCCAGAAGAATTAGTCAACTTTTGGCTAAGCTATTCCATCCCTTCTGGTGGTTTGAAAGGCTTTGGTGTCGGATTTGGAGGAAATGCCGCTTCTGAACATTTAACCCTCAATCGATCCAACGGAACCTTTACTCTTCCGGCTTATGAGGTGTTTAATGCAGCAATTTCATATACGAGTAGCCAATACCTTTTGTCTCTAAAGGTGAATAATCTAACTAATGAGCGCTATTTCTCAGGTTGGTCGACTGTAACCCCTCAGGCTCCACGAACCTTGGCTATCGGATTTAACTATCGATTTTAATGAATCTAAAATATTGGATAGGTAAAATACATCTCTTGCTAGGACTATCGTCCGGGCTAGTGGTGTTTATTGTGGCTGTAACAGGTTGT
The DNA here is from genome assembly GCA_018335925.1 of Flavobacteriales bacterium. Taxonomy (GTDB): domain Bacteria; phylum Bacteroidota; class Bacteroidia; order Flavobacteriales; family Flavobacteriaceae; genus Flavobacterium. The sequence continues at coordinate 23,045 of JAGXRF010000132.1, forward strand.
ATTTATGCTTTCCAGTCTGAAATTCAGGATTTGATTCAGCCTTATCGATATGTGGATCAAGTCGGGGAGACTATTTTGCCACCTTCAGAAGTGTGGAAATTAGCGGATGAGGCTTTACCTGGAAAGCACCTGCATGGAATCCTCTATCCTCAGATAGAAAACAGGGCTGCACAGGCCATTTACTATAGTTTTGAGGAGAATTACTATTATTTTGTTTATGTGGATCAGTTCACCGGCAAAATCCTGAAGGTAAAAGATGAGTATGCTGACTTTTTTAGGGTTGTCCTAGACGGTCATTTTTACCTCTGGTTGCCTCCGGAAATTGGGCAACCCGTAGTGGCTTCGTTTACACTTGTATTTCTGGTCATGGTCATCACTGGACTGATTCTTTGGTGGCCAAGAAGGAAAAAAGGGGTTGATAAGAGTTTTAAAATTCGTTGGGATGCTCGTTGGAGAAGAAAGAACTACGATCTTCATCAAGTTCTAGGGTTTTATGTGATGATTTTCGCCTTGGTTTTTGCCCTCACCGGTTTGGTTTGGGGCTTTACCTGGTTTAGGGATGGATATTACGAGATCACTACAGGCGGAAAACAGTTTGTGGAGTATAATGCTCCACTTTCTGATTCTACTTCGGTTTATCAAGGAGAAGTGCCGGGGATTGATCAGGTCTGGAGAAAAATGCAGGAGGAATATCCTACTGCAGAATGGATCGAGGTTCATCCTCCAGATTATAAGCATGGCTCCTACGCAGCCAATGCCAATCCAGATGCGGACACCTATTGGAAAATGGACTACCGATATTTTGATCAATATACTTTAGAAGAACTTCCAGTTGATCACATATGGAATCGATATTCTAATGCGAGCTTTGGGGATAAACTTCAAAGGGTTAATTATGACATCCATGTAGGAGCAATAGGAGGTCTGCCGGGGAAATTTCTGGCATTTTGTCTCAGTGGGATTATCGCCTCATTGCCAGTAACTGGTTTTTTGATTTGGTGGGGAAGGAAAAAGAAGGGCAGATCCCAAAATAAATTTTCAAAGGAAAAATCCGCTCAAAAACGTATTCCTGCCTAATAGATAAGTAGATTTCTATTCTCGGGAATTGAAATCAGCGAATTCGATGGATTTGAAGTTTTACTCGAATTTTCTATGCTATATAAATTAGTTTGGGCCTGAAATAAGGGAAGGAATCAACAAAAAAGAATAGGGAATTGAATCCTGAAATTTACCTTTTTAATAATCTGAAAATTCAGGGGATTAGAATGGCTTGACGAAATATTTAAAACAGATTTGAATTGATAATTCCTGAAACTCAATAATTAGATTAGCCAACCCCCTAATTTTTCAATTAGTTTGTTTACTTGAATATCTTCCATCGGCTTTTCCCAATAGTCAATCACAATCTTGTATTCTTTTGACCTTTCTCGCTCGGACACACTTAAAGATGAAGTAACCATAACTACCTTTATGTCTGCATTTTGGATTTTTACCTTAAGGATTTCCAAGAAATCCCATCCAGAGACTTTTGGCATGTTTATGTCTAAAAAAATCAATATTCGGGAGGTGTTAACATCAATTGGAAGCAGGTGATTTAAGGCATCTTCGGCATTTGTAAAAGTTGTAGGATTTACACTTAAATGAGTTTCGGTAACGATAAGTTCATGAAGGAACAGCACTCCCGGATCATCATCAATTATTAAAACCTTTGCCATTTTCTCTTTTATGATTTTTTCAAATTCTCTGAAATTGAGTGCGTCTCTTTTACGATTTGATCAAGTTCTTTTAGGGTTTCCAATAGTTCCAACTCCAATTCCTCTTTAGTTTTTCCTACTTTGTTGTAAGTGGGATATTTGATAAGTAATTGATTTATCCCTATTGCTTTGGTAAGAGGAGCCCGTACTAAATGGGACTGTTTCCAAGTAATTTCTTTTAGAATGGAATTTTGGTTTTCAATTTCCTTTAGTGCTTCTATTAATTTTTCATTTGTATGGCTTAATTCCAAGGTTCTCAGGGAAACCATAGACTCAAACCTGTTTTTCATCTTCCAATTGAAGTAGTATTGGAAACTGATGTAAATCAATAGAATTAATGAAACGACTATTAAAACCCTAAAAAAAGTGGATTCAAAAAAGGATGGAATAACTCGGATAGGTAGTGATTTAATTGTTTCTAATTGCCCATATCTTAGGATTTTTACCTCGAGCGTGTATGAGCCAGGCTTCAGCCCGTTGAAATTAAGTTGCCTTTGGTCTTTAATCGGAAGCCAGTTGTCAGTTTTATTATCAATTCTATAAAACAAGGAATATTGATATGGATTTGTAAAATCGATCAGGTTAAAGGAAATCTGAAACATTCGGACGCCTTGTGGAATGATAACTTCATCAGCAATTGAAGTGAATTGATCTCCAATTTGAAGCTCATCCCAAATAAAATTGGGAGAATTGGTTGGTTTTTGTGAAATGGTGTATGGATCAATTACCCCTACACCCTCTACTGTGGGAATCCAAATTTTCCCGGAATAATCTTTCAATGCTGAAGGGAAAATCAGTCCGTTGGTTTCTGAATTTGGCATTCCCATTTGTTTGTTGTACAAAGTTGAACCCAAAAAAAATTCTTGGTCAGTACTGTTCTTAAAATATTCAAGCTCCGAATTTGAAAAATATTGGACTCCAAAATTATTACTAATCCATAGTCCATTTACCGGATCAGGAGTAATGCTGTATACACTTCTCGATTTAAGTCCATTGGATTTTTTTAATGACTTAAATCGATTTTCCTTGTAAAGAATGATGCCTCCATGGGTTCCAAACCATAAGTCATTTTTTTCATCTTCATAAATGCAATAAATAACATCTTCGCCAGGGGTAAGAGGGAGAGTCTGATTTTGAATTAACTTTCCATCTTCAATTCTGAAAATCCCCTTGTTCATCGACCCAACGACAATTTGGCTATTTTTTAATTCCAAAATGCTGATAAAACTGGTTTGATCATAAAGGGGAGGGAGTTCCACCAGATGTAAAATCCCGTTTTGGTCTAAATAATGGATACCGCCATACCGGGTCAGAATCCAAAGCCTTCCTCCGGAGTCCTGATAAATGGCATAGATGTAGTCACTTTTGAGTCCATTTTTAGCGGTAATCGTGTCAACAACTTTTCTGGTCTTTTGATCAATTACTGTTATCCCAGATGTGGAACCAACATAAATATTCCCTTCTTTTGAACCTATTGAAGTTACCCCATTTTGGATAAGCCCCTCATTTACTGAGATCGATTGAAGGTCGTCTCCTTTTATCCGGTAGATACCGTTGGCCTTTGTTCCTATCCAAATACTTGAATCGTTTGCCTGAAAAACCGCTTTGACGTTCTTTTCTTTGAGCGAAGCAAATTTCAATTGGTTAACCTTTGCAGGTTTCGCTATAACCAATCCTTTTCCTAAGGTTCCTAAGTAAATATTATCTTCTTCTTTGATGATTTTACGAACAGTATAGTTTTTTAGCTCTGGGAAATTGATCCGGGAAACATTCCCATTTTCAATTACAATCAAACCTTTTTCCAAAGAACCCGCCCAAATCCTGTTTTCGGAATCTGAAAACAAACTTGTTGGATTAATGTCCGGATATACATCATAAGAGACTATGATTTCCATATCATAATCTTTATTAATTCGAAAAATGCCCGCCTCGGAAGAAACAAATACAGCGGAATTCGAACCAAAAACCTTTCCTGCCAAGAAAGTATCTGAGGTTACTAGCCTGGAACTTTTCAGTTTTAAATCCAGCTCATATAACCCGTGGGTGGTGCCTACCAAAAGTTTGGTTGAATCCAACTGAAAAAAACTTAAAATTTCGAGCGGAACTTTCGGATTCCAAAATTCAAGCGGACTAAATTCATTGTTTTGTAAAACATGTATTTTCCCTGATTGAGTCCCGATAAGTACTTCCCCGGTATCATTTTCGAATATTGCTCTGATCCAGGTGTTTTCCGTAATAGATGAACAATCAATTACTTTTTTAATATTTTGCTCAAGAAGTGCAATACTTCGATCGGCAGTTGCCCAAATCCCGCCTGGGGTTTTAAAGAACGTGTAATAAGTCTGTTCCAACATAATCGGATAGGTCTCCTGATCAAAGACTTTTGGAGTAGTTCCATCCAGTCTGACCAAACCCTCCTCAGTTGCAACCCAGAGGTACCCCAGGTTATCCTTCTCCAGTGCAAAAACTGCATTTTGAGGCAACCCATTCGAGTTATCCCATATTTCCACTACATAATCATTGGAATACTCGATTGAATCCTTGAAAAACGTATTGCTCTGGGCGAGGCAATTGTTTTCCCAGTTTAAACCGAAAAAAAGTTCAATCAGGATAAAAAATGAAAATTTGAGAAAATTAGTATTGCTCAAAATAGTTGATATCAGTGGGTTGATGTATTAAGGGCAATGTATAATCAACAGGGCACAGTCGGAGTTTCAAAACCTTTTGATTCAAGGAATATTCGATATTTTCAAACTGAATGAAATTTAAATTTTTTTCGGGAAAAATGGGGTTTTATTTTCTGGTGAAAAATTGATTTGACTGATCAATTAAAAAGCAGTTTGTTGGTAATTTAATGGGATTAAATACTCCGATTTAACTGGTTAGCTGATTTTCTTCCGTTTAAGTAAAAATAATTAGGTTTTAAAGAGTTTCAAATAAATTGGACTAAATAGTTAAACAAATGAAGGTTTGATTTTATAAAACAGGGATAGACTTTACTTCCCATTTTAATTGAAATCCTCAAAACTTTCAATGCTCGATTTTTTCCACCTTATTTTTTTGAATTAATATTCAACTTGGAGGGAAAAAGGATCTTTTACTTCCAGATATTGATTTTTTAATTAGTCTCAGTCTCCCAAGACCTTCAATAGTTCTAGTCAACAGTTGGAAATTGACGGATAATCAATTTGTCTTTTACTACTCCCTGCTCCAGCCAAGTCAGCGGGGAATGGTCACACGCGACAAGAGACTACGGCATAAAGCCACCTCAATTCCCTAGGTATTCTTCCCCAAAAATTAGCAAGATAAAAGGCGATAAAGTCACTTAGCTTAACCTGGATGAAAAGTCAAGATTTACCGAAAGTCAGCTCATTAAGGCAATCAAGATCATGAACCAAGAAGAGTATTTGTCAACTTTGTCGATAATTTGGTTTCCATCTATGTACATTTTATTTCTGGAAAAAGATGTATAGAGGAATGGAAGTTCAAAAACTCATGCAGATGAATGCTGAACTTTACTTGGACAACAAGATTTTAAAGGAGGGTTTCGGAAAAAGTTTTAGGCTCCTAATAGCAGGAGCCTCCGGGTAAATTTCGTTCTGGAATGCAATCTCGAAGGTATTAGTAGGGTCCGTGGATTGCTTGATTATGCACCACTTTTGATTTGATAAGTTCTACCCTAAAAGCCTATTTTTAAAAAAATACTTCCAGTGGGGCTTTTCCAAGTTGGCTAAGGATATGGTTATTCCGGAATTTCTGAAAAAATCAGAGGGAATTTAGCTGATCCAATTCCTGTCGATTCTGTTACCTTATTGCTTGTCAAACGGATTAGTCAATTTTTAAAGTTGAAGTTTTTGTTCCTTTTATCAACTTCCACTTCATTCATCTAATCCTTTAGGCGGTCCTTTCTTGTGATTTGAAAGAAAAATAGCCAAATGTGGCAGATGGAACCCATCCATTATCCTGCTTTTTTCCACCTTCAGTTTGCTCCGCTCCTTAAACTCTATTTGTTCCACGAAAGTCCATTTCGTTTTGTCCAAGATCTGACTTTGCCCAATCCGGGTCAGGAATGGCTTTAACTGGATTTTTTTGACTTTTCTTTTTGCTCTCTGGTCTATTCATGGACAAAGGTCCAAAAAGTTTTACAAATGCAGATCTCCACATATTCATGGGATTTTTTTTAGGCTATTTCACCAGTAAACAATCTCGATTAATCCCATAAAGAACTATTTCTAAAAGTCACATGTCGATTATAAAATCAGCTAAAAATGGATTTGAAGGTCTCTTCAATTTTTTTGAGTGCCTAACTCAGGATTTTCAGTCTTTTTTTTGGAGATGGAAACTCCCTGCCTTCCTGGTCTTGGGTCTACTTTCAAATATCGCTTTAGGTCAGACTTATCAGTTTCCAAATAATTTGCAAGTTGGTGGAGGGTTTATGATGGGAACCAATGAAGTTTCCACAGTCTACACAGAAGGAACAAAGGATCCTTTGTTATTGACAATGAAAGAGGTTGGAGATCTATCCTGCGAATCACCAACAATATACATGACCGGTGGTAGGCTCTTAATTTTGGGTTGTGGGGTTAGCAATAGCCAGAATTATGATAAAGTTTTTGAAATAAGAAAAAACAACGGAGATTCATTTAATGCCGAGTCTGTTTTGTTGACTCCTTCAACCTATCGTGCTTTTCCTACTTCTCCATATGAGCTCTTATTTAATGTTTATTTAAGAGGTTTTAAAAATAATGTTCAGAAAGGGGAGATTCATCTGACTAATCTGGTTCATGCCCAAAATTATCCCATTAATTTTTCGAATTATGCTGGCTTCAATGATATAGACATGCTCTATATTTTTGTCGATAACCAGGATCTGTTTGTTGATGACCTCACCCTATCTCCCTTAGCTGCTGTACCTGTATTGCCGACTTTGACCACAAATTCAGCTACGGGAATTTTAAGTGACCGCGCAGTTTTGGGAGGTAATGTAACCAATGACGGTGGGGCAACGATAAGCGCTCGAGGAATAGTTTGGTCAACTTCACCTAACCCTACTGTTACCTCAAACAGAGTCAATATGGGTACCGGATCCGGATCATTTTCAGCAACTGTTACAGGTCTTCCGGCTAGCTCTACAGTTTATGTCAGATCTTTCGCAGTTAATTCGGCTGGAACAGCCTATGGAAACCAAATTTCATTTACTACTCCAGCCAAGCTTGTTGCCCAGATTTTATCGATTACTGGAGAATCATGTAATGGGAATGATGGTTCAGCTTCAATCGGGGCTATCGGTGGCACGCCCCCCTATTCTTTCTTATGGGAATTTGATAACAGTACGCTTTCAAGCCGGAACGACTTAACGGCTGGCACTTATACGATCCGAGTTTCTGATTCAGCTGGTGATAGGTCAACGGCAATTGTTAATTTGGGTGCACAGGCTCCTTTAAACATTAGCCTTAACCTTTCGCAGGTTTCATGTTTCGGGGGATCTAATGGAGCCGCCTCGGTAACTGTGACTGGTGGAACTGGAGTTTATACCTACACTTGGTCTGTTGCCGGTCAGTCAGGAAGCAGGATTGAAAATTTGACAGCCGGTAGTTATTCAATTACCGTAAGGGACCAATCCGGTTGCCAGTCAGTTCAAAATTTTACTATTACGGAACCTTCAATGCTTTCGGCTTCGGTCACCTCAGTAACTGATGCTACTTGTATCGGAGGGAATAATGGTGCTGCGCAGATTTCTGTTTCCGGTGGAACTCCTCCTTACACCTATAGCTGGAGTCCCAGCGGCGGTAGTTCACCAGCAATTTTTAATGTTTCAGCTGGAACCTATCAGGTTCTAATCCGTGATGCAAATTTCTGTGAGGTGACCCAAACTGTAACCATTAGGGAACCCAACTTACCGCTGCTGGTCAGCACGAACTCTGCAACTGAAGTTTTATCCACCTCTGCCAGAATTTCGGGCAGTGCCACCCAAGATTTATCCGGTTTTGGAGAGTCTGAATCATGCGTTTCTAAAGTTGGTTTTGTCTATTCAACTACCTCTAATCCTGAAATTGGCAACGGAACGGTAGCTTACGTAAATCCATTTACCCTTTCCGGATTTTCTGGCCTTCTACTAAATCTTCGCCCTAATTCGGTTTATTATGCAAGGGCTTTTGTTGAAAATTCGACGGGATCTGTTACCTACGGAAACGAACAATCATTTACCACGGCTCCGTTAAATCTGTCCATAGGAGGATCATTTTCTGTTTCTCCAAAAACGTATGATGGTAATTCAACTGCTACAATTTCATTTTACAGCTTAGTTCTTTCCGGTTTGAATCCTTCATTTAATAGAGTTGGACTTGAAGATGTAGTAGTTGAGTTTGAAACTGCTGAAGCGGGAATAAATAAACCAGTCCGAATTGTCTCAGCCAATATTACTGGGCCTGACGCGAGCAGCTATAATTTTTCTTTGCTTAATTCTCCAACATCTACCGGGACCATCCTTAAAAGAAATCTCTCCATAACCGGTTTAACAGCGTCTTCGAAAACCTATGACGGGACCACTAATGCGGTGGTAACCGGCACCCCGGTATTGTCCGGGGTCCTGGATGGGGATGATGTTACCCTTTCCGGAACTCCCGAGTATGATTTTGTCACATCGAATGCAGGCCAAGCTATTGAGATTGGGGTTACGGGGATTTCACTTTCAGGATCGGAGGCTTCCAATTATGAGCTTTTCCCTCCGGTATGGTTTGGCGATATTCTAAGAAGGCAACTGCTGATGGGAGATCCTTCGATTACGGTTCAAAAAGTATTTGACGGAACCCGGCAGGCATCATTTGTCTTGGGTGCTCCGCTTAATCTGGTTACCGGGGATGAGGTGGTTGTCACGGGCTCTGCCCAGTATGAGGACGCAAATGTTGGAGTTGGGAAGCAGATCGTACTTACCTATGGTGTTTCAGGCAATGCTGCTTCGAATTACCTGGCTCCGGTACCGTTTACCCGAACCGACGGTGAAATAACCCCTGCAGACTTGAGGATCACTGTTTCCTCGGAGACCAAAGTATTTGGTGAACTGGATCCGGTATTTACACTTCAATATTCCGGATTTGTCTTCGGGGATGATGTTTCGGTGGTAGTCGGAACGCCTGTTTTCTCCAGAGATCCAGAGGAGAATGTGGGTAATTATCCGGTTGTCGTTTCGGGCTTGAGTTCCGCCAATTATGCTGTTCAACTCGTTCCGGGGAACCTGGAGATCACCCAGCGAAGGATTCAGGTAACGATGCCTTTTCTGTCCAAGTCGTATGGGGATGTGGATCCGGCTTTAACTTACACCACAGCTCCTGCTTTAGGCACGGTTCTACCGAATGGAATTCGGGTAGAGCTAAACGGTTCGCTGCAGCGTGAGCCAGGGGAAGATGTGGGAGACTACCGCATCGATATAGGCACGATCAAGGATTTGAATCCGAATTACCTGATTGGCTATGTAGGAGGGCTTTTGAGCATTGTTCCCAAGGAAGTCCGGGTGTCAGCTGATTCCAAGTCCAAGACTTACGGAGATCTTGATCCGGCCTTTACCTATACTTCCATTCCTGGTGAAGGAGAGGAATTGGCCAACGGCCTGCGGGTAAGTTTTACAGGAGAATTGGAGAGACAGCCTGGAGAAGCGGTAGGTACTTATGTCATCTCCAGGGGCACGCTGTCCAATCCAAATTTCAATATTGTATTCCAGAACGGTCAGTTGGAGATTACGCCGTTGTCGGTAGAGGTGCGGGCAGATGCCAAGACCAAGGTCTATGGGGAGCTGGATCCGACACTGACCTATTCCACGCTGCCAGCCTTGGGAACGGTTTTGAGTAACGGGGAAATCCTAAGCTTATCCGGAGTGCTGAACAGAATGGAAGGAGAAGATGTGGGGAGGTATGCCATAGGAGTGGGCACTCTGAATCACCCTAACCTTAGCCTACGCTATGTGGGTTCGGAATTGGAAATTACCCGCAGACAGGTGGTGGTAACCGCTGAGGGCAAAACCAAGGTGTTTGGTGAAATTGATCCGGCGCTGACCTATGGTTCTGTTCCGGCTATTGCTTCGGTCTTGCCAAACGGGGAGGTGGTTTCCTTTGCAGGAAGTCTGACCAGAGAGCCAGGGGAGGAAGTAGGGACTTATCCGATTAGCCTGGGCTCTCTCACCAATCCAAACTATTCTGTGGTATTCAATGGTGCTGACTTGGAAATACAGCCCTTGACTCTTGTGGTTTCCGGATCTTTTACAGCTAAATCAAAAGGATATGATGGAACGGTAAGTGCCGAAATTGAATCAAACAACCTGCAGCTCTCAGGATTGGTAACCGGATTCAATCAGGTCAGTCTTGAAAATGTAGTGGTTGAATTTGAGGACTCTGATGCAGGAATAGGAAAAGTAGTACGAATAGTATCTGCTGACTTAACCGGGCCTGATGCTGGAAATTATTCCCTGACTTTGACTAATTCCCCTTTCGCTACTGCTTCCATACTAAAGAAGGGCTTAACCTTAACCGGTTTAACAGCGTCTTCGAAAACCTATGACGGGACCACTGATGCGGTGGTAACCGGCACCCCGGTATTGTCCGAGGTCCTGGATGGGGATGATGTTACCCTTTCCGGAACTCCCGAGTATGATTTTGTCACCTCGAATGCAGGCCAAGCTATTGAGATTGGGGTTACGGGGATTTCACTTTCAGGATCGGAGGCTTCCAATTATGAGCTATTCCCTCCGGTATGGTTTGCCGATATTCTAAGAAGGCAACTGCTGATGGGAGATCCTTCGATTACGGTTCAAAAAGTATTTGACGGAACCCGGCAGGCATCATTTGTCTTGGGTGCTCCGCTTAATCTGGTTACCGGGGATGAGGTGGTTGTCACGGGCTCTGCTCAGTATGAGGACGCAAATGTTGGAGTTGGGAAGCAGATCGTACTTACCTATGGTGTTTCAGGCAATGCTGCTTCGAATTACCTGGCTCCGGTACCGTTTACCCGAACCGACGGTGAAATAACCCCTGCAGACTTGAGGATCACTGTTTCCTCGGAGACCAAAGTATTTGGTGAACTGGATCCGGTATTTACACTTCAATATTCCGGATTTGTCGTCGGGGATGATATTTCGGTGGTAGTCGGAACGCCTGTTTTCTCCAGAGATCCAGAGGAGAATGTGGGTAATTATCCGGTTGTCGTTTCGGGCTTGAGTTCCGCCAATTATGCTGTTCAACTCGTTCCGGGGAACCTGGAGATTACCCAGCGAAGGATTCAGGTAACAATGGATTTTCTGTCCAAGTCATATGGGGATGTGGATCCGGCCTTAACTTACTCCACAGCTCCTGTTTTGGGCACAGTTCTACCGAATGGAATTCGGGTAGAGCTAAACGGTTCGCTGCAGCGTGAGCCAGGGGAAGATGTGGGAGACTATCGCATCGATATAGGCACGATCAAGGATTTGAATCCGAATTACCTGATTGGCTATGTAGGAGGGCTTTTGAGCATTGTTCCCAAAGAAGTCCGGGTGTCAGCTGATTCCAAGTCCAAGACTTACGGAGATCTTGATCCGGCCTTCACCTATACTTCCATTCCTGGTGAGGGAGAGGAATTGGCCAACGGCCTGAGGGTAAGTTTTACAGGAGAATTGGAGAGACAGCCTGGAGAAGCGGTAGGTACTTATATCATCTCCAGGGGCACGCTGTCCAATCCAAATTTCAATATTGTATTCCAGAACGGTCAGTTGGAGATTACGCCGTTGTCGGTTGAGGTGCGGGCAGATGCCCAGACCAAGGTCTATGGGGAGCTGGATCCGACACTGACCTATTCCACGCTGCCAGCCTTGGGAACGGTTTTGAGTAACGGGGAAATCCTAAGCTTATCCGGAGTGCTGAACAGAATGGAAGGAGAAGATGTGGGGAGGTATGCCATAGGAGTGGGCACTCTGAATCACCCTAACCTTACCCTACGCTATGTGGGTTCGGAATTGGAAATTACCCGCAGACAGGTGGTGGTAACCGCTGAGGGCAAAACCAAGGTGTTTGGTGAAATTGATCCGGCGCTGACCTATGGTTCTGTTCCGGCTATTGCTTCGGTCTTGCCAAACGGGGAGGTGGTTTCCTTTGCAGGAAGTCTGACCAGAGAGCCAGGGGAGGAAGTAGGGACTTATCCGATTAGACTGGGCTCTCTCACCAATCCAAACTATTCTGTGGTATTCAATGGCGCTGACTTGGAAATAACTCCTCTTTCAGTTACCGTCAATGCAGATTCCCAGCAGAAAATTTATGGGGATTTAGATCCTGAATTCAAATTTTTATCGATCCCAAGTTTGGGCACTATTCTACCTAATGGATCCATCCTTTCATTTTCAGGGAAGCTTTCAAGGGAAGCAGGAGAGAATGTGGGTTCTTATGCAATTGAGCTGGGGAACCTCACTAACCCGAACTATGTGATTTCTTACATTGGAGGCGAATTGGAGATTAAACCTCTACCGATTAAGGTCACAGCCAACAATCAATCCAAGGCATTTGGGGAGCTGGATCCTCAATTAACCTATGCTTCAGTTCCTGCGGCAGGTTCAATTCTGGAAAATGGACAAGTAGTTTCCTTTCTCGGAACTCTGGATCGTGAACCAGGTGAAAACGTTGGAAATTATCCAATCAAGCAGGGCAGTCTAACCAATCCCAACTACCAAATAGACTTTATATCGGGAATTTTGACAATCAATCCCTTCAAAGTCAGGATTGTTGCCAATGCGGGAAGTAAGGTTTATGGAGAGAATGATCCATCGTTGACATTTACCTCCAGCATTCAGCCGGAAAGTACGCTTCCCAATGGTCAGGTATTTACCTTGACAGGAAGCCTGTCAAGAAATCCGGGTGAGAATGTGGGGACTTATTCCATCAATCAAGGCAACCTGAACAGTCCAAATATTCAGTTTGAGTTTGTTGGAGCTGATTTCACTATCCAGCCTAAGAGTTTGGAAATTGTCCCCTTGGGTAATCAGCGTAAGGTATATGGAGAACCTGATCCCGATTTTCAATTCAGGGTCAACGGTTTGTTACCAAGAGATCCTTCCTCAATTATTTCCGGTGATATCTCAAGAGTCCAAGGGGAGGATGTGAATGCGTATAAGTTCACTTTGGGTAATCTGTCTGCAGGACCTAATTACAGCCTGATTTTAAAAGAGGAGGTATTCAAAATTGAACCAAAGGCACTAATCCTTCGAGCCGGGAACAAAGAGAAACGATACGGCGATCCAAATCCTGAATTGACCTACACGTTTGAAGGATTGGCTAATGGAGACACCGGGATTGACCAATTACCCACTATTTCCACTTCCGCGAATCAGTCTTCTTCTGTAGGAATCTACCCGATAAGATTGACCGGTGGATTGGACCGTAATTATTCTCTGACGTTGATCAATGGTGAATTACGGGTACTGAAACGAAGCATTCTTGTGAAAGCCAATGATCAGGAAATGATTTATGGTGACCAAGTCCCAAGTCTGACTTATCAGTATGTGGGTCTGGTAAACGGTGACCGGGATCTGGAAACAAATCCAAGTGTCGAGACCATTGCTTCCTCCAACTCCAATGTGGGTACCTATCCGATTCGCGTTTCGGGCGGGGCAGACCGGAATTATGAATTGGCCTATCAAAATGGTTTGCTTACCATCAGACCAAGGGAACTTCAGGTGGTTGCGGATTCCAAAATGCGGGAATTCGGTGATCTTAACCCTGTATTGACCTATACTCTTTCTGGATTGGTAAATAAAGACAATGACTTGACCGTCCGGCCTGTTTTGAGTCTTTCAGCCAACCAAAGTTCTGTTGTGGGAACTTATCCAATTGGAATTTCAGGGGGTAGTCATCCCAATTACAGCTTGGTATACAAAGAGGGAGTATTGGAGATTTTACCTGCTAAGCTGACCGTAACTGCTCAGCCTGCAAGTAAGGTTTTTGGAGCTAATGACCCTGATTTGTCCTTTAGCGCAACCGGATTTAAGCTCTCCGATGGAATTGGTTTGGGGATCGGTAAATTGAATAGACCGGCTGGAGAAGCTGTAGGCACCTATCCGATAGGTATTGGTTCATTGTCATTCGGGGTGAATTACATGGTCCGGTTTGAGGGAGCTGATTTTAAAATAGTTCCTGTGGAAATTCTGGCTTACAATGAGCTTGCCGAGATCCAAACCCCATGGGGAATTGTGCCGGAATTGCCTGATGAAGTTCAGATAGTGACCCAGGATGCCAGAATCATTTCAGTTCAGGTGAATTGGGCTTCCAATGAGCTGAATGTCTTTGCCAAGGGAGTGTATTTTATCAAAGGTGAGATTCTTGAAACTGGGGATATTAAAAATCCGGAAGGTATAAGTCCAACACTTAAGGTTACTGTTCTTCCTAAACCTTCATCTGAAGATCTAATCCTGAGTAACAACAGGTTTATACCTGATCCGGATAATTTCTTCCAAGCAATCGGCAATTTCAGGGTGATAGATCCAGTGGATAATGTGCATTCAATATCACTGGTGCAACAGGAATTGGATAATGGATTCTTTGAAATTAAGGAGAATATTCTCTTCTGGAGCAGTGCTGATCAAGCTTCGGGCAAGTCTCAATTTACCATAAGAGTTCAGGTGAAAGATAGGGATGGGAATACCCTGATCAAAGATTTCACAATTCTCCGTGAGCGGGTTGTTTTGGAGTCTCTTGAGGTTTACAACTCCTTTTCTCCAAATGGAGATGGGTTCAATGATACTTGGGGAGTTCCTGATCTAAGGTATTACAAAAATGTCCGGGTACATATTTTCAATAAGGAGGGAAGAAGAGTCTTCTATACCGAGAACCCTGATTTTAGATGGGATGGCTCCTTTGAGGACGTTGAGTTAGCTACGGATACTTTCCAGTGGGTCATTGAAATCAAAGAAACAGGTGAAAAGAGAAATGGTACTCTTCACCTTATTCGATAAGTCAATAGTTAGAATGAACTAGGCGTTAATTACTCAAAAATGAAAAAAATAGTTTCTCTTTTCCTTGTGATTTTGTTTTGGGACCCCATCGTAAGCTGTGCCCAGTCAAGGAAAATTATCAGTCAGTTCCAGGACATTCAGGGATACTTCAATCCATCCCTTGTAGGATATAATGGAACTGAGCTTAAATCAGTGGTCAGGAATCAATGGTCCTCTTTGGACAGAAATCCTAAATCCCTCTATTTAGGGGCTGATCTTGATTTTGCCAATTTAAACGGAAAGTCGGATTCCAATGTGGAAGGGAAAAATGCGGTTGGATTTTCTTTGTTTTCGGATAGTCATGGTGCATTTAAGGAAAATCAGTTCTTATTGAATTATTCCTCCAGAATCAGAATCTCGAAGAATGCGAATCTTAGATTGGGTGCAGGGGTGTTTTATCAGGCTGTTCGATTGGATGGCAACCTTCTAACGTTTGAACAACAAAACGATCCGAGATTAAGCCCGCTGCAGGGAAGAGTGTCAGATCAACAGTTTTTGGACCTAAATCTGGGAATTGCCCTGACTCATGCCAATTATTACATTGGATTGTCCTCCCAAAGAGTAAACTCAGGAAGGATTTCATCTGGAGATGATTTTATAGACTTGGTTCCTAGAGAGCAAATCATACAGGCGGGATACAGGAATTCCATTACCCCTAATATGAAGGTGACCACTGATTTTATGTTCAGGACCTGGAATGGAGGGAAAGATATTCTGGATATGAATTTCAGGGTTCTTTTCAAAGATGCTTTTTGGATAGGATTTGGCCATCGGTTCGATTATGCATCAAGTATCCAGACAGGAATCCAGATTAAGAAATTACGGTTCGGTTACATCTATGAAATACCATCAATAAGTAGTGATTTACTCTCTGGTAATATTCAGGAATTTATGCTTTCGTATACCTTGTTTAATAAATAATAATTAGATGATAAAATTGAAAGTTATGTTTATAGACAATGTGCAGTTTGAAACAGGAGTTATATTCATGTACTTGATTCCCTAAAGAGTGCTTATGGATTTGTTAGATAATATTGATGATAAAATCACCCATTTTGGGTGTTCGGTTTATCGATAATTTAATTCACCTTTGAACGGTTGTTTGGTGTTTAAATATGATCGAGGCAATAGATTGATTTTTTATTTTCTTTCTGAAGTTTCGAAATTAATTTGTTGCCTCCTCATACGATTTGACAAAGTTGCTGCTCACCCTCCTAAAATCGATCCCTCATTCATGAGGGATTTTTTTTTTTAATAATTGAATTTATAAGGTTGAGCTTGTTTTCTTTTAACTTTTTCCAGCCTACTTATTAGATATAATTCACCCATTTTGGGCTAGTGCTCTACTTTTTTATTTCTTTATTTTTGAGAAAAAACACAATGAAGATTTTCATATCACTTCTTTTATTCCTCTTAAGCAGTTTTTCTTTTTCACAATCTATAATTAGGCCTGGAGCGGAATTTGAATCCAAGTGGCTTACTGATAGAAATTGGAAAATGAATATGACCATGCGCGCTAATGGGAACTCCAGAGATCTGGGTGTGATTCATTATGCCTGGATAAAAGATGGAGTCAATTATGACATAATCACAGATGTAATTCTTCCCGGTCTTCCCCCAAAAAGTTGGATTGATTCATTGGAAATTAGTTCAAAAACGCTTGCTCCAAAAAGACATAAATCCACCAATATGCAACGGGATATTCTGATAGAATACGCGAAATCCATCAGTGGATACTATCTGGATAAGCGGAAGAACGTTTCCACACCTTTTACCTATGATTTGGATTCACCTGTTTTTGACTCAGGATTTTACTTCTTTCTTCTTCAGCTTTTGCCGCTGGAGACGTTATCAACCCCATCCGAAATCGGAATATTTGACTTTAAACCCGAGGGGAATCAAGGTGCTTTGAAAGCTTTTGTTACCTCGGTGGAAAGCGGAATTTACGAGTCGCCTTCGGGTGAGAAAACCGAAGTTTGGATTGTAAAATCATACGATACCATCGGAAGGGGAGAGCAAACAAACTCTTACATCTCCAAATCAACAAGGGATATTCTAAAACAGGAAACTTTGGATAAAGAGGGAAATGGGATGGTTCTTGAAAGGATTTGGGAAGAAAAGTAGACCCTTTTGCCAAACTTTCCTTTTGATTGTAGGTGAGTTGGGTTTCAAGGTTAAGTCATTGTGAATTACTTGTCTATAAGTATAACAGAAATATAGGTTTCATTTGGTTTGATTAATTGTTGATGAGTTGCTTTATCCGTGGGGCACTTGATTATTAGTGCCCATAGTTTTTGGAGGGATTTTGTCTAAGTAGTTTTAATGGTTTTAGGGTGTAACCAGGTATGGTCAGATAAATGATTATATTAGGAAGAGGTATAAAAATAATTTCTGGTTACAGTTATTGGTTATACTTACCAGATATGCATTTGGTACAGCATTTGTTTTTACATCTTTAATCAAAATTAAGGGCAAGCGATTGACCAGTGAAAGTCAAGAGGATGCTGCCTTTGGGACTATTGGTAATTTTTTCGAGGCCATGTACCAAACTGGTCTTTTTTGGGGGTTTTTGGGTTAGGCCCAGCTAGTTTCTGGTTTCCTGTTGATGACTCATCATTTTAGCAAGCTAGGTGCAGCAATTAACTTTGGAATCCTGCTCAACGTCTTTGTAATTACCATTTCTATGGATTTTAATTTTACCCCGGTAATAACCTTTTCTATGCTCTTGGCTAATCTTGGGCTTATTTTTTGGCATTGTGGAGAATTGAAATCCTTTTTAAATTTACCCTATGTTCCTGATTCCGCTGGAAGGGAAGAGAATAAGACAACCCAGAAAGTTACCGGTTGGGCTTTATTTTAACATACAGCAGGTTACAAGGCTTTTTTGACTTTTACGATATTTTTTTCTGGGCAGTAGGTGAAATGCTAATTGGATTAAATGCACTTCTCTTTCGTTTCTTTGACCAGTCGGTCTCGATACCTGCTCGATTTTATCCTGATTTTTTACTCACCAGATTTGATGTTTGACGATTTTCAATTCTACTGAGCTCGCCTTAATTGATGATTTATTTTTGATGGGTTTTAAAGCCTACAATTCAGGAGGAACCCTTGAAATTGCTTGTGATAAGGATATCTCCCGGTAACTGTAGCAGAAACTGATTAAATCTCGAGCGTGCTGAACTGCTAATAATCTGGTTTGGAGCCTGAATTCTGATGGTCCTCGATTGCTCCGGAAATTCAATAAACAAGTAGTTAAGTCTTTGGTCTTTTTGAATTTCCAAACCTTAATGATGTCTTTTTAAACTACTGTTGGAATTCAATAATTCATTGGATGGTTTTTGCTAGAACATTATTTTTTCAAATCTTGATTGAGATTTGACTTGACTTTTTTAACACGTTGATTATTCTTTTTAAAAAAGAAATCAGTCGCCTCATCCCCCCGTTTCTCCAGGACCTTTTTTAAATCTTCCTGGCTGTAATAGATTACTCCTCCTAGCCGGGTAAAGGGGATCATTTTTCGATTCCTTAACGTCTGTAGGGTTCCCGGAGATATCTGAAGAAGCTTTTGCACATCTTTGGATTTGACCCATTTTCGGTCTTCCTTAATTTCATTTTTAGGTTGTAATAAGGTTTTGATTTCAGAAAGGAGTTCTCTTTTAAGATTTTCCAAATCAGCCCGTGTAATCAATTCTATTTCCATTGGTCATGTATTAGTGGCTAAAACTTAAAGGGTTGTTTTCTTTTTTTTTCAGTAGTAAAAACCAATAAGGTAAAACGGGTCTGAAGTTTTTGTGTCCAATCAGGTAGTCTAGTTGGTGGTGGAATAATTTTTTTTGGCTCCATTTTTTTTTCCTGAAGGTGAGCTACTACTGAATATTTCTTTGAAATGTTTTTCAGTTTCATGGTCCAACTAAACCACTATTAACCATGATACACGACCAATTAGAGTACCTGCGCCCTGCCTTCAAAACCCCGAGTTTGGAGGATGTTCAAGATTATTTTGCAACCCGCGATTTCTCAGGAGAAGAAGGGGAAGTATTTTTCTTTTACTACCAAGGAATGGGATGGACAAATGAAAACGGAAGTCCCATCAGAGACTGGAAAGCAGCCGCTTCCCGATGGCTTTGGAATCTTGAAAACTGAAGGATGGGATGCAAAGCTGCCGATTTTAATGCATCTGCCCCGGCCGTTTTGATTCAGTCGGGGCAGCTGTTTTCAAATCTTGGAAACCAAGCCCCTGCAAGGGGAAGTACTGCGCCCCGGTGCAGTAAGCAAGATGTAGGATTGTCTACAACAATCCGCCTTGGGCTTGCTCCGGAGTCGCATTCTCAAATTCTAAAAAACGCAAGTTTTAATGACTAAAAAACATTCTAAACCATTGTCTAAGGGGTTCCCTCGAAAGATAGAAGGTCGGATTTCAGAATCCCGGTATCAGGAATTAGTGAAGGTTTTGGACAAAGATTCTTCCCTGACCATGAGTGAACTGATTCGAAGGATTTTGCAAAATCAACCCATCCGTATCCAAGTCCGGGATCGAAGTGTATCAGATCTGATCGAAGTGTTGATTTCAATAGACAGTCAATTAAAGAAGATAGGTATCAACCTCAATCAGGTGGTAAAATCCTTTCATGGAAATTCAAGCACTATTGAGAAATTTCTCTTGGGGAAAAAACTTCTGGCTTTCCAACATGAACTGGGAAATGAGCTGACAAACTTGGGTGAGGTATTGGCTAAAATTCAGGTTCTGTGGTTGTCCGAATAAGTACAGGAAAATCGATTCAGGGTGTCGTTCGCTACAACGAGACCAAACGAAATCAATCTATGGCCCAATTGATCGGATCACAGGGGTTTGCAAAAGGAGTGGAGAATTTAGCGGTCAGTCAACTGGTCAAGAGGTTTGAAATGTTAACCTCGCTCAACCGAAGAACCAAAACCAACGCAGTTCATATTTCCATCAACTTCTCCCCGGGTGAAAAATTTTCGGAAGATAAATTGAATGCCATCAGTAAATCCTATTTGGATAAGATTGGTTTTGGTGATCAGCCTTACCTGGTCTATCAGCATCAGGACGCTGGCCATCCACATGTTCATCTGGTCACGGTGAATATCAACCGGGAAGGCAAACGGATCGAAACCCATAATCTGGGAAGAGATCAGTCCGAAAAGGCGAGAAAGGAAATTGAGTTGGAGTTTGGTCTGGTGCCTGCTGAAAAGCAGCAACGAATAGGTCCTAGCCTTCAGGAGTTGGGCAGGGTTGTTTATGGGAAAGAAACCTCTAAGTCAAGTATCCATACTGTGCTTAACCAGGTCTGGAATAATTACGCATTTACCTCCTTGGGGGAGTACAATGCGATCCTTTCCAGTTTTGGGATCACGGCCTACCGCGGTGAAAAAGACTCACAGCGCTACCAACGAGGAGGCTTGGTTTATCATGTGCTGGACGAAAAGGGAAGGAGAAAAGGGGTGCCCATAAAGGCGAGTAGTTTTTATTTGAAACCTACCCTCAAAAAACTGGAGCGTAAGTTTTTAATGAATCAGGGTAAAAAGGATCAGCTCCTTGAGACCGTTAAGGCTAGGGTTTCGGGAATTCTGCCCAAAAGTAATTCCCTAGACCAATTCTCAGAGAACCTGAAGAAGAAAGGTGTGCATCTGGTACTTAACCATACCCAAGAGGGAAAGATTTTTGGAGCGACTTATGTGGACCATGCTCACCGGATTGGAATGAAAGGCTCGGATTTAGGGAGGGAATTTGGTGCCCACGGATTAGCGGAACGCTTTGGACTGCTTTCGGCAGGGGATAGGGTTCCAAAAGTAATACCCACTGCCAAAGAGGTGGAAACGGATGGATTATCTATTCTTGAAAATCGAATTCCCGAGGTGGTGGCGACTCTTGACCTTCCGGTTCAGTTTTCAGATTCGCCTTTCCAAGGTTCTCCTTTTGGAAGTAGGAAGAAAAGGAAAAGAAAGAAAAAGGACCAAAAGGGGGATTCATGAACACAGGAGAGAATCAGGAGGGATTAAAAAAAATCTTGGATTTTACCCGTTTGGGATCCTTGGTGGTATTGGGTATCCATACCTATCTGATTGCGTATTCTCAATTGCATTCGTGGGCTTTGACTCACGAATGGATTGACTTTTTATTAGCCCAGATCGGAAAGACAGGATTATTCCAGGGAACTGTTAGGATACGCATTTTGGCCTTGGGCTTGCTGTGGATTTCCTTGCTTGGTGCAAAAGGAAAAAAAGACCCTGATCTAAACTGGAAGCGCTTGGTATTTTGGTTTTTGTTTTGGAATCTGGTTTTTGTATTTGCCGAACCAGGGGTTCGGATGATGCAATGGGGCAAACTGGTTTACCTTGCAGGCATTGGGATGGCCTGGATGGGAGTGTTGACGGTGGGAGGAAAGTTAAGTCGGGTAATCCGGGATGGGTTTTCGCCTGAAGTATTCAATCACCTGAATGAAACTTTTCCCCAAGAGCAAAGGCTGTTGGAAAATGACTATTCGGTCAATCTTCCCACACGGTTCAGGGTTCAAAAGAAGGTCTTTTCCGGTTGGTTGAATATCATCAATCCCTTTCGGGCTACCCTTGTGGTTGGAACTCCAGGGGCAGGCAAGTCATATTTTGTCATCCGTCACATCATCACTCAACACTTGAGCAAAGGCTTCTCGATGTTCGTCTATGACTTCAAATACGATGACTTGTCCAGAATCGCTTACAATAACCTGATCAAAAATCGATTGTCCTATTCCATTTTTCCCAAGTTCTACACAATCAATTTTGATAACCTGGAAACCAGTCATCGCTGCAATCCACTGGAGCCAAGTTCGATGACAGATATTACCGATGCTTCAGAATCATCCCGAACAATTATGCTGGGGCTAAACAGGGAATGGATCAAGAAACAAGGAGATTTCTTTGTGGAGTCTCCAATTAATTTTGTTACGGCAGTAATCTGGTTTTTAAAGAAGTACCGAAGCGGGAAGTATTGTACTCTGCCTCACGTGATCGAGTTGATGCAGGTGGAATATCCCAAGCTGTTTTCGGTCTTGCGGACCGAACCGGAGATTGAGGTTCTGATCAATCCCTTTGTTTCAGCCTTCCTTCACGGTGCTGCCGAACAGCTGGAAGGACAGATTGCCAGTGCCAAAATTACCATGGCCAGGCTGGCATCTCCCCAACTTTATTATGTCCTAAGCCAAAGTGAGTTTACCCTGGATCTGAACAATCCTGCTGAACCCAAGGTCATCTGCATGGGGAACAATCCTCAAAAGCAGCAGGTCTACGGGGCCGTACTTTCCTTGTATATCTCCAGGATCACCAAGCTGGTCAATCGGAAAAATTGCCTAAAGTCCAGTCTCATCTTTGATGAGTTTCCAACAATCTATTTCAATGGGATTGATTCCCTGATTGCCACGGCGCGTTCCAATAAGGTGGCAACTACCCTAGGGGTTCAGGATTACAGCCAGCTAAAAAAGGACTATGGTAGAGAACAGGCAGAAGTCATTATGAATACGGTGGGAAATATTATCTCAGGCCAGGTTTTGGGAGATACAGCGAAGCAGATTTCTGACCGCATCGGAAAAATCAACCAAGTGAGGAGAAGTCTGTCCATCAATTCGGGGGATACTTCCATCAGCCATTCTACTCAGTTGGAATTGGCAGTACCTCCATCGACCATTTCACAGCTTTCCTCCGGCCAGTTTGTGGGAATAGTAGCGGATGATCCTACCCAAAAGATTGAACTCAAGTCCTTTCACTGTGAGATTCAGAATGATCATAAAGCTTTAGCCCTTGAAGAAAAAGGCTATCAGCCCATCCCTCAAGTCAGGAAACTGAGTGGGGAAGAAGTCCTTGAAAACTACCGATGGATCAAAGCCGAAGTCCGTCAGCTGATCGAGGAAGAATTGGAACGGATGATGGATACGCCGGGGCTGACGGGATTGATGATCAAGTAATCGAAAGAAGATGTTTGGAAGTTTACACTTTGACTCTAATCATTTATATAGTCTTTCAAACTCATATATATCTGTGAGTGCTTTGCCGGGTTGTTTTTCTTTAAGATTTCAAGATTTTGGAATTTCCATCGGATTGATGGATAATTTACATAATCATAGGTCTTCCAGACGGGTGTTGCATTCTCAAATTGTAAAAGAAATTCTTTATCCTCCTTAGTCAAATTTGACTTAATCAGGTCGATTAGATTTATTCTTGTTTGATCATATTCCTCATAAGTAAATGGTTCTAGGGTCATGCCATTGAACTGAAGTTCCATTGCTTTTCTTTGATCAAAAAAATTGGGTTTTAGTAGCTCAAAAATTGGGCGTTCACTTCCCAGTAAGCAATACAGAAATCCGGGAATAATTTTTTCTGAAATTCCTTCATGTTGAAGTAGGTATTTGACGTCAAAAAGGTCTCTGGGATGCTGTCTGTTTAATGCAGCGCAGATTTTTCCCACATAAAGTTGTCCAAGCGGTACAATCTGAATTTCACAAAATGTTTCAAATTCCTCTTGCGCACGTTCGCATCAGGTCATCATTTCTGGCTTTGCAATCACTCCCCTTCCGATGAGGTTGACTTCCGGTTTGATAGAAGCTTCTTTAGTAGTGATCAGGAGCTTTCCAGTCTCCTTTTTTAGTAAAGCCGAAAGTCCCGGAATATTGGACTTCAGCTTGGTTTTTATTCTGAATCAGGCTTGAGCTATATTTTCGATGGTGCTGGGTCTGTCCTCTATAGGGAGATAGGTCAGGTCGATGTCCACAGAAAGCCTTGGCATATTTCTAATGAACAAATTTATTGCAGTTCCCCCATGCAACGCAAAGCAGCCTTCATGAGAAACTTCAGGTAGTACATATAGGCGTAATTTTACTTGGTTTTTATAGGTTTGATTCATTTTCTGCCAATTCGCTGGGAACTGTTATTTTATATTTCTTGATAAACGTTCCACCTGCCACCATACTTCTGGATCCTGAACCCAAATCTATTTTTTCCAAATCGATGTGCTTGTACCAAGCGTGCCCTGATTTTTCGGCCAAGAATAGAAACAGTCTTTTTACCTTGATTGAATTGCATTCCACAAGCATTCTCTCGACTGTCTTTGGAACTAGGTTATTTAAACTTTCCATGAACTCATTGCATTCAATTAAACTTTGATTTTCTGGAGCTAGGTAAAGACATTCCATCATCGCCCTTATCGGACCAGATATACGGATGGAGTAATTTTTTATTTGGAGATCCACCATATTCCACTCTTTTGGTAGAAAATTGCTGGAATGATAATTTAATTTTTCGTCCCACGGAAAGTTTAAAACCCACTTTGGAAGTAATTCTTCCCTCTGACCAAATAGCGTGAATCTTTTTTGTCGAATTCAAGGAAATGAGCTTTTCCAAGAAGACCTAATGCAGATTTACCCCCGATATGAACAGACAGGTTAAGTTGATTTTGTAGCGCATAAATAGCTCCTTCAAGTTGAACAGACTCACCAGTACTTTTCATGGCACCTTGTCAGATTGATTCCAGCCACTTACTTTTCCTGTATTTTTTTTCTAACTCCAGACTGTAGCCTTGATCCCTAAGCCAGGAGCTTACAAGTATGGTTTCTTGGGGAAGGTTTTGTAAGAGTTTGTTTATTTTTTATTTTAAAAAGGTACTTATGGTTACTTTTTGATTGATAAGGTGAACTATTCGAAAAAGCCTGTTTTTAAACCCATCCAAATTTGGCTCTATCTTAAAGTTTTTTGTAGTAGGTCTATCTGCTCTTATTTCATTAAGAGTATGTTTTTTGGGATTGTGGCTATAGCTAAGCTGGAACTGTGAACCCTCTTTATAATGTAGAAGATCCTTGTTTCTGTTCTATATGGCTTTTTTAAAACTGTATCAATCTGATTTTTAATGGACTGAATTAGTGAGGATGAATCCAAGCCGTTAGTCTTCTCTACTCCCTGTTCCAGCCAAGTTAGCGGGGAGCGTGCACACGGGACAAGAGACTACGGCATAAAGCCACCGCTCTTCCTACGCCTTTTTATTCCGTTTCCTCTTGCCCTTAGTGCCCTCTTTCCGCTCGGGACTGCTGTATCAGTTCATTTCAACTTAAACCGTAAAAAGATGAAAACAACAGCAAATCCCGGATGGAAAACTTCTGAAGGCAAAGTTTCCAAAACCCAAAAAGGTGAGGTATCCACCCAACATTCTCCAACGGATGTATATGAGCATTTCACCAAGTTAATCCTCGATAAATTGGAACAGGGGATTATCCCATGGTATCAACCCTGGAATTCCAATGGCTTGCCTTCCAATTACCTGACCAAAAAGCCTTATCGGGGGATTAACCTTTGGCTATTGGTTTCACTAAATCACGATTTACCCTATTATCTGACTTTTCAGCAGGCAAAAGAGCTCGGAGGTATGGTAAAGAAGGGATCCAAGGCGATCCCTGTCTGCTATTGGAATTTTGTTTATAAGCACAAAGAAACCGGCAGAACAATTCCCGAGGGACTTCTTGGAGATTATCCCATAGATTCCCTGACGAAAGTATGCTTCCTCAAAGAATACAAAGTGTTTCCAATCGAACAGATTGAGGGGATTGATTGGGAGCTACCTGAAATAGGAGAGAATCAGAGTTTGCCTGTTTTGGACCGTTGTGAGTCTGTTTACAACGGAATGTTTGATCCTCCTCGATTGATTCACGAAAAGGAAGAAGCCTATTATCATCCCAATCTGGACCTGATCAATCTTCCCTCAAAACCCAGATTCAGATCCGCCGAAGATTATTACGCGGTACTCTTTCACGAATTGGTTCACTCGACAGGACATAAGAACCGACTGAACCGACCCGGAGTGGAGGAAATTGACTACTTCGGATCGGAAAATTACAGCAATGAAGAACTGATAGCCGAGATGGGGGCTGGATTTCTTTGTGGATTCAGTGGTATTCAGCAAGCTAGATTGGTAGAAAATCAAGCAGCCTATATCCAAAGCTGGATTGCCAGACTGAAAAATGATAAACAGCTCCTAATTGATGCTGCATCTAAAGCTCAAAAAGCAGTAGACTACATTCTGAATGTCTGTCCATTCTAAAGAAGGGGGAAACCCCTTTTTTGGTCGGCGGTAAGCCAAGTTTTGATTTTAGTGAGGTTTGGGATTACTTCGTAAATATTCTCTTCCATGAAGGCTTCTATCCCGATTCGAACCAGGCATCTTTTTCAGGAGCTTGACCTACTCTTGATTACCAAACTTAAATCCATTTCTCTTGACCAATGGGATTGCCCTACTTTAGCAGGACATTGGACAGTCAAGCAGGTAGTGGCGCATTTATTGGATGGAAATCTAAGGTCAGTTTCCATAATCAGGGATGGTTTTTTCGGGGAAGATCCTGGGTTTATTTCATCAAAAGAGGATTTGGTTAGGTTTCTAAACAGGTTAAACGCAGACTGGGTAAGGGCCATGACTCGGCTTAGCCCTCAGGTATTAATTGCGTTGATGGAGGTAAGTGGAATTGAATACAGAACGTTGATCAATAGCTTGAAGCCTTTCGAAAAGGCTCTTTTCAGTGTAGCTTGGGCAGGGGAGAGGGAGTCGTTCAATTGGTTTCATGTTGCAAGAGAATACACCGAAAAATGG
This sequence comes from Flavobacteriales bacterium, assembly GCA_018335925.1. Classification (GTDB taxonomy): domain Bacteria; phylum Bacteroidota; class Bacteroidia; order Flavobacteriales; family Flavobacteriaceae; genus Flavobacterium. The sequence goes on from JAGXRF010000132.1 coordinate 49,422, forward strand.
CATCATACCCAACAGATTTTTCAAGCATTGGATCCCAAAGACCAGTCACTTTTCAGTGAACGACTTTATTTGCCCTATTTGGAGACTTCGTTCAGGGCTATGCCTTATCATTATCAGGATTTGGATGGTCCGAATGGCACACTAATCAAAATCACAATTACCGGGCAATTTTCTCATTCCTGGTGGTTAAAGCGAATGGATTTGGGATGGCAACTGCTTCCTTTTTCTAAACTTAAGCCAACTACCCAAGTAATGATTCCGGGAGAACTTGCTTGGAGAATGTTTACCCAAGGAGTTTCCGACGAAGAAAAAGTTGAGGGATTGACGTGTATGGGAAATCTGGAATTGGCTGAGCACTTTTTCCGGATGAGGGCGGTTATGGTGTAGCGGTTATTCTTTTCATTTTACTTTAGGCCAATCCTATCTTTTGGAATTTCCAAGTGGATTTGATTAGCCATTTGAAGATTGCATCAAGTGCCTCTAATTGTAGGATCAGTTATTGACACCTTGATTAAAAGGCACATTGTTTCGCAGGTTACTTTTCTCAAACTTCATCTTGAAATAAGGAGTATTTATTGGCTGTTTTGTGAATTTTTCAAATCTTGGAAGTAGTACAGGATCAGGAGATCCTTTTTAAACCAGCTTGAACAGCAAGTTGACATTTCTTTATTAGAGTGGGTTTATGGCAATGAGGAAAGGATTGAAGAGGTTTGACCTGTATATTCCTTTTGTAAAGCGCACTATTCCCCTACAAGAAAATGGATCACAGATTTCAAGATAAAAAATACAGACTTGCTGATTTTCATAAGGAGGTCGCGGTACGCTGCCCTTCCTGTCATCGAAAAGCCATAGCCACAGTTGATTATGAGCAAAAGAAGGCAAAAATGATTTGTTCCTATTGTGGCCACCTAGAAACTAAAGAAACTCTACTTAACCACTTGGGTATGTTGGATTATTTCGAAACTTCGGCCAACGTTTATTTTGATGCTGAACTTTGGTATTTATACCCATTTAAGGATGATTATTTTTTTGCTTACAATCACTCTCATCTCATTTATTTGGAACAATACATTGGTTCCAAATTAAGAGAACATAAAAATAGAACCCATTTCACGCTCTTAGAGAAGTTGCCAAAGTTTTATCATGAAGCCAAGAATAGAGAATCGCTTTTGAAACTCATTGAAAAACTGAAAAGGAAGTAGATTAGGGTGTAGGATTCTTTAAGCCTGGGCGAATGGATAGACTATTATTTGTAGGTGGATTGGACTGTCTTTCCTTTGCACAATTTAGTTCAGAAATTAAAGGGATGATTGGCTTAGGTTTTATTTAGCTACTTGGAGCCGAATCGGGAATTGGATTTGGATCAGGTTTGTCAATTGGTTTTTCTTTAAAGTAGGAGTCTTTTGCCTAAACAATTTTTGACTTTAATCCCCTTGAGTTTGGAGCTAGTATGATTTAATGGTTGTCATTTTATGTCCAAGATTTGATAACGCTTCTTCATTCTGGTTTATGAACAAATTAATCCATGATATTGGAAGGAAAATATGACTTGGATCGTGGTTTTTCGAGTAGTTAATAGGTTTTACTTGGTTTAAAGTTTAAGGCATGGGATTTAGGTTACAAAAAAGAGTGGGAGGAAACAGGGGCTTAGGAGTGAATATCAGCGGTTCCGGATTTTCGACCAGTTACCGTTCTAAGTACGGGGCTATTGGTTCTAAAGGGTTTTCCATACGTACGGGCTTACCCGGCTTGACTTTCAGAAGTAATTGGGCTAAAGGAAACAGGAAAGGAAATGGGGCATCGGTACTTACCTTAATCCTGCTTACGCTCTTTTTATCCTACCTCGCGATCGTAGTCATTTATAATGTGATCAGATTTTTTGGCTGGGTCATCACTGAAATTTACCATTTAGGGCTCAGGCTATATTTTCAATGGAAAGAGAAAAGGGCCGAAAAACTTAAATCAGAGCATCCGGATTCTGAACGGGAATTGCCCAGTCCTTAAGTGAGTATCCACTGGATTTGATGGGCTGTTTCTCTTGATTTGGAAGAGAATAATCTATTCGAATTGGAGCCTATTTTCCAGGCCAGAAAAGCCGATTTACAGTGTTCGAGTTTTATGAAGTTTTTAGGAAACAGGCCCATTTATACTCATACTTTTCTCATTCTTTTGGGGATCGACTTCTTTTGGGCAACATTTTTCCAATTAATTCTTTTCCTTCGAACGAACGATTTTTGTTTGAAACAGTCAAATTTCAAATGAATAGAGGGTTAGTTGATGAGATTTGTGGTGCCCCATTTATGGAACAGGTGCCAAAGAAATTTCCCGAAAAATGGAATCAAAAGAAGTATGAAGAAAAGGTGGTTGAATTTACTTGAGGAAAAATGACATCTGACGAAAAAAACTTTATTGTTCAGCAAGGGCTTCCAGATGAATTGCTGATGGATGCAAAAGGCCAATCCGTCAAACAAATTGTGGAGACTATGAAGTCAAACGGAAAAGTCTTTGCATACAACACTACACCTTGTGATCAATTTGGACATACCATTAGAACAAGGGCCGGCCATTGTGTGATGTGTGACACTGCTAGAATAGCATTTATCCTCAGGCAAGTTTCTTTTGGGACAGTGTATATCGCAGGAAGTATTAATGGGCAATTGATTAAAATTGGAACTACAAGCAGTAAGTTAATTAGGGCAGAGTCCTTAAACCGAACAAAATATGGAAGCCAGGATGATTGGGAAATTTTATTCAGCTTTAGGTGTTTAAACTCAGGTACAATTGAATTTGAAACCCAAAAAGTATTAAAACCTTATATGGCTGCAAATATCAACTATCTTCACGAAGGTCGAAGTCAAAAGTCGAATGAACTTTTCAGATGTAGCTATAAGCGAGCAAAAGACTCGATCTTACAGGTAATTGATGAATTGAATGTTGAAATTTTTGGACAGTCTGAAAAGGCTTTTCGGATAGAAGATTACAACTTTAGAACCTTGAGGAAATTGTGAGGTAAAACTAAAGCTATGGCTCAGAATGATGTGAGTGTAGGATCCCATTTCTGTATTGGTACACTTGCATTTTTTTTAGTGATGCTAGTTTGTAGGTAGATCTATTTCTCTTGAATCCTCTACTCTATCAATTTGTTAAACTTTTTCAAACCCATTGTTTGGACAGGAAGATTCCTTACTTGCTTTTGGGTAAAGAATTGAATCGTGCTCTTTTTTCCTGATTGATACAAATTTGGAGATCGGTTTTCATATATTTTATATGATTCAGGGATGATTTGAATGTGCTTTGTTCCTAGGTGGCAATTTCTTAGGTAGCGTAATTTGGTTTAAAAAATAGCTCCAAGTATCATTAATTTCCTGCGCTCTTCCTTATTTATTACTTACTGCTTTTTTAATAGTCGATATCCTTATGGAAGTCGAAACTATTTCAAATGTTAGGTAACAGGTTTGTTACCTGTTTCACCTAAAAATCCTAGTAATAGCCATTTTTTTTCATTAAATTATTATCAGTAAAGCATCTAGCTGCTCAAAAACCTATTTATTTAAGTATATCATGGGATATTAGGTATTTTAACTCTTTCTATTTCACGGCTATGGAAATCGTAGAAAAAGAATCTTTCTTTGAGAATGGAAACCCAAAATATAGGGTTACTTACGATTTTAAAAATCAAAGAAACAACATGGAGTTTTTCTATGAAAATGGTCAGGTAAAATGGAGAGGAAGGTTCAACCATGGAAAAGAGGATGGAGAATGGATTTACTACTTCGAGGACGGGAAAGTGTTTTGTAGAGAAAATTGGAAGAATGGGGTGAAAGTAGATTGTTTTCTTGAATAGATTTTTGCATTTAAGCTGTTAAAGCTAGAAACCAATGACCTAAGATTTGAAGTTCAATGGATAGCTGGTAAGTGATTGGATGGTGTAGGGAGACAATTTCTCACTTATCTAAAATCGAAACTTGAATGATGTTATCAAAATCAAGATTTTAATGATCAATTGGAGTAGGTAGGATAAGTCTCCTTGGATTACTAATACTGGATTTTGCACCGAACGATTACTTTTTTTAAGTACAGGGGTGGTTGAGGTATTATGATCAATTGATGATTGGTTATTACAAGTCAATGGTCTGTAAACTCCACGCAGTAACCAATTCAACTTCAGGGGTATATCCATTTTCCTATAGGTAAAGAACCAGAGAGGATATTTTAAAGGGTCTTAAGTATTGGTAAGATTACATCAGATTTGTTGGTGTGACCCACAATCTTGGTATGTCTCAGTCTATTCTTTGTAATAGGGATATAGGATCAAGGCTAAATACCGATATGTTAGGATAGAAGAAATACATAATTTAAAAATATTGATTGAATTGATATTTATCATAAAGCTCTATGAGGGTAGAGAAAATGATCTTTTCCTCAGTGTTAGTATAGCCTAGGTGGTACCTTCCAAACACTATTTAATTGCCTATCCAAGAATCAAAATTGACAGACAGAATTACCTAAAGATCACTTAGAATTAACGTGACAATAGAGAAATGCTAGCTGCTGCGCACGATGTGCTCAAAAAGACACCGACTTTGCAGCCTATTCTACTGGAGACTTTGAGATTCTGAATCCTGAATTTGCCAATTTCTCCTCTCCAAAACCATTTTTGGGACAGACCTCTCCGCTTTCCAACGGATTCAATTTTTCCCTAGCTTACCTCAAAAGTATCCTAGATTTAAATAAAAATGAGAAAGGCTGTCTTGGCAATTATGGATATTCCTATTATGACATCTTATCTATCGGACAGGCCCAAAGCCTGCCGGTATTGGATGGGAAGATGGATTTGGGAATAACTTGATTTTCCTATTCGATTTGGATAATACAAAGGGTTTTGAATTTGATCGAATGATTATCATCAACTATTTTGATGGGATTCTACCCAATCCAGATTAAGCTTGTGAAGAATTGTTTACAGATATCTTAAAACTCTATGTAGCCATGACAATAGCCAAGCGCGAGCTAGTTATTTCTTTCAATGAGAAGGTTTCTTCTCTTTTCAAAGATTCCTCATAATTCTTTACTCAAGACAAATAGATTGAACATGTGGCCTTTGATCAGATTGGTACTTATGAAGTTCCTGAGGCGAAAATTGTGAGATCGGAAACGGATATAAAAAACTGAAAGGGAAGGAATTACTCTATACCCACAGAGCGATTGGGCTTTCACCTGAAGCTCAATAAAAGCTCATAGATGTGGTAAACGGCAATGATACCACAGATCAAAAAACAATGTATTTTCTTATCGTACCATCTGTATCATAAAGACTCAGATTGAATCAAAGGTGATGGATTTGCCCCAATTGACAAAGGTTTTTGGTCCAGTTGTTTTTCCTGAAATTGAAAGTCGCTTAAAAGAGAATTGATGACATGAACTTAGGTCATAATTTATATGTTTAAAAAATTCTTCTCACCTTTATTAAGATCTTATACCTAGTCAAGGTAAAAAGAGTTGAGAATTTGATGAAAGTGATAAAATCACCATTCTATAGCAAAGTTCAACTTATAATGCAACCTTAATTTCATGGAAAACCTAAAAAGTATTATTGATGAGCATCTTTTGTGGCTTAATGATAAAGAAGGTGGCAAAAAAGCAATTCTTGAAGGATTGGATTTGAAAGGAGCTGATTTGAAAGGTGTTATTTTGAGGGGAGCAAACTTAAATCGAGTTAATTTAAGTGGGGCAGATTTAACTGGTGCAGATTTAAGTGCCGCTTATCTGATTGATGCGATTTTAATCGATGCTAAATTGATTGAAGCTAAATTAAATGATGCTGAATTAAGGCGAGCGGATTTTTGTGGAGCAGATTTTTCAGGTGCCAATTGTGAAAATGCAAATTTTAGAGAAGCATATCTATTAGATGTAAACTTTAAAAATGCTAATTTGAATAAAGCGAATTTTTTGGGAGCAATTCAAAACGAACATTTTTTTACACTTTTTATTGATTCAGATCGCCTAAAAAAAGATCCATATTTCGAAAGAAAGTATTTCGAATACCTGCAAAGGTTTTAATTTTCTTTAAACTATCCTATTGGTTTACATAATGTAAATAAAAACAACGAAGGCAGTACTGCCTATTATGGGTATTCCTACTTCGATATTCTATCCATCGAACAACCTCAAAACCTGCCTCTATTGAATAGGAAGTTGGATTTCGATGTGAACTCAATTTTCTTTTCTGATTTGGAAAATTTCATGGGTTGTGAATTTGACCGAATGATCATTATCAATTGTGATGAATGAATTCTACCCAATCCAGATTAATTAATAGAAGTATGGTGAAGAGAAATCTTACTGCTCTATGTGGACTTCAAGAGATAAAAATTCTATCCTTGATTGCACTTTTAAAGACAATTGCCGTCACTCAATTTTTTCCATTTACCATACTGCAAATGTTGTTTTAACTTGTGTGGAAATTATAATGAATCATTTTTCGAATGTTTTTAAATTAACAAAAGATGGTAAATCCAAAAGAAAGACTTTCTTTCAAATCTCAAGAATTAATACAAGCCGAACCTGCACTACTTTACTCTCAAAACAAGAAGGTGGTTTACGCTTTGGCATGCCCGCCTGATTCTGTTCATAGTGGGGATATTGAATATTCAAGATGGGGAAAAATGGAATTACCTGAAAGGTTGAATGTTTCTTTAATGCCTTCTATAGCAGTTGTTAAGGATGGATTTTTCGATTATGCTCCTCATGATCAAAGTCAATTAGCAAAAGAGTGGCATTTGAATTTCGCAGATGAGGATTTGTTTGTAGCCTACGGGAGTGATCTTTTTGCCCAGGATGAAATGCAAGTTGCAGAACATCCAATTTTAGCTTCACTCAAGCAAAAATTAACTGCTCTCAATATAGATGGTTTAACCAAGGAAGGTGGAAACCCTACCCCGATTTTAATTTCTGGAGTAGAGAGAAGGTGTTTCGTAAAGACGGATTGTAACCCGGATGAAGGACGACCTTATGGATTATATGGAAACGAATTTGGTTGGGTGGCAGAGGATGTGGTTAGAAGAGCTACAGTGGTTTTAAATCCACCCACCATAACCAACTTTATTGCCATTACTGCTCCTTACGGGGGTGTTGGGAAATATTCTTTCGATGAAATTGACTATATTCTTAATACAGCTTTTAGCGGATTTAGAGCCGCTGTTATAGAATCAGGCTCATTGCCTTCAATTATTCATTCCGGTTATTGGGGGTGCGGTGCTTATGGAGGAAACAGAATACTAATGACTTGGCTTCAGGTTGTTGCAGCAAATTTAGCAGGAGTCAGTCAATTAGTTTTTCATACAGGAGAGCCAGACAATGGAGATTTAGCAAAATCCTGGAAAGAAATTGAAGTTATTTTTGAAAAAGATTCCTACCTGATTAAAGACTTTATTGAAAAGGTTGTGGAATTGGGCTTTGAATGGGGAGAAAGCGATGGGAATTGAACTAAATGACTTAATGTATAAGTATGTATCAGAAAGCAGATTCTACACTTTGGCTCGTATGGCCTCCGATTTAATTTTGAGCGAAATAAGTTGAGAATGAGATTGTTCAAATAGCTGTGTTAAAATTTAAACCATTAAATTTTGACTATGAAAGAAAACAAAGAAGAGTTTGATTTCAAGGCTTTCGCCAAGCATGCCTTTTTTGCCTTCAGTCAGGAAAGTGGGTATTCCTAAGACAGGCCCCTTTCCAATTAGGTGTATTTGGGGGAGGTGTGGGCTTAAAAAGTCAAGAAATTTCTATCTGAAATTTTTGAAATCTGAAGATCCATTTATTTCAACCCGAAATTTCTCCCTTCGAATTCGATTTTTCCTCATTCCCCCTCAAAAAATACCCATTACCCGGTATTTTTTCATCACTAATATTCCCTTTCTTAGCAAAACGAAGCTTTTGATACCAAGCCAATCGATTGTTGAATAAGCCTCTATGGATTTCTGGTATTAAGTTTTCTACTGCATGATCGCCTTCTCTTCAAGGAAGCTTGTCACGCAGGATTTCGGGAAGGATTGGGGTGAGTTGGTGAAGCCAATTACAAATTGGTAAGAATATAAGGGTGAAGTTTCAAACTCACCCAGCATCCAACTGAACTTCAGAGATGGTGAGTAGATAACACGCCTAGAGGGGTCTCTTATGAGGGATTGAACAGAAAGGGTGAAAAATCTCAATTCTGGATTTTACGCAAAAACAACAAAGTTTCTGCCATCCATTTTTATGGAATAAATAACCCTATACAATCGTCCTATGAATTGCTTTGGCGAGAAATAAAGGAATGGGAAAATAATTCGGGTATAACTATTCAAAACACACTAAGACGAATTCTTGAAAACTATTTCAGCATTTTAGGAAGCAAACGAGATGATGTTTTAATAAATAAGTTTTCAACTCAAGAAGAAAGAGAAATTTGCAGGTCTTTATTAAGTTGGGCAAATGAGGGTTCTCATACCTTGCCTGATGATTTATTTATTGAAGCTCCTGACGGAACTATTACTAAATACTTGGAAGTGTTTAAAAATATATTTAGCCACACAGAAAATATTGGTCATTACAATATGATGATGGGGATTGGCGAAGAAATTGAAGTGTAGCTATGATAAAAAATCCAAGAGGTATAGTATGGTTAACTTTGCAATGGAGTTGCAAAGTTAACCATACTTCATTAGATTTCAAAATGTCCAGTTTTTTTGCTAATAAACTGGACAAATTAACTATCTTTGCACTACAATAAAAAGAATGAAAACAGCTGAATACATAGCATTTACTATAGACAGGCTACCCAAAGGCTATGTGTTCACCTATGCTGATTTTGCTACAGAGGTGAATCAAAAGGAAGCGGTGATAAAAGCCCTAAACCGTATGGTAGCTTCGGGCAAAATTGCCAAACTATCCAAAGGCAAATACTACAAACCCGAAAATACCCCTTTTGGTAATCTTCAACCCAATCAGGCACAAGTAGTAAAAGACTTATTGGAAGAAAACGGAAAAATAGCAGGCTATCTCACGGGTTATAGTATTTACAATCAGTTGGGCTTAACCACACAGGTAAGCAATACCATACAAATCGGGAAAAATCAAATTCGCCCCAATTTTAAAAGAGAACGCTATACGATTGCTTTTGTAAAGCAAAAAAACACCATCACCAAAGAGAATATTCCTTTGTTGCAGCTATTGGATGCCATCCGATACATCAAAAAAATACCTGATGCCAGTATAGAAGCATCCTGCAAACGGTTCTTAGCCATAATAAATAACTTTACAGACAAAGAAACAATTACCTTGGTCCGCTTGGCATTAAAATATCCACCTGCTACAAGGGCTTTATTAGGTGCGTTGTTAGATCAATTACAACAGGGCAATACAGCTGAACCACTTTTTAAATCATTGAACCCAATTACTAAGTATAAACTAACAGGTGCAGCGAAAGCAATTTCCAACATCGAAAAATGGAATATTGTATGAACCTACACGAGAATAAAACCTTATTCAGACAAGCTGTTCAGTTTACGGCTGACCAAATGAAAATCCCTGCTATTTATGTGGAAAAAGACTATTGGGTTACCTATGCTTTGTTTACCATTTTCAATAATGATATTGGCAAAGACACCGTGTTTAAGGGAGGAACAGCACTATCCAAGTGTTACTATATGATTGAACGATTTTCGGAAGATATTGACTTGGTAGTATTAAGGCGAGAAGGAGAAACAGACAGCAAGTTAAAATCAAAATTAAAAGCAATAAGTACAGTTGTAGAAACCGTATTGCCCGAAGTAACTATTGAAGGTATTACCCATAAAATGGGAATGAACCGAAAAACGGCACACTCATACAACAAAGAATTTAAAGGTGATCACGGACAAGTAAGAGATGTGATAATTTTGGAATCAACTTGGCTTGGATACTGCGAACCATTTACTACCAAAAGCATTATTTCATTTGTTGGTCAAATGATGTTGGATAATAAGCAGTCTGATATTGCCAAAGAAAACGGGCTACTTCCTTTTGACCTATTGGCATTAGAACCCATAAGAACCATTTGTGAAAAAATAATGAGTTTGGTTCGCTTTTCTTATGGAGAAAATCCGATAGATGATTTAAAGAAAAAGATACGGCACACCTATGATTTACATCAGCTACTTAAACAAGAGGAGTTCTTCAAGTTTTTTCAATCAACGGCTTTTGATGAAATGCTTTTAAAAGTAGCTAATGATGATGTCACCAGTTTTAAAAACAACAATCAATGGCTTGTCTATCATCCAAATGAAGCACTTATATTCAAAGACTTGGAAAATGTGTGGAATGAGTTGAAGACGATTTACAACGGTGACTTTAAAAATTTGGTGTACGGAGAATTACCCAAAGAAGAAGCGATTTTGGAAACCTTAAAATTGATTCAAGAAAGGTTAAAAGCAATTTCTTGGACAATAAAAATTGAACCCAAGGAATGAAATTCACGGAAGAAAAATTAGAAAAGGCATTTACCGAGTTGTTGGGGCAAGAAAGATTTTGCAGAATAGTCAACGTAACAAGTCACAATAAACAATAGGCAATAGAGTAACAATAGAAAAGAACAACGAAGGCATCACGGCATCTACCCAAAAGTGGCGGTTCAGTGGAGACAATCCCAAACCAGAGATTCTGAAAAGTCTTTTGAAATGTATTGCGTATAGTTTTTTCCGCTCCTTCCCAGCGAACCGTTCATTTCCAGCAGGTACCCACCTCTCCAGGGCCTTGCCAATTCAATGTAGATATAGTCATCCCTCTGGATGTAATCTGTGATATGGTGGATTTCATAGGTACTTTCCGAAAGACCCAGGATGCTTCTTGCCAGGGTATTGTTGGAACTTTTTTCGGATTGCTCACGGGTAAAAACTTCAAATATCAATTTATCCAATACCCGATAGCTAATGGCGGTGGGTTTGGAAACCGGCTGTTTGAAACTGTTCTCTAAATCAAGTTTTACTAAGTTTTCTTTGATAAGGGATCGGTCAGGCCTGAAAGCCCCGAACCAGAATCGATCGGATGTACCTCCGTAGAGAAGCGTATTTCCATTTTTGTCCAGCTGGAAATACCTGAGGAAATTCAGGTTCGAGGTGACTATCGATTTGCCGTAAATAGCCATGAGGCTATCCGTTTCCACTCGTTCAGGATTCTCTGGGACAGGATTAGGGATCGTACTGCAGGAAACAGCTAATCCGAGAAGCAGAAAAATAATGACCAGTCGTATCATACAAAAAAATGGTTTTCACTAAGATAAAAAGAGGAAAACAAATGATAAATACCCACTACCCGGTATTTTTTCTTCCCTAAAATTCCCTTTCTTGGCACGACGAAGCCTTTGATAATCAGAAATAGTAATCGAGTGAATTGCCAAAGGATTACAAAACTTGGAAACTCCACTGAATGATCGCTTTCTCCTGGAGAGCCTGTCCCGAGTAGCGTAGCGGATCGGGAAGAAGAAGGGATGAGGTAGAAGAGGAGGGGCGTGGTAATAAAGCCAATTACAAATTGGTAAGGATAGTAGGGTGGAATTGCAAATTCCACCTAGTCCCAACGATAATTTGACTACTCCCAGAGGGGAGCCTGTCCCGATATTTTAATCCCGAAAGATTACGAATCGGGAGCGAAGCTTATCGGGAGAGGGGTAAGGTAGGAAAATACCCAGTTGTGGGTATTTTTTTTCAGCCACAGATTGTCTAGTTTACAAAACAAAGAGGATAGAATTTAACCCGATTACCAGGGCGATTTTGTTCCTTTGTGGGAATTCTATTGAATATGGCAAGAGCAGATTTGTTGGTTAAATTGGTAAAAGCAGGGCTTTCAAGTGATCTGGGTCTTTTTACCAGGGTGACAGAATCCATTATTGCGGAGGAGAGAAGCAAACAGCACCACATTCTTGCTGACCAGCTTGATGAGCTCCTGAGGTCTGCAGAAAGCAGGGGATCTCGGGGTAATTCCGGTAACTCAAATCTACTTGGACAGCGGTTCGAAAACTTCCTTTTTAAAGTCAAACCAGAGAAAAGATTGGATGATTTGATACTTTCCGAAGAAAATTTTGGAAAAGTAAATGAAGTGGTTCAAGAGCACTTTCGGGCAGATATTCTCCGTTCTTATAATCTCGAGCCGCGAAACCGAATTCTGCTTTCCGGTGCACCGGGAAATGGAAAAACTTCATTGGCCGAAGCTATTGCCCAGTCCTTGATGATTCCGTTTTACGTAATTCGTTACGATGGTATTATTGGAAGTTACCTTGGGGAAACTGCCACACGGCTAAAGCAAATGTTTGATTTTGTTCGTACCCAGGAGTGTGTGTTATTTTTTGATGAGTTTGATGCAATCGGAAAGGAGCGGGGAGATCAGCATGAAACCGGGGAAATCAAGCGAGTGGTTAGTTCCTTGCTGATGCAGATTGATCGCCTTCCTTCGTATGTGGTGGTGGTCGCCGCTACCAATCACCCCGAACTATTAGATCGTGCGGTGGGCAGAAGGTTTCAGGTAAAACTGAATTTGGACAAACCCACAAAAACAATGATTGTCCGCTGGCTTAAGAAATTTGAAAATCAAGTGAAATACTCTTTAGACCATTCCTTGGATAAAATCGCGTCGAAACTGGAGGGCCTAAGCTTTTCCGAGGTGGAAGACTTTGTACTCGATATCCAAAGGAAGTACATTCTTTCCCTTCCAGAAGCCAATGTTAAAAAAATCGTCGAGGAGTGTTTGACTTATCATACACTCAAAGGCGAACCGAATGGCAGATAAAAAACCACTTTTAATTTTTCCAACTCCGGGTATAGCTGCTAGAGAACCTTTAGGTTCAGGTAATTCCGGTATTCACCTACCTGACCATGAAAGGCAAAAGGAAAGAATAGGAAGACGATGGCAAACCCTTAAAGATGCCTTCGATAAAGAAGCGATAAGCCTTTCTCTCAAGCCGGAAGGATTTTTTACCGAGTATATTGTAGTCTTTGAGATAGCAGGTTCGATCGATGAGTTTTACAAAGCGATCAAAGAAGTACCTGGAATGTTCTTTCTAAAGGAACTATTGGAAGAATTTGAACCGGATGAGGATTTTTACAAAGGCGATCATGATAAATATAAAGGTCGGATTTTTGTTTCCATGGTTAACAAAAAATCCATAGATGAAATAATAAGGCTTTGGAAGATTTTTGAAAAGAATAGAGAAGCCACTTTTGATTCAGGATTAGCCAAATTCAAAGAACTGTTCAAAAGATTAAAAAATGTAAGGCATTATTCTGTAGAGGATAGATTGATGGATACAGGAATGCCTCAATACTTGGATGGAATAAGAGAAATGGGGCAGGAAACTGTTCGTTTTGAAGTTGAATTTACCTATCCCGAAAGTAAAAGAAGAAGAGAAATTGCCTTTGAAGAATTCCAAACTTTAATCTCTGAAGCTGGCGGAAGTGTTTTAGTGAGCTCCAAGTTTGATTTGATGGCCATTCGGTATTTCGCTTGTCTCGCTGATGCTCCTGTCTCTGCATTTGAAAATATCACTAATCAAACCAGCGTCAGATTTTTAAGAGCATCCAACGTTTTATATTTCAGACCACCGGGACAGGCAAAAGTTTCCGTGGAATCAAATGAAACCATCGAACTTGAAAGTGAATTTCGGGCAGATGAGCCCTTAGGAGATCCGCTAGTAGCGATGTTTGATGGCTTGCCATTGGAAAATCATGAATTGCTTCGTGGGCGGCTTTTAGTTGACGATCCCGATGGATTTGCTTCCAAGTATGTAGCCAATACTAGAATTCATGGAACTGCCGTGGCATCTACTATTTGCCATGGAGATTGGAATGGGGAGAAACAATCGCTCTTGCGACCCATCTATGCCAGGCCTGTGATGCATTACAATGGATTTGATGGCGAAGAATTTCCTCAAAATAGATTGTTGATTGATTTGCTTCACAGCGCCATTGTGCGAATGATCAAAGGCAACACTCATCAGGCGCCTGTTGCTCCTAGGGTAAAAGTGGTTAATTTGTCGCTAGGAGATGTTTTTCGCCCGTTCAGAAGAGAAATGAGTTCTTGGGCAAAATTCTTGGATTGGGCAGCTTTTGAATACAACCTACTCTTTATTGTCAGTGCAGGTAACTTCGGAGAGTCTATAGAATTTACAATAAACCCTTCTGAATTCACGAATCCAATTTCGGAAGAGGGCAAGAAGTCTTTTTTGGATCAAATGCTGAAGCAGGATTTCAATCGCAAAATTCTGTCACCTGCTGAATCGATTAATGCCCTATCTGTTGGAGCATTGAATAAGGATGAGGCTGAAATCGATCCAAGCCAACCCATGTTTTTCGCTAGAATCCATGTTACCGCTGATCACGGATACATAGCCCCCTATTCCAGATTTGGCTGGGGGATGAATGATTCAATAAAACCGGATATTCTGATGCCCGGCGGGAGAGTGTTAATGAGGAGAGTTCCGGCTGACCGGGGTAGAGATCATGTCAATTTGGTGTTTGGACCAAATGGAAATGATCAGCCACCTGGGGTATTGGTAGCCACTCCAGGATCCGAAGGTCAAAGTAATCGTGTTTCTTATCAATTTGGAACGACTTTTTCAGCAGCTCAGACAACCCATTTAGCCGGAAACCTTATGGAAGTTTTACTCCAGCTAAACCAAGAATCCGGTCCAAGTCAGCAGATACCTGAGACCTATTTTCCGGTGCTGGTCAAGGCTTTGATTACCCATGGGGCAAACTTGGGAGAGAACTTTAGCCTCTTCCGGGAATTGATTGAAAGATTTCCCTCGGTGGCAAATAATCAGGTAAAAGCTCGAACTGTAGCCTATACTGGCTATGGTGAAGTAAATGAAGCCCGTGTCCTTTATTGTACTGCGCATAGAGTCACACTTATTGGGGTTGGAGAATTGACTTGGAATGAAGCCCAGAGTGCACATCTCTTCAAATTTCCATTGCCTGCCTCTATTTCTTCACAGGTTATTCATAAAAGGCTGGTTACGACCTTAGCATGGCTCTCACCTTGTAATGTCTGGTCAAATAAATACCGGATAGCTCATCTCTATCTTTCCAATTTCAGGAACAATGAGGATATCTCCTTAGACGATGGAATGTATGATTTCAAGAAAACAAGTCGGGGCACCTTGCAGCATCAAGTCTATGAAGGCACGCGAGCTGATGCCTTTATTGAAGGTGGATTTATGATCGTCAAGGTAAACTGCCGAAAAGATGCTTCCGACTCCGAACTCAAATTTTGGAAAAGAATCAAATACGGCCTGGCAGTCACCTTGGAAATTCCAGAAAATGTAGAAGTTGATATCTATGAAGAGATTAGAGCTGCTATTCAGACTCAGGTAAGGGCTTAAAAATTCTACTTCAATTATGGTAAATACCGATCAACCAATTTCGAAAAGAGAAGACGACTATTTTCAGAGATATCTCTTTGCAAAGCGAATAGCAACAGTTATTCAAGGTCATTCAAGTAAAGAATCTTTTGTTGTAGGAATTTACGGCAAATGGGGAGAAGGTAAATCCTCCGTGCTGAATTTTATGAAGGAGGAACTAGACAATGATTCCGAAATAGTCATCATTGAGTTTAATCCATGGCTTTTTTCAGATGAAAAGCAATTATTGATGTCGTTTTTTGGTGTTTTGGCAACAAGGTTAAATATCTCAATAGATAAGAAAAAGGAGAAAATTGGTAAAAAACTTCTGGACTATGCTGACGCTATTTCTTCAGTTGGTGCTTTAGCAGGATTTTCAGGAGGTAAAGGAATAATGGAATTTTTTGGTAAAAAACTTTCCAATGTTTCTCTTGATGAATATAAAGTCAGGATCAATGACTCTTTGGAAAAGGCAGGCAAGCGTGTGGTCGTCGTAATGGATGATATCGATAGGTTGAGTATTTCAGAGATAGAGGTCGTATTTCGTCTGATTAAACTAGTGGCTAATTTTAATAACACAGTCTACTTGTTATCCTTTGATGATGAGTTGGTAGCCTCTGCTTTGGATAAATCCTATTCTAAAGGAGGATATGATTATTTGGAAAAAATTGTTCAATTGCCTCTTGGATTACCCAAAGCCCAAATTTCTGCAGTCCGTGATTACACACTTACTTTGATTTTAAAACAGTTTGAAGTACACGATATAAAATTAGTCGATTCTGAAAAAGATAGATTCATAAGGTTATTTGATCAATTCTTTCTAAAATTCATTCTGACTCCAAGAATTGCGGTACGTATTTCAAACACAATTTCATTTTCAATTCCACTACTAAAAGGTGAAGTTAATTTGGTTGATTTATTGTTCATTGAAGGATTGAAGGTTACATTTCCACAGACCTATGAGTTTATTAAGAAAAATCCATCACTTTTTACGGGTTCTTCCAGATCATTTGGGTTTCAGGCAAAAGACGAACACCAGAAAAAAGAAGAAGCAAAATTGCGGATTAAAGATCATCTCAAGTTATATTCTGAGCAAACCCAAAGTCAAATTATTGATTTTCTAGCTGAGTTATTCCCGCAACTCAAATCTGTTTTAGGATTGTATTCTTATCGCGATGATAGTGTGAATGAATGGTATTCACAAAAGCGGATTTGTTCGGCAAGGTATTTTGATAGGTACTTTACCTATGTAGTATTAAAAGGAGAATTACCTGATGTGGTTTTTGATGACGTTATTGAAAGATTAGGTTCCAAAGACTATTTGGATAGCAAGGAAGAATTACAAATTCTTTGTTCTGACTTGAATGGGGCCGAATTTGCTTTAAAGATTCAGTTTTTAGAAAATTCCTTTTCCTCAAGTCAAAAAGAATATCTCGCGCTAAATCTTGCCTTGATGGCATCAATTTTTCCTGTTAAGGATTCCGCCGGTTCCAAAATCATGGCTCCTTTTCAACAAGTAGCCTATTTTATTCAAAAATGTGTGGAAGATCAACCCACTCAAAGCAGGGGAGAATTTGCCGTGAAATTGGTTGATCGTGCTGATCCACTCAATTTTGCCTTTGAGATCTGGAGAGTGCTTCATCCAAAAAGTGACGGAGGATCAAGACCCGACGTACTTTCAGAAGAAGCGTTCAGCAAAGTTTCAGAAAGACTTTATCAAAGATGTAAAGCCGAATTTTCATGGGATCAGCTATATGAACAAATTGAGGATTCTTATTTCAGATATCTACTCGAGATTGGAAGTAGCATACAAAGGGATAGAATCAAGGAAGAAATGAAACTGTGGCTAGAAGAAGACAATAACAACTTTCTGAAACTACTTTATGCCTTTAGTCAAACTACACATTCATTTTCTGGGGGAAAACATGGAGGTAAAACATACAAGTCAAATTTCAGTGAGGCCTTTTATAGATTATTGAAAAAAGTAGTAGATATAAACTTTTTCTATTCCATGTCACTCAGACTATTTGGAGATCGGTCCGATTTTGAACCGACCTCTGATCGGAACGAGCTTACTAATGAACAACTAGTAGGATGGTTTCAGAGAATCCATTTGGAAAAGGCAATTGGCGAACTAAATCAGGATGATCTAAATACAGATTCGTAATTGTTCTTTGAATTTAGTAGGTTCAATTCCCCCAAAACCCTCACTTTTTCCTCATTCACCCCAAAAAATACCCACTACTGGGTATTTCTCCTTCCCCAAAATTCCCTTTCTTAGCAATACGAAGTTTAAGTTGATCAGTGCGTAAAAGGCTAATGCCTTTCGGAAGCGATTTTAAGGATTTTTGGCCTATACCAGTTCCAAGGTAGAAGAGGGATTAACGGATACTCCTAGTCAAGTTTTAGAGTTTTATCATTTTATAAAGTATGGGCTTTTTTAACAAAATACTGGGCAATGCTAGCGAGGTTTCCTCCGAAAAACTGCTGGAAAAGTACGGCAGACTTCTCTGCGAGAATGAACAGATCGAACTTGGATTTAAGCTGATCCGAGACACCTTTATGTTTACCAACAAGCGCTTGATTTTGATCGATGTGCAGGGGCTAACGGGAAGTAAGATAGAGTACAAGTCCATGCCTTATAAGAATATCACCAGATTCTCGCTCGAGACTGCGGGAACCTTTGACCTGGATGCCGAACTGAAGATCTGGATTTCCAGCGAGTCCCTTCCCTCGGTCAGCAAAAAGTTTAACAATAGCATCGATGTCTATGAAGTACAGCGATACTTGGCCGGAAAGGTGGTCGGGTAGGGCAGTGGAACTGTAAATCCCACCCAGTCAGAACTTACGATCTGACTACGCCGGGATTAGGGATTCGACCAGAATAAAAGTTCTTTTGATGAATTGGATATGGACGACCAAAATTTAAAAAAAATACTCGAAACTAATTTCGCAATGTATTCCAATCGGCATGCCTTACGAAACTGGTTTCGAAATCACAAACGTTGTGCAACATGCTAAAAAGCCAACTCACATTCAAGCACATTTGGTTTTTGCCGACACATAAGCAAACGCAAAAACCAAAAGAGCTTGAATTTTTGCCAAAGCTTAGACAGATAAATTAATTTGAAACAAGAATAAATGGATAAGAAAAATGAACTTTCGGAATTTGCAGCTAGAGAGCCTTCATTAGGCTATTTCTATCAAATTAGATATAGTCTGTTCTTGCTGCTTTCAAATAGAGCTATTCAAAACCCACTATTGAGAATTGAAAGCTTAGATGACATTGAAATTCAATCCCCTGACAAAACTGAAATATTTCAGACTAAACTTAAACTAAAATCAAAGGCGAGCTTAACAAACTCTAGTGTTGACTTTTGGAAGACCATAAGAGTTTGGGCGGATAATATAAACAATAACAGAGTAGAACCTGAAAAGACAATATTTACTCTAATTTCAACAGAAGAAGTCTCAAATGATAGTTTTTTGAAAGTTATAAGGGACGAATTAAAATCAGATGTCACCATAAGTTCATTGATAAGTCAAATGGACACAATTGCAACAACATCAACAAATGCAACGAATAAAAAAGCCTATGATGAATACTTGAAATTATCAATTGACAACAAAAAATCGCTTATCAAAAATATTCACATTATAGATGCTGCATCTGATATAGCTCAAATAACAGATAAGCTAAAATCAGAATTAGCCTATTCTGCGCCCTATAATCAAATAGATAGTTTTTTAGAGATTTTAGAGGGTTGGTGGTTTCAAATAGCAATCGAACATCTTATAGGAAATAAGGATTGTATTAACTCAAAAGAGCTTCAATCGAAAGTTTCGAGTATTAGAGACTCTTTTAGTCAGGACAATCTGCCAAACCATTTCGGTAAGCAATTAGAAATTAGCGACCAAGAAGTCAAAAACTTCAAGGATAAAACATACATAAAGCAACTAGAAATAATATCCATCAAACTCTCATCAAACACAGCAAAACGTGCAATAAGTGATTTTCGAAGGGCTTTTCAACAAAGATCAAAATGGTTAAGACTAGAGTTATTGAGTCCTGATGAGCAAATCGAGTATGACGAAAAGCTTTATGACTATTGGAAAAATCTTTTTGACATAATTCAAGATGAATGTGCTGAGAAAGAAATTGAGCAAATTCGAGAAATTGGGAATAAATTCTATCTAAATCAATTTGCAAAGACTTGTCCTCCTGTCAAAATTAGAGAAAAATTTAATGAAGATTATTTAACCCGGGGTAGTTATCAGATTCTATCTGACAGTAAGAGAATAGGTTGGCATCCTAATTTTAAAGATTTATTATGATAAAAGCTTGGAATCAAAGAAACCCGATTGTTGCAAACCTACTAAACCCTGCTTTTTGTGGCGAAGTTCTAAGAAGAACTGCTGACGCCTACAACAAAGCAACCAATACTAATTTTCCTTTTGCATTTTCATTTATCGTCCTTCCAATTCTCTTGCACAAAGACACCAGGGATAGGATGCCTAAAACAACACGCTCATACCTTTTTGCATGGGTTGAAAACAATGAAGACCTTTTCTACAATTTCTCAATTAGAGCTAGACAGATGGTTCCATTTACAAAAGAATCAATCTTATTTCTGCTTCAAAACGATTTAATTGAGATAGATGATAAAAGTCAAATAATTGTAAAAGCAAGAAGAATAAAACGGTATAGTGGTGATGATTTAGAAGAAGTGGATACCATTTTGAAAAAATCAGAAATGCTTGGAAAGTGGCTATCTCACAACAGTAGTATAAATTCGGTTTACTCATTTTTCAGAATAACCCCTTAATTATGCAAATAGAAAAAATCATTCTCTACAATAAAATCGGTGAAACTAGAATCTTGCCTTTTAACTTAGGCCAAGTAAATATAATTTCAGGCGAATCAAAATCAGGAAAAACAGCATTAATTGGCATTCTAGACTATTGTCTTGCTAGTAATAGCTGTGATATTTCCGAGGGAAAAATTAAAGAAACAGTAACCTATTTTGCTGTAGTGGTGAAATTTAATGATGGTGAAAGAACCTTTATCGCAAGGCAGAATCCAAATATAAAACAGGTTAGCGTTGTTTCTTCGGTTTGCTTAATTAGAAATGTTGGGGACGCCGTGCCTGATTTCAACGATTTAGATTCCAATTTCAACGTTGATAGTTTAAAAGAGTTTCTCTCCCGAAAAATTGGAATTAATGAAAACATCCATATTCCAGACTCCCTTACACGAGAACCACTAAAGGCTAACTTTAAACATTCTAGGTTTTACTGCTACCAACCTCAATACTTAGTTGCAGACCCTAATCAATTGTTTTATAACCAAAATAAAGACTTTGTTCCTCAATCTATAAAGGACACTTTGCCTTATTTTCTTGGAGCTATAAATGAAGAAAGCTTAAGCATTGAATCTGAAATAACACAATTAAAAAAAGAACTCAATAAATTACTTCGAGAAAAACGAGAATCAGAAAAAATAAAA